>NZ_VOSW01000008.1 GCF_009690905.1 Paraburkholderia madseniana
CTAGTGCACAGCGAGAAATAAACCGCTAATCTCGACCCCGCAAGCCTCCCCAAGGCCGCACGCAGCGCAAGAAACAACCGCAGCGCGATTGAAATGGCCCTAAAAAGCCAGCCGTGCAACGGCAAAAAAGCACCTCGGAGTACCTTTTGGAAAAGTCAGCATCCCCTGAAGACTGGATCACCCGCAGCCTGCGTGCCGTCTGGCACCCCTGCACCCAGATGAAGCACCACGAGCGCCTGCCGCTCATCCCGGTCGCACGAGGCCAAGGCGCGTGGCTCTACGACCGCGCAAACAACCGTTATCTGGACGCGATCAGCTCCTGGTGGGTCAACCTGTTCGGCCATGCCAACCCGCGCATCAACGCGGCATTGAAAGACCAACTCGATACGCTCGAACACGCAATGCTCGCGGGCTGCACGCACGAGCCAGCCATCGAACTCGCAGAGCGCCTCGGCGCGCTCACCAACAACATGCTCGGTCACGCGTTCTTCGCGTCCGATGGCGCATCGGCCGTTGAAATCGCGCTGAAGATGAGCTTCCACTCGTGGCGCAATCGCGGCTTCGTGGACAAACAGGAATTCGTCTGCATCGCCAACAGCTATCACGGCGAAACCATCGGCGCGCTCGGCGTCACCGATGTCGCGCTCTTCAAAGACGCCTACGATCCGCTCATCCGCAACGCGCACGTCGTCGCATCGCCCGATGCGCGCCTCGCACAAGCAGGCGAAACCGCCGCCGACGTCGCGCGCCGCGCGCTCGATCAGGTTCGCTCGTTGTTCGAAGCACGCGCCACGAAAATCTCGGCGCTGATCGTCGAGCCGCTCGTGCAATGCGCAGCCGGCATGGCGATGCACGACGCGTCGTATATCGCCGGCTTGCGCGCGCTGTGCGATCAGTACGGCGTGCATCTGATCGCCGATGAAATCGCTGTCGGTTGCGGTCGCACCGGCACGTTCTTCGCGTGCGAACAGGCCGGCATCTGGCCGGACTTCCTCTGTCTGTCGAAAGGGATCAGCGGCGGCTATCTGCCGCTCTCGATCGTGTTGTCGCGCGATGAAATCTTCGACGCCTTCTATCACGACGACACCGCGCGCGGCTTTCTGCACTCGCATTCGTACACGGGTAATCCGCTCGCGTGCCGCGCGGCGCTCGCCACGCTCGATCTGTTCGCGAGCGACAACGTGCTCACCGTCAACGCGCAGAAATCCGCCAGGCTAAAGGCCGCGCTCGCGCCGCTCGCCGAACATAAGCAAGTGCGCAATCTGCGACAGTGCGGCACGATCTTCGCGTTCGATGCAGTGATCGACGACGCTCAGCAAGCCAAAACATTCTCGCGCCGCTTCTTCGAAAACGCGTTGCAGCGCGAACTGCTGCTGCGCCCTATTTCGACCACGGTGTATCTGATGCCCCCCTACATCCTCGACGACGAAGAAATCGCGCTGCTCGCCTCGCGCACACGCGAAACCTTCGAAGCCACGCTCGCGGAGACCCGCTAATGCATTTGCTCGACACACTCACCGAAGGCCTCAAGGAAATCGACGCGCGTGGTCTGCGCCGCCGTCGTCGTACCGCTGACACGCCGTGCGCCGCGCACATGACAGTCGACGGCCGCGCGATCATCGGCTTCGCCAGCAACGACTATCTTGGCCTCGCCGCCCATCCGAAACTGATCGCCGCCATCGCTGAAGGCGCGGAACGCTATGGCGCCGGCAGCGGCGGTTCACATCTGCTCGGCGGCCACTCGCGCGCACATGCGCAACTCGAAGACGACCTGGCCGAATTCGTCGGCGGCTTCGTCGACAATGCTCGAGCGCTCTACTTCAGCACCGGCTACATGGCGAATCTCGCGACGCTCACCGCGCTCGCGGGCCGCGGCACGACGCTCTTCTCCGACGCGTTGAATCACGCATCGCTGATCGACGGCGCGCGTTTGTCTCGCGCTGACGTGCAGATCTATCCGCACTGCGATATGGCAGCCTTGAGCGCGATGCTCGATGCGTCGGACGCCGAAGTCAAAGTGATCGTCTCCGATACGGTATTCAGCATGGACGGCGATATCGCGCCATTGACGCGTCTGCTCGAACTCGCGGAACAGCACGGCGCGTGGCTGATCGTCGACGACGCACACGGTTTCGGCGTGCTCGGTCCGCAAGGCCGTGGCGCGATTGCAGAAGCCGCGTTGCGCTCGCCGAATCTGATTTCGATCGGCACGCTCGGCAAGGCCGCGGGGGTGTCGGGCGCATTCGTCGTCGCTCACGAGACCGTGATCGAATGGCTCGTGCAGCGCGCGCGTCCGTACATCTTCACGACCGCGTCGGTGCCGGCTGCAGCGCATGCGGTGTCGGCGAGCCTGCGCATCATAGGTGGCGAAGAAGGTGATGCACGCCGTGCGCATCTGCAGAAACTGATCGAACGCACGCGCGCGATGCTGAAAGCCACGCCATGGCTGCCAGTCGATTCGCACACTGCTGTGCAACCGCTGATCATCGGCGCAAACGATGCCACGCTCGACATAGCAGCCACGCTCGATCGTGCCGGTCTCTGGGTACCGGCAATCCGACCGCCGACGGTGCCCGTGGGTACGTCGCGGCTGCGCATTTCGCTTTCCGCCGCGCATTCGCAAGCGGATCTGGACCGGCTCGAAGCGGGCTTCCAACAACTCGGTGCGAAGGCGGCATGATTGGCTCGAGTAAAAGCGCGCTGTCGCTATTCGTCACCGGTACCGATACGGAAATCGGCAAGACCTTCGTGTCCGCAGCGCTTCTGCGCGGTTTCGTCAGTGAGGGCCTGCAGGCCGCCGCGATGAAACCGATCGCCGCGGGCGCGTTCGAAGTGAACGGCGTGCTGCATAACGAAGACGCGGATCAACTCGACGCCGCGTCGAGCGTCCTGCTGCCGCCGGAGATTCGCACGCCGTATCTGTTGAAGGAACCGGCCGCGCCACACATCGCAGCCGCGTTGGAAAACGTCACGTTCGATATCGACCACATCGTCGATTGCCATGCGCAGGCTTTGACGCGAGCCGAGATCGTCGTGGTGGAAGGCGTCGGCGGATTTCGCGTGCCGCTGACCGCAACGCAAGATACCGCCGACCTCGCCGTCGCGCTGAAGCTGCCGGTCGTGCTGGTGGTCGGCATGCGCCTCGGCTGCATCAGCCATGCGCTGCTCACCGCCGAAGCGATCGCCGCGCGCGGTCTCACGCTCGCCGGCTGGGTGGCGAACCGTGTCGATCCGGATATGACGTTCCCCGACGAAAACATCGCTTCGATTCGCGAGCATCTTGCGCGTGAATACGACGCCCCCTTGCTCGGCATCGTGCCGCATTTGAGCCCGGCTTCGCCCGAGCTCGCGGCGGATCAACTCGACATCAACCGACTCCTGCAGACGCTGCGCCACGCGCAGCGCTGAAAACCCATCACATCCATCCATGAGGATTGACGACATGACGCAACTGAACATCGCTCCGGCGCCAGCCGACACGGCCACCGCCAACAACAACGCAGCAGCAGGCACCAAGCCGATGGCCAAGTGGCGCGTCGCCGACATCGTCGCGCTGTACGAACTGCCGTTCAACGACCTGATGTTCCGCGCGCAACAAACCCATCGCGAACACTTCGACGCCAACACCGTGCAACTGTCGACGCTGCTGTCGATCAAGACCGGCGGTTGCGAAGAAGATTGCGCGTACTGCCCGCAGTCGGTGCATCACGACACCGGCCTGCAAGCCGACAAGCTGATGCCGGTCGATGAAGTATTGGCCGCCGCCAAGGTCGCCAAGGAAAACGGCGCGACGCGCTTCTGCATGGGCGCGGCGTGGCGCAATCCGAAGGACCGACACCTCGAGCCGATCAAGGACATGATCCGCGGCGTGAAGGCGATGGGCCTCGAAACCTGCGTGACGCTCGGCATGCTGGAGACGCATCAGGCGCAAGGTCTGCGCGAAGCGGGTCTCGACTACTACAACCACAACCTCGATACGTCGCCGGAGTTCTATGGCCAGATCATTTCGACGCGCACGTATCAGGACCGTCTCGATACGCTGGAACGCGTGCGCGATGCGGGCATCAACGTATGCTGCGGCGGGATTGTCGGTTTGGGTGAATCGCGCCGTGAGCGCGCCGGCCTGATCGCGCAACTGGCGAACATGGAGCCGTATCCGGAATCCGTGCCGATCAACAACCTGGTGCAGGTGGAAGGCACGCCGCTGACCGGCACCGAAGCGATCGATCCGTTCGAATTCGTCCGCACGATCGCGGTTGCACGTATCACGATGCCGCGCGCGATGGTGCGTTTGTCGGCAGGCCGCGAGCAGATGGACGAAGCGTTGCAGGCGCTGTGTTTCCTCGCCGGCGCGAACTCGATTTTCTACGGCGACCAGTTGCTGACCACCAGCAACCCGCAAGCCGAAGCGGACCGCAAGCTGCTCGAACGCCTCGGTATTCGCGCAGAAGCTGCGCAGCAGATGCCGTTGGATCAGAGCGGCTGCGAGCATGGCTGCGATAAGCGCGCGGCGCCGAACTAAAGAACTACGCGCACGAAGCGCGTGTGATAAATCGCGCGCAATAAAAAAAGGCCACCTCGTTTCCGAGGTGGCCTTTCTACTTCCAGGCAAAGATTTACTTCTTGTCGACGATGATCTGATCGAACGTCCCGCCATCGGAGAAATGCGTTTGCTGTGCTTTCTGCCAGCTACCGAACATTTCTTCGACGGTGAAGGTCTTGATCGGTTTGAACTCGCCCGCGTGCTTCGCGAGCACGTTCTTGTCACGCGGACGCAGATGATGCTGGGCAATGATTTCCTGCGCAGCCGGCGACCAAAGATAGTCGAGATACGCCTGCGCTTCCTTGCGCGTGCCGCGCTTGTCGACCACCTTGTCGACGATCGACACCGGCGGCGCAGCCAGCAGGCTCACAGACGGATACACCGCTTCGAAATTGCCCGCGCCCACACCCGTGTCGATCAACGACACTTCGTTTTCGAACGTCACCAGCACGTCGCCGATACCGCGCTGCGTGAAGGTCGTCGTCGCACCGCGGCCGCCCGTATCGAGAATCGGCACGTTCTTGAAGATGGCCTTTTCGAAATCGATCGCCTGCGCATCGGTGCCGCCGTGTTGCTTGCGATAACCCCATGCGGCCAGATACGCGTAGCGGCCGTTACCCGAAGTCTTCGGGTTCGCAATCACCACTTGCACGCCGGGTTTGGCGAGGTCGTCCCAGTCCTTGATGTGCTTCGGATTGCCCTTTCGTACGAGGAACACCATAGTCGTCGTGTACGGAGCGCTATCGTCAGGCAGACGCGCGCGCCAGTTGGCGGGTACCAGTTGACCCTTTTCGGCGAGCAGGTCGATGTCGTTCGGCTGGTTCATCGTCACCACGTCAGCCTGCAGTCCTTGCAGCACCGACAGCGCCTGCGCGCTCGACGCGCCATGCGACTGGCGAATCGACACGCTCTCGCCGCCCTTCTCTTTGTATGCCGTGATGAAGCCGGCGTTGATGTCCTTGTACAACTCGCGCGTCACGTCGTACGACACGTTGAGCAGCGACGTGTCGGCGTGCGCCGTCGAGATGCCGCCGAGCGCGAGCGTCATTGCCGTCATGCCGGCTGCCAGCCAGCGCGATGTCCCCGTCTTGCCTGCCATCTTGTCCCCGCCTATCGATGATGAAAACCGGTGGCCGCACAAACGTGCAGCGTGAAGCGGGATTCTAACGGATCGCTTACTGGTTCACTCGCGCTCAACTGCGCATTCAAGTCCTCCTTCGCTTCCTCGCTCAATGACGCGTTCAGTTGCGCGCCCGGGGACTCGATCGCTTGCCGGGCAGCGGTTGCCCAAACGCCAGGCGAAGCACTCGAACCCACTCAAACAAACGCGTGCTGCGCGACCTCGAACGTCTCCTCGCGAAAACGCAGCGGCGCCGCGCAATGCACCAACGTATCGACGAAATACTTGGCACGCGGCCACGGGCCGAATCCCGCCGCGGTGTTGATATGTCCCGCGTCGCCGAGATTGACGAACGCGCTGCCGAAACGCTGCGCGAGATCCCGCGAACCGGCGAGCGGCATCCACGGGTCGGTTTCACTGCCGATCAGAATCGACGGCACGCCGAGACGCCGCGCGTCGAACGGTCCGGCGAAGGCGAATTTCTCCGGGCTTGCAGGCGCGACGAACAGCACGCCGACCACATCGTTCGCATGCGACGCCTGCTGCAACGCGTGCGCAGTCGCGAGGCAACCAAAGCTGTGGGCGGCCAGCACGAACGGCCCGCGTTCGCGCGCGAGCAGATCGCGCAGCGACTTCGCCCAGACGGCGACGTCCGGGGCTTCCCAGTCGGCCTGTTCGACGCGCAGCGAGCGCGCGAATTGCCGTTCGAGCCATGTTTGCCAGTGCGCGCCCTCGCTGCCGTGCAGGCCGGGAACGGTGACGAGCCGCGGCGGCCATGTCGATTTGGTGCATGAAAGCATGTCTGTCCCTCGCTGCCGGAATCCGGGAAATGATTGTCCCGCCGGGCGTCGCAAGGGCGAACCAAGTTTTTGTGCTTTGTTTATCGGGCAAACGCGCGGCCATGTCGCAGGGGCAAATCGCACGCCCGTGCGCAAACGCGCGCGATTCGCGGCGAAAAAGTAGAATGAAGCCTATCCGTAACAGGAGGAGGCCCATGCCGCAAGCGTCGTCTGAAGTGCCGCGGGCGTTGCAGCCGTTCTACCGGGCCTCTCCCGTCATCCGACTCGACAACGCACGCGCCTTCCGGACCGTATGAAAATCCTCTTCTACATGCCGCATTCCGACGCCGCCGCGTGGCTTCACGACTTCGCCCATGCGCTGCCGGAAGCCGATTTGCGCGAGTGGCAACCGGGCGACACCGAACCAGCCGATTTCGCGGTCGTGTGGCGCCCGCCGCGCGAGATGCTGGCCGGCCGCGACAATCTGCGCGCGATCTTCAATCTCGGCGCGGGCGTCGATGCAATCCTCGCGCTCGAACACGAGCAGCCCGGTACGTTGCCGCGCAGCGCCCAGTTGATCCGGCTCGAAGACACCGGCATGGCCCTGCAGATGGCCGAGTATGTGACACATGCGGTGCTGCGTTACCTGCGACGTTTCGACGAATACCAGACGCTGCAAAGCGAACACCGCTGGGAAGTGCTCGATCCGCATCCGCGCGAGACCTTCACGGTTGGTGTCCTCGGCCTCGGCGTCCTCGGTACGCATGTCGCGAAAGCAGTCGCGGCGTTCGGCATGCCGGTACGCGGGTATAGCCGTAGTGCGCGGCAAATCGACGGCGTCACGACCTTCGCCGGTGAATCACAGTTCGATGCGTTTCTCGACGGCGTGAAAGTGCTGGTCAATCTGCTGCCGCATACGCCGGATACAGGCGACGTGCTGAACACGCGCACCTTCTCTAAGCTCGCGAAGAGTGCCTATCTGATCAACGTCGCACGCGGCGGGCATCTGGTCGAACAGGATCTGCTCGAAGCGCTGGCAAGCGGCCAGGTCGCCGCCGCGACGCTGGACGTGTTCCGCGAAGAACCGCTGCCGCCCGATCATCTGTTCTGGCAGGAGCCACGTATCACGATTACGCCGCATATTTCCGCGCTCACCTTGCGCGAAGAGAGCGTCGCGCAAGTCGCACGGAAAATGACGGCGCTGATGCGCGGCGAAACGGTAAGCGGCGTGGTTGATATAGAGCGTGGATACTGAGCAAAAATATCGAGCACGGATTTTGAACACCACCGAATTCATCTGAAGGAGCGCCGCCACGCGCGGGCTCATTGCATGGGAGACTCATCATGGCCTTGCCCCAACGCGTCAAAATCGTCGAAGTCGGTCCGCGTGACGGACTGCAGAACGAGAAAGAATTCGTCCCCACCGGGATCAAGATCGAGTTGATCAACCGCTTGTCGGCGGCCGGCTTTCGCAACGTCGAATCCGCGTCGTTCGTATCGCCGAAATGGGTGCCGCAGATGGCTGACGGCGCCGACGTGATGGCCGGCATCGAGCGCCGCGCCGGTACGATCTACTCCGTGCTGACGCCGAATCTGCGCGGTTTCGAAGGTGCACTTGCCGCGCGTGCGGATGAAATCGTGATTTTCGGTGCGGCCAGCGAAGCGTTCTCGCAGAAGAACATCAATTGCAGCATCGCAGAAAGCATCGATCGATTCGCGCCCGTCGCGCAGGCCGCGAAGGAACATGGCCTGCGGATTCGCGGCAGCGTGTCGTGTGCGCTGGGCTGTCCGTATCAAGGCGAAGTGCCGGTCGCGTCGGTAGTTGATGTGGTCGAACGTTTCGCGGCGCTCGGTTGCGACGAGATCGACATCGCGGACACGATCGGCGTCGGCACGCCGAAGCGCACGCGCGAAGTGTTCGAGGCGGTCACCAGGGTGTTTCCGCGCGAACGTCTGTCGGGGCACTTCCACGACACCTACGGTCAGGCGCTCGCGAACATCTACGCGGCGTTGCAGGAAGGCATCGAGATCTATCACGCGTCGGTGGCGGGGCTCGGCGGCTGCCCGTATGCGAAGGGCGCAACCGGCAACGTCGCGACCGAAGACGTGCTGTATCTGATGAACGGCCTCGGCATCGAGACCGGCGTCGACCTCGCGCAAGTTGTCGCGATCGGTGATTTCATTTCGACGTCGATCGGCCGGCCCAATGTCTCGCGCGCCGGCAAGGCGTTGCTTGCCAAAGCCCGCAGCGAGCAGGCCAACTGCGTTTGACGCAGGCCACACATTTAGCCAAATCATTCAGGACCTGAAACGATGACGGATCACGCCTCCCTCGACTCAGACGATCTCGCCGCATTGCCTGACTCCGCACGCCGCGTCGCGCTGTTGTTGCGCGAACGCGGCCACGCGGGACGGATCGTGATGCTGCCGGAAACCGGCAAGACGTCCGCCGAAGCCGCAGCCGGCCTTGGCTGCTCCGTTGCGCAGATCGCCAAGTCGATCCTGTTTCGCCGCCGCGAAGACGACGCGCCGGTACTGGTGGTCGCGAGCGGCGCGAATCGCGTCGACGAAACGAAGGTCGCGGCGCAAGTCGGCGAGATCGGCCGTGCGGATGCGAAGTTCGTCCGCGAAAAAACGGGTTATGCGATCGGCGGTGTCTGCCCGATCGGCCACGCCACCGAACCTGTCACGCTGATCGATGCCGATCTGCTGGAACTCGACAGCCTGTGGGCCGCCGCGGGTCATCCGCATGCGGTGTTCAATCTGACGGCGCAGGAACTGATTGCGTTGACGGGCGCACCGGCGATCGACGTGGCGCTGCGCGAGACGGCCTGACGCAATGACAGCGGGCATCGATAACGAAGACGACGAGGCTGCCGTGCCGTCACCGTGCATCAGCGTGTGCAGGATGGACGCCTCGACCGGTTGGTGCGAAGGCTGCTTGCGCACGATCGACGAGATCGCCAGTTGGTCTTCGTTCGACGACGACGCGAAGCGCGCCGTCTGGGACGCAATCGAGGAACGCCACGCGGAGTTCATGGCAAAGCAGGCAAAGGCGCAGCGGTGAACGTCGCACCGCGCATCGTAACGATCGGCGAGACGTTCAGCTCGACGCTCGAGCTATCGGCGGAATCGGTGAAGTCGTTCGCCACGCTCGTCAACGACTTCAACCCGCTGCATCACGACGATGCCTACGCCGCGCAAAGCCGCTTCGGCGGTTTGATCGCGTCCGGCACGCAACCCACCGCGTATTTCATGGCGCTACTGGCGACCTATTTCTCCACGTACGCGCAGCCGCTCGGCCTCGAGTTCGATATCAAGCTAAAGAAAGCCGTCCACGCGAACGATACGTTGACGATCAAGTGGCGCGTGCGCGACGCGTACTGGAAGCCGAGTCTGAACGGCGATCTGACGCATCTCGAAGGGAGCGTGGTGAATCAACGCGGCGACACCATGTTGATCGGCACGTCGACAATCCTGGTGATGCCGAAACCCGAACCATCGGCGAATGCGAACGCGAGCACAAACCCGGACACAAGCGCACCATGACCAACCTACCGGCATCGATCCGGGTCTTCGAACGCGGCTGGCTATCGTCGAACAATGTGCTGCTGGTCGATGACGCATGTGTCGCACTCGTCGATACCGGCTACGCGACGCACGCGCCGCAAACCCTCGCGCTCGTACAGCAAGCGCTCGGCGCGCGACCGCTCGATCTGATCGTCAACACGCATCTGCATTCAGATCACTGCGGCGGCAACGCGCTGTTGCAGTCGACGTGGCCGTGCCGTACCGCGATTCCCGCGTCCGAAGCCGACGCGGTGCGCGATTGGGACGAAACCCGTCTGACGTTTCGCGCCACCGGCCAGACCTGCGAACGCTTCACCTTCACCGAGACGATCGCTCCCGGCGCGCAACTGCGGCTCGGCGCGCTCGACTGGCAAGTGCTCGGCGCACCTGGCCACGATCCGCATTCGTTGATGCTGTATTGCCCGGACGAACGCATCCTGATCAGCGCGGACGCGCTGTGGGAAAACGGCTTTGGCGTGATCTTTCCCGAACTGGAAGGTGAAAGCGGCTTCGCCGAAGAACAGGCAGTGCTCGAAGCCGTTGCAAAGCTCGACGTGCGGCTCGTGATTCCCGGCCATGGCTCGCCCTTCACGAACGTCGAGCAGGCGCTGGAACGAGCGTTTTCACGCGTCGCGTGGCTACGGGCCGATCCGGCACGTAATGCGAAGAATGCGTTGAAGGTGTTGATCGTGTTCAAGCTGCTCGAAGTCCGCACGATGAGCTTCGACACCTTGCTGCGGATGCTCGACGATGCCGCCGCGATGCGCGCTGCCGCCACCATGCTCAAGCCGCGTGGCGAATGGTCCACATTGGTGCACGCGATCGTCGAGGAGTTGGCGGCCAAAAACGGGCCATTGGCGATCGATGGCGAGCGCATCGTCGCGCGCCAGGCTTGACGCGCACAGGGCTGGCGGCCGCCAGCAAGCAAGACACCAAAACCGTCGCCCCAAAAAGAAAGCCGCTCGACCATCAAGGCGAGCGGCGGAAATTCTGTCGGACGTGATCAGCGTCGATATGAATGATACGCGTGCCGGTTTTTCGATCGCATCAGTGATTTCCCTACAGAAGCTTGACACCGCCTTTTAAACCCGCATACAGACGACATTACGAAGCTTCGTAGTCGCGCGCGTTGAACGTCATTGGTCCGTCTATATGAACAATGCGACGCGCCAATTGCTCCGGAATCCGTACTATTGCCGGCTGATCCATCGGCATCCCAGCCATTCCATCAGGTCGAAGACAGGCGTTTCTGCGGCACGATCCGCCAGCCGAGGTTCACACCAGCGGCCGCAAGCAGGATCAGCACCGCACCGAGCACCTGAATCCACGCGAGCGTCTGTCCGAACGCAACCCGGTCGACGATGATCGCCACCACCGGATAGATGAAGGACAACGCGCCGGTCATCGAAGTCGGCAGCTTCTGGATCGCGCCGTAGAGCAGCACGTACATGAACCCCGTATTGACGATACCCAGCACGATCAATTCGAGCCACTGCACACCGTTGGTCGGCAGCGCATCGAAGCGCACGAACGGCGCCAGCATCACGACACCGAGCGACACCTGGATCAGCGCGATGAGGTGCGGCGGCGTGCCCTTCAGTCGCTTCGTGATAATCGACGAGACCGCGTACATCGCCGCCGCGCCCACGGCATAGGCGACCCCGACCAGATACTGGCCCGGCACCGCCAACACCGCCGGCTCGACCTTCACCACGAACACGAGGCCGATAAACGCGACCACCAGCCAGGCCACCGTCGACGCGCTGACGCGCTCGCGAAACACCAGCGCGCCAAGCGCGACCAGCATGAACGGCTGCGTGTTGTAGACGGCGGTCGCCATCGAGATCGAAGCCCGTGAATAGGCCGCGAACAGCAACACCCAGTTGATGACGATCGCCGCGCCGCCGAGCAGCGCGAGGCCGAGCATCTTCCATGAAAAGAGCTTGCGCCTGAACAGGCCGAGCACGGCGCACACGAGCGCCAGTGTCGCGCCGCCGAAAATACAGCGAAAGAACACCACATTGAACGGACTCTGCTGCGACGACACCACCAGCCAGCCGATGGTGCCGGACATCAGCATCGCCATGGTCATTTCCGCCGCGCCGCGGCGAATCTCATTTGACGCCATGATTCGACCCTCGAATTGATTCCTGCATGAGAAGCAGTGTAATTAATCCGATCGCCCGAATACAGGGCTAAACTTAAGTCGTCTCGCAAAGAAACCTAATAATCGAAGGCCGTCATGACCAAACGCCTTGCTCCCGCCACACCCGCAACGCTCGATGAAACCGACCGCGCGCTGCTCGCTGCGCTGGCGGCCGACGCCCGCCAGCCGGTCAGCGAACTGGCGCGCCTGGTTGGTCTCTCGGCGCCAAGTACGGCCGAACGCGTCCGCAGGCTCGAAGCGCAAGGCGTGATCGAGCGCTTCACCGTGCAGATCGATCCGCGCGCGCTCGGCTTCACGCTGCAGGCAATCGTGCGCGTGAAGCCCTTGCCCGGGCAGTTGCATCTGGTGGAAGACGTGATCCGGCGGATTCCGGAGTTTGTCGAATGCGACAAGGTGACGGGCGACGATTGCTTCATCTGTCGTCTCTACCTGCATTCGATCGAGCAGCTCGACGAGATTCTCTCGAAGGTGACCGAGCGCGCGGAGACCAGCACCGCCATCGTCAAGTCGACGCCGGTCGCGCGCCGCTTGCCGCCGCTAGGCTGAGCGGAACGCGCGGCCGCGCCGCGTCACCTCGCGCGTGAACGAACGGCGGCAGCGTCGCGCGCTGACCGAAGCCACTTACTGCTCGACCGCCTCGAAGAACGACAGCATTTCCGCTACCAGTTCGTCCGACGCCTCTTCAGGAATGTAATGCCCGCACGGCAATGAACGCCCGCTCACGTCCCGCGCGACGTGACGCCATTCCGCCAGCGCGTCGAAGCACTTCTCGATCACCCCCTGCTCGCCCCACAACACACGCAGCGGACAGCCGATCTTGTGGCCGCGCTCGATGTCGGCACGATCGTGTTCGAGGTCGATACTCGCCGACGCCCGGTAGTCCTCGCACATCGCATGCACGGCGCCGGGTTGCGCCAGCGCGCTGCGATAAGCGTCAAGCGCTTCGGGCGCGAACGGCGCGAGGCCCGCGTGACGGCTGCCCATTACCGCATCGACATACGCGGCCGGGTTCGCGCCGATCAGCGTCTCTGGCAACGGCTCTGGCTGGATCAGGAAGAACCAGTGGAAGTAGTGTGTCGCGAAGGCGCGGTCGGTGGCTTCGTACATCGCGAGCGTCGGCGCGATGTCGAGCAGCATCAAACGCTCGACGGCGTCGGGATGATCGAGCGCCATCCGGTGCGCGACACGAGCCCCGCGATCATGGGCGCACACGAGGAATCGTTCGAAGCCGAAGTTGCGCATCACGGCAACCTGATCAGCGGCCATCGCGCGTTTGGAATACGGTGTGTGGTCAGGGTCGCTGGGCGGTTTGCCCGAGGCGCCGTAGCCACGCAGGTCGGTGGCAATGACGGTGAAGTGCTCCGCCAGTTGCGCCGCGCACCGCTGCCAGATCAGATGCGACTGCGGGTGACCGTGCAACAACAGCAGGGGCGGCCCTGCCCCGCCCTTCACTCCGAAAATATCGACGTCGCCCACGGCGACACGAAAGGGCGTGAAATCCTCGAAGGCCATAGCGAGTCTCTTGTCGTTTGGGAGTCAAACCATTGTAGAAGCGCAATGTGTCGATGCGGGGTGGGATAGCCCACGCAAGCATAGAACCTGAACACTCCTTCCAACTGTTCCAAACGGACACGATCCGCCAGCTTCGCCTATAATCGAACGACCGTTCTTAAATTTCCGGGCGGTCATGGCAAACGCGTGGCAAATGCGTGGTGGGATTGCAGCGGCAGCACGGCTGCTGTTCAGTCTCGACGCACCACAGGCCATGGGCCGCTAAACTCACTATCGCCGGGCGCTCTACACCGCACCGGTCCGTTTATCAGGAGACTCGCACCATGGCATTGCCCGCCGTCCTGCAAAAACTCGCGCTGCCCGTCGTCGCTTCGCCGATGTTCATCGTCAGCTATCCCGAACTCGTGTTAGCTCAATGTAAGGCCGGTATCGTCGGTTCGTTCCCAGCGCTGAATGCTCGCCCGGCCGAACTGCTCGACGAATGGCTGACGCAGATTCAGGCACAGCTCGCCGAGCACAAGGCGGCTAATCCCGACGCGGTCATCGGGCCGATCGCCGTCAACCAGATCGTCCACCAGTCGAATACGCGGCTCGAGCACGACGTGCGTGTGTGCGTCGAACACAAGGTGCCGATTTTCATCACCAGCCTGCGCGCACCGGCGCGTGAGATCGTCGACGCGGTGCACAGCTACGGCGGTATCGTGCTGCACGACGTGATCAACCTGCGGCATGCACAGAAGGCCTTGGAAGCAGGCGTCGACGGGCTGATCCTGGTGGCGTCGGGCGCCGGCGGCCACGCGGGCACGACCTCGCCGTTCGCGCTGGTCGGCGAAGTGCGGCGCATGTTCGACGGCCCAATCGTGTTGTCCGGCTCGATCGCCAACGGCGGCTCGATTCTCGCCGCGCAGGCCATGGGCGCGGACCTCGCCTACATGGGCACGCGTTTCATCGCGACCAAGGAAGCGCACGCGGTCGACAGCTATAAGCAGGCGATCGTCAATTCCACGGCGTCGGACATCATCTACACGAACCTGTTCACCGGCGTGCACGGCAACTACATCCGCGAAAGTATCGTGAATGCGGGGCTGGACCCGGAGGCGCTGCCGGAATCGGACAAGACCGCGATGAACTTCGGCAGCGACAAGGCGAAGGCGTGGAAGGACATCTGGGGCGCAGGCCAGGGCGTCGGTCTGATGGACGACGTGCCGAGCGTTGGTGAGCTGGTTCGGCGTTTGACGCAGGAATATGACGACGCGAAAGCGCGGCTGGGGATCGCGCGGTAAGTGGCTTGTTAAGGTGTTTTGCTGCGGCTCTCGGTTCTGGAGTCGCAGCATGTACGGTACTTACATATTGCGGCGATACTGCCCGCCCACTTCAAACAACGCGTGCGTGATTTGCCCGAGCGAGCAGACGCGCACGACGTCCATCAGCACCGCGAACACGTTGTCGTCGTCGATCACTGCGCGCTTCAAGCGTTCAAGCGCCGCGGGTGCGTCGTCACGGTGTTGCGCCTGAAAATCGCGCAGGCGTTTCAACTGGCTCTGTTTTTCCTCGTCGGTGGAGCGGGCGAGCGCGATCGGCTGCGGCGCTTCATGCGGATGCGCGCTCAAAAACGTGTTCACGCCGACGATCGGATACGAGCCGTCGTGCTTGCGATGCTCGTACAGCATCGACTCGTCCTGAATCCGTCCGCGCTGATAGCCCGTTTCCATCGCGCCCAGCACGCCGCCGCGCTCGGTCAGCCGATCGAATTCCGCCAGCACCGCTTCTTCCACCAGATCGGTCAACTCCTCGATCACGAAGCTGCCCTGATTCGGATTCTGATTCTTCGCCAGCCCCCATTCGCGGTTGATGATCAATTGGATCGCCACCGCACGGCGCACCGAATCTTCGGTGGGCGTGGTGATCGCTTCGTCGAATGCATTGGTGTGCAGCGAATTGCAGTTGTCGTAGATCGCGATCAGCGCCTGCAGCGTGGTGCGGATATCGTTGAAGTCGATTTCCTGCGCGTGCAGGCTGCGGCCCGAGGTTTGCACGTGGTACTTGAGCTTCTGGCTGCGTTCGTTCGCGCCGTAGCGTTCGCGCATTGCAATGGCCCAGATGCGTCGCGCGACACGGCCGAGCACCGTGTACTCCGGGTCCATGCCGTTCGAAAAGAAGAACGACAGATTCGGCGCGAAGTCGTCGATCGACATGCCGCGCGCGAGATACGCCTCGACATAGGTGAAGCCGTTCGCGAGCGTGTAGGCGAGTTGCGAGATCGGGTTCGCGCCCGCCTCGGCGATGTGATAGCCGGAGATCGACACCGAATAGAAATTGCGCACGCCGTGATCGACAAAGTACGCCTGAATATCGCCCATGACTTTCAGGCTGAACTCGGTCGAAAAGATGCACGTGTTCTGGCCTTGGTCTTCCTTCAGGATGTCGGCCTGTACGGTGCCGCGCACGTTTTCCAGCGCTGTGCGGCGAGCGGCGGCGAGTTCGCCCTCCGTGAGCGGACGACCTTGCTCCTGCACCATACGCGCGATCTGTTGATCAATCGCGACGTTGAAGAACATCGCGAGAATCGTCGGCGCCGGCCCGTTGATCGTCATCGACACCGACGTCTCTGGCGCGCACAGATCGAAGCCGTCGTAGAGCGTTTTCATGTCGTCGAGCGTCGCGACGGAGACGCCCGAGTTGCCCACCTTGCCGTAGATGTCGGGGCGCTCGTGTGGCTCTTCGCCGTAGAGCGTAACCGAATCGAAGGCCGTCGAAAGACGTTTGGCCGGCATGCCTTCGGAGAGCAACTTGAAACGTCGGTTGGTGCGGAACGGATCGCCTTCGCCAGCGAACATCCGTGTCGGGTCTTCGTTTTCGCGGCGGAACGGAAACACACCCGCGGTGAACGGGAAGTAGCCGGGGAGATTGTCGAGCATCAGCCAACGCAGGATCTCGCCGTGATCGACGAACTTCGGCAACGCGACTTTGCGGACCTCGGATCCGGATAGCGTCGCGACGGTGAGCGCGGTGCGGATTTCGCGGTCGCGTACGCGGACGATGTGTTCGTCGCCGGAATAGGCGGCCACGGTTTGCGGCCAGGTTTTGAGGAGTTTGCGTTCGCGTTCGCCGAGGGCGGCGGTGCGTTGGGCGATGAGTGTGTCGAGTTGGGTTTGGGGCGTGTACGCGGCGTTTGCAGAGGCATTTGAGTCTGAGCCTGCGGAAGGAGCGGTAGCGGCGTCGAAGGCTGTGCCTGCACCTGCATCAGCTTCGGCGAGCATGCGGCGCGCTTCTGTAAGTTGCCAGCGCTCACGCGCCACCCGTGCTTGCGCGTCGGCACGCTCGCGATACGCGTGAACGGTCTGCGCGACATCCGCCAGATAGCGCACGCGTGCCGGCGGCACGATGGCGTTGCGGCCGCTCGAAAAGCGCAGGTTGTCGAGCACCGGCAGGCGGCCGCCGCCCGAGCGCAGACCGTGCCTGCGCAGCGCCTCGGCCACGTGCTGATACAGCGCGGTCACGCCGTCGTCGTTAAAACGCGAGGCGATCGTGCCGAACACCGGCATCGCGTCGGGCGCCTTCGCGAAGTCACCACGGTTGCGCTGCACCTGCTTCGCGACATCCCGCAACGCGTCCGGCGCACCTTTACGGTCGAACTTGTTGATCGCGACGAAGCTGGCGAAGTCGAGCATGTCGATCTTTTCCAGTTGACTCGCCGCACCGAATTCCGGCGTCATCACATACAGCGATTCGTCGACAAACGGCACGATCGCCGCATTGCCCTGCCCGATCCCGGACGTTTCGACGATGATCAGATCGAAGCCCGCGGCCTTGCACAGCTTGAGCACGTCTTCCAACGAACTCGTGATTTCGCTCGATGCGTCACGCGTCGCCATCGAACGCATATAGACGCGCGCGCCGCCGCCCCAATCACCGATCGCGTTCATGCGGATGCGGTCGCCTAGCAGCGCGCCGCCGGATTTTCGACGCGACGGATCAATAGCCAGCACGGCGATGGTGAGGGCGTCGCCATAGTCGAGTCGAAAACGGCGAATCAGTTCGTCGGTGAGCGAGGATTTGCCGGCGCCGCCGGTGCCGGTGATGCCAAGGACGGGGACCGCGACCGCCTCAGCGAGGACCGATAGTATTTCCTGCTCGGCCGATTTGACGCGGCCCGCTTCGTACGCGCTGACCAGTTGCGCAAGGCGGCGGAAGGTGAAGTCTGCAGGGTCTGGTTGTTCGGAGGTGCTGGCGATGCTGATGGTGCCGTCGATCTGGCTGCCTTGGAGCCCTCCACCCGCCTGCCGCCCCTTGCCGGAAAGATCGCGCGCGTTGGCGTGATCATCAGTCCGTGTCTCGACGTGCGACGCTGCGCGCGGCTCGAAACGCGGCAGCCCACTCGCCGACAAATCGGCCACCCACTCGCCAACCGGACTCTCCCGAACGGCGGCAGTGGCGCGCGCCACTTCAGCGCAGCGCGCAATCATGTCGTCGATCATGCCTTGCAGGCCAAGCCGCTGGCCGTCATGCGGCGAGTAGATCTTCTCGACACCATAACGCTCGAGCTCTGCAATCTCGTCAGGAACGATCACACCCCCACCGCCGCCGAATACCTTGATGCGCTCGCCGCCGCGCGCGCGCAACAGGTCGACGAGATAGCGGAAGTATTCGTTATGGCCGCCCTGATAGCTCGACACGGCGACGCCGTCGGCGTCTTCCTGCAGTGCGGCGGTGGCGACTTCATCTACGGAGCGGTTGTGGCCGAGGTGGATCACCTCTACGCCGCTCGCCTGGAGGATGCGCCGCATGATGTTGATCGACGCGTCGTGTCCGTCGAACAAGGCGGCAGCGGTGACGAAACGCAGGCGCCGACCCGCAGGCAGCTTGTGGCCGCCGGCGCGCTGCGGCGTGGACAGATCGGTCATGTCTCCCCCAGATCGTTACGCGTATGGGTGCTGGCAACCAGTATAGCTAAACGGGTAGGAGCGCCTCGACCGGGCCGCCTACCGCACCGCGAGCGCCTTGATCTGCTCGAGCGAAGGCCACAGCGATTCGTTCGCGAACCGCTCGGCCAGGAAGTCGACAAACGAACGCACCTTGGCCGACAGATGCCTGCGGCTCGCGTACACGACGTGGATCGGCAACTCGCGTGGGGGCACGTCGTCCACCAGCAGCGGCACCAGACGCCCCGTGGCCAGATCGTCGCCGATCACCTCGGTGCCGAGCATCGCGATACCCGCGCCTTGCAGCACGATCACGCGCTGCGCTTCCAGGTGGTTGACGATCAGGTTGCCGGTGAGGCGCACGCGCGGCGTGCCGTTGCCGGTCGCGGTCGCGACTTCCAGGGGAGCCACGCCCGCGTATTGCAGATAGTTGTGACGCGCCAGATCGGCGACGGTCTTTGGCGTGCCGTGCCGGCGCAGATAGGCCGGCGATGCGCACAGCACGAGATGGGCGGTCGCAATCTGACGCGCGATCAGCGAAGACGACTTCAGCCCGCTCGGTGAAGCCCGGATCGCGACGTCGAAGCCTTCGTCGATCAGTTCGACCACGCGGTCGGACAAGGTCATGTCGACGGTGACCTGCGGATACTGCGCGGCGTAGTCGGCCACCGCGGCCATCACATGGCTCAAGCCGAATGCCGACAGCGACGACACCCGCAAGCGCCCTTGTGGCACGACGCTCGCCGCGCCCACCACCTGCTCGGCTTCTTCGAGTTCGCTGAGCACCTGGCTCAAGCGCTCGTAGTATTCGCGACCCGCCTCGGTCGGCGCGACCCGGCGCGTCGTGCGGTTCAGCAAACGCGCGCCGAGTTGCTGCTCGAGGTGCATCACGTGCTTGCTCGCCATTGCCGCCGACATCTCCATCCGCTCGGCCGCGCCGACAAAGCTGCCGACTTCGACCACATGGCGAAACACTTTCATGCTGACAAGGGTATCCATCTCAATCGCTCGTCTCAGGAATCAATCGATGCCATTTTGCCGGGTTTATCAAAGACTGGGCGGCAAATCGGATGGACGGGGGCGCGAAAAACGGACGCCAGAAGCAGTAAAGCCCACCTTCCGGAGAAGGTGGGCTTTACAGGTATTGCCTGGTTCGGCAGGGTTGGCATCGCGCGGTACCTGCTCGCAGGCGCCGCATGCTTTACCCCAGAGGCTTAGAACTTCGCGCGCAGGCCGACGCCGTACGTGTTGCCGCTCGACTGGCTGGTAATCTTGTCGTACATATAAGCCGCGTAGATATCCGTGCGCTTGGACAGCGGATAGTCGTAGCCGACTGCAGCCGTCTGGCGGGTCTGGTCGAAGCCGCCGCCGTCGCGCGAATAGGCGTACGACGCCATCACCGTGCCCGGGCCGGCCGGCACGGACACGCCGCCCTGCGCCGTATTCACGTGCCAGCTCGAGATGGTTTGCTGGTTATACGTGTACATGTACTGCCCAAAGAACTTCACGAACTTCATGTCGTACGAGACGCCGGCTTGCGCCACGCTCTGGCTCTTCAGACCCGGAACACCCGACGTATTGAAGCTGCCGAGGTCGACCGGCACGTTGTTGAAGTTCACGTACTGGTACACGGCGGTCGCCGCGAACGGGCCGTGGAAATACAGTACCTGGCCGCTCCACTTCTTCGCGCTGTTCTGACCGGCCGTGTTGCCGAGCGCGTACATCGCCGTCGCGGACAGGCCGTTGAAGTTCGGCGACGAGTACGACACCGCGTTGTTCCAGCCCGAATCGCCTGTCACGCCCTGATCCGTCGAGTACGTCGGGAACGTGCCCAGCCCGAGGTACACGTGGGTCACCATCGGCGAGAACACGTACGAGTCGATGAACGGGTTGAACAGAATCGTCGACACGAACAGCGGCGTGGTCAGACGGCCTGCCGTCACCGTGCCGTACGGCGATTCGATACCGACGTACGCGTTACGCGAGAACGTCGTGTCGCCCTGGAAGCGGCCGAACTGGCCGTTCTGCGCACGGAAGAAGCCTTCTAACGTGAAGATCGCCTTGTAGCCGTTGCCCAGATCCTCAGCCCCCTTCAAGCCCCAGTACGACGTCGACATGCCGCCACCGGACACCTGGACCGCCGTCTTGCCGCCCGGGAATTTCTGCGCGCCGACCCATTCGTCGACCTGACCGTAGAGTTGTACGCTCGATTGCGCAAAAGCAGACGATGCACTGGCCAGCAGGGCGGCACACGCGGTTACCTTGAGGGTGGTCTTCAGCGCACTGCTGATGCTTGTTTTCATGGATTCTCCTGTCTTTGTCAAAAAAGGTGTAGCTGTGCGAAAGGGGAAGCTCGCGCGAATGATTGTTGTTGTCCGTTCGATCATCGAGCCAATCTGGGCGGGACCATCTTTGCGGACCATTTTTATGGACAAAAATATCGTGGGTTATTGCGGGTATAGCGATCTGATTAGTTTTGCCACTTATCGGCCTGATAAAGCGGTTGCCGTGTACGTCGTCACTGCATCGCCGCGGACTTTGCGGTTCCGCGCAAAGCGTTACTGACATTGCGCCCGACTGGGTGATAACGGTTCAAATGACATGCGGATGACGCGCCGCGGCGAAAACGATCAAATTTGACGACGGGAGACGATTTGCTGCCGAATGTTTTCAAAAAAGTGTGGTGTCGAAACGTCACATTGACAGGGGCTTTTTGGACGGCAGCGACGCGCAATACCACAGCAACCGGTTTGAAAGCCGGAAAAGCGGATTCGGCGAAGCATAGGAGGGAAAATCGGTGAGACGAGAGGTACGACGAGGAGCGGCGTTAGACCGCATTGCGCGGGAGCAAGACTCCCATGCTGCCGTTAGTTACGGTACGGCGAACCTTCCTGCTGACGCGGGTCGTCCCCTTGCCGCTGCACTGCACGCGGGGCGCCGCGCTCTTCGTTGTAGCGGGCGACATCGGCGCGAATCGAACCGGCGCGAACCGGCGCGTTGGGCGGCGGACGCGGCACCGCGCGCGATTCAGCGCTGACAGGCGTGATAGCGCCGGCGTACTGCATGCCGCCGCGGCTGTCGTTAGGATATCCGCCCGGCCCGGTGACACGATGCATGCCGGGGTTGTAGCCGCCAAAGCCGTTGGCGTAGTTGCCGGGGGCGAAGTTCGAACCGCCACGCGGCGAGTGCGCGTTGCTCTCGGCCATGTTGTTGCGAGCCGGTCTCGCATTGGCGGCGCCATAGTAATAGCCACCGTTGCGCGCATCACCGCGCATTGCGTGACCCGTGGCGGCATGCGAATAACCGCCACCACCGGCGCCGTGCGGTACGCCAGGCACTTTTGCATAGGCGAACGAGCACAGCGCAGTGATAACCGCGCCCAACGCCCAGTGCTTCGTTCTCGACAACCCGTCCACCAAGTGACTCACATGCCCGAAGACCTGCCTGAAGCCCACCGTTCGAGCTGCGATGGACTTGTTCTGGGACCGGCACGAGCGCTGCGTATCTGTCGCGGCGCGGGGCATCCCGATGGCCTTTGAGCGTAATTTATGGGTGTCGGCAAAGGGTGTCGAGCCAAAAAGTGTTAGGCCTCGACCGCTGTTGTAACACCTTGTTACTGCGACGTTTTTCCGCGACAGTGTCCTTGCGCGAAAGCCTTGAAACAGCTTGCTCGAGCGGCCTTTGCAAGATCCGCTGAGGGTCCTGAGTATGACGAATCCAAGCCGGTTTTTTGCCGGATTGTCAAAACGCCAGTGGACCAAACAGATACGGTCACCAATACTGGAACTGCCCGCCGGCCCGGGCATGAGACCGCCGAGGCAACGATCTGATGCGCGATGCTCATTAATCGATTCGGTAAATGAATTTGCATATTCAATCGATTTTCAACAACAATAGGCGTTTCCCATAGCCTGAGGCAGGCACATTCGCGCGCCCTGCTTTCCGCATCACCGAATCGAGATTCCGCCATGGCTCGCCCGAAACTGCTTCCCGACAATTTCACCTTGTGCCTCGTGGGCACCGTGATCCTTGCCAGCTTCCTGCCGGTTCACGGGCAGGCCGCCGTCGGGTTCAACTGGGTGACGAACGTTGCGGTCGGCCTGCTGTTTTTCCTGCACGGCGCCAAGCTCTCACGCGAAGCGATCGTTGCGGGCGCGACGCACTGGCGTTTGCATCTGCTAGTGCTGCTCAGCACGTTCGCGCTGTTTCCGCTGCTCGGCCTCGCGCTTAAACCGCTCCTTTCGCCACTTGTCACGCCGGCGCTCTACGCGGGGGTCCTCTTCCTCTGCACGCTGCCGTCGACGGTTCAATCGTCGATCGCGTTCACGTCCATTGCCAAAGGCAACGTGCCGGCGGCCGTATGCAGCGCGTCGGCCTCGAGCCTCTTGGGCATCTTCATCACCCCCGCCCTCGTCAGCCTCGTCGTCACCAATCAGGCTGCGAGCGGCGGCACCTCGCCGTGGCATACGGTGGGCAACATCGTTTTGCAACTGCTGGTGCCGTTCGTGGCCGGGCAGTTGCTGCGCCCGTTGATCGGCAAGTGGATCGAGCGCAATCGCGGCGTGCTGAAGTTCGTCGACCAGGGCTCGATCCTGCTGGTGGTGTACGGCGCGTTCAGCGAAGCCGTTGACGAAGGCCTCTGGCATCAGATCCCGCTGTCCGCACTTGGCGGCCTGCTGTTGATCAGCGTGGTACTGCTCGCACTCGCGCTGGCCGCGACGATCGTGGTCAGCAAGCGGCTCGGCTTCAACCGCGCCGACCAGATCACGATCATCTTCTGCGGTTCGAAGAAAAGCCTCGCCGCCGGCGTACCGATGGCCAAAGTGATTTTCGCCTCGCATGCGGTGGGCGCCGTGGTCTTGCCCCTGATGCTGTTCCACCAGATCCAGCTCATGGTGTGCGCCGCGCTCGCGCAGCGCTGGGGGGCTCGCGACACCAGCGGCGAAACCCGCGCGGCTCCGCGCGAGCGGCCCGCCGCCGCTGTCGCGCGACGTTGAATACGCGCGCAATGCAAACAGGACATTCATAAGCGCCCTCCCTGAGCGTCATTTGAAGAAAGCCGCCTCGTGCGGCTTTTTTGTTATTTCACGCTCAAACGCCGCCGCTGTCGCCTCAGCCGGATGGCATAGGCAAAGTCCTGGTCGTGGCACAACCGTCGCCAGCTGGCCCAAGGCCGCGACGCACCACCTCGGTGCAACGCGTCACTGAAACTTCACTTAACTCCAGGCTGAATGGGTCGATAAGACGAAGGTCGATCGCTACGCCTAACTGCCATGCAACCTCGTTCGCCCTCCCGATCCGCTACGCCGCGTATCGAGGAGTTGATCGCCCGGCGTGACTTGTCCGCCGTATTCCAGCCGATCATCGATTTCGACGACGGCGCGATCCTCGGCTACGAAGGTCTGATCCGTGGCCCCGCCGGCACACCGCTCGAAACGCCGTTCGCCCTGTTTTCGCAAGCGCTCGCCGAGGGCTGCGCGCTTGAACTCGAGCAGGCCGCCGCGCGCACCTGCATCAACGCGTTCGCGAAGCTCGATTTCGACGGCAAGCTGTTTCTCAATTTCAGCGCGGGAGCAATCCGTCAGTTGGCCGACGCGCACGACGACACGCTCGCGCTGCTGCGTCGTCGCGGTGTCGATCCGCAACGGATCGTGATCGAGTTGACCGAGCAAAGCACGATTCTGGATGTCGCCAGCTTCCTGCCGGTGATTTCGACGTTGCGCACGGCCGGCGCGCAGTTCGCGCTCGACGATTACGGCACCGCGAACGCCAGCATGAATCTTTGGGTGCGCCTGCAACCGGACGTCGTGAAGATCGACCGCTTCTTCATCCACGGCATCTCCAGCGACTCGCTGAAATTCGAAGCCGTGCGCGCGATGCAGCACTTCGCCAACGCAAGCGGCGCGCGGCTGGTGGCCGAAGGCATCGAAGACGAAGCAGATCTGATCGTGGTGCGCGACATGGGGATCGGCTGCGGGCAGGGGTTTTTCTTCGGCCGGCCGCATGCCCAGCCGGCCAGTAGCGTCACCGACGACGCCCGCGACGCACTGCGCGCCGGTCACATCGCCGTATTCCCGGAGACCACGCGCACAGCGAGCAGCGCGTCGCCGTCGGGCGGCATGGCATCGGCGAAGATGATGGTGCATGCGCCCGCGCTGCCGCGCCACGCGACCAACAACGACGTGCTCGAACTGTTCAACCGCCTGCCCGATCTGCATGCGGTAGCGGTGGTCGAACACGACGAGCCGGTTGCGCTCATCAACCGCCGCAGCTTTATGGACCGCTACGCGCTGCCTTACCACCGCGAGCTGTTCGGCAAGCGGCCATGCCTGCAGTTTGCGAACGCGTCGCCGGTGATCATCGAGCAATCGATGACCGTCGAACAGATGGCCAAACTTCTTGCAAGCGACGATCAGCGTTATCTCGCCGACGGCTTCGTCATCACCGACAACCACGGCAGATACGCCGGTCTCGGCACCGGCGAGAAGCTGGTGCGCGCGGTGACCGAGGTGCGCATCGAAGCCGCGCGCTATGCGAACCCACTGACCTTCTTACCGGGCAACATCCCGATCAGCTCGCACATCGCCCGCCTGTTGGGCAACGACGCGGGCTTCTACGCGTGCTACGTCGACCTGAACCACTTCAAGCCCTTCAACGATCAGTACGGCTACTGGCAAGGTGACGAGGTGTTGAAATTCGCTGCCGCCGTACTCGCCGACGTCTGCGACCCGACCCGCGATTTCCTGGGTCACGTCGGCGGCGACGACTTTCTGATCCTGTTCCAGAGCGAGGACTGGCAGGAGCGCGTACTGCGCGCGATTCACCTGTTCAACGAAGGCGCGCAGCGCTTCTACGCGCCCACCGACCGGCTGGCCGGCGGCATCCACGGTGAAGACCGGCGCGGCAATCCGACCTTCTTCAGCTTCGTGACGATGGCCATCGGCTGCGTGCGCGTCGAGTCGGACGGCGGGCCGTCGTTTTACAGCAGCGAGGAAATCGCGTCCGTCGCGGCGCTGGCGAAGCGGCGCGCGAAGCACGAGACGAGCGGCTTCGTGCTGATCGACGCGGATGAGAGCGTGGTGCTGTTACGCGGACAGGCCGACATGGCGGCGATGGCCGTCGACTGAGTGCGCTGGCGCGCCCACGCCCACGCCAAAGCCAAGCCACGCCCACGCCCACGCCCACGCCCACGCCTTGTTTAGTTTATTTTACTAAACAACATAAATCAGGCCAGCAGCACTGTCTACGGGTATTTCCGGGTACGGATCACACGTTCACGAGGCTGTTTTAGCCACGTTTTACTATACAATCGGCCGAACCCAAACACCGTGCGGCCGCCCCACTTGCGGCCGCTTCATTCGATGGCCACAACCATCCGCGACGTCGCCCGCGCGGCCAGCGTGTCGATCGGCACCGTCTCACGCGCATTGAAGAATCAGCCCGGCCTTTCCGAGGCCACCCGCGAACGCGTGGTCGAAGCGGCGCGGCAGCTCGGCTATGACGCCGCCCAGTTGCGGCCGCGCATCCGCCGTCTCACCTTTCTGTTGCACCGTCAGCACAACAATTTCGCCGTCAGCCCGTTCTTTTCGCACGTGCTGCATGGCGTGGAAGACGCGTGCCGCGAACGCGGCATCGTGCCTTCCGTGCTGACCGCCGGTCCGACCGAAGACGTGATCCAGCAGATGCGTCTGCATGCGCCGGACGCGGTAGCGATCGCCGGTTTCGTGGAGCCCGAAACGCTGACCACACTGGTGGCGATGCAACGCCCGCTCGTGTTGATCGACCTGTGGGCGCCCGGCCTGCGCTCGGTGAACCTCGACAACGCCGCGGGCGCCACGCTCGCCATGCGGCATCTGTTCGAACAGCAGCGCAAGCGCGTCGCGTTCATCGGCGGCTCGCTCGCGCACTTCAGCATCGCCCAGCGCGCGCTCGGTTACAGGCGCGCGTTTTTCGAAGCGGGCTTGTTGTTCGACCCATCGCTGGAACTCACGATCGACGCAGGCCTCGATCCCGACACCGGCGCTGCACGCGCGATGCACCAGTTGCTCGACGCACCCGGCCCGCGGCCCGACGCCGTATTCGCCTACAACGACGCCGCAGCGCTCGCCGCGCTGCGTGCGTGCCTCGCGCGCGGCATCCGCGTGCCCGAGGATATTGCCATCATCGGCTTCGACGACATTCCCGCCGCCGCGCATGCCACGCCGCCCTTGTCGACCATTTCGGTCGACAAGGAAGCGCTCGGCCGACGCGGCGTCGAGTTGCTGCTTGAAGATACACCCGCTGAACTCGAAGTCCGCTTGCCCGTCCATCTCATTGCCCGTGCCAGTACTTTGGTAAAAACGCCATGACGCAATCCGATCCGCTTCACCCCGCCAACGGCGCCGCCGCGCCGCCGCCCGTCGACAGCTTTCGCAGCCGCGATTTTCTCCTCGCTCATGTGCAGGACACGTTGCACTTTTACGCGCCGAACGTGCTCGATCCGAGCGGCGGCTTCTTCCATTTCTTCCGCGACGACGGCTCCGTCTACGACAAGACCACGCGGCATCTGGTGAGCACGTGCCGCTACATCTACAACTACGCGATGGCGTATCGTCAGTTCGGCGACCCACAGCATCTCGAGTACGCGCGCCACGGTTTGCGCTTCCTGCGCGAAGCGCATTGGGACGCCGAACACGAAGGCTACGACTGGGAGCTCGAATGGCGCGACGGCAAGAAACACACGCTCGACGCAACGCGCCACTGCTACGGCCTCGCATTCGTGCTGCTCGCGTATTCGCATGCGGCGATGGCCGGCATCGAGGAAGCCAGGCCGATGATCGGCGCGACCTTCGAGTTGATGGAACATCGCTTCTGGGACGCCGCCGCCGGCCTCTATGCTGACGAGGCGACACCCGACTGGCGCGTCAGTTCGTACCGCGGCCAGAACGCGAACATGCACACCACCGAGGCGCTGCTGACAGCGCACGAGGCGACCGGGCACCTCGTCTATCTCGACCGTGCGGAACGGGTGGCGTCGAACATCACGCTGCGCCAGGCGAAGCTCTCGCAAGGACTCGTGTGGGAGCACTTTCACGCGGACTGGTCGGTCGACTGGCATTACAACGAGGAAGACAGCTCGAACATCTTCCGTCCGTGGGGCTTCCAGCCTGGGCACCAGACCGAGTGGGCCAAGCTGCTGCTGATTCTCGAGCGCTATCGTCCGTTGCCGTGGCTGCTGCCGCGCGCGATTGAGCTATTCGACGCCGCGATGACCCACGCCTGGGACGAAGACCACGGTGGCCTCTATTACGGCTTCGGCCCGGACGGCACCGTGTGCGATCACGACAAGTATTTCTGGGTTCAGGCGGAGACGTTCGCGACCGCGGCGCTGCTCGCCAAGCGCACCGGCAACGAGCGTTTCTGGGACTGGTACGACGAGATCTGGCGCTATAGCTGGGCGCATTTCGTCGATCACAAGTACGGCGCGTGGTACCGCATCCTCACGTGCGACAACCGTAAGTACAGCGACGAAAAGAGTCCCGCCGGCAAGACCGACTATCACACGATGGGCGCGTGCTACGAGGTGCTGGCGCACGCACTGCCTGACGGCGCGGCCGCTGCGTCCGAATCCGCGGAGTAAGCAAAATGAGCAACTTGAGCGCAAACACCGAATTCCCCTTCTTCGTCTCGGCCGGCGACATCCTCACCGATCTCGTGCGGACCGGCGCCTCGCAATGGCTCTCGCGTCCTGGCGGCGCCGGCTGGAACGTCGCGCGCTGCGTGGCGCGGCTCGGTTTGCCGACGGCGTGTGCCGGCTCACTGGGCGTCGATAACTTCTCCGATGAGTTGTGGAACGCGAGCATTGCCGCGGGACTCGATATGCGTTTCATGCAGCGCGTGGAGCGCCCGCCTCTGCTGGCGATCGTTCATCAGACGCATCCGCCGGCGTACTTTTTCATGGGTGAGAACGGCGCGGATCTGGCGTTCGATCCGACGCGCTTGCCGGCTGGCTGGATCGGGCAGGTGAAGTGGGCGCATTTTGGTTGCATCAGCCTGGTGCGTCAGCCGCTTGGCGACACGCTTGCCGCGCTGGCCGCCGAGTTGCGCTCGCGCGGCGTGAAGATCAGTTTCGATCCGAATTACCGCAATCTGATGGAGCATGGCTACGAGCCCACGTTGCGGAAGATGGCCGCGCTGGCTGATCTGATCAAGGTGTCGGACGAAGATTTGCGCATGCTGTTCAAGACGGACGACGAGGCCGGCGCGCTTGTCCAGTTGCGGGCGATGAATCCTGCAGCCACCGTGCTGGTTACGCGTGGGCCAGAGACGTCCATGTTGATCGACGGCGCGATGGTTGTAGAGGCCCGGCCACCACGAGTGGAAGTTATCGATACGGTTGGAGCGGGGGATGCCTCGATTGGCGGTCTGCTGTTCAGCTTGATGACCGCACCGCAGCGAGCGTGGCCGGAGCACCTGGCCTTTTCTCTGGCCGCCGGCGCCGCGGCGTGCCGCCATGCTGGCGCGCATGCACCTTCTTTGGATGAGGTTGTGGCGCTGCTGTAGTTTTTTTGCCTTGTGCGGCGCGTATTGTTGTCGACATCGGTTGCCAACAATACGCGCCGCGTAGCCGAAAAACCGAAGCCCGGTCATCGTGCTAGGATGAAAAAACCCAACCCTTTGGAAGAAGGAGCGTCGCCATGGATGACATCACCTACACCAAAGGTATCTACACGGCCACCGCCTCGATAAGAGAAGTACAAAGCGACACGTGGCAGGGCATCGTTACGCTTTCCCGCGACGAGGGCGAAGCAAGCACCGACCAGGAGACCACGGTCTACGAAGTCGAAGCCACTTCGTCCACGCCCGAGGAAGCCCTCGAGGAAGCCAAGGCGCTCGCGCACCGCATCCTCGGGGAAATCGAACTCTAGGCAACCCGGCGCTGCGTCCATCGCACAGCGCCGCTTCTAAATCAACCGGCTGGAGGCGATCATGGCTGAACAGCTCTTCCTCTACGGCGTGTACTCGATTCACGTCCGCCCTCTCGAACTCAACGGCGCACGCTGGGACGCGGAATACGAAATCCGGCATCGCGAGAAAGCCGTCAAGCCGTGGACCACCGTCGGCGGCGACAACGGCTACGCGGACGAAGCCGAAGCTATCGCAGCAGCGCACCAGCAAGGCGTCGACGACATCGAACACGGCGCCGGCATTCCAAAACCGAGGGCGTTTCCGTAGACCTTCAGCGGGCGCATTGGTAGAGGCGTGTGCGTCAAGCGAGCGGAATCGCCGCATCTCCCGCACGCTCGCCCAAAGTACCGCAGGCGGGTGTTGGAAGCGCCGCCTCGGCGCCCGGGCAACACGCCGTCGATGTGCTACCTCGACGTCTGTGCAACCTGCCGTTGAGGCACGCTCTCCAACGTCCCTTCAGCGCGCCGACAATCCCCCTCCGCGCGCTAACCGGCGTGCTACGCTTTACGCGTTCTTCCTCTCCACGGGCACGCGATGGCGACCGAATCACCAGACCATCTTTCCAGCATCGGCGACGACGAAACGCGTGCGCAGAAACCTCGTACGCGCGGCAGCCGGGAATTGCGCCTGGATGATCGCGTCGTTATCGCGCACGGCATGCCGACGCCGCTCTGGCAGGATCTCTATCACCGCGCACTCATGGTCCGCTGGCCGACGTTTTTCGTCTCGCTCGGGGTCTTGTTCCTGCTGCTCAACACCGTGTTTGCCGCGCTCTACATGCTCGGCAACGCACCGATCGCCAATCAGTTTCCGGCAGGCTTCAGCGGCGCGTTTTTCTTCAGCGTCGAAACGCTCGCGACGGTCGGCTACGGCGACATGCACCCGCAAACGGTTTACGCCCACTGGATCGCAACACTGGAGATCTTTGTCGGCATGTCCAGCATCGCGTTGGCGACCGGGCTGATCTTCGCGCGCTTCTCACGTCCGCACGCCAAGATCATGTTCGCCCGCTACGCGGTCGTATGGCCGTACGAGGGCCGCATGACGCTGATGGTGCGTGCCGCCAACGCGCGTCAAAACGTGATCGCCGAAGCGCGGGCGAAACTCCGCCTCATGCGACTGGAAACCTCCACCGAAGGTTATACGCTGCGCAAGCTCTACGACTTGACGTTGGTGCGCGACCAGCATCCCGTGTTCAAACTGGGCTGGGTCATGATGCACGTCATCGACGAAAGCAGTCCGCTATTTGGCGAGACCGCCGAAACGCTCAAGGGCCATGATGCGTCGCTGTGGCTCACGCTCGAAGGGGTCGACGAATCGACCTCGCAGACCATGCAGGCGCGCCATATGTGGCGTTGTGAGCAGATCCGCTGGCAACACCGTTTCGCCGACATCATGCGTGACGAGGGCGGCGTGAGTCACATCGATTACTCGCATTTCGACGAGGTCGTGCCGCTCGATTCAGCACCTGTCTCCGCGCCTATGGCGAAGGCGCCCGCGCCGTAAAAACAGGACTGAAACGCACCAGGGCATACCCGAACCCGTCCGCCACGTGGCAGATCCATCTCAAAACTTCATTAAAACGCGCGAGCCGTCGCGCTGTTTCGCTGAACGCGTCGCCAAGTAGAAAAAAATCACTCCAATTGGCGCTAAAAAATAGAGTCTCTTTCGCCGCACCGCCTTTTGTGGCCCCCACCCCACGGCGCGCGGATGCAAACCGCAATTAATTGCATGGGATCGGAGTAAGCGCTAAAGCGCCAACTCCGATCGACATAGGAGACTCACCCATGACCGCTCGCCTGCCCATCGACGGCACGCCCGCTCTCGCCGACTACAAGCTGTCCGATAACCTCACCGCCACGCGCGGCCGGATCTTCCTGACCGGTACGCAGGCGCTGGTGCGCCTCGCGCTGATGCAACGCGCAGTCGACCGCGCGCAGGGCCTGAACACCGCCGGCTTCATCAGCGGCTATCGTGGCTCGCCGCTCGGCATGGTCGACCAGCAGTTGTGGAAAGCGAAGAAACTGCTCACGGCGAGTGATATTCGCTTTTTGCCGGCGATCAACGAAGAACTGGGCGGCACCGCGGTGCTCGGTACGCAGCGGGTGGAATCGGACCCGGAGCGCACCGTCGAAGGCGTATTCGCGATGTGGTACGGCAAAGGCCCCGGCGTGGATCGCGCGGGCGATGCGCTGAAGCACGGCAACGCGTACGGCTCGTCGCCGCACGGCGGCGTGCTGGTGGTGGCGGGCGATGATCACGGCTGCGTGTCGTCGTCGATGCCGCATCAGAGCGACTTCGCGTTGATGGCATGGCATATGCCGGTGGTGAATCCGTCGAACATTGCCGACATGCTCGAGTTCGGCCTGTACGGCTGGGCGCTGTCGCGTTTCTCGGGTGCGTGGGTCGGCTACAAGGCGATCTCGGAAACGGTCGAATCCGGTTCGACGGTCGACCTCGATGCGTTGCAAACCGAATGGACGGTTCCGCAGGATTTCGAATCACCCGCCGGCGGCTTGCATAACCGTTGGCCCGATCTGCCGAGTCTCACGATCGAAGCGCGGATGCACGCGAAGCTCGACGCGGTCCGTCATTTCGCGCGCACCAACAGCATCGACAAATGGATCGCGCCGAGTCCGCATGCGAACGTCGGCATCGTCACGTGCGGCAAGGCGCATCTGGACTTGATGGAAACGCTGCGCCGGCTCGATCTGACGGTCGCCGATCTGGAAGCGGCCGGCGTGCGCATTTACAAGGTCGGCTTGTCGTTCCCGCTGGAGATGACGCGCATCGACGCGTTCGTGTCCGGTTTGTCCGAAGTGCTGGTGATCGAGGAGAAAGGCCCGGTCATCGAGCAGCAGATCAAAGACTATCTGTACAACCGCACGCAAGGCACGCGGCCGATCGTGGTCGGCAAGAACGCCGAAGACGGCACGCTGCTGCTGTCGTCGCTCGGGGAATTGCGCCCGTCGCGCATTCTGCCGGTGTTCGCGAACTGGCTCGCGAAGCACAAGCCGGCGCTCGATCGTCGCGAGCGCGTGGTCGATCTGGTGGCGCCGCAAATCCTGTCGAATGCGGCGGATAGCGTGAAACGTACGCCGTATTTCTGCTCGGGCTGCCCGCACAACACGTCGACCAAAGTGCCTGAAGGTTCGATCGCGCATGCGGGGATCGGCTGTCACTTCATGGCGTCGTGGATGGAACGCGACACTACCGGTTTGATTCAGATGGGCGGCGAAGGGGTCGATTGGGCCTCGCATTCGATGTTCACGAAAACGCGCCACGTATTCCAGAATCTCGGCGACGGCACCTACTTTCACTCCGGCATTCTCGCGATCCGCCAGGCGGTGGCCGCGAACACCACCATCACCTACAAGATCCTCTATAACGATGCCGTCGCGATGACGGGCGGCCAGCCGGTCGACGGCAGCATCTCGGTGCCGCAGATCGCGCGTCAGGTGGAAGCCGAAGGCGTGTCGCGTTTCGTCGTGGTCAGCGACGAGCCGGAGAAATACGACGGCCATCATGACCTCTTCCCAAAAGGCACGACGTTCCACCATCGCAGCGAAATGGACACGGTGCAGCGCGCGTTGCGCGATATCGACGGCGTGACCGTGCTGATCTATGACCAGACCTGTGCGGCTGAAAAACGGCGTCGCAGGAAAAAAGGTGAGTTTCCCGATCCGGACAAGCGTCTCTTCATCAACGAGGAAGTTTGCGAAGGCTGCGGCGATTGCGGCGTGCAATCGAATTGCTTGTCGGTCGAGCCGCTTGAGACAGCGTTGGGGCGTAAGCGCCGCATCGATCAATCGTCGTGCAATAAGGACTATTCCTGCGTGAACGGATTCTGCCCGAGCTTCGTCACGGTGGAAGGTGGCAAGCTGAAGAAAGCCGCGGGCGCCGCGTTCGATCCGGCCGCGCTCGCCGCGCGCGTCGACGCCTTGCCGATTCCCGCGACGCATCTCGATGCCGCGCCTTACGACATTCTGGTGACCGGTGTTGGCGGCACGGGTGTCGTGACGGTCGGCGCATTGATCAGCATGGCCGCGCATCTGGAAGGCAAGAGCGCGTCGGTGCTCGACTTCATGGGCTTCGCGCAAAAGGGCGGCTCGGTGTTGTCGTTCGTGCGCTTCGCCGCGCGCGACGAGTGGCTCAATCAGGTGCGTATCGACACGCAACAGGCCGACGTGCTGCTCGCCTGCGATATGGTGGTGGGCGCGAGTGCCGATGCCTTGCAGACGGTGCGTCATGGCCGCACGCGCATCGTAGTCAACACGCATGCGATTCCGAACGCGACCTTTGTGCAGAACCCGGACGCGACGCTGCATGCCGACGCGTTGATCGACAAGATGCGCCACGCGGCAGGCGACGATCGCATGTCGACGTGCGACGCCCAGGCGCTCGCGACGCGTTTTCTCGGCGACACCATCGGCGCGAACATTCTGATGCTCGGTTACGCCTGGCAACTTGGCCTCGTGCCCGTGTCGTTCGCCGCGATGATGCGCGCGATCGAATTGAACAACGTCGCGGTGCAGATGAATCAACTGGCGTTTTCGATCGGGCGTGTTGCTGCGGAAGACCCCGCTGCGCTCGAATCGCTGTGGCAAGCCCGGCATCTGGCGAAGCAGACGGTGCGCGTCGATACGCTCGACGAACTGATCGCGCATCGCGAGGGTCGTCTCCAAACGTACGGTGGCGCGAGTTATGTGCAGCGGTATCGCACGTTGGTCGATGCGGCACGCCGTGCCGAAACCGCGGTCGATGCAAAGGGCGAGCGCATCACGCGTGCCGTGGCGACGACGTTCTATCGTCTGCTCGCGGTGAAGGACGAATACGAAGTGGCGCGCCTGCATACGGATGCGGCCTTCCGCGAAGCACTGGAAGCGCAATTCGAAGGTGTCGCGGGCAAGGACTTCGGCATCAAGTTCAACCTCGCGCCGCCGACGCTCACGCGTCCTCAACCGGGGGTGAATCCGACCAAGAAGACCTTCGGTCAATGGATGTGGCCGGTGCTAGGCGTAATGGCGAAATTTAGCGGCTTGCGTGGCACGATGCTCGATCCGTTCGGCCGCACGCTGGAACGCAAGATGGAGCGCGAACTCGCCGGCGATTACGAAATCACGTTGCAACGCGCGTTCGCGAAGCTCAACGCCAACAATCTGGAAGACGTCGCGAAGCTGGCCGATCTGCATGCGCGTGTACGCGGTTATGGTCACGTGAAGCTGGCGAATCTGGCGGGCGTGAAGCGCGGCGAACGCGATCTCGCGGCGCGTTTGCAGATCGAAGCAGCGACCAGCGCATCGGTGAAGAAGTCGCTGGAAGAGATGAAGGGCGCCGGGCAGTTGCGCGGGATTCCGGTGGTCGTCGCGAAGTAATTCTTTCGCTCAGTGCGTAGATGAAAAATGCCGCTTCGGGTTGAACCTCGAAGCGGCGTTTTTTTGCCTGGTGGATTTGCACCGCGTTGTGCCCAATAGCGCTGATTATCTTCCTGACGAATCAGCCACGCTTTGTGTCCAGTAGCGCCCTCACCTGCGCGACTTTCGCCGCATCGACGGGCGCAAGACCGTTGCCGCCAACGCGCACACCCGAACCGAAGTGAACCGCTTGAACTTGCGTCGCGCTCACGAAGCCGCCCACTGCATCGATGGTCAAACCGGCGCCCGCCAGCACCGTGCAATGTGAGCCGGCCGCTTGCCGTACCAGCTCACTCACGATCGACTCTGCCTGCAGCACGGAAGGTTTGCCGCCCGAGGTCAGCACATTCGTCACGGCGTCGAAACCGAGCAGCACGTCGAGCGCTTTCTGCAGATCACGCGTTTCGTCGAACGCACGATGGAAGGTGATAGCCAAGCCATCCGCCGCATCGATCGCACGTGCGAGGCCTTCGCGGTCGATCTCGCCATCCGCCGTCAGCATGCCGATCACCACGCCGTTCGCGCCCGCCGCCTTGACTGCACGCACGTCGCGCAGCATCACGGCGTAGTCGTCAGTGTCGTACACGAACGAGCGGCTATGCGGTCGCACGATCACGTTGACGGGTACGGCGCTCGCGGCAACCACCGCCTCGATCAACCCAAGGCTCGGCGTCAAACCGCCCTCGCCCATCGCGGTGACGAGTTCAAGACGGTTCGCACCGGCCTGGACGGCAAGCCGGGCGTCGGCAACGGTCGTGGCGATGACTTCAAGTAGGACTGACATAAGCGCGGCTGTGGGTCGTTAAAAACGACATGATCTCAGAACCGCCGCGCGTCCCGCCAATCTAGGCCATGAGGACCGCCGCTCACCCTCCGGAGCGAAGCATCCGAACCTCTATTCTTCGACCCAATCGATATCGCCGCACAGCACGCACGTCTGATCACCCACGCGCGTCGCCACCGACAGCGTCACACACGGCAGCGCCTCGTTGATCGACAGATACGGACGCGTCACATGCACGCGTTCAGGCGCGTTGATCGCCGCACGGAAATACGGACGACGCAGCCAGTTCGCCCCTTGCGCGTCGGCAAGCGGCAAAAAGCGCGTCTCATGCGCCGCGCGATCGGCACGCAACACGACGTTGCGGCCCGCCTGCTTGCCCTTCGCATCGAGCAGAAAACAGCGCGCGGCATGGTCGAGCGCGAGGAAATTCCAGCACACTTCCTCGAGCGGTTCGCCGGCTGCGAGCCGTTCCGCGGCACGCTCAAACGCCCGCAGATACGGCGTGAGACGGCTCGCATTGCGGCGCTCGCGCGCTTCGGCCTGATCGCGATAGCGGTCGGTGACTTCGCTGATGCAAGTCGTGGCGTGCGCCGCGTCGGCCGCCCCTGGATTCGGCCGGCCGAAGAAAAACCCCTGTACGAAGTCCGCATCGCAGGCGAGCGCCATCTGCGCTTCGTGTTCCGTTTCTACACCTTCGATCAGCACCAGCTTGCCCGCTTCGTGCAGCAGCGCCACCAGCCCCGGCAGGATCGTCGCCATATCCGCACGATGCGCGGCGTGCGACAGCATGATGCGGTCGAGCTTCACGATGTCGGGATTCAACTGCCAGATCCGTTCGACGTTGGAATGGCCCGCGCCGAAATCGTCGAGCGCAATCAGGAAACCACGCTCGCGGAATTGGCGCACGGCGTCGGCGAGACGTTCGAGATCTTCGGCGCGTTGTTCGAGCACCTCAAGCACGATCCGCCGGGGCGACAGATCGAGTCGCTTGAGGTTGGCCAGCAAGGCGGCGGCGAGATACGGGTCGGTGAGCGCGCCGGGATGGACGTTCAGGAACAGCCATTCGCGCTCGGCGCCAAGTACCTTGAAGTTCTCCAGATGCAGGGTCTGGGCGAGCCGGTCGACTTGCAGCACGTCGCCCAGACGCGCCGCCTCGCCGAATACGTCAAGCGGCGACACAGGCCGGTCGAGCGCATCGTGCGCGCGCAGCAGCCCCTCGTAGCCCACTGCCCGCATATGCGACAGGCTGAAAATGGGTTGAAACACGCTGGTCAACGTCAGCTCGCCGTGCTGCACCGAAAAACGTTCAAGCCCCGACGTCACCTCGACATCGAAGCCATGCGGCGCGCTGGCCGTCCTTTCCTGTTGCGCAATCGTCATGCAATCCTCTCACGCGAGAGCCGGGCCGGTCCGAACGCGGAAGCGAACAACCTCGGCACCGTTTCTCAAAATGTGCGTCATCGATATTCCTTAAGCAAGCTCCATGCGCACGCTGGCGCACATTCGAATGAAATTTGCATGAAAGATTGCACCGATGAACGAGCCGATGCGCCGCGCGGGGGCGCAGCGCGCACCGTTAAGGTGCATTACCTTACCTGGACGCTTGCCGACCAGGCTCGCGGGACCTTGTCGGGTTAACAATGGCGTGCTGCAGCGTCGGGCTAAACTTCGGCCTTGTGCCTCACGCACGCCTCGCGATCGATACGCGGCGGCATCGTCGACGATCGCAGAGGAAGCACCGCTATATCTCCAGAAATAGACCGATGGATATTGTCTTTACCGTACTGATTCTTTTGCTCGCCGTCGCAGCATCCGGCATCGTGACGCGGATGCTGCGGGTCGCCTTGCCGCTGCCGCTGGTCCAGATCGCGATCGGCGCCTTGCTCGCATGGCCGAGGCTCGGGCTGCACGTCACCTTCGATCCGGAAATTTTCATGATGCTGTTCATTCCGCCGCTGCTGTTCGCGGATGGATGGCGAATCCCGAAGCGCGAATTGTTCATGGCGCGCCGCTCCATCCTGATGCTCGCGCTCGGCCTGGTTTTCATGACGGTGCTGGCAGTCGGCTACTTCATCCATGCGCTGGTGCCGTCGATCTCGCTGCCGGTCGCGTTCGCGCTTGCCGCGGTGCTGTCGCCGACCGATGCGGTGGCGCTGACCGGTATCGCCGGCAAGGGCAAGATTCCCGGGCGGTTGATGCATATCCTCGAAGGTGAGGCGTTGATGAACGACGCGTCGGGCCTTGTCGCGCTGAAGTTCGCGATTGCCGCGGCGCTGACGGGAGTGTTTTCGCTGCGCGACGCGTCGATCAGCTTCGTGATCATCGCGGTGGGCGGTCTCGCGACGGGCGCGGCGGTGAGCTGGCTGTTCAGCTTTGTGTCCGCGCATTTTCTGAGTCTTAACGAAGAAGGCGATCCGGCACCCGGTGTGGTGATGACGCTGCTGATTCCGTTCGCCGCGTATCTGATCGCCGAGCGCTTCGAGTTCTCGGGCATTCTTTCCGCGGTCTCGGCCGGCATGATGATGAACTACGCGAACATCGCGAACGCCGGGCCGGTGTCGTCGCGCGTGCGCGGGAACAGCACGTGGACGATGATCGAATTCGTCTTCAACGGCATGGTGTTCATTCTGTTGGGGCTGCAGTTTCCGCACATTCTCGGCCGCGCGCTGCTCGACGCGCACGAGACCAGCGATGTGGAGGTGTGGCGCTTGATCGGCTACATCGCCGCGGTGGCGGCGGCGCTCTACGCACTGCGCTTCGTGTGGGTGTGGTTGCTGCGCTGGTTCGCGAGCCGCGGCGCGGCGAAGCACGGTATGGCGAGTGCCGTGCCGGGGTTGCGCACGGTCACGGTGACGACGGTGGCCGGCGTGCGTGGCGCGGTGACGCTGGCGGGCGTGTTGTCGTTGCCCGAGGTCTTGCCGGGTGGTGCGCCGTTGCCGGGGCGGGACCTGGCGATTTTCATTGCCTCGGGCGTGATTCTGCTATCGCTGCTGGTGGCCGTCGTGGCGTTGCCGCTGTTGTTGAGCGGCTGGCGGCGGGGTAAGGATCCGCATGCGGCGGAGGAGGCGATGGCGCGCACGATGGCGGCGCAAGCCGCGATTCGCGCAGTTGACGAAGTGCACGAAAGAGACTGCGCGGATCTGGATGAGTCGGCATCGGCATACGCGGCGGATGTCACCGCGCGAGTCATGGACATTTATCGACGACGGCTCGCGACATTGGAAGACGAACAGGAGCCGCGTGAACTGGCGCGCCGTGCCGATGCGCTGGAATTCCGGATGAAGTTGGCGGCGATGCGAGCCGAGCGGAAGGTGCTGCTTGCGCTGCGCAATAGTCAGGAAATCAATGACGAGACTTTGAACAAGCTCATGCGCGAGGTGGATCTATCGGAGACGGCGCTGACCGTGCGGAAGCGATAGAGGTAGCAGTCAGCGTTACGACGCGGCGATGGCCTTTCTCTTGATCGCTTGATCTCTCAATCACAAGAGAAAAGGCCGTCGCCCAGGTCAATCAGGCCACCGGTCCCTGCGCCGGCTTCCTTCTCAGAAGCGCGTACAAAATGATCGCGCCGAAGGTCGCGGTACCGATCCCGCCGAGCCCGAACCCACCGAGCTTCAACGAAAAATCCCCAGCGCCAAGCACGAGCGTTACCGCCGCCACGATCAGATTCCGGTTGTCGGAGAAATCGACTTTATTCACGACCCAGATGCGCGCGCCAGTTACCGCGATCAGGCCGAACACAACAATCGACACGCCCCCCAGCACCGGCCCCGGAATGGTCTGAATCACCGCACCGAACTTCGGCGAAAAGCCCAAGACCAGCGCAATCACCGCGGCAATCACAAACACCAGCGTCGAATAGATTTTGGTCACGGCCATCACGCCGATGTTCTCGGCATACGTCGTCACCCCCGTGCCGCCGGCAAAGCCAGACAGAATCGTCGCGAGTCCGTCGCCGATAAATGCACGGCCGACATAACCGTCGAGGTTCTGACCGGTCATCGCGCTCACCGCCTTGATGTGCCCAAGATTCTCAGCAACAAGAATCACCGCAATCGGCGCAAGCAAGGTCATCGCCTGCATGTTGAAAACCGGCGCGGTGAACTGCGGCATACCGAACCATGCAGCGTTCGCCACAATCGCAAAGTCGATCGGCTTGCCCATGCCGAGACCATTCGTGACGATCGCGTAAATCACGTACGCCATCAGCAAACCGACCAGAATCAGCAAACGCTGCAGCATGCCGCGCGCAAACACCGCGACCGCGCCGACGCACAGCACCGTCACCAGCGCCATCCACGAGTCGAAGTTGCTCCCGCTCACGCCATGCACCGCGATCGGCGCGAGATTCAAGCCGATCACGCAGACAATCGCGCCCGTCACCACCGGCGGCATCAGCGTTTCAATCCATCGGGTGCCGACCGCCGACACGATCAGGCCAATGATCGCGTACACCACCCCGCACGCGATGATCCCGCCCAACGCCACCGGAATGTTCATGTTCGGACCGTGGCCGCCATACCCCGTCACCGCGATCACCAGACCGATGAATGAGAAACTCGAACCGAGATAGCTCGGTACGCGCCCACCCACAAGGACGAAGAACAACAACGTGCCGATCCCCGACATGAAGATGCACAGGTTCGGATCGAAGCCCATCAGCAACGGCGCAAGCACGGTGGACCCGAACATCGCGACAACGTGCTGAATACCCATTGCAAACATCTGCGGCCACGCGAGACGCTCGTCGGTGCCGACAATGCGACCCTCGGCAGCGTTCGGCTGGGCGCGCCAGCGTGGGAAATAGGAATCGGCCATGGCGGGGGTTCTCCTCTGTCGGCGTTGTAGTGGACGGCGCCGCGAAACCGCGCCATCTGGGAATTACGCGCGAGTGTACGGAGAGGCACCAGGCCTGGCAAGGGCGGCAAAAAGCGCGCAATGAGCGCTACGCGCGCCGCGCGTCCAGCGAGAACACCGTCACCGCCGCTTGCAACTGCCTGGCCTGATCCGCCATCGACGCCGCCGCGGCCGCCGCCTGCTCGACCAGCGCCGCGTTTTGCTGGGTCACGTCGTCCATCTGCGCGACCGCGCGGTTCACTTCCTCGATGCCGGTGCTCTGCTCCTGCGACGCCGACGAAATCTCACCCATGATGTCGGTCACACGCTTCACCGCATGCGTGACTTCCGCCATCGTCTGACCGGCCCGCTCGGCCAGTTCGGCACCGCTGCCCACACGCGCCGTCGAGCTCTCGATCAGTTCCTTGATCTCCTTGGCGGACACCGCGCTGCGCTGCGCGAGTGAACGCACTTCGCCTGCCACCACCGCGAAGCCGCGGCCCTGCTCACCGGCTCGCGCCGCTTCTACAGCGGCGTTCAGCGCGAGAATGTTGGTCTGGAACGCGATCCCTTCGATCACCGCAATGATGTCGGTCATGCGCTTCGAGCCGGCCGCCAACTGGCGCATCGTTTCGACCACATCGCCGACCAGGCCGCTGCCGCGCGCCGCCACTTCCGACGCGCCATGCGCGACACCACCCGCCTGCTGCGCGTTCTCGGCATTCATCTTCACCGTCGACGTCAATTCCTCCATGCTCGACGCGGTTTCCTGCAATGCGGCAGCCTGCTCTTCCGTGCGTTGCGACAGATCAGTGTTGCCCTGCGCGATCTCGCCCGAGGCCATCAGGATCGACTCGCTCGACTCGCTGATGCCCGAGACGATGCCGGCCAATCGCTCACGCATATTGCTCAGCGCAAACAACATGCTGTGGGTATCGCCCGCACGGGTGTCGACGCGCACGCTCAGGTCGCCGTCGGCGATGCGGTTGGCGATGTGCATCGCGTAATCGGGTTCGCCGCCGAGCTGACGCGCAAGGCGTCGTGCAATCACCGTTGCGAGCAACGTGCCCGCCACGATCGCGCCCAACACCAGCGCGAGCATCACGATGCGCATGTGCTGATAGTCGGCGCTCGCCTCGTGCTGCGCTTCGTTGGCTTGCTGACGGCGATACTCGATCAGCGCCGTGATGCGATCGCGCAGCGCCTCGCTCGACGCAATCGCGCGGCGCACGAGTTCGTTGTTGTCGACGCCGGCCGGAATCGGTTCGAGACCGATCTGCTGATGCACGATGCCCTCCCACACCGCCGACTTGCGCAGCACCTCGTCGAACATCTCCTGACCCTTGGCTGTAGCGATGGTCGCGCGATACTGATCGTAGGCGCCGTGCATCTCCTTGAGCGACGCGACGATGCTGTCCTTCAACTTTTGACGGCCGGCATCGTCGGCGGCGTAGCCGAGATTCGCGGCGGCAAGATCGGAATCGATCTTGTGACGGTTCGCCTCTTCCATCCAGTAGAGGCCGTTCATGTGCTGGTCGCAGATGGCGTCGGTAATGGCATGCGTCGACGACAACGTCTTTAGCGAAGTCCCGCCGATCACGACGCAGAACCCGATCACGACGGCAAACGCCAACAGCAGCTTCCTGAATACGGTCATGCGGTCAAACCACTTCATCTCACCATCCTTCATAAGTCCTAAGGGGACGCTCGCGCCGCTGCGCCATGGCAAAACATTTCGCCATTTTTCAGATACGTGGCGACGCTCCCACCTCTTTTACGGCGTGCGTAACAGAGACTTGATGCGATAAATGGTGGGCATAACCGGGACAGGATGATGTAAGGAATGCCTGGCGCACGGGTCCGGATCGCTACGTCGACGCGCTTTGCATGTCGGCGCAATGATTGGGATTTGTCTGATATATGGGGATGAGCCTAGCTTTTAGACTTTGTTTGTTGCGTTCACCCCCATGAGCGCACGTGATGTTGATGTAACTCTCCGACTTTCCGCTCACGCTCCCCGGCGTGAGCGGCTTTTTTTTGTCCCTATGTTTCGTTGGTCGGCGCACTCGCCAGTGCGTACGGTGCGTTCGATACGCGGTTGAATTTATGGATGCGTAACGAGCGCACCTTGAGCAAGCCGCAGCGTGTGATCGCGCACATCCTCCGGCCATGCCGCGACGATCCCGTCAAAGCGCGTCCGGTCGTCGGCATAGAGCGCGCGTGTCGCATCTTCGTAATCAGGCAGATTGCCCGCGATCGCGGTCATGAAGCGATACACCGCTTCTTGCGCTGCGCGTTTGCGGTCCTTGTCCTCGCCCGCAAGTCGCGCCGCGTCGACCAGTTTGCGCAGCGCGACCGAAGCGCCACCCGATTGCCCATTGAGCCAATCCCAATGACGCGGCAGTAACGTCACCTCTCTCGCCACCACACCGAGCTTGGGCCGGCCGCGGCTGCGCGGGGTGTCGTTTTCCCCGGCGTCAGCGGTTGGTGCGGGTTGTTCGCCGGGCGCCCCGCTTGCCAGCCGCGCCAGAATCTCTTCAGGCGTACCGCGCAAATCAAACTCGACCGGGCGACTCGTGACGTCGTCGAAAACCAGCACGGGCGCCTGTTCACCGCGCGCCAGCACTTCGCGTATGGCGAGCGCCACTTCGGACAAGGAGCCCGAGGCGATGCGGCGGTGCCCCTCGAAGGCGGTGCAGGTTACAGGGTGGGGGGTCATGACAAACTCCAGAAAGATGAATTTGTCGAATTATACCCGGGTATAAATTAAGCGCAACATATTACCCGGGTGAAATTATTCAGAGCAGCGCACGCGATAGGTTCTGCGCCAATCAGCGCTGGCCCGCTGCTCGAACTCGGCGCGGCCCACTAACCGGCACGCCTGTGAAATCGTCTTGCCTCATTGCGCCGGCGACGCCACGGCACTCCGCCGATCCGCCCGCGCCGCCACCGGGTAGCAAAGCACGCGGTTGCGGCCGGCGTCCTTGGCCTCGTAGAGCGCCTCGTCCGCGGCGTTGACGAGTGCGCGGCTCGTCGCGAATACCTGGCGGCCGGTGCAGGCAATGCCGATGCTGATGGTCAGCACATGGTGCGAGCTCGCGACGTGGCGAAGTTCGAGCGCCTGAACCGCGGCGCGAATTTTCTCGGCGATGGCCGTCGCCCCGGTTTCGTCGGTATCTGGCAAGAGCACAGCGAATTCTTCGCCACCATAGCGCGCAGCGGTATCGCCCGGGCGCCGCACGTTCTGCGCGATGCAGCGCGCCACGGCGACGAGCGCATCGTCGCCGGCCGAGTGGCCGTATAGATCGTTGAAGCCTTTGAACGTGTCGACATCGATCAGCAGCATCGACAACGGCCAGTCGTTACGTTGCGCGCGGCGCCACTCCTCTTCCGCATGTTCCTCGAACGTGCGGCGATTGTTCAGGCCGGTCAGCCCGTCGGTACGCGCGAGCACGCGCAACTCTTCTTCGGCCGCGCGGCGCTGCCGCAGTTGCTGCGAGAACAGGAGAGCGAGCGCAATGATCACTACGTCGAGCGCCGCGATCAGCGTACCGATGATCCACGCGCGACGCCGCCACTCCACATAGATATCGCGCGTGGAGAGCGCCACGTCGAGAATCAGCGGATACATATCGATATGGCGGAACGCGTACCAGCGCTCGACACCGTCGATCGCCGCCGTACCGAAGAAGTCCCCGCTCGGCTGCAGAAGGAAGCGTGAGTAGTTCGCGGTGCCGGTCAGGCTCCGGCCGATAATTTTCGGATCGTAGGGGCGCCGCATCAGCATCGTGCCGTCGTTCAGCATCAGCGCCATCGACCCGCCCGCGCCGAGATTCATGCCGGCGAACAGGTGTCTGAAGTAAGTGAGCCGCATCGTGCCGACCACCACGCCGCCGAAGCTGCCGTCCGGCCGCGAGATGCGCCGGCTCAGCGCAATGCTCACGTCCTTACCGTGTACCTTGGGTATGAACGGATGGCTGACATACAGGCCGACATTGGGAGAGTCGCGCTGAACGCGGAAGTATTCACGCTCGGCGAGATTGAACGCGCGCGGAGGCGTGGATTGCGAATCGAAGACGATGTTGCCGGCCGTGTCGAGTACGAGAATCGAACCCAGGTCTTTTGCGCTGGCTGAGCCGTCGAACAGCACCATCTGGCGGATCGCCGGCGGCAAGTCCAGCACGCCGGGTTGTTTCAAGCCTTCAATGACGGCCCGCAGCGACAGATCGTAGATCTCGAGATTGCGCGACACGTCGCGTTCGACCAGCAGCGAAACGTTGAAGACCGAATCCTGCGCGCGCCGCAACGCGTCATCGCGCATCTGCGCCAATACCCACACCGCGATCGCGAGGATCGCGCTGGCCAGCACGATACTGATGGCAATCACGATGTTCGGTCGGCGCGTCACCATGAGCGTTTCATTCGAGCATGCGCTGACCTACACGCGTGGAGGAGTTGGCCGCGTCCGGAAGGCGCGTCCCGTGAAACGGTAGCCTACCAGACGCTGAGGCGCGTCGAATGAGGGAAAAGACAGGTTTTTGGCGGACTAAACGAAATTTTTCGACTACGGCACGCCTCGGGCCACGGGGCGGCGCGCGGACGTCACCCCAGCCGGGCGCTCAGCCCGCGTGCAGATCGAGCGCCGGCTCGGATGCGGCGCGGCTGAGCGCACGGAGATCGGCAACCTCGAGCACCGCTTTGGCGGCGCCATGGCGCGCGACCTCCAACATCGCCAGGCCGATGTCTTCGGTGCTCAGAATGTGGTTGGGAAACAGCGCGCGCAGCGTCGACAGAAGCGGCCTCGCCACCGTATAGAACAACCGGTACGAGCGAGTTTTCGAAACAGCGCCGTTCAGCGGCTCGATCACACCGGGCCGGAACAGGTAGACGGCCTTGAACGGCAGCCGTAGCAGCGCATTCTCCGTCCGGCCCTTGACCCGCGCCCACATGGTACGGCCGTGTTCAGTGCTGTCGGTGCCCGCACCTGACACGTAGACGAAAGTCATCTGCGGATTCAGACGGGCAAGCGTCTGCGCAGCGGCCAACGTCAGGTCGTAGGTAAGGCGCGCATACTCGGCCTCCTGCATGCCTGCCGACGAGACGCCCAGACAGAAAAAGCACGCATCGAAACCCTTCAGCGACTCTTCCACCGCCCGGTAGTCCATCAGGTCCGGCTGAATCAGCTCGTTCAGACGCGGATCGAGCTGGCCGGTGCGGGTGCGGCCAACCGTCTGGACTACCTCGACATCAGGCGCGCGCAGGCATTCGCGCAATACGCCCTGCCCGACCATGCCGGTCGCGCCGAATGTCAGAACCTTCATGATGTGTGCTCCATGATCGCGCCCGGCCAGCGCGCATTGGTCAAACCTTCGGATATGTCCCACAAGCGGGCGGTGACCGCTTTGTCCTGAGCGTGGCGGGCGATCTGAGCGTCGCCCGGCCTCCGCATGCGCGCTCAGGCTTTCGCCGATGCACCCGGAAAGGCCGGCAGCGGCGTTGGCGCGGAGAAATCGATGGCCGCGCTGACTGCTCGCCATGCTTCGGCGGCTGCAGCGCGCGCCTTGTCAGCTTCGCCGGCGAAATGCAACGCATCACTGCCCAGCAAGAGATGCGCCGGCAACGAATCGTGATACGCGAGCTTCAACACCACTTGCGCAACCTTTGCGGGATCGCCGGTTTCCTGGCCGACGTACTGGGACAGCATATCCGTGACGGCGCCGACCGACGGCACATAGTCCGGCAGCAATTCCGGCGCCTCACCCATCGCCCCCGTACCCCACTCCGTTTTCATGCCGCCTGGTTCGAGCGCAGTGACGTGGACGCCGAACGGCGCGAGTTCCTGGCTGATCACCTCAGTGAATCCGCCGACCGCCCACTTCGCGGCCTGATACGCGCTCAAACCCGCGATCCCGACACGGCCACCCACCGACGAAATCTGGATCACGTGGCCGGATCGCTGTTTCCGCAGTACCGGAAGCGCCGCACGCGTGACGTTAACCACACCATAGAAGTTGGTGTCGATCTGCGCACGAAAATCGTCTTCGGTAGTTTGCTCGAACGGCGCCAGATGACCGAAGCCCGCGTTGTTGACGACCACATCGAGCCGGCCGAAAGCATCGACTGCGGCCTGCACCGCCTCGCGCGCCGCGGCCGGATCCGTGACATCCAGCGCAACCGCGCGAACCTGCTCGCCGTAGCGCGTCAGCAGATCGGCCAACTGACGCGGATCGCGTGCCGTAGCAACCACCCGCTCACCGGCACGCAACGCCGTTTCGACAATGTCGCGCCCAAGCCCGCGGGCACTTCCCGTAACCAACCAGACCTTCGACATAATGCGCTCCTTACATTTAATTGAGCATGTACGCGCTCATTAATAAGACAAAAAATTTAGTTCTGGGCAATCGCGTGCCAGAACGCCTCAAAGCCGGCCTTGCGATAACGGTCGGTATTGGCCGGTTCGCGAGCGATGAAATCCATGGTGGTTTCGGCCAACGCCGCCATGATTGCCGACAGGAAAGCCGGCGGATGATCACGCAACGCGCCGCTCGCCACGCTTGCCTGAATCATTGCGTTGATGTCTGCGAAGGACTCCATGCCAGTTGCACGCGTGCAGTCGGTCAGACGCTCCGACACGAACAGTTGTGCCATTGCCCGGCGTTTTTGCGGTTGCGCCACGCCCCAGTCGACAAACCTGTTCCACACGTGCTGGACGCGCACGCGCACGCTGGCTTGCGTCGGATAGGTCGTCATCATCACTTCGCGCAGCTCCGCCTTGATGTCCAGGTAGAGCTGGTTCAGCAGCTCGTCCTTGTTGTCGAAGTACGTGAACAGCGTTCCTTCAGCCACGCCCGCGACTTTTGCGATGCGCGCGGTGGGCGCGGCCAAACCCTGCTCGGCAATCACCTCAGTTGCAGCGCCAAGGATGGCGTTGCGTTTGTCTTCGCTTTTCGGACGGGCCATACGGTTCGCTTCGACTACAAACAATCAATGAGTGATTGCTCAATCATATCCGCAGGTGATCTCTTGTTCAAGCCATTTTCTATTGCCTGATGCTGGCCAGCAGGTCATTGGCTCGGACACACGCCGGAAAATGAAATGAATATGTAAGATTCATGTTTTCATCATGCGCCTAAATATATTCAAATCAACAAAAAATGATGCGTTCTTCGCGCATCGTACGCAAGCTTAGTAGAGAAATACCCGAGATTTCTTAAGTCTGTAAGAATCCGATCCGATAACCAGTAAATGGGATACCGATTTATTGCCGGACGTTCGACGCACTCGCGGGATGCGTCTTAGGGAAGGCACGAGGGGTAAACCGCGCGGGGCTGCCACGATGGTCGGCAGTCAGATAGACGCTCCCATGCCCGGACCTGAGAGTCCATTGCGAACACTTCAACGTTTCGTTATTGGAGAAAAAAATCGTGACACTCAAGAACCTCACCATCAAGACCAAACTCATTGCCGGCTTCGGCATGCTGTCTCTCATTGTCGTCGCGGTTTCCGGCCTTTCCCTGAAGGCGCTGAGCGATTCGACCGAGGGGTTTTCCAACTTCGTCCACGGCATCAACGCACGCGCCGATATGGCGGTGCAGGTTCGAACCGCCGTGGACCGCCGAGCGATCGCGGCGCGCAACCTTGTGCTCGTGAGCAAACCCCAGGATCTCGAAGTAGAGAAAGCCGACGTGACGCGCGCTCACGAAGACGTGCAAACCGACCTGAAAAAGCTCAACGACATGATCGCTAGCGCGACCGATACGTCGGAGAAAGCACGCAGTCTCGTCGCCGAGATCAATCGGGTCGAAGCGGCTTATGGTCCGGTTGCCCTCAACATCGTCAATCTCGCGCTCACCAACAAGCGGGACGAAGCGATCGTCGAGATGGACGAGCATTGCCGGCCGCTGCTCGCCGCGCTGATTCGCGCGACCAACGCGTATGCCGACTACACGCGCTCACGCCAGGAACAACTGGTCAACGAGTACACGGCGCATTACGAAAACCAGCGCAATCTGCTGATCGCGATCTGCCTTATCGCGCTGGGGCTCGCCGTCGGCGCATGCGTGGTGATCACGCGTGCAGTGACGGGGCCGCTGCGTTTTGCGATCGACGTCGCGCGTACGGTGTCGGAAGGCGATCTGCGCACGCGCATCACGGTCGAGGGCAGCGACGAAACCAGCAAACTGCTGACCGCCCTGCGCGAGATGAATGAACGGCTAACGGTGACCGTCGGACGAGTGCGCGACAGCAGCACCAGCATCGCCGGCGCGGCACGTCAGATCGCGGCGGGCAATATGGACCTGAGCCAGCGTACCGAGCAGCAGGCTGCTTCGTTGCAGGAAACCGCTTCCAGCATGGAAGAACTCACCTCCACGGTTAAGCAGAACGCGGACAACGCGCAGCAAGGCAGCATGCTGGCTGCGAATGCATCGTCGGTGGCACAAAAGGGTAGCGAGGTCGTCGGGCAGGTGGTGAACACGATGCACGACATCAGCGACAGCTCGACGAAGATCGCGGACATCACGGGCATCATCGAAGGCATAGCGTTCCAGACGAACATCCTCGCGCTGAACGCGGCGGTCGAAGCCGCGCGTGCGGGCGAACAGGGGCGGGGTTTCGCGGTAGTGGCGAGCGAAGTCAGAAGCCTGGCTCAACGTTCGTCGAGTGCTGCCAAGGAGATCAAGGACCTGATCGCCACCTCCGTGGACAAGATCCGCGACGGGTCCGCGCTTGCCGGCGAGGCGGGCAAGACGATGACTGAAGTGACTCAGGCAGTCGCACGAGTCACGGACATCATGTCGGAGATCGCAGCGGCCTCGACCGAACAAAGCCGTGGGATCGAGCAGGTCAATCTTGCGATTACGCAGATGGACAACGTCACGCAGCAGAATGCGGCTTTGGTGGAAGAGGCTGCAGCGGCTTCGCGGTCGATGGAAGACCAGGGGGAACAGTTGACTGACGCCGTGGCGTTTTTTCAGGTGAAGGATGCGGCGGCTGCGGTAGCGGCGGCTCCTGCTCGGCGCGAGGCGCCGCGGCGCGAGGTGGCGGCTGCTGTTGCGGTTGCTCCGAAACGCGTTGCACGGGCTACGGCCGTTGCGCCGGTTAATGCACTTGCTACTGCGGCTGTAGATGACGGGTGGGATAAGTTCTGATCGGATCGTTCTGATTCGGGAAAGCGCCACGCTCCCGCATGACAAGCACGCGGGAGCGCAGTTAATCACGACGCTGCGCGTCGTCTTAGGTCAGCCCGTCAGGCGGTCTTTTCCGAAGCGGCAGGAAACGGCAGCGAGTGAATCCGCCTGCCGGTGGCCGCGAAGATCGCGTTCGCGACCGCCGGCCCGACCGGTGCGACACCCGGCTCGCCGACACCCGTCGGCGCTTCGCCCGACTGAACGATATGCACCTCGACCTTGGGCATCTCCGCGAACCGCAGCACCTGGTAGCCGTCGAAGTTGTTCTGCTCGACCTTGCCGTCCTTCAGCGTGATCGCGCTGTGCAACGCCGCGCCGAGACCGAAGCCGATGCCGCCTTCCATCTGTGCGGCGATGACGTCGGGATTGATCGGCGTGCCGCAATCCACTGCACAGACGACGCGCTCCACTTTCACGTTACCGTCCTTGTCGACGGAGACTTCCGCGACTTGCGCGACGTACGTCTTGAACGCCTCGGCTACCGCGATGCCGCGCCCGCGGCCTTTGGGCAACGGTTTCGCCGGATCCCAGCCCGCTTTCTGGGCGGCGAGTTCGAGCACGCCCCGCATGCGCGGTTCATGTGCGAGCAGATCGCGGCGGAAGACGAACGGGTCCTTTCTCGCGGCGTGCGCGGCTTCGTCGATGAATGCCTCGACCGCGAATGCCGTATGCGAGCTGCCGACCACCCGCCACCACAACACGGGCACGCCGGTCTGCGTGGTCGTCAGTTCAACCGAGATGTTCGGAATCGCGTAGGCCACGTTAGCGGCCCCCTCGACGGACGTCCCGTCGATCCCGTTCTTGACCATCACGCTGGCGAACGGCGTGCCGGCAAGAATCGACTGACCGACGATGCGATGCCGCCAGCCGACGAGCTTGCCGTCGGCGCTCAGGCCCGCGTCGAGCTTGTGGAAGTACATCGGCCGGTAGAGGCCGCCGTGGATGTCGTCCTCGCGGGTCCACTGCAGCTTGACCGGCGTGCCGTTCGCGCCCAGCGCCTTCGCGATCGACACGGCCTCGACGATATAGTCCGACTGGGTGTTCGCGCGTCTGCCGAAGCTTCCACCCGCATACAGCGTGTGGATCTTTACCTGCTGCGGATCGAGCCCCGCCGTATGTGCGGCGTTGGCCTGGTCGATGGTCTGAAACTGGTCGCCGGCCCAGATTTCGCAACTGTCAGCGGTGAGTTTGACAACCGCGTCGAGCGGTTCCATCGGCGCGTGAGCGAGATACGGGAACGCATAGCTGCCGGAGATTTTTTTCACCGCGCCTGCGAGCGCCTTCGTCGCATCACCGTCTTTTCGGGCGGACATACCGGGCTGCTCGGCGAGCTGCCGGTATTCAGCCATGATCGCGTCCGAGCTGCGCTTTTCGGCCTTTGAATCGTCCCATTCGACCTTCAACGCATCGCGGCCCTGCTTCGCCGCCCAGAAACCCTTCGCGACCACCGCGACGCCACCCGGCACTTGCACGACCGAGACGACGCCGGGCACCGCTGTCGCGGCCGACGCATCGAACGACTTGACCGTCGCGCCGAAGAGCGGCGGACGCTGCAGCAGTGCGACCAGCATGCCTGGGAATGTCACGTCGAGCGTGAACTGCGCAGTACCGTTGGTTTTCGGCGGCACGTCGACGCGCGGCAGTTGACGGCCGATCAAACGAAAATCCTTCGGCGACTTGAGCGTGACCGTGTCCGGCACCGGCAAGCGGGCCGCGGCCGACGCGAGCGAACCGTAGGTCGCGGTCCGGTTCGTGGCCGCGTGATGAACGCTGCCGTCGCGCGTCGTCAGCTCGGAGGCGGGCACCTGCCACTGCGCAGCGGCGGCCGAGACCAGCATTGCGCGCGCTTTCGCGCCGGCTTCGCGCAATTGCATCCACGAGTTGGCCATCGCCGAACTGCCGCCCGTGCCCTGGATCGTGCCGAACGCGAGATTCGCATAGCGCTTCGCATCGGCGGGCGCGCTTTCGACACGCACGTCCTGCCAGTTCGCATCCAGCTCTTCCGCGACGATCGTCGCGATGCCGGTGTACGCGCCCTGGCCCATCTCGACATGCTTCGCGATGACCGTGACGCTGTTGTCGGGCGCGACGCGCAGGAATGCATTGGGTGCGAACGTCGCCTCGGGCATCGTGGCGGCGAGCGCGCGGCGGCCCGTGCCCGCCCATTCGAAGCCGATGGTGAGACCGACTGCCGCGAAGGCGCCGGCTGCTTTCAGGAAGGTTCGGCGCGACGGGCGTACCGCATCCGTGAGATCGAGATCGGTCGTCATGGTCAGGCCTTCAGGGTGGCGGCGGCTTCGTGGATGGCCGCGCGAATGCGGGTGTAGGTCGCACAGCGGCAGAGATTGCCGTTCATTGCGGCGTCAATGTCGGCGTCAGTGGGCGTCGCGTTATGTTCGAGCAAGGCTGTCGCGGACATGATCTGTCCGGACTGACAGTAGCCGCACTGCGGCACCTGAAGCTTGACCCATGCGGCCTGAATGGCTTTTGCGGGCCGGCTTTCAATGCCTTCGATAGTCGTGATGCGCTTGCCCGCGATAGCCGCAAGCGGCAGCACGCACGAGCGGGTGGCCTCGCCTTCCAGATGAACCGTGCAGGCGCCGCATTGCGCCATGCCGCAGCCGAACTTCGTGCCGTGCAGGCCCGCGTCCTCGCGGATCGCCCAGAGGAGCGGCGTGGTGGGATCGGCATCGAACGTAACGTTCTTGCCGTTGAGGACAAACGATGTAGACATGGAACCTCTCCGTGGGGAAAGCCCGGACTTGGCGCCGGGTGTACGCGGCAGTGTGTACCGACTGCCTGCTGTTGCGCTTACACAATCCTGCAAATTTATTGAACAATGCTGCAAATCCAGCAGGCCAGCCGCGCTTGCCCGGCAGCGGTTGGGTATGCTCGATTCCGTCCACGGATTTTCATGCGCATGAAACAGCATTCCTCCCGGCCCGATCCTTCGGCGGCACGCGAAACCGCGCGCCGCGAACTCGCCGCGCTCATCAGCCGCTTCGCGCCGACGGACGGCACCCATCAGACGGCGATCCCGTCGCTCACGTTCTATCGCTACTCGCAGCCCGTGGATCTCGGTTGCGGCGTGACGAACTCCGCATTCGTGTTCGCGGCGCAGGGCGCCAAGCGGGTCATGGTCGCGGGGCAGGCGTACGTCTACGATCATCTGCATTGCCTCGTGACGTCCGTCGATCTGCCAGTGATGTCGCGGGTGACGCGGGCGTCGCCCGACGCGCCTTATCTGTGTGTGAAGTTCTCGCTCGATCCGCAGCGGATCGTCGAACTGGCGACGCAACTGCGTCTGCCTGAACCGGATGCCGCGTCGGCAGGCGAAGGCATCGCTGTGGCCACGCTGTCGGCACCGGTTTTCGATGCTGCGCTGCGACTTGTACGATTGCTCGATACTCCGGGTGACATTCCCGTACTCGCACCGCTCATCGAAAAGGAATTGCTCTACCGGCTGATGACGAGCGAGCAAGGGAAACGGCTGCGGCAGGTCGCGGTAAACGGGAGTCAGACGTACCGGATCGCGCGGGCAATCGAGTGGATCCAGAATCACTACACCGAGCTTTTGCGGATGGAGACGCTGGCACAGGCGGTGAACATGAGCGTGTCGTCGCTCCATCATCACTTCAAGAACGTCACGACACTGACTCCGCTGCAGTATCAGAAGCAACTGCGGCTACATGAGGCGCGCAGATTGCTGCTGCGGCATAGCGGAGATGTCGGGTCGGTTGCGGTCCGGGTCGGGTATGAGAGCCCTTCGCAGTTCAGTCGCGAATATAGCCGGCACTTCGGCGCGCCGCCGCTTCGCGACATCGCGCAGTTGAGGCGTTTGGATGGGGTGGAGTTTCGGGAGTAGGGGCAAGTCGCATGCGCGACATCTCCCTTTGAAGGCGATGGAGGCGATTGGACTTCGTTAGAAACAGAAAACCCCGCGAACCTTTCGGCTGCGGGGCTTTTGGACAATCTCGGACCACTTCGGATGTGATCTTTGGTGGGAGGAGGAGGATCGAACTCCCGACCTTCGCATTGCGAATACGAACAAGTCGGGATTCCTTTGGATAGATTGACATACATCGGCACCCGCAAACCATTGTATTTTAACGAATATCTTGAATTCAACCACCCATTGACATTGATCTAAATACCTTTGGTACCGCATAATCCGGTTACACAGCGGTTACACGGGATTGCCGACTCACAAAAAGGAGGCTCGGTGGCGAAGGTCAATTTCACTGCGGCGCGGGTAGAAGCCCATCGCTGCGCCGAAGGTAAGTCACAGTCGTTTCTCTGGGACAGTAAGACCCCGGGGCTGGGCTTGCGTGCCACAACCGGCGGTGCAAAAGCTTACATTTTCCAAGGGAAGATACATGGTTCGACGGTGCGGATCACGATCGGTGATCCGAGAAGTTGGGCGATCGATGTGGCGCAGGAGCGAGCACGTAGCCTCCAGACGCTCATCGACGGCGGCATCGATCCTCGGGAACGAGAGGCTGAGCAGAAGGCTGCACACGAGGCCCGACAGGCAGCCAAACGCCGTCAGGATGTGACCGTCGGGGAAGCGTGGGAACAGTACCTGGAGCATCTACGAACGAAGATTTCGCCCAAGACGAAGAAGCCCAGGTCGGAAAGATACATTACAGACCATATCAACCTCTCCTCGCCCGGCGGTGGTATCGCAAAACGTGGCGGCAAAGAAAAAGTGCGCGGCCCATTAGCACCGCTCATGCCGTGCAGGTTGTCCGAAATCACGGCAACGAGCATGGCCGAGTGGCTGGCGGTTGAAATAGCCCGTGGACCGACGAACGCCGCTCACGCGTTTGGTCTGTTTAAGGCATTCATTCGGTGGTGTGACACGCACGAGACGTACGCAGGCACTATATCCCACGACGCCTACACGTCGCCAAAGGTAAAGGGGATTCTGCCTCGTAGCGTCGCGAAAGACGACTGTCTGCAGCGCGAGCAGTTGAATGTTTGGTTTGGCGCCGTACGTTGCATCGCGAATCCTGTCATCAGTGCATACCTGCAAGGTCTTCTGATCACAGGCGCTCGTCGGGAAGAGCTAGCAGCATTGCGCTGGGAAGATGTGGACTTCCGCTGGCGCAGCTTGACCATGAACGACAAAATCGAGGGTACCGGCGGCAGAACCATCCCGCTGTCTCCGTATTTGGCGAGTCTATTGTTGAATCTGAAGCGACTGAACGAAACTCCTCCCAACAAGCGGCAAGCCACGCGTCTCGCCCAAAATGGCGAGCAGTGGGCGCCATCCGAGTGGGTGTTCACTAGCAGGACCGCAGCCGATGGGAAAATTGCCGAGCCGCGCCATGCGCATAACCGCGCGTTGGCCCCTACAGGTTTGCCGCATATTTCGCTTCACGGCTTGCGCCGATCATTTGGCACACTTTCGGAGTGGGTCGAAGTTCCCGTTGGCGTCGTAGCCCAAATCCAAGGTCATAAGCCATCGGCCATCGCCGAAAAACACTATCGACGCCGCCCCCTTGATCTGTTGCGGATGTGGCATGACAAGATCGAAGCCTGGATGCTCGAACAAGCGAAGATCAAGTTTGAACCGTTGAAGTGATTCCACGCGGCCTGTGCGCCGACTCACCCCAGGTCCGGTGGAGCACGAAAGGCAGCGCGGCGCCGGGTGGGATCAAGGTCGTCGGCAACCGTCAACGCCCATTCGCGCCAGGTGCTATACGCGTCTGCGGGTCGAGCGCCGCTGCCTATTTGATTGTCCAGCATGGCGAGGTACGCACGGATCAGTACTGCGAGTCGCCAATTCTCGACCTCCGAAATTAACACCTCGCGCCGCTGACTTTCCTCCTCGGCCTTTCTCAGTGCCTCCTTTCGTTGCCGCTCTTCTTCCTGGCGTCGGCTTTCAGTCTCTTTCGATTTCCGCTCGAGTTCTGCCCATTCGGCGACCCTTCGGATGGAACCTTGATGCCGATTGTCGATCGCCGCGAGAACGCGTTCGAACTGGTTCTCCAGCAGTTGACCAGGAAGATCCGCGAGCTCGGTATGCCCTGTTCCTTGCTGCTCGACAAACAGCGCAAGTTTCCCCGTGGGCGCCAGCGTCCGGAGCGGTTCACGAGACTTGTTCCAGCTGTTAATGCGATAACGGGTGCCTCGGCTCAGCTTCTCAGTGATGCGAATCTTGACGTAGGCACCTTGTTTGGACAACTTTAGTCTTTCATCGCTTTTCGCAATTTCGACTACATACCCGCTCCGCTATGTGGCAGACATCGTTGAGCAAAGAAAGTCCTCGCTTATAGCTGCATACGGATAAACGCGCCACAAGCTTCCGATGCGTTGTCGTAAGTAGTAGTTGCCCGGCATCACAAAAGTACTCCCAACTACCATATACAGCATCCGCGTCCGGCGGGTATCGCTTCCCCGGATTAGTTTGTTCCAAGTCATGTTTCTTCTTTAGGCGATTGGCTCGAGCGGCATCTTTTTCCATTTGCTGTCGCAGCCCGCGGAGAGCGGGATGCCAATGCGCTTGCGGCTCCTGCGCAACCCCAATGGCAACGCCAGCGTCGCGTCGAACTCGCACGAGGGGCGGCGCACCTGGGTATTGCATTTGGCAAACCGGTTGCGCTTCGATCGACGGAGTCGACGCAGCCACCGTCTGCCGGGACGAGACAGGCGGAAGCGCGGGTCGCTCGACCGGTCGCCCTAGTTCCGTGCGTGTCCAATGTCCCGGCGCAGGCACTGGAATCTGAAGGGCGTCACATACTCGCCGAACCTCTGTTCCGGAAATACCGTGTTTCTTGCCAACGTGCACCATTGGAGCAGCCCGTACGTCTTCGAAAAGTTGCTCACGATCGAATGAATTCGGATCACGGTTGTTTAGCATTGCCAGCTCCCCTGCACACACTTCGAGCAATATGTTCGCATTGGCTAGAGCTACGCTAGGTGGGGACAAGACACAACAGCAGAGTTTACGCTCGCGCCCTATACCGTCCTTATACTCAAAATACCGAAGCAACCAACCCGCACCCGCCGCTCGTCATGCAGCGGGTATCGCGGCACGGCGCAACATAAGGAACGGAGCCACGTGGGCGGCGACTCCCATTTGGCACGTCATCTGCAAAACGAAAACGTTCCGCTTGATACTGGGGGCTTGAGTTAATGAACTCACCGCACTAAGCTCATGCGGGCCGATAAGAGAACTCAATGAGATCGATTACCTGGTGCCGCCAGCGAAACCCAATTCCGTCACAGTGGGCCAATTCCGCGTTCAATTGAGCGCGGCGCGGTATAGAAGGTCGATCCACGGGGAGAAAACATGAGCGCCAGCACCAACGCCCACTTGCTACACGTAGTCAGCGATGGGATCGGAAGCGCCGACGCCGGACTTGCTGGTGAGCCCGAGCCGATCGCCTACCTCGAGCACATCCTAGACCGCGAGCTCCAGCTCACCCTGCGCGGCGTGGAGCTCGGATCTGAACGCGACGACTCGATGCGGCAGCTCACGGAAACCACCGCCACCCTCTATGACGGCCGCATACTGCGCGAGCTGATCCAGAACGCCTACGATGGCTCCGGCGAACATCCGACCGCCGAAATCCTCATCAGACTCGACCTCTCCGCCGGCTCGCATGGCGTCCTTGATGTCGCGAACAGCGGAGACGGCTTCTCGCGCGACGATGTCGATTCCATAGTGAATCCTGCTCGAAGCCGGAAGCGGCCCGGTAACTCGATTGGGCACAAGGGGCTCGGCTTCCGCAGCGTCACCCTTGTCAGTCAAGATCCCCAGATCTATTCGGCCCGCCGACCCCGGCGCGGACCGGGATTCGACGGCTTTTGTTTCCGGTTCGCCTCGGAGCACGCACAGCGCGAGCGTCTGCGGCGATTCGCCACGCCGGAACTCGCCGAGCAGGCCGTCGGCAAGACGCATAGCCTCCAACTACCTCTCGCCATCGCCGAGCCGCCGACGGATGTCATCGGCTACGCCCACGCCGGCTTCGCGACCGTCGTACGCCTGCCATTAATCGACGATATTGCCGCATCTAACATGGAGAAGGAGTGGCAGGCGCTCTTTGACGAGCGCGCGCCGCTGACCCTCTTTCTCACACGCGTGGTTAAGCTCACGATTGAGAAGGTTGACCGAGACGGGCAGGTGACCCGCCGTGAGCTTGTCCGACGCCAGCGCGGAATGCGAGGCCTGCCGGAAATCGCCAACCTCTCGCTCGAAGAGGTGGAGGCTGATGGCCGCATCTTCCTTTTCGCGAGCCGCATAGTGAGGCGCCAACGCTTTCTCGACGCGGTCGAGCGCGCGATCGAGCAGCGCCATAAGGTGGAAAAGTGGCGTGACTGGGTTGGCGACCCGACCGTCAGCATCGCGATCCCACTGAACGCGGACGGCAAGGAAGGCCGTTATTACGCTTTTCTACCAATGGAGACCCCCTCCCCGTTCAACGGCTACCTAGATGCACCGTTCTTTCCAGATCCTGACCGCAAGGGCCTGAGCCTCGAGAACGCGCTCAACGACGAGTTGGTAGACGTCGCGGCGGAGATGTGCCTCGCGCTACTACGCGGCTTCGCCGGCTCCAACGCAACCCGTTCGGCTCACGTACATGGAGCCGTCGACGCAATCACCTGGTCCGACCTTGACCGCATCTTCGCCGCCGCAGAGGCGGCGGAGTTACAGATTACCAAACTGCCACTGCCAGTTGTCAGTCGCGCAGACACCGACCGGCGCTGGAGTACGCTCGACCACGTCTTTGACTGGGCCGATCAAAAATATAGATCGCTAGCCGCGGTATGGATGGCCAAGGTCACGGGCGCGCACCTCCTTCGTCGAAACCTAGGAGCCCGGCGTGTAGAGGTGCTGCGCACGCTAGCGGACGAAGCTGAACTTCCCCTTGAGCCGGACGCACAACGCCTCGCGAGTTGGATACCGATGCTTGCGGCCGACCTGGGACGCCAGCGGAAGGCAACCAACCGCCAGTGGGAGGACTTCTACGCGGACCTCACCACCAGACCGGACATCCTCGCCTTGCTCAAAGGCCAGCCGATCTTCAGGAACGAGTCACGCAGGATCGTCCGCGCCGAGGGCGGGCTCTCGGACGACGGACGTCCCGTCCAGTTCTTCATCAACGCCGATCCGACCCGAACCACCCGCAAGAAAAAGCGGCTGGAGGATACAGGCGTTTTCCCCCCGAGCAGCATCACCAAGGGAATGGAGTTCGCTGATCCGACTCTCGCGTGGCCCCCCGAAGTGGTGGCCGCCTTCGTCAATGCTGGTCTCGCAAGCGAGTTCCGTCTGGTTCAAGTGGTCTCGCGAATCGGAACACTGCTCGGGGCAGGTCCACGGCAACGAGACGCGCGGGAGGCGCTCTTTTGGGCGTTCCGCTCCTGGAGGGCACACCGCAGCGACGAGTTCGACAAGGTACTCCGCAAGGCAGCCCTCTGGGTGCCGCTTGCGGCCGGCGGGATCGCGAAAGCGAATCAGGCCTACTTCTCCGCAGGATGGCGCGACACGCTCGGCGATCTCCTTACAGAGCTGTGCATGGAGGCTGGCCAGGAGCGACAGATCGCCGGGGTCGCCAAGCACTTATTGCCCACATGGACGAACTGGCCGCTCGGCCGCGAAAGCGCCCAGGACTGGCGAGACTTCCTACGGCACGCTGGCGTAAACGATGGCCTACCCTGGCACCGCACCCCCGAGGTACGGATGGACTGTTGGATGTGGAGCAGCCTCAAGTCAGGGTCTCTCGGCCAACAGAACTTCGAGAGGGAGTTGGGTGTCTACTGGCGAGAGGAGGTCGCACGCTCCACAAGCAGGATCACCTTCGCTAGCGGCGCCTACGTCACCCCGGGCGTTCCCTATCTATGCGGGCAGGATCGCTACGACACGCTGAGCGGACCGGCGCGGCTAGCCTACGGACGGCTAGCTATCCAAGCAATCGCGCGCCTCCCTGAAACCGCGATGACCTTCACAGTGAAGCGCGAAGGCCCTCGCTCTGAGACCGTAACATGGCCAAGCGGAATTCTGGCCTTCCTACGCTCCGCCGCATGGCTTCCGGCTTCCGGCAGCGACGAATTTGAAGGATTGCGCGTGGATCAATGCTGGCTGGGCACGCGCACCGAGGTGCCTCGATTCGTCCGTCGAGTGGATCGCCCCGTCAGAGAGCTTATCGAGAGCAACCAGAAGCTCCGGCAGGTCCTCTCGTCCTGGCTCGGCATGCTCAACTGGGCGGACCAAAAGAGCGCGCCCAAGCGGATCTTGGCCCTTGGGGAGATGCTGGCTAGCGGCATTTCCGATGCCTTCCTAGACGACTTCCGGAAGGCGTATCGCGAGGCCTGGTCGCAATACAGCCAACTCACTCCCCGCCCCCTATTCCAAGGCGAAATTGAACTTGCGGTCGACACCAAGGGTGGCCTGCGATCACTCTGCGTCTCAAAGACAGCGCCGCCCAAGGAGACGATCTACGTTGACGACGGCTCGCAGCCTACCTTCCAGCAGGTGCTCGTCTCCCTAGGCCACCGCACGCTCGAGGTGCCACCGGTCTCAGCAGAGAGCTGCATCGCAGCGCTCGGCACCGACCTGGGATGTAAGGTGCAGCCGATCCAAGAGGACGTCCTTACGATCGAGACCGACAATGAGCGGTTTGCTCCCAGTGCCGAGAACCCGCTTCTTGTCGACAGGGGACGAGAGTGGATCGCCGACGTCGCCGTCCTAGTGCTCGAGGTCAGCTCCAACCTTAATAACCAGAACACGCTCCGCGCCCGGCAAGCGCTCAGCGACGCGGTCCGACGCGTTAGGCTGCGGTTCGTGGAGCGGATCACGGTTGCCGTGGACGGAAACCCTAGCTCGTTGCCGCCGGAACTCGATGGCATCCTTCCCGTTCCGAACGATGACAATCCAACCATCATCGCAGCGGGAAGCGGACTCGACTGGCCTACTCTCTCACGAGTCGCAGCTGCGGTGCCTCTCGCGATTGGGAGGCCAAATCTCATGGACGCGTTCCGCTTTACCTTTGTAGCGCTCGAGAACGAGATGTCACGGGAGGGTGACGACCTGCGCACGCCCACCGATCAGGAACTCGCCCGTGTGCTCGGTCGACCGGTCCCACGCGTTGTGGAGCTGCTTCGCTCGCTGCGAGCGACGACGCCACGCCTGCTAAAGTTCCTCCTGCCGATCCTCCACTCGAGGGGGCATGCCGAGGCCGTGGCTGCGCTATCCGAGGCAGCGGACCGACTGACCGATGATGGCGACGTCGTGGCAGCGCTGGCGAACGCCGGCATGGCCGCCGCCCCTGCAGCGGAGCTCGTGGCGAAGTGCCGGGACGCCGACACGCTGAACGGCCTCAGACGCGATCTAGGTATCAGCTTCCGCGTCCTCAACACCAGCCTCGTCGCGCTCGGCTACACGCCGCTCGACTTCGGCGACCGCCTCGCGGAACGCTTCTCGATGCGGGTGGAGCAGCGCCGCAGTGAACTCGAGCGCGTTGTACGCGACGCCCACAAGGCAAAAGTCGACCAAGTCGGTGGGCTCGCGGCCTATTCGACCGACATCGGCCTCACTTGGCTCATCATGCCCAGCGACTGGGCCCACGAGCACGATGACGTCGACGGCGCGATGGTCGACCAAGAGATCGACCAACAGACTGCCGAACGTTTTAGCCCGGGTCCGTTCGTAACTTCGGAACTTCCCGACCGCCTTCGCCAGCACAACCGGCAGCTGCTCGCCTGTATGGCGGGCGAACTGCGGCGCCTCGTGCGAGCCTGGGCTAGGCAGAATTCGGCGACCGTTCCGGAGGCATGGACAGGCGCTGCCGAGACCCTCGGTCGCGCAGCGGTGACGTCCGGCACCTTCGACTTCGACAAGCTCGACGCTGACACGCTTGTCCCGGCGCTCCACCGGGCAGGCCTTTGGCCGGCCGGAATGCTCGCTAGCCGAGATGCCGGGGCCATGAATCTAACGACAGACGACCTTGCCTTCGAGGAACGGGAGGAACGCGAGCGCCAATCCCGCCAGCAAAAGGAGCGACGAAGTCTCCGGTTCGGCAACACGGAAATCGACGGTGGCGCCGACGGCTGGCTAGATGCGGTCGCGAAGGCGATGGAGAACGCGCTGAGCAGCCGCGATTTCCGCGACCGGTCGGGGCTCGCCGCCCTCCATCCTTTCGGACCAGGAGAACCGCAGAAAAGACCAAGCCGAGGCGGAGGAGCCAGACGAGACGACCCTCAATACCTTAGCCAAGAGCAGCGCGACCTGATCGGCTTCGCCGGCGAACTCGCAGCCTACCGTCACCTCCGCTCCAAGCACCGCAACTTGCGTCCGGAACACTGGGTCTCGTCAATGGGGAGACGATACCTTGGCCTTACTCCACTCGACGACCAAGGCTTCGACTTCAAGGTGTCGGATTCGAAGGGCTTCATCCACTACGAGGTTAAGGCGCACACAGGCGACCCGGGGTACGTGGATTTGGAGCGATCGCAGGTTACCGCGGCCGTCTCGATGCGTGGCGAAGGCGCGAACCGCTGGCACATCCTCTACGTCGTGAACGTGCGAACCCCTACCGTCGCTGTGTACGAGTTGCCCAATCCGTATTCGGACGACGCGGCCAAGCTCTTCAGGGAGAGCCACCGGCAGGGTGTACGGCTCGCGATCAGAAGGGAGTGATGCCCAGATTCGGTCGATGACTTAGTTCACACGAAGGTGCTTGCGCCTACGGCGAACCCTGCGCGTTCAGATATCGCGACAGACGTGCCGCACGAACGGCTTTCTTGGGTGCACTGCCTTGCACGATTGTGAACGGAACGTCATCGGTGCGACGTTAATCACGCTCTGCATGAACCGATTGAACGTGTGAAGTGCACGATTTGATAACCGTTACTACGCAACACTTACTGTTGACGAACGCCGTGGCGAACATCTGATTGAAGTAGTCAACTGACCCGACTCGCCCTCAAAAGCCGCAAGTCATCTTCTTTCATCTGTTGCCTTTGCTATGCGGCGCTCGTCGCTCCATTCCCTGCAGGAGCCCTCCCGGCTGACGCCGGCCCAAGATCCCGCTCGTCGGCCCGCGCGAGAAGCCAATGCGTAAGCTAAACTTTCGACCTTGCGCAGCCTTGCTTTCCAGCCCTATTTCCGGCAATAAGCGCAGCCCATGTCCACCAGTCAGGTGAGGACTGGATTCTGATCACCAAGGAGCTCACCGACGAACTGAAGGTCACCGCTCGGCGGTCTAAAGTCCGGTGGCCGCCAAGGCGACCCCGGCCCCCAAGGTCTGCGTGACGTGGCGATTTCGGGGTTGGAGATTGACGGCTGGATAATGCAGCAGCCTTAACTGGAAAAAGCGTGTTTTAGGCGGACAGCGATGCTGCCGGCAATAGTGGACGATGAACCAGGAACCAACCGGGTGTTTCCCATTTTTTGCATCGGGCCATCGCTCGCTCGAAAAGAATATCGAGGACAAGCAACAATGAGCGATCAACAAATCACACTGAGTCAACTGGAGAGTCACCTTTGGGAGTCTGCCAACATCCTGCGCGGCCCAGTGGATGCGGCTGACTTCAAGACCTACATCTTCCCGCTGCTGTTCTTCAAGCGCATCTGCGACGTTTGGGATGAGGAATACCAGGAGATCGTCGACGAGACAGGCGACGAGCAACTCGCCTGGTTCCCTGAATCGCACCGATTCCAGATCCCTGAGGACTGTCACTGGAATGACGTCCGCACCAAGGCAAGCAACGTCGGTGCGGCGTTGCAGCGTGCGATGCGCGAGATTGAGAGGTCCAACCCTGACACCCTCTATGCCGTGTTTGGCGATGCACAGTGGTCGAATAAAGACCGGTTGTCGGACGCTTTGCTCAAAGACCTGATCGAGCACTTCTCCAAGCTGTCGTTTGGCAACCAGAAGGTCGATTCAGACCTGCTTGGCGACGCCTACGAATACCTGATCAAGAAATTCGCCGATGCCACCAACAAGAAGGCGGGCGAGTTCTACACCCCACGCAGCGTGGTGCGGCTGATGATCGACATGCTCGATCCGAAGGAAGCGGAAACCATCTACGACCCGGCTTGCGGTACCGGCGGTATGTTGCTGGCCGCTGTGCAGCACGTCAAAGAAATGCACGGCGACGTCAAGCGTCTATGGGGCAAACTGTACGGGCAGGAAAAGAACCTTACCACCTCATCCATTGCGCGGATGAACCTGTTTCTGCACGGCATTGAGGACTTTCAGGTGGTGCGCGGCGACACCCTGCGCAACCCGGCCTTCTTCGAGGGCGACCGGTTGGCCACCTTCGACTGCGTGATCGCCAATCCGCCGTTCTCGCTGGAGAAGTGGGGCGAGGACCAGTGGTTGAACGATCCCTTCGGCCGCAACTTTGCCGGTCTGCCGCCCTCATCAAGCGGTGACTTCGCCTGGGTACAGCACATGGTCAAGTCGATGGCTGACGTGACCGGCCGGATGGCCGTGGTCCTGCCCCAAGGAGCACTTTTCCGCAAGGGTGTTGAGGGCAGCATCCGCCAGAAACTGCTGGAATTGGATCTTATCGAGGCCGTGATCGGGCTCGCGCCCAATCTGTTCTACGGCACCGGGCTCGCCGCGTGCATCCTAGTCCTGCGCAAGCGCAAACCGGCCAAGCACAAAAAGAAGGTCCTGATCGCCGATGCCTCACGACTGTTCCGCCGAGGCCGTGCGCAAAACTATCTGGAGCCCGAGCATGCAGCGGACATCCTCGGCTGGTATCGCGGCTTCACCGATGTGCAGGACGCCGTCCGGGTGGTCACCCTCGACGAGATCAAAGCCGAAGGCTGGACGCTGAACATCTCGCGCTACGTCCTGCCGCCGCTGCAAGAAGACATCCCGCCGCTGCCTGACGCCATCGCGGCGTTCAAGGATGCACTAACCCGCTGTCGCGAGGCCGAAGAGCGGCTCGCGCAGGTCATGATTGGTGAGGGATGGCTGCAATGAGTCACCCAAGCAAACGCATCAGCCAGCAAGAGCTGGAAAGCTACCTGTGGGGCGCCGCCGTGCTCCTGCGCGGCCTCATCGACGCCGGTGACTACAAGCAGTTCATTTTCCCGTTGCTGTTCTACAAGCGCGTGTCCGATGTCTGGGACGAGGAATACCAGGCGGCGCTGGCCAACTCAAGTGGCGACCTCTCCTATGCCCAGTTCGCCGAGAACCATCGCTTCCAGATCCCTGCAGGGGCACATTGGGATGACGTGCGCCAGGCCCCGAAGAACGTTGGCGCTGCCATCCAGAAGGCCATGCGCGCGATCGAGACAGCCAACCCAGATCTGCTCGACGGCATCTTCGGTGACGCGCCGTGGACCAACCGCGAGCGTTTGCCTGACGAAACGCTGAAAAACCTCATCGAGCACTTCTCGACCCAGACGCTGTCGGTGGCCAATGTGCCCGAGGACGAGCTCGGCAACGCCTACGAATACCTCATCAAGAAGTTTGCAGACGATTCTGGACACACGGCGGCCGAGTTTTACACCAACCGCACCGTCGTCCACCTGATGACGCAACTGCTGGCTCCGCAGGCCGGCGAGTCGATTTACGACCCCACCTGCGGCACCGGCGGCATGCTGATCTCGGCGCTGGACCAAGTGAAGCGCTCCGGCGGCGAATACCGCACGCTCAAGCTCTACGGGCAGGAGCGCAACCTCATTACCTCGTCCATCGCCCGCATGAACCTGTTTCTGCACGGCGTCGAGGACTTCGAAATCATCCGGGGCGACACCTTGGCCGACCCGAAACACATCGAGGGTGACCGCCTGCGCCAGTTCGACGTGATCCTGGCCAACCCGCCGTATTCCATCAAACAGTGGAACCGCGAAGCCTGGCGAAGTGACAAGTGGGGCCGCAACTCCCTGGGCACGCCGCCGCAGGGCCGCGCCGATTACGCATTCCAGCAGCACATCCTGACCAGCCTCACGGCCAAGGGCCGCTGCGCCGTGCTCTGGCCCCACGGCGTGCTGTTCCGCAACGAGGAGCTGGCCATGCGGACCAAGATGATCGAGAAGGACTGGGTGGAAGCCGTAATCGGCTTAGGCCCCAACCTGTTCTACAACTCCCCAATGGAGTCGTGCATCGTCATCTGCAACCGTAAGAAACCTGCTCCGCGCAAGGGCAAGGTGATCTTCATCGACGCGGTGAACGAGGTCACCCGGGAACGCGCGCAGAGTTTCCTGAAACCCGGACACCAGCAGCGCATCCTGACCGCCTACAAAGCCTCTGCGGATGTGCCCGGTTTCGCCAAGGTCGCCACCCTGGCCGAGATCGGCGACAACGCGGGCAATCTGTCGATCCCGCTGTATGTGAAGCGCGTTGCCGCCGCGCCCGCGACCGACAGCAATGGCGATGCGGTATCGCTGCGCTCCTCTTGGGAGAAATGGCAAACGGATAGTCGGGCTTTCTGGCAACAGATGGATGCGTTGGTGGAAACGCTGGATGGACTGATCACGGAGGACGTCGAGCGTGTCTGATAACAAGAGATTGAAGCCGGGCTGGAAGGTCTGGCGCTTCGACCAGATGGCGACCAACGTCAATGTCCGCATCGACAACCCGTCCGAGTCCGGAATGGAGCACTACGTTGGCCTCGAACATCTGGATTCCGACTCGCTGAAGATCCGCCGCTGGGGTACGCCCGACGATGTCGAAGCGACCAAGCTGATGTTCAAGAAGGGCGACATCATTTTTGGACGCCGCCGTGCTTACCAGCGCAAGCTCGGTGTCGCTGAGTTCGATGGGATTTGCTCAGCACATGCGATGGTGCTGCGCGCCAAGCCTGACGCCGTTCTTCCCGAATTCCTACCGTTCTTTATGCAGAGCGCCCTGTTCATGAACAGGGCGGTTGAAATTTCAGTTGGCTCGCTTTCCCCGACGATTAACTGGAAGACTTTGGCAGTACAAGAATTCACGCTTCCACCCAAGGACGATCAAGCTCGCCTGGTCAATTTACTCCTGGCTATGGAGCATGTGACCACTTGTCATGAGGCCATTGCACGTCACGCTGATCATTTGAGTCGCGCACTTCTCAGTGATGTTCTAAATCGTGAATGGCCAGTTGTCGACCTTGGCTCAGTCGCTCAGAGCACCCAGTACGGCCTTTCAATCAACGCCGGATCGGACGGGCAGTATCCGATGCTGCGAATGATGAATATTGAAGACGGGCTTTGCGTCGAAAACGACATCAAGTATGTAGACCTCAACGACAAAGACTTCGAAGCCTATCGACTCGTCCACGGCGATGTGCTTTTCAACCGGACCAACAGCTACGAGTTGGTTGGCCGAACAGGGGTCTACGAACTTGAGGGCGATCACGTTTTTGCTTCGTACCTTGTGCGGATCAAAACGAACCCTGAAAAGCTAGAGCCGAAGTTCCTCACTCTTTACCTGAACTCTGATTTCGGACGTCGACAAGTTCTTGCTTACGCGACGAAGGCAGTAAGCCAGGCAAACGTGAACGCCAGCAACTTGCTCCGTGTGCGCCTTCCTTTGCCGCCGTTGGAAGTACAGCAACAACTGTTGGATGAGATAGAGAACGCTAAGTCTGCGGAAAAAGCGGCAACGGGACGTCGTTTTTCTGCCGAAGAGATGAAGAAGCAGTTGTTAGCAGAAATTGCGGGGGGCGCAGAGTGAGTCCTTTCAACGAATCAAATACCGTCGAAGCCTACGTCCGCGACCTGCTCGCCGGCCCGATCAAGGCCACGTCTGTCAACACGGTCCGGGAACTCCTCGCCAGTTATGGCCCCAGCCCCAAAGGCATCGGCTGGCGCTACGCGGCACCTGCTGAAGTGCCGCGCCAGATTCAGGAGGTGCTGGTCGAGTCGTGGCTGCAGGATGCGCTGATCCGCCTGAACCCGGAGATTGCAGCCCAACCCGACCGTGCCGACGAGGTGCTCTACAAACTGCGCGCCATCGTGCTGTCGGTGCGCTCGGATGGCCTGATCCGTGCCAACGAGGAGATGACCGCCTGGATGCGCGGCGAGCGCTCCATGCCCTTCGGCCAGAACAACGAACATGTGCCGGTGCGGCTGATTGACCTGGACGACCTGTCGCAGAACCAGTACATCGTCACCCAGCAGTTCACCTACCGTGCCGGCCCCACCGAGCGTCGTGCCGATCTGGTGTTACTGGTCAACGGTCTACCACTGGTCCTGATCGAGGCGAAAACGCCTGTCAAGAAGTGCATCAGTTGGGTGGATGGCGCGGTGCAAGTGCACGACGACTATGAGAAGTTCGTGCCCGAGCTGTTCGTCTGCAATGTGTTCTCGGTGGCCACCGAGGGCAAAGCCTACCACTACGGCTCCATTGGCTTGCCAGTCAAGGATTGGGGCCCGTGGCATCTGGATGGCGACGGCGATGACGGCCAACACCACCCATTGAAATCCCTCAAGCTGTCGGCCGAGAGCATGCTGCGGCCCCACGTGGTGCTGGATATCCTCGGCAGCTTCGCCCTGTTTGCCACTGACAAGAAAAAACGCCGCATCAAGATCATCTGCCGCTACCAGCAATACGAAGCGGCCAACAAATTGGTCGAGCGCGTGCTGGCGGGTTACCCGAAGAAGGGCCTGATTTGGCACTTCCAGGGCTCGGGAAAGTCGCTGCTGATGGTGTTTGCTGCGCAGAAGCTGCGCATGCACGCCGGCCTGAAGAATCCCACGGTGCTGATCGTGGTAGACCGTATCGACCTTGACACCCAGATTACCGACACATTCACGGGCGCAGACATCCCCAATCTGGAAAAGGCCGACAGCCGCGAGAAACTGCAGCAAATGCTGGCGCAGGATGTGCGCAAGATCATCATCACGACGATCTTCAAGTTTGGCGAGGCGACCGGCAGCCTGAACGACCGCAGCAACATCATCGCGCTGGTGGACGAAGCCCACCGTACGCAGGAAGGCGACCTGGGCCGCAAGATGCGAGAGGCGCTGCCCAATGCGTTTCTTTTTGGCCTGACCGGTACGCCGATCAACCGCGCCGACCGCAACACCTTCTATGCCTTTGGTGCCGACGAGGATGAAAAGGGCTACATGAGCCGCTATGGCTTTGAGGAGTCGATCCGCGACGGCGCCACGCTGAAGCTGCACTTCGAGCCGCGCCTGATCGACCTGCATATCGACAAGGCCGCCCTCGACGCCGCCTACAAGGATTTGACCGGGGGCCTCTCGGACCTGGACAAGGACAATCTCGCCAAGACAGCAGCCAAGATGGCCGTGTTGGTCAAAACTCCCGAGCGTATTCGTAAGGTATGCGAGGACATCGTTCAGCATTTCCAGACCAAGGTGGAACCGAACGGGTTCAAAGGCCAGATCGTCACCTTCGATCGCGAGTCCTGCCTGCTGTTCAAGGCCGAGCTGGACAAGCTACTGCCACCGGAAGCCACGGATATCGTCATGTCGGTGCAGGCCGCCGACAAGAAGGAACACCCAGAGTACGCCATCTACGACCGTACACGCGATGAAGAAGAACGGCTGCTCGATCGCTTCCGCGACCCGGCTGACCCGCTGAAATTGATCATTGTTACAGCCAAGCTGCTGACTGGCTTCGACGCGCCCATCCTCCAAGCGATGTATCTGGACAAGCCGCTGCGTGACCACACGCTGTTGCAGGCGATTTGTCGAGTGAACCGAACTTACTCTGAGCAGAAAACCCACGGACTGATCGTGGACTACCTCGGCATCTTCGATGATGTGGCGGCGGCGCTGGAGTTCGACGATCAGAGTGTTAAGCAAGTGGTCGGCAACATCCAGGAGCTAAAGGACAAGCTGCCGGAAGCGATGCAAAAGTGCCTGGCGTTCTTCACCAGTTGTGACCGCACACAGCAAGGCTACGAGGGCTTGATCGCTGCGCAGCAATGCCTCCCCAACAACGAAGTCCGCGACAACTTTGCAGCCGAATACAGTGTCCTCAACAAGATCTGGGAGGCACTGTCACCGGACACCGTACTGGGGCCGTTTGAGCAGGACTACAAGTGGTTGTCGCAGGTGTACCAGTCGGTGCAGCCGTCTAGCGGCCACGGCAAGCTGATCTGGCATTCACTCGGCGCCAAGACCATCGAGCTGATCCATCAGAACGTGCACGTGGACGCGGTGCGTGACGACCTGGACACCTTGGTCCTCGACGCGGATCTACTGGAAGCCGTGTTGTCGAACCCCGATCCCAAGAAGGCCAAAGAGATTGAGATCAAGCTCAAGCGCAGGCTCAGAGGGCACGGTGGCAATCCGAAGTTCAAGCAGCTTTCCGAACGGCTCGACGCTTTGAAAGACCGCTTCGAATCCGGCCAGATCAACAGCGTGGAGTTTCTGAAGCAACTGCTGGAGATCGCCAAGGAAACCCTGCAGGCGGAGAAGGACACCCCACCCGAGGAGGACGAGGATCGCGGCAAGGCCGCCCTGACTGAGCTTTTTAACGACGTCAAGACGGCCGAAACGCCCATCATGGTCGAGCGGGTTGTGGCCGACATCGACGAAATCGTTCGGCTGGTGCGCTTCCCCGGCTGGCAAGGCACGCAGGCCGGCGAGCGAGAGGTGAAGAAGGCGCTGCGCAAGGCTCTTTTTAAATATAAGTTACACGCGGATGAGGAGCTGTTCGAGAAGGCCTACAGCTACATCCGGCAGTATTACTAAGGGGGCGGAATGGCGGACCAGAAGTACGAAAATGCATCGGGTGCTACATGGTTTGTCGGCGCCAGTTACGGCGGTACTGATGACCAGACGCCGCGATTCCTGTCCGAGGGCATTTGGGAGAACGGATTCGACGACAAGCACCTCGACCTGGTGCGATCGATGCGACCTGGCGACCACATTGCCGTCAAATCATCGTATACGCGTAAGCATGATTTGCCTTTTGACAATCGCGGTCATACGGTTTCCGTGATGGCCGTCAAGGCGGTTGGCAAGATCACAGAAAACTTGAACGATGGCAAGCGCGTGCGGGTCGACTGGACCCAGGTCGAGCCGGTTCGGGAATGGTACTTCTACACCCACCGAGGAACGGTGTGGCGAGTGCTGCCAGGCGAGTGGATGACTGATGGTTTGATCGCTTTCGCGTTCGAAGGCAGGCCGCAAGACATCGACCGCTTCCGGAATGCGCCCTATTGGCGGGAACGATTTGGAAAGACTGCGCCCAACAAGCACAGATTCGGCTGGACGGAGTTTTATGAAGCGGTGGCCGAGAAGATGCTCGCGTACGCCGAGAACCGGACGCCGCTCATAGAGGGCATTCACGAGATCGCTTTGCGCGTGCCCGGTCTCACTTACCTGCACGACAAGTTTCCGGATGGCAGCAGCAGCCCATTGCGAGACATTTGCCCTTTCACGGCAATGGGCACATTCAACCGAACGATGACCGATGCCAACCGGAAAACGATAGCCGGAGAGCTCGCCAAGTTTCTTGGCGTCACCGTCCCCGCTCCTGAGTCTTTCGAGGGCATTCCTGTTCTCAACAACCAGCGTTCCTGGTTCTTCCGTTATGCCGACAATCGCGGCTCAGGCGACATCGATGCTTTGTGGAAGGTGTTTGCCGCAGCAAGTCGCATGGTCGAGGGTGAAGGATCAGAGGTACGTGCGGACTTTGCAGCGGCCTACGACAATGCGATCGAGGTCTGGGGTGTCGCTTGGAACCTATCAACGGGCCTTTACTGGAGCCACCCCTGGGAGTTCGCGACGCTCGACAGCCAGTCCCGCAACTACATCAACAAGCGGCTTCGGCTTCAAGTCGCAACCAGTCGACCGCAAGCGCCTTGCGAAGCCGAGAGTTACCTGAAGCTGCTGGATGACCTGAAGTCTCGATTCACAGAAGACAGCTACCCCGTGCACAGCTTTCCGGAGTTGTCACTGGAGTCGTGGCTGTACAAGGACCCTGTCGAAGAACCTACGCCGCCCGGCGACGTGCATGACAACGGAGCTGGGAACGAAATATCGGAGGATGAGGCTGCACAAGGAGCTGTCCAGGCTGCGGCACCGATTGTGCCGTACTCGGTCGATGACATCCTCAGAGATGGGTGCTTCCTCGAACGGGAGGAGATCAATAGCCTCATAGACCGCCTGCGCGCCAAGAAGAACCTGATCCTCCAGGGGCCGCCGGGCACCGGCAAGACTTGGCTCGCAAAGCGTCTGGCTTTCGCGTTGATAGGGCAGAAGGATGAAAGCAAGATCCGCGCGGTGCAGTTTCATCCGAACCTGTCTTACGAGGATTTCGTTCGGGGTTGGCGACCCACCGGCGATGGTAGGTTGTCCTTGGCCGATGGCGTCTTCATGCAGGCCATCGAGGCCGCTTCGAAAGATCCGTCGTCGAAGTTCGTCGTGGTGATTGAAGAGATCAATCGTGGCAACCCGGCACAAATCTTCGGCGAGCTGCTGACGCTACTGGAGGCGGGCAAACGCACCCCCAGTGAAGCGCTTGAACTCTGCTACTCGGATGCGGACGGCAGGCACCGCCCAGTCCATATCCCAGAAAATCTCCATGTGATCGGTACCATGAACATTGCCGACCGGTCGCTTGCGCTGGTCGATCTGGCGCTACGCCGCAGGTTTGCTTTCATCGGGCTTGAACCCAGACTAGGGAATGCTTGGCGAAACTGGGTGGTCGAAAAGCGCAACGTCGAGCCGGCCTTAGCGGCCGATATCGAACGACGGATTGGCGAGTTGAATGATCAGATCCATGCCCGACTGGGCAAGCAGTTCCGAATCGGCCACAGCTATGTCACTCCCGACCACCGGTTGGAGGATGGGGGAACAAGGCAGTGGTTCCAGCAGGTGGTTGAAACGGAGATCGGGCCACTGCTCGATGAATACTGGTTTGACGCCGCCGACGAAGCACAAAAGGCGTGTGCGAGGCTGACAGAGGGCTGGTAATGGAAGCTGCCGCAGAGCACGTCGGGAACGCACCGGACACTGGATACATCGGACGCGTCCCGGTTCGTAGCCTATGGCTGCTTATGCTCTACGCGTCGGACTTGTTTCGCATGCGGGGCGTAGGCCAGGTCGGACTGGAGGATAGCCCGGATGATTTGCCGGATCTGGTCGCGGAGATCCTTGCCCGCGCGGTGGAGTTGAGGCAGCGACGCCACCTCAGCCTTGGCTATAGCTCTCGGGAGGCCGTGCTCAATCGGGTTCGGGGCCGAATTGATCTGCTGACGACTGAGCGGCATCAGCTTTTGTCACGCGGGCTGGTGGCGTGCCGATTTGACGAACTGACAATCGATACACCCCGGAATCGGTTCGTTCGTGCCGCCCTCGAAGCGGTCTCACGATGTGTGCGCCGAAAGGACACGGCACACCGTTGCAGGTCGTTGGCCAGCGGCATGAGGTCCATGGGCGTATCTGGTCACGCACCGACCCGAGCCGCGATGAGCGTGGATCGTTTCGGCCGGCACGACGCAGATGATCGGTTCATGGTGGCAGCGGCCAAGCTCGCATTTGACCTCGCTCTTCCCACCGAATCCGCCGGCGCGAACGTGCTGTCTCTGCCGGAACGTGAGGTCACCTGGGTACGCCGGCTCTTTGAGCGCGCTGTCGGCGGCTTCTACGATGTGGTGCTCTCTCCGCAAGGATGGAACGTTCAGTGCGGCCGTACTTTGGGCTGGCAAGTGAGGCAAAAGACTCAGGGAATCGACAAGATCCTGCCCTCGATGAAAACGGACGTGGTGCTCAGCCACACAGCAACCGGTCAGCGAATCGTCATCGACACGAAGTTCACCTCGATCGTAACGAGCGGCTGGCACCGAGATGAAACTTTGCGCAGCGGCTATATCTACCAAATCTACGCCTACCTTCGTTCGCAGGTCGGTCGCGGTGACGCGCTTGCAGATAACGCCAGCGGATTGCTTCTTCATCCGTCTGTTGGCAGCACGGTTGACGAGACTGTATTCATCCAGGGCCACAGGATAAGATTCGCCACCGTTGATCTGACGGCATCCACTGCTGACATCCGATCGCAATTGCTGCGTTTTTCTCAAGGATGAGCCACGCCCCCCCAAAAGTCGGGAGATCCTGAGGCAAAACGGCCTCTGAGTCCACTTTTTTTCGGTTGTGGTCGGGTAGCTTAGTCGAGAGCTGGAAGCAAGAAGCCCCGTATGCTGGTCTGTTGCCGTTTGCCCTTGCAGTCGTGTGATTTCGGCGCTCGATATCATCAACGATACCCGAGTTCCAGCCACCGCATGGCCGCAGCTTCGAGCTTCACGCTACCAATATCCAGCCGGAATTAGTTTGCAAGGTGGTGATGTAGGACGATAGACATTCGACGGCGTGCGCCTCGTCGCGTCCGGGGCCGAATGCCATACTTAGCACCCCATCTCCGTCGCGCCCTTTGGCGCATCGCGGACCGATCTCGTGAAAGCCGTATCTCGCGATCATTTGAAGAACCAAGGCCTCGAAACACAGCACTTTGCCCGCGAGCGACGTTTTCACACTTCCTTCCGGGAGAGCGGACAAAGCTTTGATAGCCCGCTTGTCACCGGTCACTAACAAGGCTCCGTCAAGCGTAATAGCTTTTGCAGCGAGAATCGCTTCGCCCGCGTCGATGCCCGTCGACGAAATTTCCAGCAACGCTGCCGTGTCCACGTCCGCATCTGCGATCTTGGTCACGCGCGCGTAGAAAGCCTCAAGGGATGCCAAGGCTTCAGGTGCGTTCTTGAGTCGCTTCCGCAGTGCATACACCGACGAAGACAGGACCCAGATTTCCGCGTGGGCTACCCCCAAATGATGCGGCAGTGCATCCAGCAGATCACAACGAGCAAGCTTGGAAATGATGTCGTTATCGGACAGAACAATCACATAGCGCCCGATAACTAGGTCTTAGTCGCAACGGCTCGTGTCAAGAGGGACGCTTGATCATCTGACAACTCGTCCCAATCGAGATTCGACGTCAATTTTGCATTGACTGCCCCGGGACCGCCGCAGTTTTTCAGAAAGCTCAACGCCCGATTTGCGAGGGGGAAGTTGTTGGCAGCAAAGCCATAGTTGAGCACGATATGCCCAGGATCGATCCGCTTCTCCGCCCCTAGCCGTGCAGCCCCATACGCGAGCGCTTGCGCATCTAGGTAGCGGCTATTAGACGTGTACTTGACGTTCGAGCCGTTCAGCAAATAAATCGCGAAACTGTCGGCCTCTCTTTCGTCAGCATCACCACCTCCCGCCGCTTTGAGCTCTGCGTCGATCAGGGTACCATCGGCGTCGCCAAGGTGGCCCAAAGCAATGTGTCCGATCTCGTGAGCCAGATGAAACAAAAGATACGCGGGCGCGGCGTTACGTGACAACACAATCGCTGCACGTCCATTTTGCTTAACGGCAACGGCGTCCATTTTTTTGCCAGGCAGCGAGCCGATATGCAAAACGGGAATACCGGAAGCAAAGCAGAAGTCAAGCAATGCGTCCAAGTCGACCTGTGGTCTACCTTTGAGGATATTGGCCCTCAGTTGCGTCGGGTCACTCGGCGGCGAAACATATTCCGTCGACATTGCCTGCACAGCAAGCTTTGCCATACCTGTCGCATATTCCGCACTGAGCCTAATGCTGTCTTTGTCGACAGCCTTGCTATGCTTGAACTTCCGATGTGCGGATTGAAAGCGAACGGTCGCTGCGGTGTCGCGAAGCGACGCCAAATCGAAATTCAAACTCCGGGCGAGAATAAGCTGCGCCTGGAGTAGGCCGCTCGGATCGCGAGCGATTTCATCCTCCCACCAATCTGGCAGCAGACTCTTTACAAACGACTTCTTCAGTCCTTGCTGACTCAGGCGGGAGTACAGCGACTGCATCGGGCTGTTTGCAGGCATAGCTTCCTCCCTGTCATCAAAAGAATGAGTCACCGAAGCGCACCATTGGCGCAGTCCGCCGTCCGTCCGGCGGACTGCGCCAATGGTAGCTTGGATTTCGGCACCGAGCAAGAATTTCTTGAATTTCAGTAAGTTAGCACGCTCTCTTCAGGCCTAGCGTCAAATCGACGATGACCCTGGTCGACCGCTACAGGCTCACAACAGCCAATGCACTTTCAGACACGTTTCTATGGGCAATCTCGGCTACGTGCCGGTGATGAGTAAACACCACAACCTGGCCCTCTGCGGAGAAATCGGCAAGCGCGCGAAGAATCAACCCGGCGCGGTGATCGTCCGATGTCATCAATATGTCATCCAGTATCACAGGCAGATCAACGCCAGAGGCACGCCGTAATCCCAAGGCGGCGAGACGCAAGGCCAAATAAAGTTGATCGCGAGTGCCTTCGCTCATTCCTTCAACGCGAAGCCGTGCCCCATTGCCTCGCTCGGCAAGCAGTGCTGGGCGATCGTCTGAGTCATCGCTGACGAGACGGACGAATTCGCCCCCTGTCATGCGTTCAAAGTATCCCGATGCGGACAAAAGCATCGGACCCTGAGCACGATCACGGAATCTCTTCAAAGCTTCGGCCAACAAGGCGTGCGCGACGCGCGAGCGAATCCAAGGGGACATGTTGGCACGTACGCTTGCGGCAGCACGTTCCATCGCCTCCCGGGCGGCAATGGCAGTGTCGGCACCGTCGATCGCGCCCAAAGCGCGACGCGCCGCTTCCTCGCTCTCTCGCGCAACCCGTAGTTGCTCTTCCAGCTGCCCCTGCTCCAAGGTACAAGATATCTCGTCAGCGTCCATGCGCGCGGCATCGTGATCGACGAGCAACACCCGCAGCTCCTCGACCGTACGCCTAGAGGCCTCCGCGAGCTGGCTGCTGGCGCGGTCGAATTCCAACTGCGCCTCACGCTTACGGCGTGATTGTTCCTCTACTTCAGGTAGTAGAACGGGCGATTCCACTCCTGCTGCTAGACACAAACTCGTAAGAATCTCCTCATGTCCCGAAGCTGTCTGCTCATGCCCAAGCTGTCTCTCGAGCGCGCTTTCAAGTGCGTTCTGTGCCAGGGTTCGCGAGGTTTGCACCTTCTCTGCCAGCTCCAGACGGGTGGACAGGCTTTCGATGTACAGCCGAATGTCGACGAACTCTGGATCACCGAGCGTCTTAGCGATCGCCAGCGCTGTATTTTCGAGAATCGAAAGTGCCTCTCGCGCCCGACGCTCCTTCGCTTCGGCCGTTGCGAGGCGATCTTTGGCGTCCTGAAGCTCCTGAAACTCTGCGAGACGAGCGTGCGCCACAGCCACGCTATCATTGTGCGTGAGCAGTAAGTCAGTCAGCGCGGGCCTCAGCGCATCCATGGCAGACTGTAACGTAGCCGTGAGTTGCGCCTCACGCACGGCCGACTGTTGCCTCTGCTGATCCCGCTCGAGCTGTTTGCCGGCGGCGGTGTTAAGTGCCTTCTCGCCCTGCTTGATCTCCTGCTCAATCTCGGCCGCAGTCGCGGAAAGAGTGCTCAACACTGGATCGGTTGGCGGCGACGCCAACCCGGTGCCAAGAATCGCATCACAAAGCTTTGCCACTAGACCCCGTTCAGTAACTTGAAGTTGCTCTAGCTCGTCGAGTTTGGCCGCTACCATTTCACAAGCTGTACGCGCGGGAGCCAGCAACGCTTGCCAGTCACGCAACGCCGTGGGCGACAAATCAGGCAGTTGGGCCGACGCAAGTATTCGACGCCACTCGGTTTGACGGTCTTCTTCTTCACGACCAATATCCTCGAGCTGGCGCTTTAGCTCGTCTCGATCGCGCTCCAGCGCAGCGATAGTCTGCCGGGTCGACTGCAATTGTGCGGCTCGTTCTGTGTCGCCCGTCAATTCGTCGACCAGACGATCTGCACCGACCACGGCACCTTCGTAAACTTCGGGCAATGGCTTGCCAGCTGTAAACGCATCCAACGAAGGATCCGTGCCGTCGATATACACAGCGCGCACTAGAGACCAACCAAGGTCCCGGTGAGAACGAGCCTGCCGGACATCATCCGGTGTAGAGACAGAGCCTTGCTCGAGAAGGCGGTCACGTCGCTCGATTTCCGCACTCAAAGCACCCGAAACCTCGTCAATGCGCGTCTCCCGCTCCTCGCGCCGTGTTGCGTTACGCCTCTGCTGATTCATTGCGTCATCGATCTGTGCATCCAGCAACGGTCGAACACGTTGCAACGCGACTTCATCGGCCAGCCCGACGGCTACCAAAGCAGCCGTCGTCGCGCGGCGGGCCGCCTTGATCTCTCCAGGCAACGCCGCCAGACGCTTAAGCACTGAGTCGTTGCGCACCAATTCAGCCTGGGCAATTCGCAACGCTGTCCGAATCTCCGGCGACGGCAGTACAGCCCCAACGGGATCGGACGCTTCAGAATGCTGACGTGCCGCCGCAAAGTGTTCATCGAGGGCGAGCTGCGCTCGTTCAACATCACGCAAACGTTGTTCGGCGCGTACCTTGGCAGCGGGCGTCGGGATTCTTTCAAGAACCTTGTCTACCGTTAGCAAAACGTCAATCCTAGCCGCCAGCTCGGTCACGCGAGCCGTTTCGGTTGCCACCTCTACCACGGCCTCGGCCACATCGGTGTTGTGTCGATTGACAGTTTCCATTGACGCAGCTAGACGTTTGACCGCGGCTCCGACATCCAGAATGGCGGTATCGGAAGCAAGCGTATCAAGCGCCTTGCGTTGCCGCTCAGCATCCGCGGCTGCGACTTTGGCGTTGTGATTTGCAGTCCCCAGTCCGGATTCCGCGGCCACCCGATCTGTCGTTGCGGTCGCCGAGAGTAACGTGACTGTCTGCAGGGCTTGCAGCGAGTGTGACGCATGCTCGAGCGTATTCAGCAGCGGCGCCACGGCGCGCAGTTCTTTGATGAGCAATTGCGTGCTGTTCAATTCGAAACGCAGTACATCAAGCGCCGCCACTTCGTCGGCTGCGGCCCGATGCTTCTTGAAAAGCTCCGCCCACTGGGCGGGTCGGATGAACGCCTGCTTGTATTCGGTGTGGCACTGATCATACGCATTCAGCGCTTCGTTGATGCGTGCGTTCTTGCCGCGAGCACCCGGCATAAAGAACGTACGAGCCGACTGTTCCAGACGATCGAGGATCTGCGGGATGCTGCGCACGCCAGCACTAGCCTCAAAGAGCGCAGCTCCAATCTCCCCTTCCCCCTTCAGAAGCGCCTCGCCACCTTCGCGCAGGCGCAGATGATCAAGCCCAAACATTGAGTCGTACTCCTCCTTCGTGAGACCGCATGTCAGCAAGGCCTCGACCTCTGGTGGAACCGCCCCGTCAGACATCGAACCCCCAAGATCAAAATCCGTGAAGTGCAGCGTTGCACCGCGGCCCTTGCGACGCATCAACGAATACTCGCGGCCCTGCCGATCGACAAACACGCCACCTATGCGCATGTCTGGATGTGCGTGAACGAAATTGTCCTTGCTCTGCTGTGCAATTCCAAAGCGCAGATCAGAGATAGAGCGAAGCGCAGAGGACTTACCGGCTTCGTTCTGACCGTGCACAAGCACGAGTTTTTGTCCGGCTGTGCCGAAATCAAGTACACGGTTTGTAAAGGGGCCGAAGGCCTGAAGGTGCAGTCTAACGAGCCTCATTTCGCACGCTCCTCTGTGTCTATACCGGAGAGCTGGGCCAGGACGGTGGCCTCCGCGTCGGCGAGAAGAGTCCGAATTGCATCGGTATCCAATGCATTCGGGTCGGCGTCCGCAAGTCCACTGGGCAACGCCCGCATGTCACCGAGCTGCGCCGCAAACCAAGCTTTCATATCGGCTTCATTGGCACCAATCGCGTCGACGAGCCTTACAACCTCACCGATCGCGTCAGCGCGCTCAGCCGCAGCCACACGATCCAGTGGAGATCTGAGTTCCAGACGAACCTGCTCGACCCACACGTCCACCTCGTCCATGTCTTGGGTAGCGGCCTGAATAGCCGCGGCAAGCGAACCGGGTTGTTCGGCCTCGAGACGATGCAGGGACGACTCTCCGTGAACAAGCAACCGAACGGCATGAAGACGGTCGCGCGCACCGGCGATCAACTCTCCAACTCGTGCGAGAAAATTTTTCGCCAGCGCATCAACGGTCGCAAGCCCCGATGCATCGAGGTACAGGTAGTGCCAACGTACGACATCGAGCGGAACGAACTCCGCTGCCGTAATGATGCCTCCTTCGACGGTAACCAGCTCACACCCCTTCGGCCCAGTCTCCTTCGCATGGCGGCCTTGCAAATTGCCCGGGAAAACAATTCGGGGACCCGACTCCCGAACCACTTCCCGCGCATGGACATGGCCAAGTGCGAAATAGTCGTAGCCCTTGTCCACAAGCGCATCTATCGACGTCGGTGCATACGTATCGTGGCCCTCGCGGCCTGTCAAACTGGTATGGAGAACGCCGATGTTGAACCGCCCCGGCACGGGGGGTGGGTACTGCGGTACCAGATCTTCGGGAACGGCACGATGGGGAAAGCTACGCCCATGTACGGCCACCGCTAGGCCCTCAAAGTCAAACGTTTCGCTTTTAAGTGCACTGAACACGTAAACGCCTTCGACTTCGGGGAGTTGCTTCGTAATCTGGCTTTCCGCGTCGTGGTTACCTTTGACAATAAAAACAAGGATACTGGCCCGGCGCAGCCGCACCATCTGGTCTCGAAAGAACAAGCCGGTGCGAAAGTCGGCCCAGTTACCGTCGTAGATGTCGCCAGCAAAGATAACTAGCGCGACGCCTTGCTCGATGGCGAGATCAACGAGAGCGATCAACGACTGGCGCGTAGCTCCGCGCAGCCGCTCCACCGGTGCACCGTCATAACTATCGAGCCCTCGTAGTGGGCTATCGACATGGAGATCAGCAGCATGAATGAATTTCAATCGGTGCCCTCCGGGTTAGTGCCCCAACGACCGCGCATAGGCTTGCGAAAGAATACACCAATGAAGCCTGATGCTCTTAAGGCACAGCCCGCGTGCTCCCGCCGATGGGGAAACCTCGCTGGATACGCGCTGCTGGCAAGGCAAATTTCCAGAGATCGCAAATTTTGATCAATGCAAAGTGCGTAATTCAACAGCGACTCGGAGATTGGCAATTAGCTCCAAAAGTTCATAATCAGAGGGAATTGCAACCCCGGCAAACCGGACGATTCCAGAAATTTTCAGACCTATATCACTGTTCTGAGCGAAAGCAGCACACGCTCCGCCAGAGCGACCCCGCCTTGGCGTCCTGTCTCAGGAGCCACCGTGATACCGAACACTTCCCCCTTCGAATACCTCCTCGCCTACGCCATCGTCTTTATGGCGGGCATTCTGACCACGATTGCACTGCGCAAATACACCGAATGGGTACACAGGAACATCCAGCATGTGTGATCCCTTCTTCGACCCAGATGATCCTCATGAACCGGACTGGAGCCGCGACGAGGGAGGGCAGCACGAACCGCACTCCTCTCATGACCCATACGCGAACCACATCCCGCCTCCGCCCAACCCGACTACGGAATGCCCGGATTGCCAGTCCGGGCGCATCGACACGCTCAATCATGCCCGGAAGGTAGGCGGCGCGATCGGAACGGCCGCCGGCGCAGGCGGCGCCGTTGCCATGGCACTATCCGGCGCAGAAATTGGCGCCGCGGTTGGTGTGATCGCGGGACCTGCCGGTGCAACCTGCGGTGCGATCGCCGGCGCCATCATCGCCGGACTGTTTGGCGGTGCAGCGGGTTGCGCAACGGGTGCGACCTTCGGGGAGATCGTCGACGCCAACGTGCTCGATAACTATCGCTGTCTCGCCTGCGGCTACACATTCAGCATTAGAAAGGCCTGAGTTAGCTGCCGCAATTGCGTTCCCGCATCTGTCGACGTGGTCCAACGCCCCTGTTCCGTTCCTCCGCTCCTCACGCGATACGCGTTGAACCGCACCTTCCCTGTTCACTGCATACCGGGCCCGGTTTCTGCCGGGCTTTTATGGCGTCTCTTTTTCAGACAAGGAATTAATCATGCATCTCGTCCAGACAATGGCTTACGTCAACGAAGTCCCATGGCACGGCCTTGGTAACCAGCTTGCTCCCAACCAGCCGCTCGAAGTGTGGGCGCAGCAGGCGGGTATGAACTGGAAGATCGAAGAATCGGAAGTCCGCTTCGTCGCCGGCAACATGGGCCTCGGTTCCATCCACCCCTTCCCCGAACAGAAAGTGCTCTACCGCTCGGACACGAAGGCGCCGCTGTCCGTCGTGTCAAGCCGCTACCAGGTCGTTCAGCCCGCCGAGATTCTGGAGTTCTACCGTGACCTGACCGAGGTGGGCGGATTCGAGCTTGAAACGGCCGGTGTGTTGAAGGACGGCAAGAAGCTCTGGGCACTCGCCCGTACCGGCCAGTCCGTTGCGCTCAAGGGCAAGGATCAGGTCAACGGCTATCTGCTGCTCGCCACCGCGTGCGATGGGACGCTCGCAACCACCGCGCAGTTCACGTCCGTCCGTGTCGTCTGCAACAACACCTTGGCCGTTGCTCTGGGCGACAGCACGGGCGCCGTGAAGGTACCCCACCGCAGCCTGTTCGACGCGCAGGCCGTCAAGCGCCAGCTCGGCATTGCAATCTCGTCGTGGGACGGCTTCATCGTCAGGATGAAGGCGCTCGCCGAACGCAAGGTCGGCGATTCCGCGGCCGAAGCCTTCCTCCGTCGTGTACTTACGTATCCAGCGGGCGGCCCGAACATGCCAACCCCTACAACCAACGACAGCGCAATCAAGGCGGTACAGGCACTGTACGCCGGCCGTGGGAAAGGTGCCACGCTACCGTCTGCTGCTGGTACAGCATGGGGTCTGGTGAATTCCATCACGGAATTCGTCGATCACCAGCGCCGCGCCCGCAGCGACGACCACCGGCGCGACGCCGCGTGGTTCGGCGCAGGCGCCACGCTCAAGCAGAAAGCATGGGACGAAGCGATGAAGCTCGTCGCATGAAGTCTCCATCCCTGTTGTTACGTCATATATGCCCGGCCGGGGTTTTCCCCGCCGGGCTTTTTCACATCTGGAGGTTCTCATGTCTCGACCGGAAAAGGCTGGACCTGCCAGGAACCGTCCGGCATTGCGTCTCGTGGAAACGAAAGATCTTCCACGCGAGGAATGGCTTGAAGTAAGAAAGAAGGGGATCGGTGGTTCGGATGCTGCCGCCGCCGTTGGCCTGAATCCATACATGAGCTCCCTGGAGTTGTGGCTCATTAAGACCGGCCGGGATGCCAATCTGGCGCGCCCGGATCCGGACGATACGACGGAGCCGGTGTACTGGGGCACCCTGCTGGAGCCGATCGTCGCAGCGTCGTACACGAAGCAAACCGGCAACAAGGTTAGGCGGATCAATGCCGTGCTCCAGCACCCGACGGTCCCGTTCATGCTGGCGAACGTCGATCGCGAAGTCGTCGGCAATCGCGACATGCAACTGCTCGAATGCAAGACGGCCGGCGAGTTCGGTGCGCGACTCTGGCGAGACGGTGTGCCGGAGTATGTGCAGCTTCAGGTGCAACACCAGCTCGCGGTTACGGGCAAGCAGGCAGCCGATGTCGCCGTGCTGATCTGCGGCCAGAAACTCGAAGTGCATCGCATCGTTCGTGACGACGGGCTGATTGCCCGGCTGATCGAACTCGAAGTTGCGTTCTGGCAGTATGTCGAAACCGATACGCCACCGCCAGCGGATGGATCGGAATCGGCTGACCGTGCGCTGCGCTGTCTCTATCCGGGCGCTGGCGGCACAGTTGATTTCACGGGCGAACGGAATCTGTCGGCGACGTTTGCCGATCTGGTTGCGGTGCGTACCGAGATCGAAACCCATCAGCAGGTCGAAGCCAAGCTGAAACAGGCCATTCAGCAAGCGATGGGCGAAGCCGATCATGCGATGTTCGAGACGGGTTCAGTTTCATTCAAACGCAGCAAGAACGGTTCCGGCACCGACATCAAACGGCTGCTCGCCGATCACCCTCATCTTGAACCGCAGTACGCCCTCACGAAACCCGGTTCGCGCAGATTTCTTGTTTCTTCCGCGTCCATCTGATGTCCCTGCTTTTCCCTTCCCTCTGTTTACCTAAATAGGAGAGTGTGATGCTCAAGGGCCTTTCAATTACCCCACCTGTCATAGGACGAATTTCTATTGGACGTGTCGTTGAACGCAACGGCAAGCGCCTTCCGGAGAAAGACGATCAGTTCACGCTCACCACTCAAGTTCAGAACCGAGACGGCTGGATGCTTCACCCGCTCAACGAAAAATTAAGAAAGGTCAATACCGGCAAGCTGAGGTCGATCCCAGTCCGGTTCCTGTTCGGCGATCCCGATCTCAACCTGCGCGCAGAGTATTCGCTATTCGACAGGGAGACTGGTCGCCCGCTGTGCGTTGGTAACGGCGAGACTTGCCGGCGTGCCGGTGACGACAGGATCGAGTCGTTACCTTGTCCGTCGCCGGACGGCTGCGCGTTCGGACAGACCGGAAACTGCAAGCCCTATGGGCGCCTGAATGTGCTGATCGGGGATGAGGACGAGATGGGTTCGTTCATCTTTCGCACCACGTCCTACAACTCGATCCGAACATTAGCCGCGCGCCTTCACTACTTCAGTGCGGTATCCGGCAATTTACTTGCCTGTCTGCCACTGGAACTGAAGCTGCGAGGCAAGTCGACCACTCAGAGCTACCGGTCGGCGATCTACTACGTTGACCTCGGTGTGCGATCGGGCAGTACGCTCGAAGACACGCTGATGCAGGCGCGCGAGCTCGATGCGCGTCGGCGTGCGGCAGGGTTCGACCAGGCAGCGCTCGATATGGCGGCCCGGGCGGGATTCGCCAACGGCGCATTCGAGGACAGTGTCGAGGAAAGTGCGGCCGTAGCCGAGGAGTTCTATCCGGGTGTCGAATCAGGCAACGAGGCCTGCTCGAGCAGGCACGACGGGAAGGACGTGGAGAAAGTCGCAGACGATACGTCGTCGGAGACGATCGGGAAACAGGGCGCGCCGACCCTGCGCGACAAGCTCGACCGGCGAGCGGTTCTGTTGGGAGGAACAGCGGCATGACCAGCGTGCCTGGTAGTCCGGTCGGCCGCTCGAATCGCGATCCGTCGTGGCTGACGTTCGCGCTAGCGGCCGCAGCAACCGCAACGGCGATCTGCATGTCTCTACTGGCCGGGTGGCAGCGCGGCGGCGATCTGCCGGAGCGGCTCGTCTGGGTGGCGATCGGTGTCGTGCTGGTGGTCTGTGCACACCTGCTTCCCGCACTGTGTCGCTCCTCGCCATGGTCGGTACGCGGCGTCGGCGTACTGCTCTGGGTTGTGTGCATGGCGACCGCATGCTTCGGTCACGCTACCTTCTTCGTGCTGGCGCAACAGCACGCGGGGGAACGTCGAGCTTCGTCCTCCGTCCAGCCGAACACGGAAGCCGTACCGGCTGGTCGTAGCCTGACTGCAATCATGACCGACCGAGCCAGCGTGACCCGGAAACTGGCGAACGCCGATTCGCAACGCTGTCTACAAGAGTGTGCGGCCCTGAAGGTTCGACGTGTCGTGCTGGCCGCGAAACTCGATGCGCTCAATGCTGAAGCCGACGATGTCCGGCGACGACAGGCGGTGGATGACCTACGGGAGGAGCAGCGTGACGCACTGACGGTCGATCCAGTCACGGGGCGACTGGCAACGTTACTCGGGACGACCGCAAGTCGCGTCGATCTGCTTTCGGGACTAACGTTTGCCGCCGTGCTTGAAGGCGTCGCCTGCCTGCTCTGGAGCGTCGCACTTAAGCCACGGCAAACGGCAGTCGCTACTCCCCCGGTTGTCGATCCGGCCGCATCGGGTCACGAGCCCGTCACGTCCAGTCACGGTATCGACGATGCGCCGGTACCGCCAGCAGAGACCGAAGTCATGAGACTGGCCCGCGACGTTGCTGCCGGGAACGTCCGTGCGACCGTTTCCGACATTCGGCGCCACCTCGGTTGCTCGCAAGCCAAAGCCACCGTGTTGCGCCGGCAGCTCGCGGAACACACCACTACGCCCTAATCCGGACAAACATCCGGATTCCCTCTGTACCCCTTGAATCCGATTTGCCTCGGAGGCAGGCGTTCGTCCATTGCTTGGAGAAACACTTTCATGAATCCGCTATCTGCAAGACCCACACCCCGCCCGTTAACAGTCGGGCGTCTCTTCGCCACTCACGGCGCGCTCGAGGCGGTGCGCGCCGCCAACGCGTCAGTCGGCGACCTGCTGACCCGACACCTGCACGGCGACTGGGGCGACCTTCGTGCAGAAGACCGCAGGCAGAACGATGTCGCGCTTGAGAATGGCCTGCGTGTCTTGTCATGCTACGAGCTCCCCGGAAACGGCAAAGTCTGGATCATCACCGAATGGAACCGCTCGGTGACGACCGTACTACTGCCCGACGACTATTGAGCGGCGGGATCTAGCTTCCAGCCATCCGCGCGACTTTCATCTGTCGTCGATCCGCCCTACCTACCATCTCTCTATTACCTACCGTCGAAAATGTCCCGACGGCAGGCGAAACAACGCTGGAGTCACCATGCAATCCAATGACATCTACCGCGACAAGGTCCGCTTCAAGGCGGGCCGTGCTACCGTCACCCCGGCCGCCGCGGCTGCACTTGAACTGGCGAAAGTGCACGACATCCTGCTGCTCGCGCGTCACATCCACGGCGACTGGGGCGACTTAGGCGAGCGCGACCGCTTGCAGAACGAACTCGCCGTGCTGCTCGATCTGGGCATCCGCTCACGTTACGCACTGCCGACAGGCTCAGTCATCTGTGTCACTACCGAGGCAGACCGTTCCGCGACCACGATGCGGCTTACTGACTGTGGATAGCGCACAAGCGACAACATCAGACGCTGGACACCCTTCAGCGCCGTGCCAGCCTACCTGTCAGCCGTTCCACGATCTCCACGATCATTTCCCGGTCCCTGACACCCACCCCAGCGAGCAAGCCTGCCAGGTGCTTTGCCTGGTCGCTCGAACGGCTACTGACCTCCGTCAGCAGATCCGCAATATCGCAATCGAAGATCTCAGCCAGTTCCACGAGACGCGCCACGGTCGGCATGACGAGGCCGCGTTCCATGCGTGACACCGCTTCGTTGCCGATTCCCAACTGTTCTGCGACCTGCTCCTGAGTCAGTTCACTGGCCGCGCGATGTTTCGCAATAGCCCGTCCTACCGCTTCAGCCAATCGCTCCAGGTCTGTGTCCGGCATATGCTCTCCCTTTCGACCTGAATGGTTGAGCATCGCCCTTGTTGCATGAAGGACTTATAGGGTTGACAATACGCTTAGTAGGTTGAATATCAGAATTGCCGAGCCAGAATCTCGCGACTGATGCCGTATCGCACTGCTTGATCTCGAACTGACCGGTCCGAATGTCGACGGGATGAATCGGGTCACGAATCCTCGTGGTTTAACAACCGTTCGCATCCGCCGTAACACGACGCGACACTCCCCGCGCGGGGGGCGATTACCCGCGACATCGCGCCAAGGAACTTAATCCCAGACGTGCGACGAAATCAGTAGTTAACTATCCAACCAATAAGGACAGAACTAAATGAACCACCCACGCAACGCCGGCGCCGTCCGGCTAGGGCTATGCGTCGCCATGACTGTCGTTCTGGCTGCGTGTTCGCACAGCGCACCATCAGAAAGCGACGCCAAGGCTGTAATCAAACAGCGATTGGCCGATTGCAAGTACTTTACGATCGACAGCTTCGACAAAACGAACGGCACTCCGATCGACGAGAACGACTACAACGTCGACGTGAAGTACACGGTATCCCTGAAGCCGGGCAGCGACATGTCGGATCGTCTGAAAGAGGACGCAAAACTCTTTCAGCAGTATCAGCTAATCAAGGCGGATTACAGTGCTCGCAAAGATGAACTCACAAAAACGTTCAACACGACCATGGCAGCGCACAACGGCGACCCGAGCTTCAACGACGCCGCGGCCAACGATCAATATCGTCAGTCTCTACAAACGGATCCGCAGTTGGTCAAGGACATGAATGATGTCAAAGATATCGCGGCCAAGATCGGCCCGGTAAGTGGCTCTGGCCTGTTCCAGAAAGCGATCGTTCAAGAATGTCCAAACCTGCATGTCTCAAATGGATTCATGCTCACGTTCTTCGGTCCCAAAATCACGCTTGACCAAATGGCTGATGGCATGAGCGCTGAGTTCACCGAAACCATCCCGATGATGAGGACGGACAACGGGTGGCAGGCCACGCGGTAGTCGGTTCACACTGCGGTCGAACTGGTGTGCAGACAACAGGATTTGCAGAAACAGATAGCAATATGGCATCTGATTCGCAATATCGACCGTGACCCGCTAGCAAGCGGTCCACGGTTCGGTTCAGCGAAGTCGTCGGGATCCCGTGAAAGTTCACGGACTCTTCTTTTTTTGCCTGTTTTGATCCTCCCGGCAGGGGTACATCGCAACGTGCGCTCCCTGCATCGCGCGCTGATAATATCCTGACACGAAAAGTCATCCTCGGTTCGGGCAGTCATGGATTATCGCGTCAGCTACGAACACAGCCTGAAGAACAAACCGGACGAATTCATCGTCCACGTTCCATCGCAGCTCGTCGAAGATGTGCCAGCAAATGTGCCGCGCGTACTTCTGCCCGAATACATCACCGAGCTGATCCTGAAGCGCTCGGCCCAAATCGGAAAGATCCGCCATCTGCGGATTCTCTGAAGACGCCCAACCTGCATCTATCCAGGGACGTCGTTGTTTGAAAGGCTGACCGTCCTCGTGTGTCGGTATGTGTCGTCCCCCGCGTGGGGCAGCAAACGGCCGAGGGCGTGTGGAAACTCCATTTTTGCCGCTGACGGCGAGGTTGCCGGTCGGGTCGATCAAGTTAGATGCGTCGAGCTTGCGCTAATCGAACATCGCGAGCGCAAGAAGCCCCTCAGGGCTTCAGCTTCCAGCCATCCTCATCCCGGCAACCCAAAGTATATTCATGACGCGCTTCAGGTTGTAGGCCAATACCTGGAGACATAATTTTCTGGGGAACCAATGAGCCACCACTAATTGAGCGGCCAGAAAAATGGAACCGCGCAGCGGGCTCGCACCGGCGCATCGGTACTACGGCTTTGTCGCGCGCTACGTGAAGTCTAAGTAGCTTTGCTTACAGATGACCGTCAAGTTGGTGCGGTAGCTCACACAAGAAGGACGGGTAATTCGACCTTTACTGCATACCAACCGGATCGCCACAGAATTCACTTGACGGCTGCGCATCAGATTCACCGCTGTGACGCGAAGAGTCACGGTGAAAAAGGTTCTTGCACCTTTGCAACAGTAATCTACAGTGAGTCAGTGTCATCGAAGAATCGCGGCTAACAGTCAGCACCCGCTGTCAAGTTGCGTCTGAAGACGTTTTCCTTGCTGCGCAGCTCTCGGGCCGCCGACGTAGACGCATGGTCCGGTGAGCACTGCCGGTCTTTTGACGACAGCTACCGACCTTGGTCAGTTGCGATATCCGTGTAACGATCAAAGAAAATTGGGTGGCTGTCCCATGAGTAAAACCGTCCTATTTGTCCATGGCACCGGAGTACGCAAGGCCTCCTATGAGCAAAGCGCCGCGCGTATCGCCCATGGCCTTAAGCGGGTAGCCCCCACCGCGAAGCTCGAATCTTGCCTCTGGGGCGACGAACTGGGCGCCAAACTGGGCCTGAATGGGGCTTCGATTCCGGAGTTTTCCGGCGTCAATGCCGCGCAGCCCAGCGAAGACCAAGTACAGGCGCTTTGGGAGCTTCTCGGCCACGACCCGCTCTTCGAACTTCGTGAATTGGCTTTGCGTGATCAAAGGACGCTTGTGTCGCCGGCCGCACAGGGTATTAAGGTGCAATTCCTCGAGCAGTTGCGTTTGCTCGGCCATGACGCCACCGCTCTGGGCCTTCTCGAAGGTCGAGCGTCTCTCGTTCAATGGGCAGACGCGACTACATTAGTCGCCGATGCCCCGGCACTCAAGGCGGCTCTGGTCGCGGCACCGAATGTCGATACACCACTGCGGGTGGCAACGGCGCGTGCGGTCGTCGCCGCCTTGCAGCAGAAACTGGACGACGAGAACATGCCAACTCTTCGTCGAGCATTGCGAGACCAAGTCGTCGATCGATGCGTCGACCATTTCGGCGGGCGCGAACTCGGCGTCAAGGACTGGATCACGAGCCGTGTCGTTGGTCTCGGTTTGCGGTGGGCCACGACTCGCGCGCGGCGCAATCGCGACTCGCTTTTCAGCGCTGCATCACCGACGGCGGGCGACGTTTTACTCTACCAGGCGCGCGGCGCTGCGATTCGCGCGTTCATCGAGCAGCGCATAGGCGACTGTGGCGACAACGTCGCAATCCTTGCGCATAGCTTGGGTGGCATTGCTTGCGTCGATGTTCTAATTGAGTGCCCACTGCCCGCAGTAAAGTTGTTAGTGACCGTCGGATCGCAAGCTCCGTTTCTCTACGAAATCGGCGCGCTCTCGAGTTTGCCCTTCGGCACTCCGTTGCCGAAGCATTTTCCCGAACGCTGGATCAATTTTTTTGACCGCAATGACCTGCTGAGCTACTGCGCTCAACGCGTATTCGGTGATCGTGCTGTCGATTACGAGATCGCGAGCCGCCAACCGTTCCCACAGGCTCATAGCGCCTACTGGGACGAGCCTGAACTCTGGCAAAGGCTAAAGCCCCATTTGCTTTCGTGATGCGTACATGAACAATATGCTCCCGCCGCCCGCCGAGGTTCGAGCCATTATCGTAGGCATCGAAAGCTATCCAGGCCTAGGGGCGAGCTTCGACGCCCCGGGTGCGGCCTCTGGAGCGCTGGCGTTTGCGAGTTGGCTTGTCCAGCGCGGCGTGCCTAAGGACGCAATCGAGCTTTGGTTGTCGTCGCGCGATGGCTCCGAAATACGAGAGATATGCGCGACAGCCGGGCTTGAGTCGGTTATGGCTCACGAATTTCGCTGGAGTGAGTTCCGGCACCGGTATGCGGAACCACGTGGCATGTTTTCCAACGGACGCTTCCTTATGGTGTACTTCTGCGGTCACGGAGTGATTTCGGGTCCGGAGCACAAGCAATATTTGGTACTTCCGGAAGCAACGGAACAGCAGTTTCACTGCTTCGAAACCCAAAATTGGCTAAGGCTTTTTACCAGCTTTGGATGGGAGAACTACGGACATCAACTGTGGATCATCGATGCCTGTCGCAGCAATGAGTGGGGTCCCTCGATGAAGCCCGTACGCAACGAATGGAATCCCGGGGACGGAAGCAGCATTCACCGATGTGCGCTATTCGCTTGCGCGGAGGGAGAATCGGCCGCACTTAATTCGAAATATGGGCCGCGATTCACAAAGGAATTATTAGCTACCCTCGCTGATACTCCGACGCACGAGTGGCCTGCGTTCGACGAGGCGCTGCGCGCGACTGCCAAACGGTTGCGTGACGATCCCAATTCGCGCCAGCGCCCGACGTACTCCTTCAATGAAGACTGGTTCGGCCACCCACTACTAGGTCCCGATTTTGCCCGGCCGCGTTTGGAAGATGTGCTCTCTGGCATTCCATGGTCGCTCGAGCGCTTCATGCCTTATGTTAACCGCTCATTGCCTATGATTCACATTCCGGCCGGACCACTTGACCTGCAGACGGCGCTCGCATTACTTCGCGACCTGCGACCAGTCGACGGTGTGCCGCCCTTACTCGATTTTGCCGAGCGAGTGGCTCGTGCAAGTTGCTCCGAGGCCCTACGGACCTGGATCGAGTCTCAAGTGACGCCGCAACAGAGCGCTCAACTGGACGCCCGCTTGGCTACCGACTCCTGCCGTGCACGACTTGCCTTGTGGTACCGGGACGACGGGCCGCAATCCTGCATCGAGGCCGAACTCGACGTCATCGACGCTGGTGGGGGTGTGCGACCTTGGCCACGCATGCCCGCGAAGGCGGTGACCGAGCAGACCGTGCATGCTGTTTTCGGAGAATGGCTCCAAGCCGTGTACGACCATGTCGGAAATCTGGACGTTGAGCTAATTATCGAGTTGTATCTTCCGCGCTCAATGCTCACCGCAGCGGCGTATGACACCGCCATCATCCCACTTGCTAACGACGAACTGCGCCTTGGTGAAGATCAACCGACTTTGCTTCACTGCACCGACCGCTACAAGGCGCGGGCCAAACGCATGCGATGGTACAAGCGCGCCCCCGAAATTCTTGACCGGCTCGTCGGGCACGCAGCTGATCCGCTCCTCTGGGCACTCCCCGGAGAAGACGCAACGGAACTTCTTAATCTGTTCACATCGGGTGCCGCAACAGCGCCCGTATGGCTCGGATTCGATCCCCACGCCCGCAGAGACGAAACACCGCTCGATGTTGCAATAACCGAAGGACTACCGGCAGTGCTTTGGGTGCGTGCGCAGGCCACCGACGAGATTATTGCAATGCTCAAGGCTGAATTGCGGGATCTGCTGAAGCTGGGCACGGACGAATTGCCAAACCGGCTGGCGCATTGGCGTGAGCGGCAATGCAGCGACGCCTGCCGCACTGTCGCATTTCTTCTGGATGACCCAAAGCAGCGCTTGCCCGCAATTTGGACGCAATGGTCACAACCCAAAGGATGAGCCGTATGGACGACGCCGCTGACTGGAAAATTTATCGAGGCACTCGCATGCCAGGCGACGCTCTTTTGCACCTTCCCGATCCGCCACCCTGGCGACCCCGTCGCAGCAAAGTAACCGACGAGCGCTGGTGGCCGGCAACCCAAAAGGACGACCTCCGATTGCCACCTGCCGCTCTCCAACGTGGTCGTGTTTTCCACGCCACTGAGCGGATCGTCGAGATGATTAATGCCGCGCTTTACTTGAGGCGTCCCTTGCTCGTGACTGGGCAGCCCGGAAGCGGGAAGTCTACGCTCATCGATGCGGTGGCGTATGAACTACGAATGGGCGCGCCTTTGCGCTGGTCGGTCAGTTCGCGCAGCACTCTGGGGGACGCTCTCTATCAATACGACGCGATCGGTCGGTTGCAGGAACAGGACGCTAGTATCGGCAAATTCATCACACTCGGGCCGCTCGGCACCGCACTGTTGCCTACCGCCCGACCGCGAGCGTTACTGATCGACGAAATTGACAAGAGCGACATCGACCTGCCCAACGACCTGCTCAATGTGTTCGAGGAGGGCGAGTTTGAAATTCCCGAGCTTCGACGCCTCGGCGACGAGGCAGCAGTGCAAGTGTTTACGTCCGATCCCAATCAGCTGAGTGCATCGATCAAGGGTGGAAAGGTCGCATGCTGTGAATTTCCCTTGATGGTCCTCACCAGCAATGGCGAGCGGGAGTTTCCGGCGCCGTTTCTACGGCGTTGCCTTCGCTTGCAAATGCCCAACCCAACAGGAACGCTGCCTGAGGACGATAATGAAGACTGGAAGCGGCTCGACGCAATTGTCAACCTACACTTCACGAAAAGCGAACGGGTGGCTGCGGGGGACATCATCGAAGAATTTAAGGCACACGCAAGCCACCGTAAAGATGTCGCAACCGATCAACTTCTCAACGCTATCTACTTCGTGATGAGCTCGCAGATCGCTCCCGGCAAGTCGCGTAGCGAAGTCCTTGCCGAATTGATGCGTGAGCTAGTCACTCCCGGAACTTGAGGCGCGACGTGTCGATCGCCGATCTCACGCGGGCAATGCATCGCATCGGACTGCACATCGGCTTCGTCGATCTTCGCGATATCATCTGGCTTGCTGAGAAAATTACACCTGCACAACCCGAACCGGCACCACTGTTACGGATTCCTCCAGATGACGTCGCTACAAACCCGCGGTCGCGTATCGAAGCTGATTTCCCCGCCAAGCAGAGGCCCACGGCCGTAACTCACACGTTACCTCAATCAAGTCCAGAGCAAGCAGCCTTGTATGGCGCCAGCGACATGGGGACCGCAGGGGGGGCCCGACGCGTGCAATTGCGCGGAATACCACCGCTGCCGGAAGCCCTCGCCATCGGGCGTGCACTGCGCCCGCTATCGCGCCGGCGTATAGGCACGGCCCGTGTCCTCGACGAACGTGCCACTGCGGAATTTATCGCCGACACGGGTGTCCGCGCCGCGATATGGCGCCCGGCGCGCGAGCGCTGGTTCGATATCGTGCTCGCCGTCGAGGAGGTGCCGTCACTCGCCGCCTGGCGACCTCTGATTATGGAGTTCGAGCGGCTCTTGCGGCGACAAGGCGGCTTTCGCCGCGTCACGCGTTTGTCTTTGCACGCACAGAATGGGACTGTCAGGACCCTCAGCGAAAGTGGTCACGAAGTACTCGTTGGAAGCATCCAAGACAGGCAGGGACGTAGCATTGTTCTGGTCGCCTCGGACTGTACCTCGTTCGCCTGGAGACATGGGATTTTGGGGAGCTGGCTGCAGACCATCTCTGTGCGTGCTCCTGTTGCGCTCGTGCAACTCCTACCGCAGTCGTTGTGGCCAAACACATCGGTCGGCTTTGCGGAACTGCGAACCGCGGCGCGAGAGGTAGGCACTCCAACTGGCCTGTTGCGCATACAGCGGCCTAGCTGGGCCGAGGGCGAATCTGGCGTGGTGATGCCGGTGTTCGCGCTGAACCCGGCCGCGGTGCTTGCGTGGGCGCGGATGGTGACCGCTGCCGGCGACGCGTGGGCCACCTCAGCGTTGTTGCCGGTGTCGGCAGACGGCGTCGATGAGCCGGCGCCCGACGGTACGCTATCACCCAGCCTGCGCGCAATGGCTTTTCGCGCCAGTGCGACGCCAGATGCGCAACGTCTGGCCGCGTATTTTTCCGTCGTCAAACCACTAACACCCCCCGTCATGCGCGTCATTCATCATGCGATGTTGCCGGCTAGCGGTGCTGTCGCGCTCGCGGAGGTATTTCTCGGCGGCCTGCTACGACCCGTGTCGTCCGAATCGCCCACAGCAAGCGTTGAAGAAAGGGGGTATGACTTTCATCCGGGCTTGCGCGACCTGCTCGAAGTCAGCCTGACACGGTCTGATTTCGTGCAAGTCAACCTCGCACTGCACGACTTTCTCCAACAGAAGACTGGCACCTCGTTCGACTTTTTTGCCCTGCTCGAGGACGACAGAGGTACCACACGGCTTCCAGCCGGAGCGCTACCGTTCGTCCAGTTTTCACGTGCCGCGGCAGCGCGGTTCCGTGGAGGGAGTGCATCGCCAAGCGGCCATTCGACGCGCGGCCAGACAATAGACGCTTCGATGGCTGTAACGCGACTAGCTATCTCTCAAGTCGGATCGGCACTAACCTTCGTTCTTTCTGGCAGAGGTCAAACCGAAACGTTTTTGACTCAACAAATACCGTTTGATCAAGAGATGTTGCAAAAACTGATGGTGGCCGTCCGATCGAATGAATTCCAGGCGTCGTCTCGATTGGCGCGTATGCTGGTGCATCCGGACCTCCAGGACCTCATCGCTGCCGACCACGACGCGGCGCTGATTGAACTGATCCTGCGTGATGGAGCGGAAGTCTTTCCGTGGGAAGTGCTTATTCGCAACGACAATCCTAGTGACCCTCCGCTCGCGGTCACCCGGGGGCTCACACGCAAGCCAAGCCACCTCGCGACCCCAGAGGTACTTCGAGCGACGAACGCGCTGATCGTCGATAATATTGTCCCGTCCCCCCGTGTTGTTGGCGTTGGAGTAGAACCGATCGAGGCGATCCTCAAGCAGGTGCTGCCAGGGGGCGTAGTAAAGGTGCGCGAGACGGTATTTGAAGACGCATCGGTTGATAGCGAACTGCGCGTCTTATATATCGCAGCGCACGGCATGCTAGGGGAGCACCGGGATCAATACGAAATTGCGCCGAGCTTGGAGATAGTGCTCGATTCAGGCTCAAGGCTCACCTTGCGCGAGTTTCAATCGTTGTCGCGCATGCCGGAGCTCATTTTCCTGAATTGCGATTTAGCGGCGGTAATGGCGCCCGAACTGTTGGCCAGAGGCGCCCAAGTCGTAGTGGCTCCGTACGGTTTCGTCAATAACCATGACAAAGTAGCACTAACTTTCGCCACCGTCTTTTTCGAGGCTCTCGGGGGCGGTTTAGTCCTGATTGAGGCAATACGCGAAGCCCGCCGTCAGTGCTTTAACCGACATCCCACGGACGAAACTTGGGGCCAGTTCCAGTGCTTCGGCCGTGCGGATTGGCGCCTGCTCGGCGGCCAAACGGATTCGCTTCTTGCCCAAAACGCATGGGCCGCTGACTCATCAGTGGTTCCTGGTGGTCCAGATAAAGAACTTGCGCGTCCAATAGACCAACCGACGATCGCGGACTTCACTGTCGACATTGATGTATCCGATATGCCACCCGCTCAAGCGGCGCAGGCACTCGTGAACCGCGGTATCACCAAGCACAAGCGTGGCGACAGCGTCGGGGCGATCGCCGACTTCACTGCCGCCATCGAGCTACCCGAAGCACCACCTGCTCAGGTGGCGCGGGCATTCAATAACCGCGGCGTCGTGAAGGGTGCACGTGGCGATGGTGCCGGGGCGATCGCCGACTACACGGCCGTCATAACACTGCATGGCGCCCCGGTCGATGCAGTGGTGACCGCACTTAATAATCGTGGCTCTGCGAATAGCGCGCGTGGCAAAAGAGCTAGTGCTATAGACGACTTTACTGCCGTTATTGATCTGCCCGATGCGCCGACCGATGGACTGGTGGCAGCGTACTATAGCCGCGGCAGCGTGCTTGGCGGCCGCTTCGGTAGCATCGCCGACTTCACTGCCATCATCGAGTTGCCAGATGCACCACCAACTTATGTAGCTCGATCGCTCATCAACCGCGGTGTGGCGAAGGGATCGTATGGCGACAGCGAAGAAGCGATCGCCGACTTCACTGCCGCCATCAAGCTACCCGATGCCCCCCCCGCTCAGGTGGCGCAGGCACTCGTGAACCGCGGCATGATGAGGCACACGTCCGGCGACAGCGTCGGGGCGGTCGCGGACTTCACTGCCGCCATCGAGCTACCCGAAGCACCACCTGCTCAGGTGGCGCGGGCATTCAATAACCGCGGCGTCGTGAAGGGTGCACGTGGCGATCGTGCCGGAGCGATCGCCGACTATAAGGCGGCCGTCAAGCTACCCGGTGCGCCAGCCGACACAGTCGAAGTGGCAACTCGGAACTTGACTGGTTTGGGGAAGCAATAAACGTCGCCGTGCAGCCGTGTTGGCAAGAACGCTACCCCTTGCGGCAACGAATTCCACTGCGTGCGCGAAAAAATGTCGAACGCGGGCTGCCAAGATCGCCCATCCTGATGTCTTGATCTGGCGCATGGATAATCTGTTGAGCTGTCCAACCCCAGCTCTTCTTCCTTAGTTTCGCGCCGCAAGTTGAACGGATTATTGATTTCGCTCACAACTACAAGGAAAGTGGTTTTCTTAACACACGACGTCGATCGGGCCCACTCAACCCCTTCTTTTTTGTGTTTCACCATTCCCATGGTCAGCAGCCTTGCGCTGCGGGGTCTTTGATAGCTGGTACTGACAAAGTGTCGAGCAGAACTGGGTATGGACCGACGGGACGATAGAGATCGCATACGTTCACGAAGCTATGGACCGCCACGCCCACAGGGAGACTGGCTGGACCTACTCATATTCAGTAAATGGGCGGAATATGAGGCAAAAAGCACGGCGCTGAACAATGCGTATTTCGTTCATATGTTCTCATCCAGGCAGCGCGCCGAAGTTGATGAATACACGCGGCCGGTCGGAAGTCCAGTCTCCGTCTACTACGACCCAACCGAACCGCAAAAATCCGTGCTCGACTTTCCACTAGATAGTTCTCAGGTGTGGCCGTTGGAGTCACTCACCTTGAGCCTATCGGCTCCGAGTATTGGCACAGCCTTGCTGGCTTCATGCTTTAGAAGGTTGGCGCCGAAATCAAATGCACCGAGGACCGAACGTCTGCGATGAGGCTGCGGCAAGACGCGATGCGGCTCGCCGACTGGCGACCAGCCGCGCTGCACCGGAGGTGAGGCAGAGAACCCCGACTGGTCGAAGTAGATCAGGCGGCACGCCCCATCGCGAGCCGCCTGCTGCAGCTTTGAGAGCATATCTGTCTTCACCGCGAACTCCTGCTCATCGCGCTTTTTTTAAGCGAGTAGCGGCCACGTTTGTAGGAGAACCCTTGATGCCTGAGTGCAGCCGACAACGTTTCCAGCCGGCACGGCAACGGCTGGCCATGAACTTCCTCAATGCGCAGCGCAATCTGCCTGAGCGTCATCGATTCGGCACGCGCTGCTTCGACGGCCGTGGCGATCAGGGCATCAGACAATGCGCGGGGACGCCCGCCTTTATGTCCGCGCAGCAAACCACAGAGGCCATTGTCGTTCCAGGCGTGCGCCCAGTTGTACACCGACTTGTCGCTCACATCGAGTTCGAGCGCGATCTCATGAACCCGCCGACCGCGGCCGAGCTCCAGCAGACCCAGCCCACGGGTTCGAAAGTCCTCATGTGGATGCTTGAGCGACAGCTGTTGCAAGGTCTTCTTCTCCGGCTCGGTCAGTTCAACGGCACATTTCATCGGCAGGCACGTCATCAGGATCACATTGCCTGTCAGACCCCATACTTTGAAATTCGTTTACTCGTCGCACTTATCGCCCCATCGTCAGCGTATGCGCCTTCGCCATTGGCTTGACACGAACCATCTGACCGTCGTCTTTCGCGAAATAGTGAACCACGTAGTCGACAAACGTCGCAACTTGTACGGAATCGGCGTTGTCAAGCCGACCAATCGCGCACTGTCCCCGCGCCTTGATTTCAGCTTTTTCGGGCCGCACGTGACAGTCGTCCATCAACCCCTGTCCACTCTGCCCCGCCTAGCTGCGAGCATTGCCGAAGCGGCCAACATATAGACGATTCAACCGGATAGCTTTGGGTTGTCCGCACTGAAGGAACTGCCGGATCGACGCCAGATTACGCTTCAGACGACCCGCTACAACAGCCTCGTGGATCTTCGCGACGAGTAAGTCGTCTTCCGACATGGCAGAACCAAGGCTCGCGTCGGTCGCGACCGACTCCCCCTCGGCGATGGTCGCAGCGTGAGTGGCAGTCTGCTCAACACGACCAACCGGTGTCGCTTTCGGTATGGGCGAGACCGCTTCCTGTTGCGACATAGTCGCATTTCGATCGGACACGACTGCCTTGCGACCGAGCACGACCGCCCCGAATCCTGCGATATACCAGGCGAAGCAGGCTGTGCCTTCTAGCACGACTACTTGCGCGAAATCCAGCAGCAGATTCAGCCGCGCTTCGCTCGTACCGAGCCACTGTGCGACCAGCGAGGTCACGGGATCGGTCCGGCGCGACTCCCCCAGCTCTTCCGCGCGACTGGCCTGGGCGCGCAACCAGTCTTGCTCGGTCTCGCGACGCTTCGCCTCATTCGCCTCGGCATTCAACGCTACAAGCTGGGCCGAAAGTGCGGCCTTCCGGGCACGCAAGCCCCGGCAATCGCCTAGGCAGGGACGCGCGTCAAAATGCGCCAGATCCATACTGACGGCAGCGATGTCCTGCGCGATAGTCGTGAGACTACGACCGGGTGGCACGTCCACGACTGGAGATACAGCGACCACCGGAACGGTTTGCGCCCGCTGATCTGCGGCGTGCTGATGCGCAAACGCAAGGACGTCCACCTGGCCCCTCAGTACCACGAACAGAGCGACGAGCCACAGAGCGACCAAGGCGATTCGTGCGGACAACGGCACGAATCGCCAGAGCATCGGCGCCAGATGCGCGCAAAGGACTGCCCCAAGGGATACTGCAACGCTCCAGGCCTGCTCCGGCACTGTACCGGCACGCTGCAGGCCAGCGAACACGGCGATTCCCAGCGAAATGGCGGAGGTCAGCAGCGCCACCGCCAACGCGATCTTTTGCATTGTGCCCGGCGTAATGACAGCGGATGTATCGGTTGGAGTATCAGGACTACCCGTCGGCCGGTTGAGATTGATGTTACTCATGGTGCTCATCGTTCTGATCCTTCTCGCGCCGAAAAGGCACGATGAAGACGTGTGGTTGCGCCAAATTGAATCAGCGGTCCATCGGCAGCCAAAAGACTCGATGCTGGCGCCGTCTCGCGCGAACGACCAACAGCGTCATGAATGTAGGTATGCACGCGAGAGCCTATCTGCATTAGAATGGCCGCCAGGAGCCGATTGCAGCCCTCTGCCGACCCTCGATCAGCCGTCGCCCGCGCCAACCGCATCAAAGCAGTCGCGCGCCCGCTTAATCGTCCAGATCCGTGTCAGGGCTCATCGCATCCGTACCTGTGTTATCGAGCGAATCAGCCAGCGTGATGTCCGCCGGCTCATCATCGAGCTTCGGCTTCTTACTACGTGGACGCCCTATCTTTTTTTTGTCCTTGACCTGACTGGTGCCGAACAGATGACAGCCATCAAGCCGCGCTTTCAGGAACTGGTCAGCCTTGGCCATGTAGCGGATGTTCGTGCGCAGCGCTTCACGTTTGGCATCGTCGTCCCAGTTGATCTCGCCCGTGCCAATCCCATGCCCGTACTTCTCATGGAACAACTTGTTGGCGTTGCTGTTCCAGTATCTCCCCTTGCCACCCGTAACCTTCACCCAGTATTCGCCGATCTGCTTTGCGATGTGCACGTCCCGGCATGAATCAGCCGAATAGAAGATCAGCATGTGCAAGTGCAACCCCGACTCTTCGCCTTCCTCGATCTTCCAGATGTAGTCCACTATCCCGCGCAAGAGCTTGTTCGTACGGCAATTGTTAAAGAACTTCTTGCGATGCTGCTGGATTTCCTCCAGCGTGACGCTGGATCGATGCTTCTCTTCGTAGCCGAAGTGCAGCATCAGCACAAGCTGACGAGACCTGTTCGCGAATACCTGCTGCTCAATCGCCAGCCCCTTCGCTTCGTTGCGCTCAGCGTTGCGTCTACGTACCCGAAGTTGCTCACGGAACTTTGACGACCCGACGATCTCAGCAACCTTTGCGAGCACGTCATTGAACAGTTGCAAGGGCGTCTTTCCCGTACCGGGATCAGGCAAGTTTCCCCGAAAAGGGAAAAAGCTTGGATGCAACTCGAGCGCCGCAAATGCTTCGCATAGCGCCTCCACATGCGGACTGAAAACGTAACGCTCGGCGAAAGCGTAAAGTTCGAAGAACACCATCACGTCGGAAAAGTACCGTTTGCCCAAGGACGTTGCTATTGGTACCAGCCTATTCTTGCCGTCACGTTCCCACGTGAAGCCCACTCCACCCTTGCTGAACTCGATCTCACGTACCAGAGCTTCCATATCAGCCAGCAGTGGACCCATCAAATCAAAATCACGGTGTATTTCAACACCCTCCTTGCCTTCGATCTCTTTTCCTTCAGTATTCTTTATCAAATCGCTGTATTTGTAGATCTTGCTGAAATCATCTTCTTCGTAAGACATAACTGATCACCTGTCCAGGCTAGTGCAGAGAGCGCATCCGGGTGCTGCTCTCTGCTGGTTTTGTTCGATTAGTTCGGGGCAAGTGCATCACCTGTACAACGTCACTACTGATCCTCTTTCATCATTGGAATTACTACGTGGAACAACGCATCTGCTTCGCGAAAGAAAGGAGTAGTTGAACAATAACAAACCAATCTCTTTTTCGTGAATCAACATTCACCAATGACACGAAGCATCCACACCAAAACATCAACCACAACACTCATTCAATGAAAATACTTACATCATCAATTCATCCATTCTTATATCGCTTATTTCTTATACCCCTCCCTCTCATAGTCTCCATAGTCCATTATTGCCTCTCTCCTTTCTTAATTTCATAGCCATCAATCTTCTTTTCATTATCTGCTCACCTGTTATTTGCCCCTTATTTATCCCTCCTTTCTCTTATTACATAAGACCCATAAATCCCATCTCTCAACATCTAAGCGATTCGCGCAATCCCGTCGATTCGAAGTACGGACCACATGGCAGATTCACTCTCCTTCTTCATATACATACTTATGACCGGATAAATAGTCGATATAAGTCCTGCCGACCACCAAGATAACTTGGTTCGGTCAGCATCCGAAAAGTGTCCCCACTGGTGTGCCAGATGTGGGATGAAACCCCGTAATTGTCGTAGATTGTGTTTATCGATCTAACTTGTGTACATTCGACACACCTTGTGTCGACTTTCTCCTCTCCAATTGTGCTCTGATGCTGATCCGGGAGCCCTTATGTCGTCACGACGTTTGTCAGCCCGGTACATTGCACTGCTACGTCAAACCTCTCTTTTGCATCTAATCGTTTCGTTGTCCAATTGCTCTACTACCGAAGAGCTACACGCCCATTGCCGCAACTCGGGCAACCTGCTATAGCAGATTTTTCAATGTCACATTGAATTGAAAACTGTTTCAACTCAGCCCCCTATAGAAACTCCATATCACCGATACGAATTTATCCCGGATTGCGCAAAACCTCGGTCAAATTTTACCCATCCAGTTAAGCATTCTAAATTGACACCCTCTCCCCAGCGATTAAGATCCGGCTAGAAAAAATCATGAAAAATACTCCGACTGCCAACGCACTATAGAGAAATAACGGTGATGATCAAGAGCATGAGAAAAGCGTTATGCCACGACCTCCATCTCAATCAATCTCAATCCTTCTCAATCCTTCTCAATCCTTCTCAATCCTTCTCAATCCGGCTAATATATTTTTCCGGCTTGCGAAAATAGAACAGCGTACGAAGGCAGATGTCGGAAATCTAGAAAACCAAAAAAAGCCGGAGCGCAATCCGCTAGCTTTTGGGTAAATAGATTGAGCGTTGTGGTTTCTGCGTGGAAAGGAGCTGCGTTAGGCTGAGCTGCGGAAGCATCATGCCAACGTCAATGAAAGCATGTTGTCTTTGGCCTTGCCGGTGTGCCACCTCTGCCCATCGATGCCCTGCGCCGCAATAATTGTTCTGTACGACAGACACATTGGCTGATGCCGGACAAACATCTCAGTATGGATTTGCTGATAGCCTGACGCCGAGACTCCGGGTTCAGGTGCGGTGCCCCGTGCTTAACGGCCGATCAACTGCTCGAGCGCGTCGGCAGGCCAGAGCAAACGGCGGTTCGGTAACTTGACAGGACGCACACCGTGGTAGCTGCCGGTCTGGCTATAACGCTTGCGGATCGAGTCAGGCAGGCAGGAGATCGCGGTCGCGAATTCTTCCGTCGTCAGGCGACGACCGTCAACAGCGAATGCCGGAGTTTGGGAATTCATAATCAGCTCCAAGAGATCGAAACAATAGGGTTTCGCGCTGCATCAAGCCGAAACTGACGATCGATATCAATTGATCCCAGTCGCTACGACTCTACGCAAATCGCTTGGGGCAGAGACTACTGACGGCGAGACAGTCCGTCGACTGATAGTGTTTTATCGTGCGCAACGTGGAATATCGTGCTCTATCGTGCGCACCGCGGCATATCGTGATCAAAGGGGACGTCCGGCGGCGAGCAAGCGCATTAGCCATCAAGGCGCACGGGACCTACGGCGTGCCAGGAATTCGCCCAGCGCATGTCGGGTAAATGGGTGTGGCGTTGGACGACCCTCTTTCAAGTACACCACCTGTCCGTTTTCAACGCCGCAAAGCGGGTAGAAATCCTTCGGGCAATCAGACGCCAGTTTTGCCAATTGGGTATAGACCGCTCCGACGTCGTAGCGGTCTGGACCAGCGAGATCTTGAGCATGCAGAATCGCCTTTTCAATCTCAGACCTTCTCCCCCGGCGCGCCGTCTTGTGCACCAAATTTTCCTGCACTGATGGCGCGACGGGCGAAATGGTTGCATCTCGCAATTGCCCCTCAGTCTGGGCGCTGATTGGCTGCGCAGGGCGCGTGGCGTTTGGGTCAGTTGCGCGATCTGAATCCGGATGCTCGACTGACGTCAGCGAATGAGAAATGCCCGAGCTGTCAAGGAACGCAACGATGTCGGCAAAATCGAATCCGATCTCCTCGACAAGCTGGGAATATCGCGTATTGTTAACCGGCTGCTGCGGACACTCTCTCGCGTAATCAGCCGTTGTAGGCCCAAGATTGCGCCATCGCCCCCCAGAGCTAATCATACGAAGCCCGCCACCGTTCAGACTAGGGACTTGAGACGGAGCATCCACCTCTATCCTACGGATATGAAAATTCTTGTCGAATTCTTCCCACTGCCAATACCACTTGGCCTCTTCAAATAAAAACGTGATGCCGTCCTCTCGCGCGGCATCACTCCGAAGTGGATATCCGGTGCCGCGTCGATAATCTAGCCATCGTGGGTGCAATGGATCGTCCGTGTTGTCCAGACAACAATGCAGTAATGATGCGGCTCCGCTGTAGCGAACAGCATTTTCACAAGGATTTCGCAGCGAGTCAGGATCATCTGGCGTCACCAGTCTCCCCCCATCTGGCGTCGCTAGCCTCACCCAATCTGGAAGCTCCGTATGACTGGCAATCGCGCACAAGACACGATCTAACGAAATAAACTTCATGCGCCGATGCACAATTCTTGCTCCGAGAAAGCACTAGGTTCGACCACTTCGAGCTCAGGATGCTCTTTGACGGGACGCTGGGCAGTCACGTTCGGTCATCGCTGAAACTGACGCCTGCTTGCTCCAGGATCCAAGCTTCGATTTTATCGTGCCACATGCAAGCAGGCCGCGCGGACAGCCAGTGATTCCGTGAATGGAGTGGGGGAGACAAACCCGAAAATCTACCTCGGCCTGCCCCCGCGAGCAGAGGTCGCTCGGGGTGGTTACCTTGTGCATCCATGAATTCGATAGTGACGACTCCAAGCGGCTCCGCCCAACACACTTGAGCACCGAATGAGTTGCTGCAGAGCAGCCGTCACCTATCTCGTTGCATTGGGTTCAGGTGAAGCGCAGGCGGTGCACTGCGCGCTGAACCGATCTGACTGATTGGCTAGAGGAGCAAAGCGACCAACGCGTGCCGGGCTCACCGCATGGAACGAAATGGATCAAAGTTGACCAAATCCTGTTACACAGCGGTTACACGGACTGCATAAACAGAAAAGGGTTACAGGCAAATCACCTGTAACCCTTTGATATTCTTGGTGGAGAGGAGGAGGATCGAACTCCCGACCTTCGCATTGCGAACGCGACGCTCTCCCAGCTGAGCTACCCCCCCAACGTGCAAACAATTCTAGCACAGGCATTTTGCGTTTTGCCAAGCCCCCGCGGCGGTAAAACCCGGAGGCAAAACGGGCGGCAAAACATCACTTCGACGGCGCCCCAGCCAGCACCCAATCCACTACCGTGCGGATGTCCGCATCGCTCATCGATTGATGCGCCGGCATCGGAATCATCCCCCATACACCGGAGCCGCCGTCCTTCACCTTGCGCGACAATTTTGCCGGCGCTTGCGCATCGCCCTTGTACTTCGTAGCGATCTGCTGGAACGACGGACCGACCAGTTTTCGGTCTACCGCGTGACATCCCATGCAGGCATTCGAGTTAGCAACGATCTGACCACGCGGTGCATCGGCCGCACGCGCTGAAGAGGCAAAAGCACCGGCCAACGCGCTAGCCGTCAACATCGCGACAACGAAAGCAACGCCCCGCTTCATGGCGTCGTCGCCTTCGGATTACCCGGATGCACCGCGTTCGAATTGCTGACCGGCGCCGGCGCCTGCTGATCGAGCGGACGCGAACTCACCGATGAATCGGGGATCGCACCGACAGTCGGCGCACTCGCGTCCGGCTGCGAAGCGGCAACCGGTGCGGTCGCCGCCGCAGCGGCAGCAGCCGCCGCTTCCTGCGGCTGAATGTACTGGAACACCTTCACGACCTGCGTGACACCCGGCACGCGGCTCGCGACGTCGGCGCCGCGATTGCCTTCGTCCATCGTGACAAGCCCCATCAGATACAGCGAGCCGCGCTCGGCCACGACCTTGAAGTTGTTCGCCGAAATGTTCTTCTCGGCGATCAGCGCGGTCTTCACACGCGTTTCCAGGTACGTATCATTGGTGCGCGACGAGAACGAGCTGGCCGGCATGATCGCCAGTTCGTTGACGATCGTGTTGACGTTGTTCAAGCCACGCACGATGCTCTCCGCGCGTTGCTTCGAGACGTCACCCGCCACTTCGCCGGTCAGCAGCACGCGGCGGTTGAACACCGTCACATTGACGTGCGCGTTGTCAGGCAAGTTCTGGCTGATCTGCGACATCGCCTTCACCTGCAACTCGCGATCCTCGGTCTGCGCGCCGAGCGTGCGCCGGTCGGTCGCCACCAGCGCGCCGCCGCCCGCCGCGCCGGCAACGGCGAGAAAGCAACCCTGCAACGTCGCGGACAGTCCCGCGGCGAACCCGACCACCAGCACGGTTCTCACCAGTGTCTTCTTGACGCGGAATACGCTCATCAACTAGCTCTCCTTCGGAATCAATCTCAGTCTTCGCCCAGCAACATGGCATCGATGCCGTCGCACAGACAATGGATGGTCAGCAAATGCACTTCCTGAATACGCGCGGTGCGATCGGACGGCACACAAATGTGAATATCGGTATCGCCCAGTACTTCCTGCATACGGCCGCCGCCTTTACCGGTCAGCGCGACCACGATCATTTCGCGTTCGTGCGCGGCCTCGATCGCGGCCAGCACATTGGCGGAATTGCCGGACGTGGTGATCGCCAGCAACACATCGCCTGGCTGGCCAAGCGCCCACACCTGCTTCGAAAAAATCTGCTCGAATGAGTAATCGTTGGCGATGGCAGTGAGCACGGACGTGTCGGTGGTCAGCGCAATTGCCGGCAAGCCCGGGCGCTCACGCTCGAAGCGGCCGATCAGTTCGGCGGCGAAATGTTGCGCGTCGGCCGCCGAGCCGCCGTTGCCGCACGCCAGAATGCGGCTGCCGTTGGCAAGCGCAGCGAACATCGTGTCGATCGCAGCGGCGATCGGCATCGACAGGGTTTCGAGGGCTTCGAGTTTGACTGCCGCACTGTCGCGGAAGTGTTGTTGAATGCGTTCGACTGACATCGAGTCTCTATTTTCTACCGCGAATGGACCGCAATGCGCGGCCGTGTTGTGAAGTCGTATTGCGAAGTCGTGCCGCTTCGGTGAACCGTGCCGGCAACACAGTGCGGATGCGCAAAAACATCGCGAAATGCGCTACCTCGTCGCTGCTTTCTATACGCCGGTGTGGTTCACGAGGCCCGCACGCGAGCGCAAGTTTATCGCACTCACGCCTGTTCTCCCCGCACTGCATCAGACTTCGTCGGCGCGAAACGCATCGCGCAGCCACACGAGCCGGCCCGCTTCGAACGCAATCACGTCGAAACGGCACGCGGGCTCATCATGCGAACGTCTGCTGCGGGTTGCCAGGTAATACCGCGCGGCTCGCACGATCCGCTGCTTCTTTTGCCAGCCGATGCTCGCTGCCGCGCCGCCATACTGCTGTTGCGCACGCGCGCGAACTTCGACGAACACCAGCGCGCCGTCACGGTCGCGCATCACCAGATCGATCTCACCGCCCCGGCACAGCACATTGCGCGCAACGAAACGCAAACGCTGCCGCTGCAAAAACTCCATCGCACGCGCCTCGAAAGCCGCGCCGACGAGTTTGGACCCGGTTGGTCTCGAAAAGTTGTGGCGGTCGGCCCGCGCACTCACCTGCCCTCCATCCGGTTCACGCACCGCTGCGTGGCACAATGGCGGCCTCGTTCTGTCTGTCTACGTCTTCTGTCTCATGACTCCTCTCTCCGAACTCGCGCAAGGGCAGCAGTACCCTGCCGCCGCGCTGTATGTGGTGGCCACGCCAATCGGCAACATCGCCGACGTCACGCTGCGCGCGTTGCATGTGCTCGGACTGGTGGACCGCATCGCCGCCGAAGACACCCGCAACACCGGCCAATTGCTCGCGCGCTACGGCATCTCGAAGCCGCTCGTCGCGGTTCATCAGCACAACGAGCGGGCCGCGGCGCTGCGCCTGATCGAACACCTGCAAGCGGGCGAACGCGTGGCCTACGTATCCGATGCGGGCACGCCCGGCATCTCGGACCCCGGCGCAAAACTCGTCGACGCGGTGCGCGAAGCCGGTTTCCCGGTCATTCCGCTGCCCGGCGCAAGCGCGCTCGCCACCGCATTAAGCGCGGCCGGCGACTGGGTCGCGACGTTCTCGTTCCTCGGCTTCCTGCCGCCGAAGGCAAAAGCACGCGCCGCGGCACTGCAAGCGCTCGCGAACCATCCGCACGCGATGGTGTTCTACGAAGCGCCGCACCGGATCGTCGAAACGGTGCAGGCGTTGGCCGACGCATTCGGCGGCGAGCGCAAGCTGCTGATCGCACGGGAATTGACGAAGTTACATGAAGCGCTGCACCGCGGCACCCTGGCCGAAGGGCCAACGTGGCTCGCGGCCGATCCGAACCGGCAACGCGGTGAGTTCGTCCTGGTGGTGGAAGGTGCGCAGCCGGAAGCCGCTGGCGAACACGATCACGACGCGTTACTGGGCATCCTGTTGGAAGAGTTGACGGTGAGCAGCGCGGCAAAAGTTGCGGCAACCCTCACCGGTGCATCGCGCAACGCGCTCTACGCGCGCGCTTTGGCGCTTAAGAAAGACGAGGAATAAAGCGGACGGGAAGGGATGTGCGCCAGCGGATCAGGCTCGCAGCGCGAGCCAGGACCGCAAGGAATGAGCGGCTGCGTGCAGCCACGGTTGATGAGCAGAGACAAAGGGCCGCGCGAAGCGGCCCTTTGTCTTTCGGCGAACAACGGCGCGAGTTAGCGCCATGTTGCCCGGCGTCACGAGCGCGTCAGAGGCGCGCCCGCGGCCCCTGCATTATTTCTCTGCGCTCGAACCTGAGTTCGACGCCAGCGTTTCATTCAGTTCAGCGCGTGCTTCCTGACTCGTCAACCCTTCGATCTTGACTCGCGCCGTACCGGCATGACGCATGTCGAGCGCGGCGGCGGCGGCCATCGACAGGTCAATGATCCGGCCACGCGCATATGGGCCACGGTCGTTGATGCGCACGACAACCGAGCGCGACGTAGCCGGATTGGTCACGCGAACATACGAGCCGAGCGGCAACGTGCGATGTGCCGCGGTCAGCGCGTGCATGTCGAAACGTTCGCCGTTGGCCGTGCGGCGGCCATGGAAGCCGCGGCCGTACCACGAGGCGCGACCGGTCTGCTGAAAGTCCGCAATGCCCGAACCGCCGTCAGTCAGCGGCTTGGCATCGGCCAGCGACGAGCCTTTGGCGGCTGCGTCGGATGCCGGCGCGCTACCGAAAGCTTGCGGGCCGAAGGAACCTCCCTGCGCATTCTTCGTGCTCAGCGGTACGCCGCTTTCCGACGTGTTGCTCGCGCCCGGAGGCGTGGCGCAACCGGCCAGCACAAAAAAGGCAAAAAGAGTCCCCAGACCACGGGATAACCGAGTTTTCATAAGACGTGCAATCAAATTGTCGAGCCGCATCACGCGAAAAGTTGAGCGTGTTGCCTGCGACTCCGGCGGCAATGGACGACAACGCGCCGCGCAGAAAAGCGCAGTACGTCAAAGCCCGGATGCGGCTTACCCAGCCGCTACCGCACGGTTAATTTTCACGTCTGGCGCAACCTGTCCCCGGCAGCCTGACCAGACCCCACATGCCGCCATCGAACGTGGCAAACACGTTCTTGCACGCGGAACTCAGCGCGCAGGAACAGCGGCGTAGGCCCCACCCAGCGTCACGGAATTTAAGTCCGTTGCAGGCGCGCGGCGCCTGGCTGGGTAAGACGTGTGCATCGAATGCATCGATACCTGATGGCCGCCCAAAACTGCGACAGCCCATACTTGAGTGGCAATCCGCGTGCCCATTTTTGATGGGGACGCATCGCCGTGTGGCATGCACAATTCCTTGTGCATGGAGGCCATTATACCCAAAAGAAAATTTTGGGATGGCAAGCGACTGAAAACCTTGATGAATTTTCACTCTTGCTGCAAAAATGGGCAGCTCAAAGCCCGCTGCAGCGGGGCCTCAGCGCCCTCGACGAGCGTCGACGAGACGCCGGTACAATCAACGTTTTTCCAGCGGCGCCGTCATCCATGAAAGTCACCTTGATCCCCGTTACGCCGTTCCAGCAGAACAGTTCGCTGCTCGTTTGCGAGGCAACCGGACGCGCGGCCGTCGTCGATCCGGGCGGCGACCTGGATGTCATCCAGGGTGAAATCGCACGCCAGAATGTGACGGTCGAAAAAGTATTCCTCACGCATGGGCACATCGATCACTGTGCCGGTGCGAAGACACTCGCCACGCACTACGGCGTGCCGATCGAAGGGCCGCATCCCGACGAAAGTTTCTGGCTCGACAAGCTGCCGGATCAAAGCACGCGCTTCGGCTTTCCTGCTGCCGAGGCATTCGGGCCGGATCGCTGGCTGCAAGACGGCGAGACCGTGCAATTCGGCGACGAAACCCTCGAGGTCTATCACTGTCCCGGCCACACGCCAGGCCACGTGGTGTTCTTCAGCCGCGCACATCGGCTCGCGCTGGTGGGTGACGTGCTGTTCGCCGGATCGATCGGCCGCACGGATTTTCCGCGCGGCAATCACGCCGACCTGGTCCGCGCGATCCGCGAAAAACTCTGGCCGCTCGGCGACGACGTCACCTTCGTTCCGGGTCACGGTCCCACCTCGACGTTCGGCACTGAGCGCCGCACCAATCCGTATGTCGCCGACGGAGTCAAAGCATGAGCAGCGAAATCTACGTGAGCACCGATGTCGAAGCGGACGGCCCGATTCCCGGCCCGCATTCGATGCTCAGTTTCGCCTCCGCCGCGTACACGGAAGACAAGCAGTTGATCGCCACCTTCTCCGCGAATCTCGAATTGCTCGACGGCGCCAAGCCGCATCCGGTGCAGGAAGCATGGTGGAAGACGCAGCCGGAAGCGTGGGAAGCCTGCCGCAAGGATTTGCAGGATCCACTGGCCGCGCTGACGGCCTATGTCGAATGGGTGGAGGCGCTGCCGGGCAAGCCGGTGTTCGTGGCGATGCCGGCCGGTTTCGACTTCACCTATATGTTCTGGTACATGATGCGGTTTGTCGGCCGCTGCCCGTTTTCGTGGTCGGCGCTCGACATCAAGACACTGGCCTTCGCACTGACTGGCCTGCCGTACCGCAAGAACATCAAGCCGCGCTTCCCGAAGCACTGGTTCGACGAACATCCGCACACGCATGTCGCGCTGGATGACGCGATCGAACAGGGCGCGCTTTTCTGCAACATGCTCAAGGATCTGCGCGCGGTCCAGGCAGCCACGCTGGTGGCCGCTAAAGATGGGGACGGCTCAGGACAAAACGCCGCTGAGGAACCGGCAAATTAGGTAATCTCCCTCGCCGAAGCCGTTTTACATTGCGTTTCGTTTTCGAGACCTCTACCATGCGTTGATAGGGCGACGCCAACGGAGGCGCAGTTGACACTCGATACGTTCTCTCAAAAAATCCTGCGCCTGCTGCAGCTCGACGCACGCCGGTCCGTGCAAGAAATTTCCGACCAGGTCGGCCTGTCGAGCACCCCGTGCTGGCGCCGTATCAAGGATATGGAGCAATCAGGGGTGATCCAGCGCTACACGGCATTGCTGGATCGCGAAAAGCTGGGGCTGCACGTCTGCGCGCTCGCGCATATCCATCTCACGCGCCACACCGAGGGCGGGGTCGAACAGTTCGAGCGGGAAATCGCTACCTGCCCGGAGGTCACCGAGTGCTACAGCACGACCGGCGAATCCGATTACATCCTCAAGATCGTCGCGCCGGACATCAAGGCGTACGACAGCTTTCTGCACGAACGCATATTCAAGATTCCCGCAGTCGCGCAAGTGCGCACGAGCGTCGTGCTGCGCGAGATCAAATTCGATACGCAATTGCCGCTGTGAGACTGTAACCGCACTCACGTGGCGCTATGCGGTTGCTCAGCCTTGGCGCTGGCGATGGCCTCGCCGGGCCCTGCTTCCGTCGAGACGCCGCTTTCGGCCTGCAGTACGTCCACCCCCTGCAGCACGTCCAGCTTGCGGGCACCGAGACGGCGCCTGAGCGCGTCAAGATCGACACGAGCCAGACACGGCACATCGCTTTCGGCCGTGCGTGAGCCCGGCGCCGGCAAAACCACTTCGACATCGAGTCCCGTGCTCAAGTAGTGCATATTGACCGACGCTGCCTTCACGTCACCCACGGCGAACGCCGCGTTGACAACGGCAACGACCCGCTCCCGGGTCGGCAGATTGACGGGCGGGCGCGCAACCGCGTCGTTCTCCGGGTCGACATGGATCAGCGCGTCGAGCACGCGGTTGTCGGCCAGCACGCGCAAGCGCGCCGATTCGGCGATGTAGTGCCCTTCCGATACCGAGATCAGCGGGTCGACCAGAATATGCGCATCGACAAGCGCAAAGTCACCCATCTTGCGGGTGCGCATTTCATGCACGTCGCGTACGCCGGGCGTCGCGAGCAATAGCGCGCGCATGTCGGTGGAGGTGGCTTCGTCGAGCGCGCGGTCGGAAAGATCTTGCAGCGCGTCCCAGCCGAACATCCAGCCCATGCGCGCCACCATGAAACCGACAATCGCCGCGGCGATCGGATCGAGCAGACGCACGCCTGCGAGGCTGCCGATAATGCCAATCGCGACCACCAATGACGAAGCGGCGTCCGAGCGTGCGTGCCATGCGTTCGCAATCAACATCGCTGAACGCACGCGTTGCGCTTCGCGCAGCATGTAGCGAAACAGGCTTTCCTTGAAAATCAGCACCAGCACAGCCACCGCGAGCGCGCTCATATGCACGGCAGGGATGCTTTGCAAATCGGCGAGACGCGTGCCGGCACGCCACAACATACCGACGCCGACCACAATCAGCAGCGCACCCAAAAACAATGACGCAACCGTTTCATAGCGGCTATGTCCGTAATTGTGATCCGCGTCGGGCTTGGCGCCGCTGTGCCGATTAGCGATTAGCACGACAAAATCGGAAATCAGATCGGCTAACGAATGGATACCGTCGGCGACCAGCGCCTGCGAATGGGCAAACACCCCGATGACGATTTGCAGCGCCATCAGCACCGTATTGAGCGCAATACTGACAAAGGTACTTTTGCGCGCGACGCGATGTTTCTCGACGGACTGGACGGCGGCGGTGGAAGGCATCTCTGAAACGACGTGAAGAGTTCAATGCCTGTATTCTACCCGGCCCATCTTGATATGCACTGGATAAACCACAAAAAAACCTTTTAAATCAGACGCTTATCTAAACGAAAAGCATTCGCATTCCAGTTTCATGGAACGCGTGTGACAAAGAGTCACGGCAATTTGCAGCGACAATAAAAAAACCGCGCCCTGACGGTACGCGGTTTTTTTCTGGTAACAGCAGGCGCTATATGCGCCACTGATTGACCGTATAACTATTACTTCTGGATCAGAAATTTCTCGCGATCCAGACCTGCGATCCAGCGCGGCGGCTTGCCGCGGCCCGACCACGTGCTACCGCTATCCGGATCACGATACTTCGGCGCGACGCCTGCACGCGGACGACCGGCCTTAGCAGCCTTGGCACCACGGCCACCACCGAGTTCAGTCAGCGAAATGCCGTAATCGGCCATTTTCTGCTTGATCTCATTCAACACTTCTGCATATTCACGCGACTTTGCTTCTTCGATCTGCTTTTCGAGCTTCTCGCGCTGGGCGAGTAGTTCCTTGTAGGAAGACATAGGTTCCCTTGTGGTTTGGATAAATGACTGCCAGTCTTAAGCCAGCTTGCCCTTTGAAGTGATCATGCCTCGGAATTTGATGGCGAGATTAACACAAAATAGAAAGACTACAAAAGCGCCGTCGTAAAATTAATCTCAATTCGTTTCAAAAAATTTCACTCCGACGCGATGTTACGCAGACCCTTTCAAATAGCTAATTTTCGCATTCCGCTGAAAAGCATGGTCGCACATCGATCATTATTGGATTAATTATCAAAAAATGAAATTTAAGATAAAAAAATTGTCCCAACATTTCATGCCATGAAAGCTTTAACATGAAACGTCGGAACATATTACGACCCGTGCTCTGCCTTGTTATTGCGGCATGAGTGTTTTCCCGAAACAGCAATCGAAACTTAATTAGCGTGGCGCTGGATGCAATCTTCGAGCGCCGCATGCAAGGTTTCGGTATTGCGTTTCGCATCGTCGAAGACAAAACGGGTACGCGCGCCGTCCAGCTTCAGATCAGCGCCATAGCGATCGACGCCGAGCAGTTGAAGTCCACTGGCGCCCGGGGAATGACCGGCGAAATGTTCGATCAGCGCATTTTCTTCATCGAAGCCGAGTGGCGGCAGTGGATCGAGTTCGGCGCCGTCGAGCCAGCCCATCGCACCGAAGCCGCCGATGTAGCGCAGCCGCTCGAGCCTCATTGCCCAGAACGTGAAATCGCCGAGAACCAGATACCGTTCGGCGTCCGGGTGATAGCGCAGATAGCGCTGTACGACTTCGGGGGTCGAGTCGACCGGTTCGAACGTGCCGAGCAAGGTGACGCGCTGGCCGCTCAGCACGTCGCCGTCCGGTGCGTCGACGACCAGAAAGCCGGCGCGCGGGTCGGCGTGCAGGTTGTGCGTATGCTCGGCGAGCCGGCTCACGAGGATCGTCGGACGATGCCGCGGATCCGGCGCGAACGGCAGCACCGAAGGATAAGGAAAGCCTTCCGGCTGACGCGCGTGAGTTGCGAGCGTACCGATAGCGGCCATATGAAGCAGATGCAGCGGTGCGTGAGCGGGAATGTTCAAGTTCGCGTTCCTCGATGGCCAGGCATTGGATCGATCTGCTCCAAGCATAAGACAGCGCGCTTCGTTAGAATCGGAAATTCGCTTTCAACGCGCTTTCTCACGCGTTCTCCCTCCTCGAGATTTCCGTGTCCGACCGCTCCGCCGAATTCGTCACTCTCCCCGCTGCTCATCGCGATCTCTCCGACACCGCGCGGCAGCGCGCCCGTATCGCCACGATGGCGCTGTTCTTCATCGCCGGCATGATGTACGCGTCTTGGGGCGTGCACGTGCCGACAGTGCGCGACCGCTTCCATTTGAACGCGGCGATGCTCTCCTACGCACTGCTTGCTCTCGCCGGTGGCTCGATCGGCGCAATGGCGGCGAATGCGTCCTGGATTGCGCGGGTCGGCACGCGCCGGGCCTGTCTGACGGGCGGTCTGGTGATGTCGGCATGTGCGGTGCTGATCCTGATCGTGCCGGCTTACTGGATGTTGCTGATCGTGCTGGCCGTCTTCGGTGCGGGCATGGCCACGCTCGACGTCGCGATGAACGCGGAAGCCAGCGCTGTCGAGAAAACGCTCGGCAAGCCGATCATGTCAGCGCTGCACGGCATGTTCAGCGTCGGCGGAATGGTCGGCGCGGCGGTGGGCGGCGTCCTGTTGTCGCGCGGCATGGCGCCGGCTGTGCATCTCACGCTGGCCGCGGCGATCAGCGCGCTGGTGCTGATTGCGGCCTGCCCTTCCGTACTGCCGCACGTGCCCCACGCCGACCATCCCGACGCCGCCACGCCGCGCGCCAACCGCTGGCGATCGCCGGCCTTGTGGGCGCTCGGTGCCATGGCGCTGGTCGCGCTGATCGCCGAAGGTGCGATGTACGACTGGGCTACCGTCTACATGCGCGACGTCGTGCTGTCCACGCCGGCCCTCGCGAGCGCGGCCTACGCGGCGTTTTCGGGCGGAATGGCGGCGGCGCGTTTCGCCGGCGACGCCGTGCGCGCCCGCTTCGGCGCACCGCAACTGGTGATGGCGAGCGCGTCGCTTGCCTGCGCGGGGATGGTCGGCGCACTGCTGCTGCCGAATCCGGTCATCGCCCTCATCGGCTTCACGCTGATGGGTCTCGGCCTCGCGAACATGATGCCCGTGCTGTTTGCGGCCGCTGCGAGCGTCAAAGGCATTCACGCGGCCGAAGGACTCGCGCATGTCGCCGGGCTGGCGTACTTCGGGCTGCTGCTCGGGCCCGTGATCATCGGCGCAGTGACGCAGGCGACCAGCTTGCCGATCGGATTGTCCGTGGTGGCCCTGTGTTCGGCGCTGATCGCGATCGCGGGTCCGAAGGTGCTGCGGCGTTTGAAGATCTGACGCAGACGCGCGCTGCTGTTGCATCGGCGGGCGTCACGCCATATGAAAACCCGCGTTCTTACGTTACGTTACGCGCGGCCTGAACGCTGATGTGTTCCCCGCCACATCGGCGGCATCAACACCTTCATCGCGTCACGCACCCTCTCCCAACCTCTTGATTTGTATGACCTTACTCATCGAATCGAGCATGCGAACACAAGTGGCATAGGCCTTGCAGTTAGCTTCCCAGCAATTTTCAAATTACGGGGGAGCAGACCATGAATCGCAATTTCAAACTGTCGGCGATCGCCATGTGCGTGACGTCGATGATCTTACTGACCGGATGCGGAAGCACGTTGACCGTCCCGAGCGCCAAGGCCGGGGCGGGTAGTGGTTCCGGCAGCGGCTCGGGCTCTGGTTCGGGAAGCGGCTCGGGAGGCGGAACGCCGACGCCTACTCCGACACCGACGCCGACGCCTACTCCGACTCCGACTCCGACTCCGACACCGACACCGACACCGACGCCGACGCCGACGCCCACGCCGACACCGACGCCGACACCCACTCCGACGCCCACTCCGACGCCGACGCCCACTCCGACGCCGACACCGACGCCCACTCCGACACCAACGCCGACACCAACGCCGACACCAACGCCGACCAGCGCCAATCCGATCGGCGTCGTCGTCCAGAACACCAGCAACGTGCTGACCACAGCCGGCCAAACCGTCTCCTCGATCGGCAGCCAGATCGGCCTCACGCCGATCCCCGGCGCGAACCCGGCCACCACGACCGCGCTCGGCAACGTCGTCTCGAATCTCGGCGCCGGTGTCACCGCAGTCGGCACGGGTGCGGCGAACGGCCTCGGCCAGCTCGGCAATTCCACCGATCCGCTCGGCACGACGCTGGCGAGCAGCGGCGGCCTGATTTATAACGCAGGCCAGGCCGTCAACAGCGCCGGTCAGCTCGTGACGAGTCTCGGCAGCGGTCCCACCGCACCGCTCAGTCCGCTGACCACGCCGCTCGGCAGCACGGTCTCGACGCTCGGCATTGCAGTCAGCAGCCTTGGCACGCAACTGAGCTCGCAGCCGACGAACGGCCAGATCCAGCAAGTGACGCAAACCGTCAGCACCGCGATCACGCCGATCACCGCCACACTCGCGCAAACGACCCAAACCGTCGGCGATACGACCGGACTCGGCGCACCGCTGAACGGTTTGCTGTCGACCATCGGTCACGGCCTCGACACCGCGGGCAGCCAGGTCAGCAGCGCGACCAACAACCCGATCGGCCAGAACCTCGGCAATGTCGTGACCAAGCTCGGCGACACGGTCACGTCCGCCGGCGGCCTGCTGACAGCGGGCGGCACAAGCAGCAGCAACCCGCTCGGCGGCCTCACCGGCATCCTGAATCCGGGCGGCAGCGGTGGCGCAACGGGCAATCCGCTGGCGCCGTTGACCAGCATTCTCACCGCGTTGCCCGGCACCTTGAGCGGCGGCCTGACCGGCGGCAGCGGTTCGGGCAGCCCGCTTGCGCCAATTACCAGCGTCCTTAGCACGGTGACCGGCAGTCTCGGTGGCCTCGGCGGCAGCTCGGGTAGCAGCCCGCTTGCCCCCCTGACCAGCGTCCTCAACACCGTGACTGGCAGTCTCGGTGGCCTCGGCGGTAGCTCAGGCAGCAGCCCGCTTGCACCGCTGACCGGTGTGCTGAACTCGGTCACGGGCGCATTGAGCGGGGGGACCGGCGGCAGCGGCAACCCGCTGGCACCGGTGACGTCGGCAGTGTCGTCGCTGACAGGCGCGCTCGGGTCGGCTGCGGGCTCGGGCGGCACTGGCAGTACCAGCAACCCGCTTGCGCCGATCACCGGTCTGCTGGGCACTGTCACCGGCGCATTGACCGGTTCGGGGACCTCGACCGGCGGCACCACGGGCGGTGGCTTGCTCGGCGGTCTGGCCGGCCTGACGAGCAAGAAGTAACGAATACGAATAACGACAGCAAATAAAGACGCGAAAAAACAAGCGTCGAAGGGGGGCGGCGAGCCGGGTCAACCGGCTCGCCGTTTTTTTGTCACAGCTCGTGATATGTCACGTAGTCGCGTGAGAAGTCGTTACGCTGCAGAAAATTGGTGAACGTCATCGTCACCGATGCATCGAGTCCTTCCACGTAATGCCACCAGCCGATCGGCAGAAACAGTAATTCGCCGGGTTCGAGCGTGCATTCCATCAAATGCGCATTGCGCATCGACGGGAAACGCTCGTAGTCGATCGCACCGCCGTCCACCTCCGAATAACAATGCAGCATGTTCGCCATATGCGGCGTATCGGACAAGGGCACCAGCTTGATCTGTTTGCGGCCGATCACCTGCGCCATGAAGTTATTGGTCAGATCATGGTGAAACGGCGTCTTCGTTCCTGCCGGCCCCATCCAGAAAAAACCCGTATCGGGCGACTCGGCATCGAGATATTCGCGGATAGTCGGCGCGTCTGACCATAACGCCGCGAGGGACGCGCGATTGTGCGAAGTGTTATTGGCGGTCATGTAGAAATCGTTAGTCGGGCCGCTGCGCTCGACGAGATCGACATAATCGGCAAAGCGCATCATGCGCTTGAGCTTCGGCTGATTGATCTCATAATTCGCATCCGACTCGCGGCCGAACTGCACCTCGACTTCACAATCGCCGCACCGCTCGCGAAAGTAGTCGAAACTCCACTGCGTGCGCGCCGGCCAGAAATCGAAAGCGCCGGTGATGATGACCGGCCGGTTCTGAAAGTAGTACTGCTCAAAGAACTCGTCACGCGATAAACGCTCGCGCCGTTCGATCACGCCGCTTCCGGCGCGCATACGATTGAGCGTGCCGTACACCGACAATATCCATTCACGCTTGCGCAAACGATTGCGCAAGCGCACGGCACCCTCAAAGTAAGGACTCGCGAGCGCCGCCTCGATTTCGCGCGCGGCTTCGGCGGGGTCGAAACCATGTCCGACCAGCGCACCGTGCAGCGCAGGCGGCGGTGCGTCGAGCAGCAGATTCTCGGCAATCCAGCGGCGCCAGCCGTTGTCGATCGAACGGATCACAGTGGTCACGGCATTCTCCCAAACGATGTGCTCAAACCCGCTAGCCTCGCACGCAAACGCTCAAAAGAAAAGGCACGCGAGCCTTGCGGCGCGCGTGCCTTTTATCTGCTTGATCGAAGACAAACCAGGCTGTCTTCGGTCATGCGGCTCTTACATCTTCACTACGTCGAGCAGCGTCTTCTTGCCTGCCTTGTAGTTGTACAGCGAGATCACGCCGTGTTGAAGGTCGCCCTTCGAGTCGAACGTGGTTTCGCCGATCACACCCTTGTAGTCGGTCGCCGGCATAGCTGCCAGGATCTTCGACGGATCGGTCGAGTTCGAACGCTTCATAGCGTCGACGATGATGTACACAGCGTCATACGTGAACGGAGCGTAGATCTGGATCGGCTGACCGAAACGCTTCTGATACTTGGCGAGGAACGCTGCGCCGCCAGCCATCTTCTCGAGCGCCATACCGGCTTCCGAGCAGACGATGTTGTCGGTTGCGTCGCCAGCCAGGTCCGACAGCTTGTCGGTACACACGCCGTCGCCCGCCAGCACCTTCGCACGCAGGCCGAGCTGCTTGGCTTGCTTGGCGAACGGGCCGCCGGTTGCGTCCATACCGCCGTACATGATCGCGTCCGGGTTTTCGCCCTTGATCTTCGTCAGAATCGCGCGGAAGTCGACAGCCTTGTCGTTCGTCGCGTCATGCGACATCACGTTCAGGCCCAGCGACTTGGCGGTCTTTTCGAATTCGTTGGCGAGACCCTGGCCGTAAGCGGTCGAGTCGTCGACGATCGCGACGCTCTTCACTTTCAGACCCTTGGCTGCATAGTTAGCCAGCGCCGGACCTTGTTGCGCATCGGTCGCCACGACACGGTACGTCGTCTTGAAACCTTGTTGCGTGTAGGCCGGGTTCGTTGCCGACGGCGAGATCTGCACGATGCCAGCATCGCTATAGATCTTCGAAGCCGGGATCGAGGTGCCCGAGTTCAAGTGGCCGACCACTGCGACGACCTTATCGTCAACCAGCTTCTGCGCGACTTGCGTAGCCGTACGCGGGTCAGCTGCGTCGTCCTGTGCGTCGAGTTGCAGCGTGATTTTCTGGCCACCGATCGTCAGACCCTTGGCGTTGATTTCTTCAACAGCCAGACGTGCGCCGTTTTCGTTGTCTTTACCCAGGTGAGCGATACCGCCGGTCAACGGTGCAACGTGGCCGATCTTGACGACCTCGTCCGCCACCGCGCCCGTTGCCAACGACGCAAACAACATGGCCGCAGCGCTGATCGGCAACAGCTTTTGAATCTTGATGTTCATGTAAGTCTCCAGTTTCGGTCCCAAAAACAACGTAATCGCCCTGTGCCCCCGCTTCCCTACACGTGTCGCTCAGTCCCGTGGACGACCACGCCGGTTGCATCGTTCATGCACTTGGCCAGTACGTTCACCGGACTGTTTGTGGCAGACGGCAAACCGTACTTGCGCGCAAGTGTAGGCCATCAAATTAAATTGTGGGACTTTTTTGAGGAAGTGGGATGAACACTAATAGCGTTTATCCAACAGGAGTCGATTCCGGCTGGAAAGACAGGCTGGAAAGCACCAGCCCATGCGGGTTTCCGCTAGGTTCGCCTATCGTCTAACAGCGCGGCCTAAAGCTTTTAGCGTGTTAAACCGTTAATGTTTCGAATAGGCTTTGTGCGTAAAAACAAAGCGCGTCGCAGTTGCTGCGACGCGCGTCTGAGCCATGCCGAATCAACGTTTGAGCGCGCCGATCCGTGCTGCCACAGCATGCCATTCCTGCTCGAGTTGCCCAACCAGTTCGGCAGCGCCGAGGCCTTCCCGGCGCTTGCGGCCAAGCGGCGCGCCCTGGCCTGACCATAGAGACAGATAGTCGCCGTTATCCGCGCGGCTCGCGGTTTGCCGCAGTTCCTGCGTCAAGGCGTTTTGCACCGGATAAGGCGCGACCTTATGCGCCGACTCGCTTAACCGCTGCATCAACGGATTGCGTATGCCGCGCGCATGACGGCCGGTGATCGCGCGCGTCACGGAGGTCGATGTGTCGGACATCGAACGTACTCGGGTTTTCCATGCCTGCGGTATCGCACTCTCCAGACAAGTGAGGAACGCAGTGCCCATCACCGCGGCTTGCGCGCCGAGCGCGAGTGCGGCGACGATGCCGCGTCCGTCCATGATGCCGCCGGCGGCCAGTACCGGCAGCCCGGTCGCATCGACGAGTTGCGGCACGAGCGCCATCGTGCCGACCAGCGCCTCCTCGAATGCGCCGATGAAGGTGCCGCGATGCGCGCCCGCCTCCGCGCCTTGCGCGGCGATGGCATCTGCGCCCACGTCGCGCCAGGCGACACCCTCGGCAACATGCGTCGCGGTGCCTATTACATATAGGCCGTTCGCATGCAGTCGGGCGACGTCGGCGGCGGAAAGCAATCCGAACGTGAAACTCGCCACCGGCACGCGCAATTCAATCAGCGTTTCCAGTTGCGCGCGAAAATCCGGCGCGTAGCGTTCGAGCGGCTGACCCGGCGGCAAACCGAGGTCCGTGCGCAATGGATCGATTGCTTCGAGCGCGTGACGCACGGTGGCTTCGTCCGGCGCGGCCGGCTCCAGTACAAACAGATTCACGCCGAACGGGCGATCCGTCAGCGCGCGAATCGCCGCGACTTCGCTTGCGATCTTCTCGGGCGACAGTGCCGCCGCCGCGAGGAAGCCAAGACCGCCGGCATTCGATACCGCCGCCACCATCGCAGGCGTCGTCGCGCCGCCGGCCATCGGCGCCTGCACGACCGGCACCCGCAACTCGAAACGCGCCGCAAACGGCGTCACAAAACTGCCTTCATTCATGATCGATTCCCTCTCCGGCAAAGCGCTCGTAGCATCGACGAGCCAGGACTTTAGACTCTACCGAGCCGTGCGCGCGCGGAGAAATGAATTATCGAGAATGTTTCAATCGCCTTACGAGATTATCGCCGCGCGGCGGGCGTCGTCAGGCCGCGCGCGGCCTCAATGCAAGCCGTTTCTTTTGATGGCAAACTGACCGCCCGTCTCAGGTATTCAGGCCTCTGGCATTCATTCAGACCGACCCCGCGCATCGACGCACGAGTAAATGGAGAGCAACATGAGCACGACTTCCCGCTGGATCGACATTCCCGTCGGCAACGACAGTTTCGGCGGCTATCTGGCGCTGCCCAAAGGCGGCAAGGGACCGGCCGTCATCATCATTCAGGAAATCTTCGGCGTGAACAGCCACATCCGCTCGGTCGCGGACCAGTACGCGCAAGACGGCTACGTCGCGCTCGCACCGGACATTTTCTGGCGCGTGCAGCCGCGCGTCGAATTGACGTATGACGGCGCGGATCGCGAGAAAGGCATCGAGTTGATGCAAAAGACCAATGTCGACCTGGCGGTGGCCGATATCGGCGCAGCCGCCGCGGCGCTGCGCGCGATGCCGGAAGTGACCGGCAAAATTGCGGCGATCGGCTTCTGCTTCGGCGGTCAGCTCGCGTATCTGGCCGCCGCGCAAGGCTCGCTCGACGGCGCGGTGGCGTACTACGGCGGCGGCATCCAGAACAAGCTCGAGCAGGCCGCGAAGATCAAAGTGCCGATGCAATTCCACTACGGCGAACTCGACGCGCATATCCCGCTGTCGGCCGTCGGCCAGATTCAGGAGCGCTTCGCCGGCCGTGCCGATGCGGAATTCAACATTTATCCGAACGCCGATCACGGCTTCAACTGCTCGGACCGCGCGTCGTATAGCCAGCCCGCTGCAGCGCTCGCGCATGGCCGCACGCTGATCTTCCTCGGTGAGCGGTTGTAATAACACTCGATAGCGAGGGTCCCTCCGTCGTGCAATCAGACTATCTCGCCCATGACGCCATCGGCCTCGCCGAACTGGTTCGAAGCCGCGAAGCAAGCGCTCGCGAATTGCTGGACATCGCGATCTCCCGCACCGAGGCCGTCAATCCCGCGATCAATGCGATCGTCCTGAAGGACTATGACGCCGCGCGTCAGCGTGCCTCGCGTGATGATGCGAACAGAGCGAACGGCGCGAACCAAGCGGATGGTGGCAGCACGCAAGCAGCGCTCGCGGGCGTGCCTTATCTGATCAAGGACCTGGGCGCAGCGGTCGCCGGATTGCGCATGTCGATGGGCAGCCGCCACTATCGCCATTTCATTCCTACCGAGGACGCACCGGTCGTCGCGCTCGCAAAGGCGGCCGGTCTCAACATCTTCGCCAAGACCAGTACGTCCGAACTCGGTCAGATGCCTTATACGGAGCCCGAATTGTTCGGCGCGTGCCGCAATCCGTGGAATCTCGACCACACGCCTGGCGGTTCGAGCGGCGGTGCGGCCGCGGCAGTGGCTGCGGGCATCGTGCCACTCGCGCATGCATCGGATGGTGGCGGCTCGATCCGCATTCCCGCTTCATGTTGCGGACTATTCGGCCTCAAGCCTTCGCGCGGACGTGTCCCGCGCGCGACACCGACTGCCGCAGTCGGTGAACTCGGCATCGATCACGCGGTATCGCGCAGTGTGCGCGACAGTGCATTGCTGCTCGATCTGCTGGCGGGCAACGCGGACAGGCCGCTCGGCGCGCCGGGCACTTTCCTTGGCGCCAGCCGCGAGCCATGCAAGCCGCTGAACATTGCCTACGTCACTGATCCGATGCTGGCCTTCTCGCTCTCCGCCGACTCGCGCGCCGCGCTCGAAGACGCCGCGCAACTCGCCAGTTCGCTAGGCCATAACATCGAACCGGTGTCGCTCGGCATCGATTTCGCGGCAGTCCGCCATGCGTTCCTGATGATCTGGTCGGTGACGGCGGAAGAAATGGTGCTGAACGCCGATCGCATCACCGGCCGCAAGCCGCTGCGCGACGAATTCGAAATCTCGACATGGACGATGGCGCACATCGGCCGCAAACTCGGCGAGCACGGCCTGCCCAGCGCACTGGAAGAACAGCGCCGCATCACAGAGCGTCTCACCGATTTGCTGAACCGCTACGACGTGCTGCTGTGCGCGACGCTCGCCGACGCGCCGATCAAGATCGGCGAAATGCACCCCACCTCCGCGGAGCGCATGCAGATGCGCGCCGTCACGGCGATGCCGCTCGAAGCCCTGATGAAGAAGGTGCTGACCGAAGCGTCGAACAAGGGGTTCGCATGGGCGGGATGCACAGCGTTGTTCAATCTGAGCGGACAACCGGCGATGTCGGTGCCGCTTTACTGGAACGCGCGCGGGCTGCCCATCGGCGTGCAGTTCGCCACGCGTAACGGCGGCGAAGCAACGCTGTTGCGACTGGCCGCGCAACTCGAAGCGGCGCGGCCGTGGTTCGACAAACGGCCACCGTTGATACCGGCGCGCAGCTAGACGAACGGGCGCCGAACGACTGCACGCTCAAGCCGGTTTGCGCCGCGCATCGAGATCCGCGTGGCGCTTGCCGGGGATGCACGCCACTGCGACGATCGACAACGCCAATCCGCCCATCACGTAGTAAGTCGGCGCGAGCGGCGAACCCGTGGTGTTGATGAGCCACGTCACGACAAAATTCAGCGCCTCGGGCGAGAGGCCGTGTGTGATCAACGCGCCAACCACCGCACCGAGCAGAAGCGCCGCCGCCTGGCTCGCCATCTGCCAACTGCCGTAGAAGCCGCGCTTCGAGAACGGCGCCGCTTCGATCAGCAAAGCTGTAGAACTGCCGAATTCACCACCGGCGGAGAAACCCTGCAACAGACGCCCGAGCACGATCATCAAAGGCGCGCCGATGCCGATCGCCGAATACGGCGGGGCAATCGCCAGCAGCAGAATGCCGAGCGTCATCAGCGCGATGACGAGCGATAGCGCCGCCTTGCGTCCCGCCCGATCCGCGTAAAGTCCAAGTACGATGCCGCCGATCGGCCGCATGACGAATGCGACGCCGAAGGTTGCGGTGGTCAGCAACATCGACGCATAGTCGTTTCCTGCTGGAAAGAATAATTGTGCGATCACCACCGTGAGGAAACCGAACACGGTGAAGTCGTACCATTCGAGCGCGTTGCCGATCACGGCCGCCATGACGGCGCGTGTATTGAGGCTCCGTAACGCTGGTGCCATTCGAATCTCCAGCCTGCGAAAAATGTCGCGTGGTACGGCGTCTCAGCGTAGATGTGCTTCAGCGTGCCTTAGTGCGCCCTGGCGCGAGAGAGAAAAACAATGCCCGCCGCCGCAATCGCATTGGAGTGTAAAGAGCGCACAAGCTGTTTTCAAGCAGCAAAAAAGCGTCTGTCGCGCAGGGCGGCAGACGCCTCTATGATCAGACCGCAGTCCGGCACCGCAATGTTGCGGCGCATTTACCGCGACACTGAATGTGTATGCGGCTGAAACGTAATCAGGCCTTCTTGTTATATGCGCTGCACCAACCTGTGCTCGCGACCTGCTTGCCCGCGAACATCGGGCAGCCCGCGTAGGGGTCGGTCGGCTTGCCTTGATAGAAGCTGCAGTTGCCGCAGTCCTGGCCCGCTGCGTATTTCGCGAACTTGGCCTTGTCGACTTTGCTCGCGTCGGCCTTGTAGCCGAGCGCTTGTGCGGTCGGGTCGGTCTCGGCGACCTTCGGTGCGTCGGCGAAAGCCTGGCGCGACAGGGCAAACGTGGATGCCACACCAATGCTGGTGATCAAAAACGTACGACGGGAAGATTTCATGGGGACTCACTCCATTTATATTGAACTGATCGCCGTTCTGATGACAGCGGTCCCTAAGGATAGCAATGAAGCTGTCGCGCGTGACGGCCCAAATGATAGAGATAACCGAATTTGCACTCCCCCGCGCGCTCGTTACGCGCTCGGAATGTCCGTTGCTCGCATGACGTGAGCAGCGGGGCGAGAAGCGAGGTGAAAACGCGAGGGTGCGACAATTAAGCGCGCCCACTCAGTTCGCAGACACGCTGAGCGATCGCTAGCGACGCCGTCAATCCAGGCGACTCGATACCGAACAGATTGACCAGCCCGCGCACGCCATGCGCGGCCGGCCCTTGAATCACGAAGTCGGCGGCGGGCTCGCCTGGGCCGGAAAGCTTCGGACGAATCCCCGCATAAGCAGGCTGCAAGGCATCGTCGGGAAGCGCGGGCCAGTACGCGCGAATCGCCGCGTAAAAGGAATCCGCACGATGCGGATCGACGTCGTAATTAATCACATCGACCCATTCGACGTCGGGACCGAAACGCGCCTGGCCGCCGAGATCGATCGTCAGATGCACGCCGAGGCCGGCTTCGTTCGGCATCGGATAGATCAGACGGCTGAACGGCGCGCGCCCCGAGATGCTGAAGTAGTTGCCGCGCGCGAGATAAAGCGGCGGCACATGCCGCGCGTCGAGGCCGCGAATCTTGCGCGCCAGCGCATTCGCGTACAAACCGGCGCTATTGATCACGCAGGCTGCGCTGATCGTGGTCGGCGCGCTGCCGCCCACGTTGATGATGAAGCGGCCGTTGCTCGCTTCGATCGCCTTGACCGGCGCATGGAACGCACACACCGCGCCGTCGCGCTCGGCGTCGCCCTGAATCGCCAGCATCAATTGGTGACTATCGACGATGCCCGTCTGCGGCGAGAACACGGCCTCCACACATTCGAGCGCGGGTTCGAGCGCTTGCGCCTGGTCGCCGTTGATTCGCATCAGGTCGAGCACACCGTTCTCACGGCCCTTCGCCATGATGCTTTCGAGCTGAGGAATCTGATTGCGCGAGGTGGCGACCAGCAGTTTGCCGCAGCGCGAGTGCGGCACGTTGTGCTCGACGCAGTAGTCGTAGAGCATCTCGCGACCGCGCACACAAAGCGCCGCTTTCAACGAACCGCGCGGATAGTAGATCCCCGCGTGAATCACTTCGCTATTGCGCGAGCTGGTGCCCACGCCAATCGCTTCCGCCGCTTCCAGCACGATCACCTCGCGCCCGCGCGCCGCCAATGCGCGCGCCACGGCAAGACCGACGACACCAGCGCCGATCACTACACATTCGATCTGATCCATGTCCCTTGACGCGGCTAACCTCGCCGCGCGCTGCCTCGTTCACCCGATAATCATGAAGACAGGGTACGGCTATCGAGGACCGCACACCGCTCGCTGTCGAACGCACCTGGCCTTACGCAACCGCTTTACAAAATTGTACGACGCTGCACAGACAGAAATGCCCGCAGGCAGACGACTGCGGGCATTCGGTCTTGAGCAGGGCTTAAACGTATGGGCCGGACAAGACCAGTGTACGCCGTCGACGATTGTCGCGCTCGAATCTTCATGCGCGCGATGGCATCGCCCCGCGTCCTCGGAGCATTGCCGGCTATGGCGACCACCTTGCCGCCGGACGCCCGTCTGGCCGAAGACAGACCGACGCAAACCCTCCGAAATCGCGAAACTAGCAACAATTGCTGCGACATTCATCCTGTTTTAAGTGTCGAACCGCCTGTTTCGTGTCCTCAGAAAGCCGTCCGAAGGCGGCTTTCTGCCAAAAACAGAGCAAAAATGCTCAAAAACCGATCGGTTTCCTGCGATTTCCATAATCCAGGCGGATGTCGCCGGCTTCGATCCGATCTCGCCCGTCGATGCGCGCCGCGCCGAAGCCATTCAGAATCGCGCGCCGCATTTCACGCGGCGAGGCCAGCTTCAGCGCATCGAGCGCGGCGTCGCCGAGCATTTCGGGAAAACGCAGACCCCAGTTATGCGCCGAGCGAATCTCGTCGTAGATCGATTGAGCGATACGGCGTGCGCCGTCACGATCCGGCGGCGGAATCTCATACACGTTCATCCGGTTCAGAATCGGCTCCGGGATCGAGCGCTCGTCGTTCGCGGTCGCGATCCAGATCACATGGCCGGCATTGATCGGAATCTCCGCGAATTCGTCGATGAACGTCTGCGCCGTGTCGTGTTCGAGCAGCGCGTAAAGCGCGCCGAGCGGATCGTATTGCGAATCGCCAGTGGCCTTGTCGATTTCGTCGACGGCAATCACGGGGTTGGCGTAGCTGCCGTTCACGAGCGCATCGAACACCTTGCCCGGCTTCGCGTTCTTCCATTGCGACGATGCGCCCGACAGAATCCACCCCGCTGTCAGCGAACTCATCGCCACGTATTGGTACGCGGTGCCGAGCATGCGCGCCAATTGCTTGGCAAAGTGCGTCTTGCCGATGCCCGGATCGCCGAGCAACAGGATCGGCATCAACTCGAGCCGGTCTTCAGTCTCGAGACACAAGGCGACCTGCTTGCGGATGTCGTCGAGCGGCTCTGAAAAGTTGGGCAGCGCGTCGATCAGATCGTCGATCGACGGCATCCGGTTCGGCTTGACGCAGAAGCGCAGATTGCCGGTTTTCAGCATCTTTTCGTACGTGGCGCGCAGCGCCTCGTTCGCGCCTTCGCTGAGCTCGTTCAGCGCGGTCTCGACCTGATCGAGGTCGTACACCCGACTGAAAGATGCCACGGCGATTTCCTGTTTGACCATTGCTGTTGTCATCGCACACCCCGTCTGGCTGGTCTTGCTGCTGCGGCGCCTGATGGACACCGTTTCAGGTCCAGTGTAGCGAGGCCATATTCGCGTGCAAGCCAGCAGTCATGCGGGTCTGCTGCTAACAAGGGGGTGTTTCCTGCGACGCCCCGGAGGACGCCCCCTTGGGGATTCACCTCCTCATCGGAAATGGTGTTTTGCTGAACCCGGCCCCGTTTGAAGTGTCAGAAAGGCGTTCAGCCCATCAGGCGTAAGATGGCCTTCTGTCTACTCTGCCGGACGCAGCGACCGGAGAAACCTTCTATGTGGAAAACCAGTATCGTGGCCGTGCTAGCCGCCGCGCTGTTCGACACTTCGCTGCTTGCGAACGCGCAACAAGGGGCGGCGCAACAGGCCGTGCAATGGCAGTTGCAGGTCATGCGCGACGGCCAGCAGATCGATTCGTTCGACGGCACCACCACCGTCGGCCAGGCGCGCACGGACACGCATCACAAGATGGTCCAGCATAACGTCGGCTGTAAAGACCAGCCTGGCGGCAGCATCGATCTGGCGCGCACGCTGACGATCTCGCCGCTGCAGGCGGATGCGAGCACGGTCACGCTGTCGATCGAAGCCCAGGAAACATTCGAGGAAGACGCCGCACGACAAACCGACACCGGTTGCAAGTTGCCGCCGCAACCGCGTCAGGTGAGCGCAAGCCATCCCGGCCTGAAGCTGCCGCCTGGTCAGTGGGTCAATTGGACGATCGTCGACAAGAATCCGAGCCTGGTTTATCGCGTGCGTGCGAGCCTTGCGAACAGCGCGAACTAGTGCAATGCGAACAATGCGAACTGCACGAACCGAAACGAACAACCGAAGCCCCCAACAGAACACGTGGACAACGCGGCATGCGAAACCCAGAAGAATTGATCCGCGAGAGCGCAGCGCCCAAGGATTTCATTGCGGTCAGCTGGAATCTGCATAAGGGCCGCACACCGCTCGGCTTTCAGGCTTGGCAGGCGATGCAGCGCTGGGTTCAGTCGACCCATGCGGACGCGTATTTTTTACAGGAAGCGATGGCGCGGCGCATGCCCTCGCCGATATTGGCAAGTAGTTTCGGCTCGCCGCTCGGCGATCCGTTGAGCGATGTCTGGCACTGTCAGGCCACCGAGATCGCTCGCGCGGCCGAACTCGAAATCGCGCTTGGGCCAAACGTCTTCAAGCCGTCCTGGCGGCATGGCAATGCGATTCTGTCGCCGCATCCGCTCGATCTCGGCGGACGCTGGGATATCTCCGCGCATCGCTTCGAAAAGCGCGGACTGCTGGTGGCGCGAGCGACCTTCGGCGGTCATTCGGTCACGCTGCTGTGCGCGCATCTCGCGCTCACGCGCTCGGCGCGCTTGCGGCAGATGAACTGGATCGCGCACTGGATCGCGAAGGAAGCGCCGGAAGGTCCGCTGGTGCTGGCCGGCGACTTCAACGACTGGCGCAACGACTCGGTGCCGCTCTTCGCCGAACACGGCTTGCAGGAAGTGGCGACGCTGCTCGGCGAATCGGGCCGCACATTTCCGGCCTTCTCGCCAGCGCTCGCGCTCGACAAGATGTTCGTGCGCGGTATGGAGCCGGTCGAATGGATCCAGCCGACGCAGGAAACGGCGTGGCTGTCGGATCATTTGCCGTATATGGCGCGGTTGCGAGTCGAGTGAACTACTTTAAAAGGCGGCCTAGCCGCCTTTAGCCGCCTTTTTCTCTTCCCTGCTGCAAACGTGAAGCCGGCAGGACGACGCTGACCAACGCGCATTAGCCTCTTCGCGGCGTCCAGTTCAGCGCCGCCGCGATCTCCTCGCCGGGCTGCAACACGCAGCCGCCCACCTGCTCGCGCATGCCCATCGCGTTGAAGCAATCGGTCGTGTTGGTCACCGGTTCGACACATAGCTGTGCATCGTTAGCGGGCGCGAATACCACCATATGATCGAAGGGCGCATCGGCGGTCATCGTCAGTTGACGGTGTTCGTCGGGCCATGCAATCGTCGCCTCGCGCGACCAGTTGGCGAAGTTGTTGTCGAGCGCGAACGTGTCCGGCGACATGCCGTGGCGCAACGCCTCGACCGCAGGGTGCGGGCCGAGATGCGTGGGCAGCACGTCGGCGTCGGCATGCCACATGGCTTGCACTTCGGCGTAGATGCGGGTCCGCGCGGTGCGCGGATAGTATGGGTGATGGCCCATGCCGAAGGGCATCGGCCGGTCACCGAGATTCTGCGCGGAGAGCGTGATGCGTAGCGCGTCGTCGATCAACTCGATGCGCTGCTGCGCGCGATAACGGAACGGCCAGTCGCCGGGCTGCCGTGAGTCCGGTTCGTGTTCGAAGTGCAATTCCACGGAGCTCTCCGTGCGCGCCCCCACCTGCCACGGATGCCGCCACGCGTTGCCATGCAGCGCATGCGTAAAGCGCAGGTCGTTGCCGTTCAGATCGACTGTGCCGCCGTCGAACTGGAAACGCGCGTCGCGAATCCGGTTGCAATAGGGAAAGAGCGGAAAGCTCGCCATGCGCAGCGGATCACGTTGATCGAACGCTGCTTGCGTGGCTGGCCGCAGCCAGTGAAGCGGGCCTTCTGGCGTCGACTCATAGTAAGCCGCGAGCGCGCCGCCGACTTCAGGCGCGACCACCACGTGCATGGCGCCAGCCGTCAGCGTGACAAGCGACGGCGCGATCGCGGGGTCGTCGAGCCACGTGAGCCCGGTGAGTTCAGCGACGAATGGCCGGATCGGATTCAAGGAAACGTCGCGCATGGTCAGAAAAGGCGGGGCCTCAGGCGGATGGCGGCATGAACGCCCATCGATGTCTCCTATGACATGCCGCGCACAGCGCGCGGCCGGCGGAACCGTCAGGCTCCGCGCGACCGAGAATCGCACGCCAAAGCGTATCGGTCAATATTATTAGTAATAAATTCACCAAAACTAACCAATTCTTGCCTTACCAAATCTCCCAAATGGCGGGTTAGCGCGCGTTGCCGCGCGCATATTATTAGTGGTACCGTCAGCACCACGAATGCCACCGGCATGCTCCTGCTTTTGCGCCGCTGCAGCGCGGCCCGCACAATGAAAAAATCGACTCAACGCCGCCCGACCATGACCGACATCGCCAAGCTCACCGGCGTGTCGCAATCTACTGTTTCGCTCGTGCTGAACAACGCGACCGGCGCAAAATTCTCTGAGACCACCCGCAACAAGGTGCTGAAGGCCGCGCACGACCTCGGTTACCGGCTGTCGCTGCGCGAACCGGTATCGGTGTCGGACGATGAACGCAACCTGATCGTCTATCTGGCCGACGAGATTTCCACCAGTCCGCATCCGGTCGTCAACGTCGACGGCGCGCGCGATGCGGCCTATGCGAGCGGCAAGATGCTCGCCGTCTACTCGACGCACGGCAACGCCGACATCGAAAAGCAGGTGCTCGACGCGACGCTGTCGAACCCGCACGTATTCGGCGTGATCTACGCGACCGTCTACACCCGCAAGGTCACCTTGCCGGCGGCGCTCTCGCAGGTGCCCACCGTGCTGCTGAACTGCTACACGAGCGAAGGCGGGTTGTCATCGGTGGTGCCCGCCGAGGTCGCGGGTGGCCATCTGGCGACCGACTATCTGCTGCAGTCGGGGCATCGACGGATCGGCTATATCAACGGCGAACCGTGGCAGGACGCCTCAAAAGACCGCCTCAAGGGCTATCGCACGGCACTCGCCACCGCCGACCTGCCGTACGCGCCGGAACTGGTGCGCGACGGCGACTGGAGTTCGGGAGTCGGCTTCGAAATGACGCTCTCCCTGATGCGCGAGCCCCATCCGCCGACCGCCATTTTCTGCGCCAACGACCTGACCGCGCTGGGCGCGATCGAGGCTCTGAAGCAACTCGGCCTACGCGTGCCCGAAGACGTTTCCGTGCTCGGCTACGACGACCAGGAAATTGCCCGCCACACGCATCCACCGCTGTCGACGGTGGTGCTGCCGAACTACGAACTGGGCCGTTGGGCCGTCGAAACCCTGCTGCAGGAAGAACACAACCGTGCAGCGGGTGCACCGGTGCGGCATCGCCTCGTCAAACTCGACGGACCGCTCGTCGAACGCGGTTCGGTCAGGGTAATTACCGAGGCAGAAAAGCCAATAATTAATATTATTAGTGATTGACCGATAATAATTCCCGGTGGAATAATCGGCACGTCCGGTCAGGGTGAAACAGCCCGGCCGACAGGAGAAACACTAAAAAGCAAATACACCTCACCAGGTACTGGAGGAAGACAATGGCGTCGCTCAACACGCAGTCGCGCAAGCACGCGCGCAAGCAACAGATTCGTCCGCTGGCAGGTTCGCTGCTGGCTCTGGCAATCGGGTTCGGCGTCGCCACTGCGCACGCCGACGACGCGTTGCCGAAGTTGGCCACCAAGACGCCGCTGAAGGTCGGCTTCGCGCAGACCGAAAGCAACAATCCGTGGCGTCTCGCGGAAACCAAGAGCTTCAAGGACATCGCCGCGAAGTGCGGCTGGCAGGTCGTGATGACCGACGCCAACGGCTCCAACTCCAAGCAGGTCTCTGACATTCAAAGCATGATCGCGCAGCACGTCGATCTGCTGGTGTTCCCGCCGCGCGAAGAAAAGCCGCTTGCGCCCGTCGTGCTGCAAGCCAAAAAGGCCGGCATTCCGGTGATCCTGGTGGACCGTGACGTCGATCAGTCGGTGGCCAAGGCGGGCCGCGACTACATCACGTTTATCGGTTCGGACTTCATCGATCAGGGCCATCGCGCGGCTGACTGGCTCGTCAAGGCGACCGGCGGCAAGGCGAAGATCATCGAACTCGAAGGCACCACGGGCGCGTCCGCTGCGAACGACCGCAAGAAGGGCTTCGACGAAATCATCGCGAAGAACCCGGGCATGACGATCATCGCCTCGCAAAGCGGCGACTTCGCGCGCGACAAGGGCCGTCAGGTGATGGAAACGCTGTTGCAGGCGCACCCGGAAGTGACCGCCGTCTACGCGCATAACGACGAAATGGCGCTCGGCGCGATCGCCGCGATCAAGGCCGCCGGCAAGCAGCCGGGCAAGGACATCCAGATCGTCACGATCGACGGCACCAAGGGTGGCATGGACGCGATCGCCGCCGGCGAACTCGGCGCAAGCGTGCAGTCGAGCCCGTTCTTCGGCCCGCTCGCCTGCGACGTCGCCCAACGTTACGCGAAGGGCGAAAAGATCCCGACGTGGGTCAAGGTCTCGGACCGCTTCTACGACAAGAGCAACGTGCAGCAGAGCATGCAGTACGGCTATTGATCGACAGCCGCCGTCGTACACGCGGTTGGGTAGCTTGAGGGCAGCGCTTTAGCGGAGTGTCCACGCGCTCCGTACCTCGAAGAAAGCCTCTTCGAGAGCTGTGCCCGCAGGACGTCCCGGCCCCGAATCGATCTCCTCGGGGGGCGGGTGACGGGAAGGGTTCGGAGCGACGCGTTCGTGGCAGCACGGGCCGTCGCTTCGCTTTTATGCGGCGTAACATGGTTCGACGACACCGCCTGCATGGAGCCCGAACGAACGGCCACAGCGGCTCGCACTGCGCAGCGCATGCAGCACGTGAAGCAGCACACGCATCAGGAGGACACCCGTGACGGAATCCGGCACGCAGACACCACACGCGCCCCTTACCCGGTCGCCGCTGCTGCAGATGCAGGACATCGGCATCAGCTTCGGCGGCGTACCCGCGTTGCGCAGCGCCAATCTGAGCGTGGCAGCCGGCGAAGTGCACGCGCTGATCGGCCAGAACGGCGCCGGCAAATCGACCATGATCAAGATCCTGACCGGCGCCTATCGGCGCGGCTCGGGCAGCGTGCGCTTCGAGGGCCGTGAAGTCGATTTCCGCACGCCGAAGCAGGCGCGTGAAGCCGGCATCAGCACGATCTATCAGGAGATCAACCTGGTGCCGTTCCGCTCGGTTGCGGAGAACATTTTCCTCGGCCGCGAGCCGCGCCGCTTCGGCCTGATCGACTGGCGCGCGGTACAGCAACGCGCCGCCGCCCTGCTCGATTCGTTCGGTTTGCAGATCGATGTGAAGAAACCGGTCGGCCGCTATTCCACCGCGATCCAGCAGATGGTGGCGCTGGCGCGCGCCGTCTCGTCGGATGCGAAGATGGTCATCATGGACGAGTCGACCTCGTCGCTCGATGAACGCGAAGTGGAATTGCTGTTCACGGTGGTGCGCAAACTGCGCGACGACGGCCGCGCGGTGATCTTCGTCTCGCACCGGCTCGACGAACTGTACGCGCTATGCGACCGCGTCACCGTGATGCGCGACGGCCAGACGGTCGCGCAAAGCGCGATGGCGGAGATGGACAAGCTGCAACTCGTCACGACGATGCTCGGCCGCACGCTCGCCGCCGTCGTGCACGAAGACGCCGCTGCGCGTGAAGCCAACCTCGCGCGGCGCGGCAAGCAGGCGATCGCCGCGACGCACCTGAGCGCGCATCCGAAAGTGAGCGACGTGTCACTTGAAGTGCATGCGGGCGAAGCGGTGGGACTCGCGGGCCTGCTCGGCTCGGGCCGGACCGAAACCATGCGCCTGATGTTCGGCGCCGATCCGCTCGAACAAGGCTCATTGTCGATTGGCGGAGAAACGGTGGCATTGAAGTCACCGCAGGACGCGATCGCGCGCGGCCTCGCCTACCTCACCGAGGACCGCAAAGCCGAAGGCATCGTCCCCGAACTCTCGGTGCGCGACAACCTCACGCTCGTCTGCTTGCGCACGCTGGCGAAGAACGGCGTGGTCGACGTGAAGAAACAGCAGGTGATCGTCGACCGTTTCATTGCGTCGCTCGGCATCAAGCTGCGTTCGGCCGATCAGCCGATTCGCGAACTCTCGGGCGGCAATCAGCAGAAGGTCCTGCTCGCACGTTGGCTCGCTGCCGAACCTTCGCTGCTGTTGCTCGACGAGCCGACGCGCGGCATCGATGTCGGCGCCAAAGCCGACGTGGCGAAGATCGTGCGTGAACTGCGCGATGCGGGCCTCGCTGTGCTGCTGTCCGCCTCCGAACTCGAAGAACTGACGGCGGTGGCCGACCGCGCGGTGGTGATCCGCGATGGCCGCACCGTCGCCGAACTGAACGGCGCCGACATGAGCGAGACCGCAATCATGGACGCCATCGCCTACGGCAGCGAAGGCCAATCGCAACTGGTCGAAGCCGCCCAGACCGCACATATCGAAGACGCGTTGGAGGGCGACCGTCATGGCGCTTAAGTTGCACACCGAGTCGATACACACCCAAACCACGCCGCCTATGCCGGACGCAGCCACATCACGCGCCACGGCCGCATCGACGGTGAAGAAATGGCGGCACCTGGCCATGCAACGCGAAGTGATCGTGTTGCTCGCGATGGTGCTCTTCAACCTGATCTTCACCCCGCACTTCTGGTCGCTGCAAACCTTCAACGTCAACATGACGCAGGTGGTGACGATCGTGATCGTCGGCATCGGCATGACGCTCGTGGTGGCGACGGGCGGCATCGATCTGTCGGTGGGCGCCTCGATGGCGATTTCGGGCGCGCTCGCACCGATGCTGTTTCTGAATATTCCCGGGCCGGGCGGTATCGCGCTCGCGTTCGTGCTGCCGGTGCTGGCGGCGGCCGCGTGCGGCGTCTTCAACGGCTTGCTGGTGACGAGGCTATCCGTCCAGCCGATTGTCGCGACGCTGGTGCTGTTCATCGCCGGGCGCGGCATCGCCCAGGTCGTCACCGATGGCAGCCTGCAGGCGTTCAACACGCCCGCCTTCCAGTGGATCGCCCTGGGCAAGGTCGCCGGCGTGCCGTTTCAGGTGCTGCTGATGCTCGCGCTGGTCGTGCTGTTCGCGTGGATCGTGCGCAAAACCCTGTTCGGCCAGTACCTGCTGATCACCGGCGGCAACGAAAAGGCCGCCTATCTGTGCGGTGTGCCGACGGCCACCGTCAAGCTGATCGCTTACACGGTGTGCGCCGCGCTCGCGGGACTGGCGGGGCTGATCTCGATCTCGGTGAATTCGTCGTCGGATGCGAACGTGGTGGGACTCGGTGTCGAACTCGACGCGATCGCCGCGGTGGCGGTCGGCGGCACGGCGCTGACGGGCGGCAAGGCGTATATCGGCGGCACGCTGATCGGCGCGCTGATCATCCAGTTGCTGCGCTATACGCTGCTCGCGCACGGCATTCCCGACGCGGCGGCACTGGTGGTGAAGGCCGGCATCATCGTCGCTGCGGTTTATGTGCAACGCCGCTCGCGTTAAAGCGTGCAGGACACTCCGGACTCGATGCGATGAAAAAGAACCTTCCTATCCTCCTTGCACTGGTCACGCTCATCGTGCTCGGCCTCGTGCGCTACGACCATTTCGGCTCGGCCTACAACATCACCTCGTTCTGGCGCTACAACTCGATGTTCGCGCTGATCTCGATCGGCATGGCCTTCGTGATCATCACGGGCGGCATTGATCTGTCGGTCGGCACGGTGGCGGCTCTCGCGAGCGTCGTCGCCGCGTTGACCAGCGCGTACGGCGGCGGGGTCGCGGTCGTGGCCGGCTGCGCGGCCGGCATGGCCGTCGGCGTGCTCAACGGCCTGATCATCACGCGGCTGAAAATCCTGCCCTTCATCGTGACGCTCGCGACCAGCCTCGGCGCGCATGGCGTCGCGCTGCTGCTCGGCAAGAACGATGCGGTGTCGATCGCCGCCGACTCGAACTTCGGCAACTTCGGTCAAGGCGATCTGTTCGGCCTGCCGATCCCGGGGATCGTCGCGGCAGTCGCCGCAATCGCCGGCTGGCTCGCGCTGCGCAGCACGCGCTTCGGGCGGCATTCGCTGGCCATCGGCGGCAGCGAGGAAGCGGCGCGGCTAATGGGCCTGAACGTCGACCGCACGCTGGTGATGGCTTATGCCGTGAGCGGCCTGCTCGCCGGCATGGCAGGCGTGATCCTCGCCGCACAATTCGGCGCCGGTCAGCCGAACGAAGGCGTTGGCTGGGAGCTGTTCGCGATCTCCGCGGTGGTGCTCGGGGGCACCTTGCTTACCGGTGGGGAAGGCTCGATTGCGATGACGATCGCCGGCGTGCTGTTGCTCGGGTTGGTGTTCAATCTGCTGAATTTCGAAAACGGGCTGGGATTCATCAGCTTGTCGGCGTACTGGCAATCGGTGATTCGCGGGGTGTTCCTGCTGCTGGTGATCGTGCTGCAGGCAAGAGTGCTGAAGCAGCGCGGCAAGAAGCGCGTGGCGGCTCCGGCGTAATCAAAACAGGAAACGCTGGAATCCTTATTTAACGGTGGATTCCGGCTGTTCGCCCGAGCGCCAATCAACCTTTGTGTACCAACCTGGCAAGGCCATGCAGCGCGAACAGAAGTGAGCGCGCTCGCCCTGCGCATCTCGCCTTTACGGCCCGATTTCCTCACCTTTCGCACTGATCTCCCGCCCTTTTGCCAGTTTTATCAGCAGGGTCAATGCTGCGGTGCACGGCGGGTTTCGGTATCATCCTGAAAATGTTGCCCGCGCGGGGCGCCTATCCGGCGCATGCCGGACAGCCGATGGCAGCCGCCCTGCGCGGTTTTCGCCCATCGCCGTACCCTTGCTGAAGCGCGGCTGCAGCCACGCCAACGTACTTCGCGGCGCCGATCGTCACAACCGCCGGCGCCGACGCTTCCAGGTCCGGTAGCCCGCTTCACCACGCTCAACCGCCGCGCCAAAGCCCTCGGGCAGCGGGCGCGGTAAAATAGCGGATTGCGCGTGATTCCCGATCTCGGGTTAGCGCAGCATCGCCCTTGCCGTGCCGGCCGGCTAAAACGACTGGCCGCCTTTGTTTTCGCACTATCCAAGAAGCCATGAGCAACCTGAATTCACAAACAGTCCTGAGCGTCCATCACTGGACCGATACGCTTTTCAGCTTCACCTGCACGCGCGATCCGTCGTTCCGTTTCGAAAACGGCCAGTTCACGATGGTGGGCCTCGAAGTCGACGGCAAGCCGCTGATCCGCGCCTATAGCCTTGCGAGTGCGAACTACGAAGAGCACCTCGAATTCCTGAGCATCAAGGTGCAGGACGGCCCGCTCACGTCGCGTTTGCAACATTTGAAGGTCGGCGACGAAGTCCTGATCGGCAAGAAGCCGGTCGGCACGCTGATGGCCGACAACCTGCTGCCGGGCAAAACGCTGTGGCTGCTGTCCACCGGCACGGGTCTCGCCCCGTTCATGTCGATCATTAAAGATCCGGACATTTACGAGCGCTACGAGCGCGTGGTCCTGACGCACACCTGCCGTTTCGTCGACGAGCTGGCGTACAAGGAATACATCACGGATCACCTGCCGGCGCACGAACATCTGGGCGAGCTGGTGCAGGAAAAGCTGCTGTACTACCCGACGGTGACGCGCGAAGCGTTCCAGAACCGCGGCCGCATCACCGAACTGATCGAAACCGAAAAGCTGTTCGCCGACCTCGGCGTGCCGGGCTTCTCGCTCGCAGACGACCGTGTGATGCTGTGCGGCAGCCCGCACATGCTGCGCGACACGCGCAAGCTGCTTGACGACTTGGGCTTCCAGGAAGGCAGCAACAACGCGCCGGGTCACTACGTGGTCGAAAAAGCGTTCGTGGGCTAAGCGGACGCTCAGATTGAGCGGCCCACGCCGCGGAATCACCAGAAAGGAGCCTTCGGGCTCCTTTTTTGTTGCGCAGTTACAAATCGACGCCACCGCCCTGACATTTGACGTCAGCATTATTCCTACATTGCGTGCGTTGCAAAACATCAACCGTTGTGTGAAATGTACGCGCTAACCCTTGGTGCACCTGCATTTTTTCTTTTTTATGAGATATCATCGCGGCGCATGATCGGTCGCTTTAAACGTCGGCCGCAGTACGATCATCATGTTACTGAATGTAAATTTCGTTACGATGCGCCGTAGCGATTTGTCCGTCGCGGACGACGCGAAAGGACGTCACTGGAGGCCAGAGACTCGCATGCGTTCTTTCGTCTTCGCGCCGCCGATGCGCACCCGCTTCGCCGTTTGCACTGCTTCCTGAGAGGGAAAGTCATGGATACGTCGACCGTCGTCCCGTTTAGCGCCCACATTCCGCCTTCACTTGCACACGCCGCGCCGCCCTCCGCTGCTGAGCGCGAACTCGCGCAACTGCGCGCCCGCGTGCGCCAACTGTCGGCTGAGCTCGTTCAGGCGCAGGAGGCTGCCTGCCGCCATGTGGCGCGCGAATTGCATGACGGCGTCGGCGCCGAGCTGACCGCGACGCGTTTCGCCCTTGCCGGCGTCGAAACCTGGCTGCCCGCCGATGCGCCGCCGCAGTGCGCCGCCGCGCTCGCCGTTGCGAATCGTTCGCTCGACGCCGTGTGCACCGCCAGCCGCCAGGCCGTCGCGGAACTGCATGCGCCGTCGCTCGAAGCGGGCATTGTCGGCGCGCTGGCGCAATGGACTGGCGACTTCGCAGCGCGCACGAACCTGCGCACGAGTTTCGTCTGTGCCGCCGACGTGCGGCTCACGCGCCTGCCCACCGACGCGGCGCTGGCCATATTCCGGGTCGCCCAGGAAGCACTGAACAATATTGCCAAGCACGCGCGCGCCGAATCCGCCGACCTGCGGATCGAGACCGGCCGCCGCCACCTGACCTTGATCGTCAGCGACGACGGCATCGGCTTGACGCGCACCGCCCGCAGCCGTCGAGGCCATTTCGGCCTGAGCGGCATGCAGGCGCGCTGCGCCGCCTTCGACGGCACGTTACGGATCAGCGCCCGCCGGATCGGCTCAGGCCGCGGCGACAGCGGCACCGCGTCGCGCGGCACGCTCGTGCAGGCACGCTTTGCGTGGGATGCGATGCTGGCGAGCGCACCGGGCGCCGAGCGTCGCGCGCTGCAATCGTGAGCACGCCATCATGAGCCTGCGCATCCTGCTGGCCGACGACCATGCGGTGGTTCGCCAAGGCGTCCGCCAGTTGCTGCTCGACCGCGGCGTGGCGCGCGAAGTCACCGAGGCGCAAAGCGGCGCCGAAGCGCTCGACGCCGTTGCCCAACACAGCTACGACGTGGTGCTGCTCGACATTTCGCTGCCGGACATGAATGGCGTCGAAGTGCTCAAGCGTTTGAAACGCAAAGCGCCGCGCGTGGCCGTACTGATGTTCTCGATGTACCGCGAGGACCAGTACGCCGTACGCGCGCTGAAGGCCGGCGCCGCCGGCTACCTGTCGAAGACGGTCGACGCCGCGCAGATGATCGGCGCAATCCAGCAGGTCGCGGCGGGCCGCAAATACGTCAGCCCGGCCATGGCCGAAGCGCTGGCGGACTACGTCTCCTTCGACGGCGAACAATTGCCGCACGAAAAGCTCTCGGATCGCGAATACCAGACGCTATGCATGCTCGCGTCCGGCAAGCGGCTGACGGATATCGCCATGGCGTTATCGCTGTCGGTGAAGACGGTCAGCGTGTACCGCACCCGGCTGCTCGAAAAGATGAAGCTGCGCAATAACGCCGAGCTGACCTTCTATGTGATGAGCAACCGTCTCGTCGACTTGAATCCGGCGATGGCCGGTTGAAGCTTTCTTCCCCAGATCGCTAAATAGCGCCCGATCAGCGCGGGCGCGATTCCGCCCGACCGGGCACGCAACGCGCGAAAACCTTTCCACCGCGCGCCATGCCCAGACAAACGTCACGCCCAAATCGCTTTCACCAGGCATTTTCCGCCTCCTCTTCAGACGCTAAAAACACCGTCCCAAAATGGTGCAGAGGCGCTCATCCGTTAAAATCGCGGGTTTCCCCTGACATTCGGCGCGCAAGATGCGTGCACTACTGGAGACCCACCGCCAATGTCCCTGTTCCGCAAGAAGAGCGTCGAGCACATGATCGCCGCGAGCGCTCAGAACGCCGGCCTGAAGAAAGCGCTTGGCGCGCTCGATCTGACTTTCCTCGGCGTCGGCGCCATTATCGGCACTGGCATTTTCGTGCTGACCGGCACGGGCGCGGTTCAGGCCGGCCCGGCGCTGATGGTGTCGTTCCTGATCGCGGCGATTGCCTGCGGGTTCGCCGCGCTCGCCTATGCCGAGTTCGCTTCGACGATTCCGGTTGCGGGGTCCATCTACACGTATTCGTACGCGACGCTCGGCGAGCTGGCCGCGTGGATCATCGGTTGGGACTTGATGCTCGAGTACGGGCTGGCAACGTCGGCGGTATCGGTCGGCTGGTCGGGCTATCTGCAATCGTTGCTGTCGGGCTTCGGCGTGAGCTTGCCGGTTGCGCTGACGGCGGCGCCCGGCGCCTTGCCCGGGCACGAGACATGGTTCAACCTGCCCGCTTTCCTCGTGATGATGGCGATCACGGCGCTGTTGTCGCTTGGCGTGCGTGAATCCGCGCGAATCAACAACATCATGGTGGCGATCAAGGTGATCGTGGTGCTGCTGGTGATCGGCGTGGGTGTTTTCCACGTGACGCCGGCGAACTGGCATCCGTTCATGCCGAACGGCTGGAACGGCGTGTTCGGCGCGGCGGCGGTGATGTTCTTCGCGTTCATCGGGTTCGATTCGGTGTCTTCCGCGGCGGAGGAAGTGAAGGATCCGAAGCGCGATTTGCCGATTGGGATCATTGCGTCGCTGGGTGTGTGCGCGGTGCTCTACGTCGCGGTGGCGGCTGTGGTCACCGGCATCGTGCCGTCGGCGCAGTTCGCGAACATTTCGCATCCGGTGTCTTACGCGTTGCAGGTGGCGGGTCAGAAGTGGGTGGCGGGCTTTATCGACCTTGGTGCGGTGCTGGGCATGCTGACGGTGATTCTGGTGATGGCTTATGGCCAGACGCGCGTGATTTTCGCGATGTCGCGGGATGGGTTGTTGCCTGCACGGCTTTCCCGGGTGGATCCGAAGTTTGCTACGCCGTTCTTTACGACGTGGCTCGTGGGGATTTTCTTCGGGCTGATTGGCGCGCTGGTGCCGTTGAATGTGCTGGCTGAGCTGATCAATATCGGCACGTTGGCCGCGTTTTCGATGGTGTCGATTGCGGTGCTGGTTTTGCGGAAGACGCATCCTGAGTTGCCGCGGGCGTTCCGGTGTCCTGGTGTGCCGGTGGTGCCGGTGTTGGCTGTCGCCTCGTGTTTGTTTTTGATGGTCAATCTCCAGGCTGTTACCTGGGTGGCGTTTGTGGTTTGGTTGCTGATTGGGATGGTTATTTATTTTGGTTACTCTCGCCGGCATTCCAAGTTGGCGAAATAAGGGTTTGGGTTTTGCCTGCTCGGCGCTTTTGTCAGTGTTCTTGGGGCTTTGGCCTTTCCTTGATCTGGCTTTGGTGCCTTTCCTTGCATTGTTAGTGGTCTATTAGCGTTGCCCCTGTGCGGGGCAATGCTCTCAACTTAAGCCCCATTCCATCAAGCGACCTTGTACGCGAGATGGAGATGGGGTTTGGCTTTTCTGGGCGGTCGTGGGTAAGAGCGCGAGGGCTGAATACGACATCGGGCTCCGTGGATGGCGGGCATGAGATCGGCGAGCCGGTTCAGGCAGCGCTCAATCCGTAGCAGGCACGCGCCGAGGATCGGCTTGAGGGCGCCCAGCGCGTACAGACGGTTTGGATGACTGGTGTGGTCGTCTTTGGCTGGATCGTCCAGGTCATTGAGTAGCGTACACAGGTTATCAGCGACGGTTTTCGCACCGAAGTCCTGCTGCAGCGCCAGGTAATCCAGGCCGGTGACAGCCTCAAGCCGCAGTCGGTGCTTCAGACGTTTGAACGCTTCCTGGCGGGTAAGGAACTGGCGCGGTGCGCGGCAAACCCGGTCCGTTTCCAGCCCCTCCCCATAAGAACTGATCGTGAGGTTTTCCCTCAAGCAGCTCACCCAGTGGGATTCATCGCAAGGGTTATGGG
>NZ_VOSW01000090.1 GCF_009690905.1 Paraburkholderia madseniana
CCCTGTGCGGGGCGGCACCTACTTTTCTTTGCATGCCGCAAAGAAAAGTAGGCAAAAGAAAGCGGCTCAAACCGCTAATGCTAAGTGGGCACCGTGGTCTGCTGCGGGTAGTGGTGCATCTGGAATCCGTGTTCTCGCACATTCAGCGCTAGTGACAAAGGAGTCATCAGCTCCCACTCCGCACTGCGTGCGTCGCGGACGGGTCTGTATGGGAAACCAGGGGCTTCGGTTGAGGTCTGTGGGGGCCGTCGGCTTCGCCTCGGCGAGGTTCCTCTGCACTCCCTTGGGAACCCCACCTCAAACGAGGTGTCGGTGCGATGACGAGCCACGCCCCGATGGCGAGACGTGGGCACCAAAACGTAGCGGGTGGTTTTATGAAGTACGCTTCGGCGCGCGCAGCGCCGCCGGAAGTATGACGCCCTTGTCACTGGCGTATGCAGGTGCACGAACACAGATTCCAGATGCACCACTACCCCTGGCAAACTACGGTGCCCACTTAGCAGGAGTGGTTTGAGCCGCTTTCTTTTGCCTACTTTTCTTTGCGGCATGCAAAGAAAAGTAGGTGCCGCCCCGCACAGGGGCAACGCTAATCGACCACTAGCAAATCAAGGAAAGGCCAACGCCCCAGGAACACGGACAAAAAGCGCCGCGAAGGCAAAAAACCTTAAATCCAAAACCCCTGGAGCAAACCAAAAATGCCGACGCTAGTCCTAAAAGATCCATCTCTCCTGAAAACAAAAGCCTACATAGCAGGCGAATGGCAATCCGACGACGGCACGACGTTCGAAGTAAAAAACCCCGCCACAGGCGAAACAATCGCCACAGTGCCCCGCATGGGCACACCCGAAACCCGCCGTGCAATCGACACGGCTAACGCCGCCTGGCCAGCATGGCGAGCCACCACCGCCAAACAACGCGCCACGATCCTGCGTAAATGGCATGACCTCATGCTGGAAAACGCCGACGATCTGGCAAAGATCCTCACCACCGAACAAGGCAAGCCCCTCGCCGAAGCCAAAGGCGAAATCCTCTACGCCGCCTCGTTCCTGGAATGGTTCGCAGAAGAAGGCAAACGCGTCAACGGCGACACCATCCCCACTCCGGCAAACGACAAACGCATCATCGTGACGAAAGAACCGATCGGTGTCTGCGCAGCCATCACGCCGTGGAATTTCCCGGCAGCCATGATCACTCGCAAGGTCGGCCCCGCACTCGCAGCCGGCTGCCCGATCATAGTCAAACCGGCCGAAGCCACGCCGCTCTCGGCGCTCGCCCTCGCCGTGCTGGCCGAACGCGCCGGTGTGCCGCGCGGCGTGTTCAACGTCGTCACCGGTGAGCCGAAAGCCATCGGCGCGGAAATGACCGGCAATCCGATCGTGCGCAAACTGTCGTTCACCGGCTCGACGCCGGTCGGCCGTCTGCTGATGGCGCAGTGCGCGCCGACGGTCAAGAAAGTGTCGCTCGAACTCGGTGGCAACGCACCGTTCATCGTCTTCGAAGATGCGGATCTGGATGCGGCCGTCGCGGGCGCCATCGCGTCGAAATATCGCAATAGCGGCCAGACCTGCGTCTGCACGAATCGCTTCTACGTGCACGATAAAGTCTACGACGCATTCGCCGAAAAACTGCGCGTCGCCGTCGAACAACTCAAGGTCGGCCGCGGTACCGAAGACGGCGTCACTCAAGGTCCGCTGATCAACGAAGCCGCCGTGCTCAAGGTCGAATCGCATATCGAAGACGCCCTCGCCAAAGGCGCACGCATCGTCACCGGCGGCAAGCGCCATGCGCTCGGTCATGGCTTCTTCGAACCAACCGTGCTCGCGGATGTCACGCCGGCCATGAAGGTCGCTCGCGACGAAACCTTCGGCCCGCTCGCGCCGCTGTTCCGCTTCTCGTCGGATGAAGAAGTGATCCGCCTCGCCAACGATACGGAATTCGGCCTCGCGTCGTACTTCTATAGTCGCGATATTGGCCGCGTGTGGCGTGTCGCCGAGGCGCTCGAATATGGCATGGTGGGTATCAACACCGGCCTGATTTCGAACGAGGTCGCGCCGTTCGGTGGCGTCAAGCAATCCGGTCTCGGCCGCGAAGGCTCGCACTACGGTATCGACGACTACGTCGTCATCAAGTACATGTGTGTCGGCGGTATCTGAGCCTTTACCGTAAAGGCTTGAATATTGAACTTACGCTGGAAGCTACGCCTACAGAATCCCGTTGCGCGTAGCACTTAGTGAAGTGCACCTGGCGCGCAAATCGGTTCGCGCGCGAACTCCACCTCTCTATTTAGAGTTGCCGCCGAGCCGTTCCGGCGTGGCGTACTGATCCATCGCACGCGCGACCACAGTCTGTTGCAATGCATGGCCGACGCCGGCCTGCCATTCGACGGAATCAGCCCGAATTTTCTCGATCGCGCACTTGGCGTACACGGCGACATCACACCATGCGTCAACTCGATTGAGTCGTTACATGACGGCGACGCCTTTCTGCTGTGCACGGATGGTCTATGGCATGCGGTGCCCAACACGAACATCACGGCAAGGCTACGAGCGGCGACGAACACGTGCGCCATCGCCAGCACAAACGAACCCATCGCGATTTCGATCTCCTTGATGCCGTTTGCATCGAGCCTGGCTACGTAGCGTTTGACCGTTTCGACCGCCACGCCCAGGGTCTCAGCAACACTGTCAGGAGTCCAACCTCTCTCGAACAACTTCACCGCCTCAAGGCGCCGCACTAACGGACGCCCGTTAGCCGACCGGAGTCAACACTTGTACATCGTCTTTTGGGGACCAACGGAACGGAAACTGACCTAAGAAGGTCGGCTGAAATGTCCATTCGGGAACTACGCGACAGCTCGGGGGCCCGTGATACCGAAATGTCTACCGAATGGTTCGCAGACGCCGGCATCCACAGCCTATACTTCATACTAACCGACGAATGCCTGGCGATACCGAAGCGCCCGGCAGCACAGGCTAGCGTGAACCGCAGACCGCCTGTATACGGTCCTGGAGCACTTGCCGTCGGTCTTTGCGAGATCAATGCGAACCCGGAGGAGCACATGAGCACCACCATCGTCGCAGGCGAGCAACTCCGGGCCGTCGGGCTCGTCACCGCGGTAAATGTCTGCCTGCTCCTCAAGACCTCAGCGCTGCTCCTCTCCTATCCGTTTTTCTTTCAAGGTTCCGCCCTCAAATTCGAGAATCACGCGTTCCGCGAAATGGCGATCGTGGCAGCCGCACTGGAGGCCGTTTCGTGGCCTACGTGACGTGGCGCATTACCAGTCATCCAGCGGAGCCGCTGTTGCGCTAAATGACGTTTGGTTTTCTCTCCGGCTGGGAATGATGTCGAACCCGATACGATGGAGGGCATCACATGAACGATTTGACCCCTGAAAAACCGCCGATCCATATCACCGTCATAGCGATTGCTTATGTGATCTGCGGACTGTGGTACTTCAGTTGGCGCCTGACAGCCATCAACTGGCATCTCCCGCTTTTTTCGATCCCGCTCTACGGCGCAGAACTATTCGGTTTCGTCACAGGCTTGCTTTACCTCTTGATGACCTATCGGTTAGCCGTACGCGCGGTGCCAACGCCGATACGCGATGCGACCGTCGACGTGTTCGTGCCGACGTATAACGAGTCGGCCGAGCTGGTTCGCCGCACGTTGCAGGCAGCGCAAAATATCAGGTATCCGCACCGGACCTGGTTGCTCGACGACGGCCATCGCGAGGAAATGCTGGTGCTGGCACGCGAACTCGGCTGCGACTACCTTGCGCGAAGTGAAAACAGTCACGCGAAGGCTGGCAATCTGAACAACGCCCTCGAACACAGCAACGGCGAATTCATCGCGATCTTCGACGCGGACCATGCGGCGCGCAAGGATTTCCTCGACAAGACGCTAGGCTACTTTGCCGATCCGACGGTCGCATTCGTACAGACGCCGCAGGACTTCTACAACGTCGATTCATTCAATCATCGCATGGGAGGGCGTCGCGTCTGGAACGAGCAGTCGCTCTTCTTCAAAGTTATCCAGCGCGGCAAGGATACGTGGAATGCAACCTTCTTCTGCGGTAGCTGCGCGGTGCTACGCCGCAGCGCGCTGGAAGCGATCGGCGGCTTTGCGACCGAGACGGTCACAGAAGATATCCACACATCGATCAAGCTGCACAAGCAGGGATATCGCTCGGTGTACCAGCCGGAATCGCTTGCATTCGGACTGGCTCCGCATAGCATCGACACCTACCTGCAGCAGCGGATTCGTTGGGGCATGGGTGGTATGCAGGTGCTACGGCGCGAGCACATTCTTTCCAGCCCTGGGCTGACGTTGGCGCAGCGGCTGAACTATCTCGCGTCGATGCTCATTTACTTCGAGGGATGGCAAAAGCTCGTCTTCTTCATCACTTCGCCCGCGGTATTCTTCTTTGGCATCTTGCCAATCAGCGCACCGATGAGCGAATTTCTGACCTATTTCCTGGTGTACTACGCGCTTTCGTCGCTGATGTACACGGAACTGGCACGGGGCTACGGCGCGTTGTTTCTGAGCGAGCAGTACGGCATGGTGCGCTTCTTTGCATTCATGTTAACGACCGCAGGCCTGTTTCGCAAGAAGATCGGCTTCTCGGTCACCAGCAAGGAATTGTCGCTTGCGGGCCGCGCCTGGCTCTGGCTGTCGCCATCGCTAATTGTTGCAGGGCTGACCGCATTGAGCATTCCGGTCGGCTTCTACCGGATGTATCACGGCACGTTACCGGTGAGTGCCGGTGCCGCGAACACAGTATGGGCATGCTCCACGATCGCAACCGCGAGTGTCATCGCATGGTTCAGTTATCACCGGGCGCAGAACCGACGCACCGAATATCGCTTCCCATTGCATATACCGATGATGCTGACTCTGGACGGCAGGTCGTGTCTGGGTCTATCGGAGGACCTTTCTGCAAGCGGTGCGCTTTACCACGGAGAAGTTCCCGTCTGGTTGTCGCCTGAAAGCAGCCCTGAGGTCGAGATCCACCTGCCGAACCTCGTCATACGTACAAAGGCCAGTGTTACGTTCGTCGGAGGCGATCGCGGCATCGCCAATTCTGATCGAACAATCGGATTGCGCTTTAGCTGGGCTTCGGCAGACCTGAGTCGCCCACTTGAGACGTTCCTGTTCGGCAGCAGTCTGCAATTCGAACAGGGAGGCGTGACTGACCAGCGGACAACCCTGTTGACGCGTCTTGCGCGCGGCACCCCCACCAGTACGAGTGTGCTGGGTGCGGGTACTCATTGGGCGCCGGGATTCTTGATCCGGTCACGCGACGCTCATCCGGTACCCGTTGCCGTGGTGTCGGCGGTACGCGATACCGGCGACATGTGGTGGATCCTCTGCAATGGCGAGTTCGACACGAGCCAGGAGGTATTTCTGCGCCAGCGCCAGGCGGGCAGTGAAACGACGCAGCGCGTCTCATTGGGTTCGAGCGGAAGCCTGGATACGCCGACTGGGCAAATGCATCTATACAACGTCACGTCGCGTCATTCGCTGACGCTGCAAAATCTCGGGAACGAAGATGAGGAAAACCACGCCGAACAATCGAGCAATACCTCGCCGGATAGCGATCGCAATCGCCGCTTGCGCCCTGCCATTTAGCCTGTCGGCGCACGCAGGGGAGCCGTTGATATTTGCCGGCGCATCGATCGCCGAGCAAGGCGAACGCAACGAATACCTCGGCGGCACGGCACCATTTTTTTCAAGTCGATTCCTGACCGAGCGGCTCGCGATCAGCGACTATTACTATCAGTACGGCACGAACGGAACGACTGTCAAGGTCAGGGGGCAGGCAGTCGAGGCAGCCATGGGCGCGCAGGCTGCCTGGCAAGGCGGATGGGTTGAAGCATCGACCGGTCCGCGGTTTCGCGATAACCGCGTGACACCATCCGGTGCTAACGCACGTGCCGACGGCAGCCAGTGGGGGCTCTCGCTTGGTTTGCAGGGTGAGCAGCATTTCGGTCAGGAATGGGCTTTTAACGGGATTGGTTTTTACACGATCGGACCGGCATCCTATTGGGGCCGAGCCCGCTTTCTGCATCGAACGTTCGGCGATGCGTGGGCCGGCGTCGAAGTGATCAAGCACGGCGACCCCGACTATCGGGCCACGCAAGGCGGCCTTGTGCTAACGGGCATCAAGATTGGCGAGAAATTCGACATGGGCTTCTATGCCGGCGTGAAGAAGACGAGCGGCCAGCCACGTTCCTTTTATGGCGGTATTGAACTGACCAAGGGATTCTGACCCTGCGCTCCGAAACCACGATCAATGCAATCGGAGTACTACTGGCCAAGGAACCGGGCGCGCTACGGCAAACGCTCGGCGAGCGTGGCGAATGGCAATTATCCTCAAAGGCCCTTGCCGAACTCACCGCTACGGCATTTTCAGCGTATCGCTCAGAACGAATGGCGAATGCCGGCCATCACGCCGAGTTGCCCGATGCCTGGCGCCGGCGTCGTGCCTCCGCCACCTTGGCTCACCGTATAAGCGGCATGCGGGCTATTGAACAGATACGCACCCTGCAGGTAAACCGCGGAACGCTTCGACAACAGATATGTGGTGCGTAGCGCAGCGATTGTGCCGCGGGTATCGTCGGCACGATTGATAATGCGGTACACGCCGCCGTCGAGAATGAATGCAGGCGTCACGTTATAGGCCGCAGTCACGTAGTACAGATTCGAGCGCACATCCGGCAACGCCGGCGACACCGTCTCGACGTGACGGCCAAGCCAACCCGCCCCGAGTTTTACCGGGCCGATGTGTCCGTAGCCGTTCAACTGCATCCGCACGTCCTTGTCGCCGGATTGTGTCAGCGCAAAAGGCGCCGTGCCGTCGAACAGATTCGCGGCCGCGCCCGGGCCGCCGCGTTGCTCGTCATAGGCGCCCGCCATGCCGTAGCCGTTCATGTCATAACGCAACATCGTCGACCATTCGCGGCAACTCTGCGAACTGCCCGGAATCGACCCCACACAGGTGCCCTGCCCCGGCGAATTGCCGGTACCCGCTGAATCGCGGCCGAACGAATAGGTCGCGCCGAACGTGAAGCCCGAGAACGTGCCTTTATACGCAATCGTGTTGTCGCTGCGCGCGCTCGGCATGTACTGATCGAACGAACCCGTGCCACCGTATATATCAGGGCCGAGCAGATCGGAATCGAGTATCGCCCAATAGGTCATCGTGTACTGGCGGCCGAAAGTCAACGTACCGTAGGGACTCTCGAGACCCACAAAGGCTTGCCGTCCAAACAACCGGCCACCCTGATTGAGCGTGCCGGCTTTGGTGTTAAAGCCGCTTTCCAGTACGAAGACCGCGGACAACCCGCCGCCCAATCCCTCCTTGCCGCGAATCCCCCAGCGCGACGGAAATTCGCCGGTGATGCCCGGCATCCGCACGACGCTATCGCCCGCTGCGTTTGCATGCGTCACCAGTTCGATGCCGGTATCGATGATTCCGTACAACGTCACGCTGCTCTGCGCGAACGACGATGCGCTGATACCGAGCAACATACTGCCCAAAGCGAGTTTGTATTTCATTATCTCCGAGTCTCCTGAACTAGTGCTTTGTATGAGCGCACACCAATCCGTATGCGGCCCGCACGCAACGTTTTTATGTAGCGATACTAATGACAGACGTGACGATACCGACCGCTATTCAAGCCGTCCGATACGCTAAAGATTGACTGCTTCAGATAGCGGCGATCCGCGTGTCACACCCGGTCGCCGCGATTCAGGACATTGCGTCCTTCAACCGCCCGGCTTCGGAATATGACGTTTGACCACCATCAGCGCGACCATCACGATCACCATCGCGATGCCGAGCATCCACAGGTATGACGATGCACCGCCCGCCGTAATCACCACCGCACCCGCGAACGCACTCGCAATCGCGCCGAGCCGGCCGAACGCGAGCGCCGAGGCGGTACCGGTTGCGCGCACACGCGTCGGATAGACATAAGCGCACAACGCAAACATCGTCGACTGGACCGCGTTGACAAACAGGCCGTGTACGCCAAGACCGAAGATCAGCAAGCCGGTGTGGTTGGAGATGTTCACACCGAGCAGCAGCAACGCGCTCGCCGCACCACCCGCGCTGCAGATAATCAACGGCCAGCGCGAACCGGTACGGGCGATCACCACCGCGCACAGCAACGCGCCGACCACACCGCCGAGGTTGTATGCGGTGAGCCCCGACCCCGCCACCGACACCGACAAGCCCTGCGTGCTCAGCATCGTCGGCAGCCAACTGAAGGCGCTATAGACGGCCAGCAGGCACAGGCAGAACGCGCACCAGATCGCCACCGTATCGAGCGCGAGGCCCTCGCGGAACAACGCTGTAAAACCCGTATATTTTTCAACAGCCTGTTCGCGCGAGTCGGTAAACACGCAGCCGCTGGCCACCGGACGCGACATCCGGCCAAGCAGGCGTTTGAGTTCCGGCCAGCGCCGCGGGTGCCGGGCGAGAAAGCGCGGCGATTCGGGCAATGTGAAGAACAGCAACACGCTGAGCGCGAGAGGCAGCACGCCGCCGATCATGAACAACCCGCGCCATCCGTACGTCGGCAGAATTTCATGCGCGAACAATCCCGCCACCATGCCGCCGAGCGGCACGCAGACTATCGTCGCGGTGACCGCCAAGGTGCGGCGGCGAGCCGGCGTGAACTCCGCGGTCATGGTCGTCGAGCTCGGCAACGCGCCGCCGATGCCGAGACCGGCAATAAAGCGCAGCACGGCAATCGTCACGATGTCGGGCGCGAAGCTGATGCCGCAGGTGGCGGCGCCGAACACCAGCACGCTGCCGATCACCGCCCAGCGGCGGCCGAAGCGATCGGCCAGCAGCCCGGCGCACGCGCTGCCTATACCCATGCCGATCAATCCGGCCGCGACCACCGGTGCAAAAGCCGCGCGCGTGACGCCCCATTCCTTTATCAGCACGGGAATCGCAAAGCCGATCAACTGGCTGTCGAAGCCGTCCAGAACGATCGACAAGGCCGCGAGAAACACCACGATCTTTTGCATCGTGGTGTAAGGGCCTTCGTCGAGCGTGCGGCCGATATCGACGGCATAGCGCCCCTCCTCGACTCCTGCCTGATGGCCGGCAAGTGGCGCATTGGCCTCGCCGGTTGCCGCACTGGCCGAGCCGGCCGGCGGTACATAACTGGTCATGAAGCTGTCTCCTGGTTTGTGTGCGCGATCTGGGCGCCGCGCTTTTGAGGTCACGTTTTTTAGTCAGTATGTGAGTGAGCGAACGGCTTTTGACATTGCCGTTTCGCGCAAAAGCCATGACATGTATGCATGGCTTTCACGACGCTACGTATCGCTGCGGAGAAACTGCGCGCAGCGATACGCAGCGGCTACAACGGCACTCCGCCCTTCAGAACGGGTAATGACGCGGCGTGGTCTGCACCGTAATCCAGCGCAAATCCGTAAACTCTGCGATCCCCGCCTGCCCACCGAAGCGTCCAAAGCCGCTGCCTTTCACGCCGCCGAACGGCATCTGCGCTTCGTCGTGAACGGTCGGCCCGTTGACATGGCAGATCCCCGATTCGATGCGCCGCGCGACATTCATCGCGCGCGCGATATCGCGGCTGAACACTGCCGACGAAAGCCCATACTCGTTGTCGTTCGCACAGGCGACGGCTTCGTCTTCGTCGTTGACGCGCACGATGCCCTTAACCGGTCCGAACGATTCTTCGCCATAGATACGCATGGCGGGCGTGACGTGGTCGAGGAGCGTGGCGGGCATCAAGGTGCTGTCCGCCTTGCCCCCACAGACGAGCGTGGCGCCTTTGGCCAGGGCGTCGTCGATCAGCGCATTGCAGCGTTCCACCGTACTCATGTCGACGACCGATCCCAGCACCACTGGTCCCTTGCGTGGATCACCGAGCGGCAGGCCGCGCGCTTTCTGCGCGAGCGTTGCAACGAACTGATCAGCGATCCGTTCGTCGACGATGATCCGTTCCGTCGACATGCAGATCTGCCCCGAGTTGGCGAACGCGCCGAACGCAGCAGCATTGACGGCTGCATCGAGATCCGCGTCGTCGAGCACGATCAACGGCGCTTTTCCGCCGAGTTCCAGCACCGACGGTTTCAAATAGCGCGCACACGTCGCCGCAATAATCTTGCCCACATGCGTGGAGCCGGTGAAATTGACACGCCGGACTTTCGGATGCGCGATCAGTGCCCCGACGACCGCGCCTGCATCGGCCGGCGCATTGGTGACGAAGTTCACCACGCCCTTCGGCAAGCCCGCTTCCTGCAGCACTTCGATAATCAGTCCGTGTGTGCCGGGGCAGATTTCCGAACCCTTCAGCACGACCGTATTGCCGCATGCGAGTGGCAACGCGATCGCACGCACGGCGAGGATCACCGGTGCGTTCCACGGCGCGATGCCCAGCACGACGCCGGCCGGCTGACGCACGCCCATCGCGAGGCTGCCGGGCACGTCGGACGGGATCAACTCGCCGCCGATCTGCGTAGTAAGTGCTGCCGCTTCCATCAATCCGCCGGCAGCGAGATGCACATTGAAGCCGGCCCACATTGCCGACGCGCCCGTCTCCGCTGCCATCACCGCGGCGAACGCCTCGCTGCGCGCTTCCAGCGCATGCGCGGCCTTCATCAGCAGCGCGCGGCGCTCGCTCGGCCCCAGCGCGGACCATGCCGGAAACGCCGCTGCCGCGGCATCGGCGGCGGCTACCGCGTCGGCAACCGTCGCCGCGGGAGCACGCGTCGCGACTTCTCCATCGAGCGGATTGCGGCGCTCGAAGGTGGCGCCGTTGCTCGCTTGCACGGCTGCGCCGTTGATCAGCATCGAAATACTCTGCATCGTCCTGTCTCCTGCGGAAAGTTTTATGAATGCGGGCGCGACGCTCGCCTGAGCTCAAGCCACGACGACTTCGACCAGCATCGGCCCCGATGATGCCAACGCGTCGCGCAACACGTCATGCAAGCGTTCGGCGTCGGTCACGCGCGAGCCCTGGCAACCCATGCCTGCAGCAAGTGCCACGAAGTCGAGCCCGGGCAGATCGGTGCCTTGCACCGGATCGCTCGGACCAAAGCCGAATTCCGGGGCAAAATCCTGCAACGCGGCATAGCGGGAATTGTTCAGGATCACGAATGTGATCGGCAGTTTCATCTGCACGGCGCTATAGATGGCCTGGATCGAATACATGCTGGAGCCGTCGCCGATCAGGCCGATCACGCGTGTGCCGGGCTTCGCCAACGCCACGCCGACAGCAGCCGGCATGCCGAAGCCCAGGCCGCCGCTGTCCATCGTGTAGAAGGTGCCGCTGCGTGTGAACGGCAGATAGTTCTGCATGACCGGCCGCGAACTCGGCGCCTCCTCGACCACGATGTCGTCCGCTTGGCGCACTTCGGCGAGGGTCTGCAAGGCGAACGCCACCGACATTAACGGAGACGGCTCTGCGCGCGGCGATGCGGTGCGTGGCGCGGGCAAGGGGCGCATCTTCGGCGCGGGCCGCGTCAGCAGATCGGCCACGCCGAGGCGAATATTGCCGACCACCGCCGTGCCGGTTGGCGCCCAAGCCGCAATGGTCGGATCGTCGATCAACTGACACAGCGTTGCGCCGGCCGGCAGATGTGGGCCGTGACCTTCGACGTGATACGTGAAGGCTGGTGCGCCGATCACGAAGATCAGATCATGGCCGCCGAGCAACTCGACGATCTTCTCGCGCATGGCTGGCAAGAAACCGGCGAACAGGCGGTGGTCTTCGGGGAACGCGCAGCGGCCTGTCATCGGCGCGACGAACACGCGGGCGTTGTGGCGTTCGGCGAGACGCACGACTTCGTCCCAGCCGCCGGCGCGGTCGACAGCGCCGCCCACCACAAACGCCGGCCGTTCGCAGGCATCGAGCGCCGCGCCGATCTGCGCCAGCACGAACGGCTCCGGCCGCGTCTCGGTGCTCACTACGCGTGCCGGCACCGGCTCCGCGGCGCGGTCCCAATCGTCGACGGGAATCGACACCAGCACCGGCCCGCGCGGCTCCTGCATCGCCACGTGATAGGCGCGCGCGATCGCCAGCGGCACGTCTTCGGCGCGTGCCGGTTCGATGCTCCATTTGACGTACGGCTTCGGCAATTCGGTGGCTTGCGCCGACGCGAGGAACGGGTCGAACGGCAGAATCGAGCGGGCCTGCTGCCCGGCGGTAATCACGATCGGCGTGCGATTGCGGAACGCGGTGAAGATGTTGCCCATCGCATTGCCCACGCCCGCCGCCGAGTGCAGATTGACGAACGAAGCGTTGCGGGTGGCCTGCGCGTAACCGTCGGCCATGCCGACCACGACTGCTTCCTGCAAACCCAGCACGTAACGGAAATCTTGCGGGAAATCGCGGAACAACGGCAATTCCGTCGACCCCGGATTGGCGAACACCGAAGTCATGCCGAGGCGCCGCATGAGATCGATGACGGCGTGGCGCCCGGTGAAGGGTTCGTGTTGAGAAGATCCCGATGCGTCTGAACGGGGCGCGTTGCTGGTCATCCATGTCTCCTAGTGATGAGCGCCGTTTCTTGATGGCTCATTATCGGAAGCTCGAGGTTGATTGAAAATTGCCTTTTTTGAGAAAAGGCATTACTTTTGCGCATGACTTTCAATCTTCAGCAATTGCACGCGTTTGCAACCATCGTCGCGAGCGGCAGCCTGGGCCGTGCCGCGGAGGTGCTGCACGTCACGCAGCCCGCGCTGAGCCGCACCATCAAGCGGCTCGAGGATCAGGTCGGCGCACCGCTGTTCGAACGGCACTCGAAGGGTATGCAGCTTACTGCGATCGGCAGCGCGCTGCTGCCGCACGCCACGCTGCTGCAACGCGAAGCCGATCACGCGCGCGAGGAAATCGACGCGATGCGCGGCCTCGCGAAAGGGACGATTCGCGTCGGCGCTGTGGCGAGCATCGCGACGCTCGTGCTGCCGCTCGCGGTGAGCGGCGTGCTCGCGCGCTGGCCAAATCTGCGTGTGGAGATCATGGAGGGGGTATGGGACCGGCTTGCTGACAGTCTGATGAAACACGAGATCGATCTCGCGCTCAGCATGGCGGTGCCCGACACGGACGAGATTACCGCGATTGCCGATTGCAGATGGGAGGACACGAGCTATGTGGTCGCCGCGCTCGATCATCCGCTGCGAGGCAAAACGGATTTATCGCTTGCTGACACACTCGATCAGCAGTGGTGTGTGCCGCCTCGTGGAACGGGTCCGTTCGAGCATATGCAGCATGTGTTTGCCGAGCATGGGCTCGGCATGCCGCAGATTGCCGTCGAGACGCGCTCGATCACCGTGCTGAAAAGCCTGGTGACGCGCGCGGGATTTCTAAGCTGGATGGCGACGCCAATGTACGACACCGAAAGCGCGGCCGGCGTGTTCGATACGCTGCCGATTCCTGGTCTGGTCGCGCGCCGTACGTTGACGGCGTTTCGGCGCCGTCAGGGGATTCTGCCGAGTCCGGCGGTGAAGCTGCTGGAGCAACTCAGGCAGTTGACTGCCGTTCAGGGCTAAGTGCCCGCATGAGGCCAGGAGCGCCGAAGGCCTCATTCAACGCTCAATAGCACAGCGGCCCCGCTTTCACATTCAAGTGAAAGCGGGGCCGCTGTCAATCGCGGTCAATCAAGCGGGTGCGAGACTACTGCTCGCGCCACCGCCTATTAATGACCGACGTTGACAACCGGAGCCGAATACGAGCTCGGCGTCGTTTCGGTGCGGCTGCCTGCTTGCGACGAGCCGTTCGTTGCCGTTCCATAACCGCTGGTTTGGGCGACGCCGTTTTGTGCAGCGACGCGGGCTTCAGCAGCCTGAATGTTCGCCGGGTAGTCATCCGCATTCGACAAAGCCGGGTTGTAACCCGCCTTTTCCAGTTGCACCAGCTCCGCACGCACTTGGGCGCGGGTCACCGGCTGATTGGATTGAGCAAAAGCAGCGAGCGGCGCTGTAATGAGAGCGGCGATAACAACAGCTTCGATCAGGGATTTCATGACGACTACCTCCAGAGATTGTTTTTTGCGGCGCTGCAAACGTGTTTGTTTGCAGCCAGTGACGACAGTCTAGGAGGCAGCAGATATAGGGTAAACCCCTAATAAACGAATTCACTGTTGCTAGAAACGGCACAATTGCCGTGAACGCTTGTTGAAATATGAGTCATCAAGCCGGCAGATCAGGCTCCCAATGTTTGAGGCTTCGCGCGCAACGAAGTCAGCTTTCCGACAATGCGGGAGTCGATGCCTGGGTTGCCTCACTTGATGACAACACCGCGCTGCCATTTCTGCCGCCCGTCACCTGCCGGTCGCTTCTCGGGCTCACGCCGAACCGCGCGCGATACGTCCGCGAAAAATGCGAGGGCGACTCGAATCCGCATGCGACGCAAATCGATGTGATCGACATGTCCGTCTGCTGCAGCAACTCGCGCGCACGGGTGAGGCGCAGTTGCAGATAGAAATGCGTCGGCGTGTCCTTCAGCGACGCACAGAACAACCGCTCCAGTTGCCGCCGCGTCACGCTGATTTCCTCTGCGAGCTGGTCGGGCGTCAGCGGCTCTTCCATATGCTGTTCCATTGCGCCGATCACCTGAATCAGCTTGCGGTTGTGCACGCCGTAACGCGCCGCAATTTCCATCCGCTGATGGTCCGAACGCTGCCGGATCCGGCTCACGACGAACTGTTCCGACACCGCCGAGGCCAACGCTGCGCCGTGCTTGCGGCCGATCAGGTCGAGCATCATGTCGATCGACGCCGTGCCGCCCGCACAGGTAATGCGCCGCGCGCCGATTTCGAACAGCTCCTGGCTTGCGTTCAGCGAGGGATAGCGCTCGCTGAACGCCGACAACGCTTCCCAATGCACGGTCACGCTGTCCGAGCCGCTCAGGAGCCCGGCTTCCGCAAGGATGAAGCTGCCCGTGTCGATGCCACCGAGCGTCGCGCCCGCGCGCTCGAGCCGCTTCAGACAATCGCCGAGCACGCGCGTATAGCAGGCGAGCGGCTCAAAGCCCGCGACGACGAATACCGTCTGCGCCTCATGGACATCGGCGATTGCCGCTTCTGCATTGATCGAAATACCGTTGCTGGCCGCGACTGGGGCACCGTCGAGACTCAGAATGCGCCAGCGGTAGAGATCGCCGCGAAAGCGGTTCGCCACGCGCAAAGGCTCGACCGCCGACATGAAGCCGATCGCCGAAAAGCCAGGCAGCAGCAGGAACGACATATCTTCGGGCATCGTGCAGATGACTCGATCAGGGACACAGAGGGACACAAGCCGCAAGCGAACGCGGGGTTCCGGGCGAGCGTAGCAAGCAGCGCGCAAGCCGGCAAGGCGCACCAAAATTCACTGCTGCAAATCGATGCTGCACCGCAATGTCGAACGATGCTGGTTTTCCCTCGTTGTCGCGTGGGAGCAAGAACGGGTCGCTGGCGGTCGCTTTGGCAGGAATATGGGGCATTAACGTTACGTCACTCGTGCAACTCAAGCCCTGCTCAAGCATGGCTCGAGCCGTATCGCGCAGGTCCGGGGGCCGCTCGGTTTTTTTCTCGCCGCGGCCATTTCGTAACACGCTGTTCAACGTGTCCGAAGGGGGAACGTCATGAAGTTACGCGTCAAAGCCTTGCTTGCCCATTTTGCCTGTCTGGCGGCTGTCGTCGCTGCGTCGCCTGCACTCGCACAGGATCCCTCCACCTGCCGCGCGGTGCATTTTGCCGACATCGGCTGGACAGACATCACGTCGACCACGGCGCTCGCCTCGACCGTATTCGAGGGACTCGGCTATCAGCCTGTGACGACCGTCGCGTCGGTGCCGATTTCGTTCGCGGGCCTGAAGAGCAAACAGCTCGACGTATCGCTCGGCTACTGGTGGCCGGTGCAGGAGAAAGCGATTACGCCGTTCATCGATTCGAAATCGATTCAGGTGCTGCAACCGCCTAACCTGACCGGCGCTAAAGCGACCTTCGCCGTGCCGAGCTACGAATACGACGCCGGCCTGAAGACCTTCGCCGACATCGCCAAACACCGCGATCAGCTCGACGGCAAGATTTATGGCATCGAACCCGGCAGCAGCGCGAACGCGGCGATTCAGAAAATGATCGCCAGCAATCAGTTCGGCCTCGGCGATTTCAAGCTGATCGAATCGAGTGAAGCGGGCATGCTGGTTTCGGTGGATCGCGCCATTCGCGCGAAGAAATGGGTGGTATTCCTCGGCTGGGAGCCGCATCCGATGAATATCCAGATCGATATGAAATACCTCACCGGCAGCGACGGCGTATTCGGTCCGAACGACGGCGAGGCACGCGTTTATACGCTGACGTCCCCCGACTTTCTGACGCGTTGCCCGAACGCCGGCAAGCTCGTGAGCAATCTGCGCTTTTCGACGCAACTGGAGAACGTGGTGATGCAGTCGGTGATGAACAAAGAGAAACCTGCCGATGCCGCCAAAGCGTATCTGAAGAAGAACCCGCAAGTACTGGATGCGTGGCTCGCAGGCGTGAAGACGTATGACGGTAAAGACGGTTTGCCCGCGGTGAAGGCCTATCTAGGGCTTTGACGGAGCCGCCTGGGCGCAGTCCGGCTTGCATCCATCCAGTCACGCATTTCAATCAACAGGAACTAGCACGCATGAATCATGAAGTCATCGTGACCTGCGCGGTCACCGGCGCGGGCGATACGGTCGGCAAGCATCCGGCCATCCCCGTCACGCCAAAGCAGATTGCAGAAGCCGCTATCGAAGCCGCAAAGGCCGGCGCCACCGTCGCGCACTGCCACGTGCGCGATCCGAAAACCGGCCGCGGTAGCCGCGATCCGCAGTTGTATCGCGAGGTTGTCGACCGGATCCGTTCTTCAGGCACCGACGTGATCATCAATCTGACGGCGGGCATGGGCGGCGATCTCGAGATCGGTCCCGGCGAAGATCCGATGCGCTTCGGCGCGGGAACCGACCTCGTAGGCGGTTTGACACGCCTTGCGCACGTCGAGGAACTGCTGCCGGAAATCTGCACACTCGATTGCGGCACGCTCAATTTCGGCGACGGCGACTACATCTACGTGTCGACGCCCGCGCAATTGCGGGCCGGCGCGCAGCGTATTCAGGAACTCGGCGTGAAACCGGAACTGGAGATCTTCGATACCGGGCATCTGTGGTTCGCAAAACAATTGCTCAAGGAAGGTTTGCTCGACGCGCCGCCGCTGTTCCAGATCTGCCTCGGCATTCCATGGGGCGCGCCCGCCGATACCACGACGATGAAAGCGATGGCGGACAGCCTTCCGCCTGGCGCGCAATGGGCCGGCTTCGGCATCGGCCGCATGCAGATGCCGATGGTCGCGCAGGCGATGCTCCTCGGCGGCCACGTGCGTGTGGGCCTTGAAGACAACATCTGGCTCGACAAAGGTGTGCATGCAACGAACGGCACGCTGGTGCAACGCGCGGTCGAGATCATCGAACGGCTCGGCGGGCACGCGCTGACACCCGCGGAAGGCCGCCGCAAACTCGGCTTGCCCGCGCGTGGCGAGCGGCAGTTGGAGCGGCGCGTGGCTGGGCAGTACGCGTGAGGATGCCGCGTGCTTCATATAGCGCGCTGCTGAACTTGAGAACTCATAGGCAAAGGAAACATCAGCAATGGCAGTGATCGTCGATATCAAAACATTTGCGGCAATCGGCGCGGGCGTGATCGGCAGCGGTTGGGTCGCGCGCGCGCTCGCGCACGGACTTGACGTCGTCGCGTGGGACCCCGCTCCCGGCGCGGAGAAACAGTTGCGCGAGAACATTGCGAATGCGTGGCCGGCCTTGGAGCGCGTCGGCCTCGCCGAGGGCGCAACGCCCGACAGGTTGCGTTTCGTCGATACGATTGAAGCCTGTGTCGAACAGGCGGACTTCATTCAGGAAAGCGCGCCCGAACGCGAAGAACTGAAGCTCGCCTTGCACGAGCAGATCAGTCGTGCGGCGAAGCCTGATGCGATCATCGCCTCATCCACTTCCGGCCTGCTGCCGAGCGATTTCTACGCACGGGCGGTGAATCCGCAGCGTTGCATCGTCGGGCATCCGTTCAACCCGGTGTATCTGCTACCGCTCGTCGAAGTGCTCGGCGGTGAACGTACCGCACCGGCGACCATCGACGCCGCGATGCAGGTTTATCGTTCGCTGTCGATGCGCCCGCTTCTCGTACGCAAGGAAGTGCCCGGCTTTATCGCCGACCGCTTGCTCGAAGCGCTGTGGCGCGAGGCGCTGCATCTGGTCAACGAAGGCGTGGCGACCACGGGCGAAATCGACGATGCGATCCGCTTCGGCGCGGGCATCCGCTGGTCTTTCATGGGCACGTTCCTGACCTACACTCTGGCGGGCGGCGATGCGGGTATGCGCCACTTCATGCAGCAGTTTGGACCCGCGTTGGAGCTGCCGTGGACTAAACTGGTAGCGCCGCAGCTCACTGACGAATTGATCGACCGGGTGGTGGACGGAACATCCGAACAGGTTGGGCAGCGCTCGATCAAGCAGCTTGAGCGCTATCGGGACGATTGCATTACGAGTGTTCTGGCGGCGATTGGAGAAGCAAAGGCGCGGCACGGCGTGCTTCCTGCGGAGTGATACTGTGTGCCGGAAGACGCCCCGCCCCGCTCTGGCGGGACACGTCGGCGGCACAAGATCGCTGCGGCCCGCACCGTCCATAGGGATAAAGGAACCGATTGCATATGTCTACGCCGCACCATGCTTCACTGCCCTGCTATCGCGACGTCGTGCGCGCCGAGTGGGTCGACTACAACGGCCATTTGCGCGACGCCTTCTACATGCTGATTTTCAGCTTCGCGACTGATGCCTTGATTGATGTAATCGGGCTGCCTGATTCGGTGCGCAAGGAACGTGGCCGCTCGATCTATACGCTCGAAGCGCATATCAACTACCTGCATGAAATCAAGGAGGGTGTGCAGGTTCGCGTCGATATGCGCGTGCTTGGGCATGATGCGAAGCGGCTGCATCTGTACCTCGAAATGTTCGCTGATGAGGGCATTGAACCGGTGGCCGCAGGCGAACAGATGCTGCTGCATGTGGATACGGGTGGCCCGCGCGCTGTTGCCTTCGACCCGGATGTCGAGGCGCGCGTGCGGGCGTTGGCAGAAGCGCATACTGGGTTGCCGACGGCCAGGTTTGCAGGCCGCGTGATCGGCTTGCCTGTCAAGGCGCCGCGTATGAGTAGCGAGGGGAATGAGCATGCTTGAGCCCGAGATCGCTGCGTTCATCGAACGGACCGCCGCCATCTATGCGGGGCATTCGACTTCATTGCCGCCGAGCGAACAGCGCGCGATTTACGATCGCTATGCGGCGGCACTCACGCCGCCTTTGCCAGCCGATGTGATAACCGAAGACGCTGTGTTTCAGGCGAGCGCCGGGCATCTGATCAGGTTGCGGCTTTATCGAAATCGTAGAAAGGCGAGCGGGACACCCGTCGGCACCGTGTTGTACTTTCACGGTGGCGGCTTCGTGCTCGGCTCGCTAGATAGTCACGAGATCGTAACCGCACGAATTGCCGCGGATACCGGACTCGATGTAATTGCGGTCGACTACCGGCTGGCTCCCGAACACCGCGCTCCGGCAGCGCATGAGGATTGCCTGGAGATTACGCTCGCCGCACTGGCCGGCCAGTTGCCGTTCGATTCGCTCTCAGGTGGCGCACTGCAGTTAGCGGGTGACAGTGCCGGCGCCACGCTTGCTACCAGCGTCGCGATGCGGTTGCGCGATGACGGTCTACAAGGCGTGCGCGGACTTGCGCTGGTCTATCCAATGCTCGGCACCGAGCCGCAAATGCCCGCGCGCGAAAGCGAAGCGCACGCGCCGATGCTCACGCTTGCCGATGTCCATGCGTTTCGCGATCTGTATTGGGGCGAACGGCCGCCCTATCCTGCGTGGACGATACCGCTCGATGCGGCACGCTTCGACCGACTCCCGCCGACACTTGCCGTAGGTGTTGAACACGATCCGTTGCGGGACGACGCGAGGGTGTTTGTCGACCGCGTTAATGCGGCCGGCGGACACGCCCGGTTGTGGATTGGAACCGGACTCGTGCATGGGTGCTGGCGTGCGCTCGAATCGAGTCCCGGCGTAAAGGCAATGCATCACACCGTCTGCCAGTTTCTAAGCGAGCATTCAGGCATGCAGTGATGGCTCAAGCCATGCACGCGTCACGTCTGTGCAGCTCCGCCACTCCGCTTGAATGAACTGGCAAAGAACAGCACCTGGTATTGCACCGCATTCGCCCAATACTTCCACGTATGCCCGCCAGGCCGCTCCGCGTAATCATGCGGCACGCCCAACTCGACGAGCCGCGCGTGCAGCATCCGGTTCGACTGAACAAGCGAATCGTTCACCCCGCAATCGATCGTCAGCGCAATATGCGCATTTCCCAGACTACGGGCGTTCTCAACAATCGCCTCGTTGTTCCAGAAGTCGGCGTGGCGAGTCGGATCCCCAAACACCTGATCGATCCCGGGCTCATCCTCACACCCGCGCGGATCGACCGCTCCGCTAATACTTCCCGCGGCGCCGAATTCATCCGGCCGGTCTAGCGCGATATGCAGCGCCCCGAACCCGCCCATGCTCAACCCCGTAATCGCGCGCGCCTGGCGCGTCGCAATCGTGCGGAAATGCGTGTCGATATATCCGACGACTTCTGTACCTACATAGGTTGCGTAACGGCTGCGCGGATCGACAGGGCTGTCGATATACCAGCTCTCGTGACCGCCGTCCGGCATGACGAGGATCACGTGATAGCGGTCGGCCAGTTTGCCGATGTGCGAATTCGTCGTCCAGTCGGTGTAGTCGCCGCCTGAGCCGTGCAGTAAATAGACGACAGGAAAGCGATCGACCGCTTTGCCGTGCGTGTATTGGTCAGGCAGCACCACAGTCGCCTCAAACGACCTATGCATGGCCGCGCTGGGAATGGTGACGACCCTGGACTGGAACGCCCAGACCGGGTTCGTAAAAAGCAGCGTCAGAATGAGCCAGAACACACGATTCATTTTCATGGTTTGTCGCTCTCCCCCTTTCTATGTGTCCAAAGAACACTGTCTGGCATCTAGCGGCAAAATTCTGTCAACGACTCTAACAACGGCGACTTACAACCAAATTTCAGCGAAGCATACGGTCTCGTCAGCTTGGCGCCATTCCAGCGGGAGCTGGAGTGGCCCAAACCGAACCTCTATTTAACAGTTACGCCCTGCGCACGAATGTGGGGAATGCAACGCATCTATTCAATGTGCGCTGAAAAGCCAACCTGATCCGTAGCAACATCAGGTCGCAATGTAAGCGCCGGGATGTCATATGCGCCGGCGTTCTGCCGGCGAAACGGTATCGGCGCAGTCTTCCAGAGGTCATCGAGACGTTGCCCGAGTTCGTCACGGACTTCTGAAAATCGTGCTTCGTCAATCCGGCTTGTCCGATGAATCACGAACGGTGGCAACACGTCGAAACCAGGGTAATACAGAATGCCGTGCTGGATGGGGAACAAGACATCGTCGATCGGCCCGTTGATACCACGCGGGCTGTAATGTGACTCCCAGCCACCAGTTGTCACGACCAGCATTGCCCGCTTGCCCGCCATGTTGCCTTCCCCGTAACGGTCGCCCCAGCGCGCATCGGAGTGCTCCCCGACTCCATACGCGAAGCCATACGCATAGACGCGCTCCACCCAACCTTTCAGGATCGCAGGCATCGAGAACCACCACAGCGGAAACTGCAGAATCACTGCATCCGCCCACCTCAGCTTCTCCTGTTCAAGTGCGATGTCCTGGCTTTGCCGTCCGTCTTTGAAAGCACGCTTCGAATCGAGAGAGGCATCGAAACGCGCGCCCGGTTGCCTGTCCAGGCTGTCGTTTGCATCGAGCGATGCTTTCCAGTTCATCGCATACAGATCGGATACCTGGACAACGTGGCCGGCATCCTCGAGACGCTTGACCGAAAAGTCCTTAAGGGACCCGTTCAATGACCGGGGTTCCGGATGTGCATAGACGAGAAGAACATTCATGACCTGACCTCCTTTGCGAGAAAGCGCCACGATAGGTCTCTTGCCGGTATATTGGAAATGAATAACCAACATGTCAGGTATTTCCATGAATAATCTCAGAAGGCTGGATCTCAACCTGCTGGTGACACTCGATGTCCTGTTGTCGGAGCACAATGTGACCCGTGCAGCCGAACGCCTGAACTTCTCTCAGCCGTCGGTGAGCGTGCATCTTGCCAAGCTGCGGGATATCTTTGGCGACCCGTTGTTGCTGCCGGGTCCCCGAGGCATGCGCCCCACCGCTAGGGCCGAAGAATTGCGCGAACCTTTGCGCCAGGCGCTCGATGCGCTTGAGCACGCGGTGTCGCCGGCCAGCCCGTTTAATCCAGCCGAAGCGAGTCATACGTGGCGCGTTGCCGCGACCGACTATGCCGAATCGACGATCCTGCTGCCCGTCCTGTCCAGCTTGCGCGCGGCGGCGCCCGGCACCCGGCTCGCGATCGTGGAAGCTGTTCCGCCACGCATCGCGAAGCAGGCGGAACAGGGAGACATCGATCTGGCATTCCATACCAGCGAAGGCGCGCCGCCCGGATTGCGCGGGCGGCTACTTTTCAAGGAGCGGTATGTGCTGGCAGGCCGCGCGGACCATCCGCGCCTGAAGCGCCGGCCAACGCTTGCGCAGTTCTGCAAACTGGAGCACGTGATCGTGTCGCCGGATGGTGGCGGGTTTAGCGGCGTCACGGATGAGGCACTGGCTGCGGTGGGTCTCACGCGCAGGGTTGTGCTTTCGGTTCCGCACTTCCTGTTTGTGATGTCAGCCTTGGCGAGTACGGACCTCGTGGCGATGGTGCCGGCGCGATTGGTGCGCGGCAATGGCGCGCTCAGAGTCGTCGAGGCGCCGGTTGAAGTGCCGGGCTATGAAATGGCGATGCTCTGGCACGAGCGCTCTCATCGAGACCCGGCGCACCAATGGTTGCGGGAATGCATCGTGGACGCGGTGGCGACTTGAACGCCTGTGCATGTGCCGTGGCCTAGGTCGGTGCCAACGCAATGAGTGGTTGAAAAGGCCGTGCTGGTCGATGCGCTGCGCTACCGGGCGGGTCCATCCGCGCAAGGACATCGATAGCATCGACCCGAAGCGGATCGCGCGCGCAATCCAATAAGTGCGATTACGCCTTCTCATTCCTGCCGCCAATTGCGTCCAGTTCAGCGCGCACCTCGTCGGTCAATCTCAAGTGTGCTGCCTGCATGTTTTCCCGCAGATGCCCGAGCGACGAAGTGCCCGGAATCAGCAGGATGTTGGGCGCGCGATGCAGGAGCCAGGCGAGCGCCACCTGCATCGGCGTCGCACCGATCGTTTGCGCGATCGTGGAAAGCGCTGACGACTGGATCGGTGTGAATCCGCCAAGCGGGAAGAACGGTACGTATGCGATGCCCTTCACCGCCAGTTCATCGACCAGCGCATCGTCTTCCCGGTGAACCAGGTTGTAGTGATTCTGTACGCAGACAATCTCCGCGATGCCCTGTGCCTCGGCAACCTGGGCCGCGGTTGCGTTGCTCAAGCCGATATGGCGAACCAGCCCTCGTTGTTGAAGTTCGGCAAGCGCCACGACCTGCTTTTCGATCGACCCTTCGGACGGGGCATGCACGTCGCCCATGATTCGCATATTGACGACGTCGAGTGCGTCGACACCGAGATTGCGAAGGTTGTCGTGGACGCCGCGCTCGATATCTTCCGGCTCGAGCGCCGGCAACCACGAGCCATCGCTGCCACGAACCGCGCCAACCTTTGTGACGATCATGAGGTCGTCCGGATACGGATGCAGTGCTTCGCGAATCAACTGGTTGGTGATGTGGGGCCCGTAGAAGTCGCTCGTATCGATGTGATTGACGCCCGACGCCACCGCTTCGCGCAGCACGGCGATCGCCGCGTCGCGATCTTTCGGCGGCCCGAATACGCCGGGTCCGGCCAGTTGCATGGCGCCGTAGCCCATGCGTTGCACAGGGTGGCCAGCCAGCGGGAATGTGTCCACAGGGGTGAAGTTCGACATAGCGCGCTCCTTGAGGTGAGGGGTTGAGCAGCAGTATGACGAGGATTGAGTTGTTCGATAATCCGGCCTAAATTGCACGGGTTGTTAAACATTTTGAACAATGGCCATGGAATTCAACGATCTTGCCGCCTTCGTATCAGTCGCGCGCGCCGGCGGCTTTCGCGACGCCGCGCGCATCAGCGGCGTCTCCGCCTCCAGTCTCAGCATTGCCGTGCGCCGTCTCGAATCGAAGCTGGGTATGCGCCTGCTCAACCGAACCACACGCAGCGTGGCCCCGACCGAAGCCGGATTGCGTCTGATCGAAAAGCTGACGCCGTTGTTCAGCGAAATGGAAGCCGCGCTGGACGTCCTGAACCGCTTCAGGGACAAGCCGAGCGGCACGCTCAAACTCAACGTGCCGTCGAGCGCCGCACGCATCGTGTTGCCGACCGTCATTCCCCAGTTCCTGAAAGCCTATCCCGACATACGCGTGGAGGTTGTGGTGGAGGACGGCTTCGTCGATGTGCTGTCGATCGGTTGCGATGCGGGCATTCGCTACGACGAGCGGCTCGAGCAGGACATGATCGCGATGCCAATCGGTCCGCGTGTGCAGCGCTTCGCTACCGCCGCGACGCCGGGCTATCTCGACACGCATGGCAGACCCGAGCATCCGCGCGACCTGCTGGCTCATGCGTGCTTGCGTGGCCAGTTTGCCGGCGGCGCTACGCCGACCTGGTATTTCGAGCGCGACGGCGAGGTGGTGCAGTTGAATCCGTCGGGACCGCTTCTCGTCAGGCCCGGCGCGGCAATCGACCTTGCAATCAGTACTGCTGTCGCAGGCGTAGGGGTGATTCACCTGTTCGAGGACATGCTGCGCCCGCATCTCGATAGCGGGGCATTGGAGCCGATTCTGGAGCCGTGGTGGCAGCGCTTTTCAGGGCCGTTTCTTTACTATCCGGGCCGCCGTCACTTGCCGGCACCGTTGCGCGCATTTGTCGATTTCCTGAAGGCGGGTGCTTAGCGCGAGCGTTTTAACTGCGCCTTATATTGGCTCGACTGTTGCCAGACCACCGTGAAGACCACCCTACTCGTGAAACTCTCAGTGTCGACGGATACCTGCCAAGGTGCAGGCATCCGTCATAACAGATCACGTGACGCGAGGCCGATCAGAATGCGTGACGCATCCCCACCGTGACGGCCACTTGCGTATTCGACGACGAAGGCGAGAGCGTGTTGATCATGGCATGCGAGAGCACGGAATCAGCCGGTGCGCCGTGCACGTTCTGATAGACACCTTCAAGATAGAAGTCGGTGCGCTTGCTGATCGAATAGTCGGCCTGAAGCATCCCCGTATTCCATCCCGGCGACGAGCCGTTATAAGCGCCATGCGTGTAGGTATACGCGCCCGACAAAGTCAACGCAGGCGTGAGCGCGTACTTGACGTTCGCTTCGTAGTTGTCGAGGCGCAGCGAGCCACTCAGGGTTCCGGCAGAAGCGTCGTTCGCACCGAGGTAAGTGCCGGTTCCGAACGAGAAAACACCCGACGCGTTGTCCATCTGCGTATGGCTCCACACCAGGCCAACGGTGGCCGGTCCGAACGTGTAGTTGCCACCCAGCGACCAGATACGCTGGCGCTGCGCAAGGAAGTTCGCGCTGGTGTCCCCCGTGGTAACAGCGCCGCCTGCGCTGCCTGCGTTGTTCAATTGCAGGTATCCGGCAGCAAGATTGACGGGCCCTTGCGCATAGGAAACACCGAAGCCGTATGAACGGTTGTTCGCGAAGCTGCCTGCCTTATTGCTGAAGGCATACATCGTTTCGAATGTGACGCCGCTGAACGTCGGGCTCGTGTACTTGACCGTGTTGTTGAAAACGACCGAATTGCCAGCAAGGTTGTCGTTTTCGAACGGATGCGCAGCCATGTTGCCACCCCACGTGTTGAACTCCGCCGTGAGCGGACCGACGAGGTCGTTCATCACATCAAACTGGCGGCCGAACGTCACCGTACCGTATGGATCGCTTTGCAAGCCGACCCACGCCTGAGAGCCGAAACCATCGCCGGAGAAAGCCTGGGCGCCGTTATTCAAAAGGAATCCCTGCTCCAGCTTGAAGACCGCATGCAAGCCGCCACCGAGATCTTCCGAACCCTTGAGACCGAAGACCGTGTTTTGCGTCGAACTGGTTACTTCCTGCCAGTTGCTATGTCCGCCCTGATTGTTCGTGTAGATCAATCCTGCGTCAATGAGACCATAGAGCGTCACGCTGCTTTGCGCATGCGCCGAAATAGCAAAGGCGCCGGAAAGCGCGACCACGAGTAGAGACTTTTTCATACCTGTTGGCTCCGTGATTTAGCGGTGATGGACGTAATCAATTGTGTGCGCTCGACTCCCACTGGCTAGCGCGTTGGCCGCCAACAGGATCTACGGACGCATAGGCAACGGATAGGCAACGCATTCGCAGGCCGGCGCCGTGCGAATTGCGAAAACATCCGATATTGTTTGTTGATTATTGCGTGTGGCGCATTGAATAACGTGTCGATAGCGCGTGCTGACTACAGCATGGTTTTCAATTGAATTACACAGGCGCATCTTGCGAGGCGCTGCCGAAAACGAACAGTGCAATCATATGACGGCGAAAATAAATTCCGCGTCAAAAATAAAAAATTGCGTGGTGCGAAAAGAACACGCAAATGGCACGTTCAGAAGACGTGCCGCATCAAGCGAAAAAGGTGCGCATGCTTATCGCCACGCTTGAGTAAACTCCCCCACCACGCACGCGAGATGCGCCTGCATCGCATCGCGCGCCGCCGCCGGATCGCGGCCCATGATGGCAGCAAAGATACGCTGATGATCTTCCTGTGAGGCCGCACGCATCGCCGGCATTTTTATCACCACGTTTACCGGGGTCATGCTGGCGATCACAAAGGGTTCGTTAGTGATTCCGCTGATGGTTGCGGGCTCGCTATGCGTGGTCGGTGCCCTGTCGTATCTGTTCGTTGTCGGTAAGGTCGAACCGTTACCTTCACTCCCACGCGTCCGAACGGCAAAGATTGCCGGACACGAAGCCGCTTGAACAACAACATCGGGACCGCCGGGTTGAACCTCGTGTTCATCTGGCCCGGGTTACGCAAGAGCGTGTTCCACAATCAGCAATTGCGGCCATAATGGGGCAGAAACTTTTGTTAGAAACTTCACCCCGATGTAGCCAATATGACCGAAACACGCGTTAGCCCGCTGCGCAAATTTGCCGATTTCGTTCGCGAGCAGCGGACGCGCCTGACCGCGCAATGGATGAAAACCGTTTTCGGCGATGTCGACCTCGTCGAAGCGGACAAGCTCACCTATCAACAGCTCGCCGATCACTTGCCGGACCTTCTCGAAGGACTATGCCTTGCGCTCGACGTCGAAGATCTCGAACGCGTCGAGCCGGCGATCGAACGCGATGCGAGAAAACACGGCCTGGTCCGCTGGCGTCAGGGCTACCGGATCGAGGAACTCGTGCGCGAACTCGATCTGTTCCATCAGGTGCTCGCTGACGCGCTGGAAGAATTCGCCGACCAGGACAGCACGTTCACGCGCCGCCATGAAGGACGGGCGCGGCGCCTGATCGCGGAAACACTCAGCATGGTGACGCTCACGTCGATCAAGGAGGTGGTCAGCGAACGGGACCGCAAGATCGATGAGTACACCGGCAGGCTCGAGCGCGCCAATCACGAACTGACGCTCAAGCAGCGCCTGGTCAGCGATCTTTACGAGTCACGCATGCAGATCACCCGCAGCGTGGTCCACGATCTGCGCAATTTCCTGAACGCGTTTTCGATTGCGCTGCAACTGATCGAACGGGCGCCTTCGAAGGCCGATATGGCGCTGACGCTGGCCAACCGGCAAGCCTCGGACATGAAGCAACTCGTCGACCAGATGGTCGAGTACTCCGTTGTGCTCGGCGACGGCACGCCGAACACATTCGAGCCGGTTGAGCTGCATGCGCTTTACGATGAGCTCGTCGCCTCCTCGCGCCCGGCCATCGAGGCCAAAGGACTGAAGTTGCGCACAGTGTTCGATCCGGCGCTATCCGTCGTCACGTCCAGTCGTCTCAAGCTTAAGCAGATTGCCGTCAATCTGCTCTCCAACGCCACGAAGTACACGAAGTCCGGCGAGATCGAACTTGCCTTCGCCATGGCCGATGCGGAGCACTGGTCGATTCGCGTGTCGGATACCGGCGTGGGCATCGCACCTTCGGACGCGAACCGCGTTTTCGACGAATTCGAGCGTGCTGCAGGCGACGATATTCCTGGCACGGGCCTCGGTCTCGCGATCGTCAAGGAGCTTTGCCGCGTGCTGAACGGTCAGATCGATTTTGCGTCACACGAAGGCGTTGGGACGACGTTCGAAATCCGGTTCCCGCTCGTGCTGGCCGAAGCCGAATAACCCCCTGCCGGCATCCGGCGCCAGAACCGGATGATCAGTACATTTTAATTATTACGATTAACAAACGAATATATTTAACTTCGTAATAAATACTCGATTAACTCACACGGGCGCCACGCCCCGACTGGCCCGCTCTCACGCGACTTCAGCACAATTTCCCGAAGTTGCAATTACGGAAATCCGGTACATCCTTGACAAACGCCAGTGGCGTCACCTATTTTTCATCTGCCGCCAATATACGAATTTCCGATTGCGGAAATATGCCACGAAAAGAACCGGAATATCCAAATCGGATATTTAGTTATTCTACGCATACTGCATAGAGATCTGAATCTATGCGCTTTGAAGTAAGTTGGTCTCACCGCTGCAAGCCGACGATGCATCGCTAATATTTCGAACTCCGATATATTTTCATCGGCGCTAGCGGCCTTTGTGAAACGGTATCTGAACCCACCACCAAGGATAGAGATGAAACGAGACGAGCGTCTTTCCGGCAATAGCCAATATCGCCACAGCAGGCTGCCGGGTCTGGGAACGGGCCTGGGAACATTAACGGTCGCGATCCTGCTTCTCGGCGGATGCGGCGGAGGGGACGGCGGTTCGTCCTCCGGCACGGCTGTGAGCATGCAGCAGACCGCAGCGAATCAGCAACTCAGCGCACAGGCCGCCGCGCAGTCGCAAGCGCCAACGGCCAATCAAACCTATCTCGACCCGGTCGCCTATTCGGGGAATGCCACAGATGGCCTCGCACCGGCTCAGGCCTCCGAAAAAGCTGCAGTCATGCATTACCAGTGGACCCAAGGCAGAACACCGATCAACTACACCACCACGACCGGCCATTTGACCGCCACCGACTCGAGCGGCAACCCCGAAGCCACGATGTCCTATGTCGCGTACACCGTGCCGAGTACGAACGGCTCGCCGCGACCTGTCACGTTCGTCTACAACGGCGGCCCGGGGTCCTCTTCCATCTGGCTGCGGCTCGGGTCGTTCGCGCCGACGCGGGTCGCCACGCCCGACCCGGTGTTCGGGAACTGGCCGAATTATCCGCTCGTCGACAATAAGGAGAGCCTGATCGACACCACGGACATGGTCTTCATCGACCCGCCTGGAACAGGTCTTTCCGAGGCGATTCTGCCGAATACGAACCAGAAGTACTGGACGACCGACGCGGACGTCAACATCATGCGCGACTTTATCCAGCGCTATCTGACGGTCAACAGCCGCAGCAGCTCGCCGATTTATCTGTACGGCGAGTCGTATGGCACGCCGCGCACCGACATGCTCGCATTGGCACTCGAATCGGCCGGCGTGCATCTGACCGGCATCGTCCTTCAGTCTGCAATCCTGAACTATTTCGCGGATGCGATCGAGGCCGTCGCCATCACGAACTCGACGAGCGCGCTGGCATTGGATACGGATACGCTGGCCGGTTATTTCCCCGGCTACGCGGAAGTCGCGGCTTACTACAACCAGGTGTCGCCGGCGCCGCTTAATCAGGACCTTTACGCATACCAGGCAAGCCTGTTCGTCACGAACGAATACAACAAGTTCAGGCGGTATTCGCAATCGTGGGTGCTCAGTCAGCTCGGCATACCGGACGCCCTGGGTACGCCGGTGTTTCCCAATGCCAAAACGCTTCAGTCGTGGACCTTGCCATCCAGTTTGACCGTGCAGGCGCTGCAAGGCTACTTCGGCGCCAACCCGTTCTCGACGAGCCTCATACCTGGCACGACGATCGGCCGGTACGACGGACGCGTGTCATTGCCGAACTCGGATCCGCGTCTGCAAAACGACGGGGACCCGTCCGACATCCTGATCTCCCAGCCGTTCACCACGGCTCTGGCTACGCAGATGCCTGACTACCTGGGATACACAGCGCCGAACGCGACCTATTTGCCACTGAACGACAACATCATCCAGGTATGGGATTTCTCGCATGATGGCCAACCCCTGCCCGACACGATTCCGGATCTGCTGGGCGCGCTGACGCTCAACCCGCAATTGAAGGTACTCGCGGAAAACGGCTTTCATGATCTCGCCACCCCGTTCTTCAATACCGAGAAGCAACTGGCACGGCTGCAGACGGTACCCGGTCTGAATCCGGACTTGCAGGTCAACTTCTTCCAGGGCGGGCATATGACCTATCTGGATGACGTCGCCCGTCCGCTGATGAAACGGGATCTGGTGCGGTTCTACCGCGGCACGCCGCTTCCGGATGCGCTCGCCCTCTGGACGCTGCCGCCGCCGTGGCGCGACGAGAGCCCCGCCAGTCAGCCGACCGCTACTGCCACGGCGCAAGCCATGGCACCCTGACTGAACTGACGCGATGTGCCTCGTTCGCGATACTCTATTCACTCAATCAATGCGAGTCATCATGTCCCTTTTCGATATGTTGCGGCGTGTCTCACCGTTGATCGTCCTCGGCTGCTTTATTGGCAGCGCGCATGCGTTACCGCCGCAAGCGGTAGCGCCGGCGACGCCGCCAAACGGGGCCAGAGGAGTCGACGGTCCGTTCTTTCCTCAAAACCGTGCTGCTCCCGTCACGCCGTCGACCGGCACGGCACTGCAGCAGGAAGCCCAGCAGCGGCTTGAAGCGCGACTGGGGGCGAACACGGCCCTCAGCAATGGCGCCGCGGTCACGAAAACGCAGGCTCAGACCGCGGGGCTCGGCTACGTCGCCAAGCACTTCGATCAGATCGACACGAGCCACAAAGGAAGTGTGACCATGAGCGACGTCAGACAGTATCTGCAGCAACAGGGCCGGTAGCGGCCGGCCATTGGTCAAAGGCGTGCCTTCTCTGGAGGACCGCATTTGACAAGCGCGAATGGCCGCTCCGGCCATTCGCGCGTTTCGTTTACCTCGCCGCGACGTTCCCGCCAGTCGGCAAACAGTCGCCCATTGCGCCGCCGCGGTCGCTCAGTCCACGCATCACAACTTCGGACGACTTGCCGTCACGTCTCGCCAATTCGGCGAGGTCGAGCAACGCTGCGTATTTCGCCGAACAGTCCTGTTCAGGTTCAATCGCTCGGTGCACAGCCGGTGTTTCGGTGCTTGCGACGCCCTCACCGACTGCAATCGCCATCCCTATTGCGACGATCATCGTTGCCAACACACCTACCTTCCATAGCGTCCGTGTGCGTACCGCGTTGAAACGTGGCCGCAGTGGATGAGCACTTCCCTGCTCGCTCTTCCACTGCGGACCGGTCCGGCCGGCCTCCTCGCCGGTTCTCACTCGCACGTTTTCACTCATGACCAGTGCGCCGGCACCCACACATGCCCCACCCAGTGCCCCGGCACCCACACGACAGGGCGCGGTGCAGGAGCCATATAGACAACACGCGGCGCGACATACACAGCAGGCGGCGGGGGCGGCGGAACGTAGACAACCGGAGGCGGCGGCACATACACAACCGGCGGCGGAACAACGACTGGAGGCGGTACGACAACAACCGGCTTCGGTGCAACCACCACCGTCGTGCTGCCCGTCGTGACGACGCCGGTAGTCGTGACCGTTCCGCTCGTCGTCACGGTGTTGCCATGCGTGCCCGTCGTGCTCGTCGATGTCGTCACGACGCCCGGTGCTACACGCGTTGCCGTGCCGGAATGATTGACGGTTCCGCCATCAGACCCGGTCACCGTGCCGGAACGTGAGCACGACGCGCCCGCGCAGTTAGTCGATGCCGAGTGGTTGACCGTGTTGCCGTTCGAGCCCGTGACCGACCCGGATGACGAATACTGGCCGGGCGCGGTTTTGGTCACATCGCCTGAGGTCGTAGCTGTTTTACCGTCCGGTCCGGTGAGGGTGCCGGTGTGCGAACACGTGCCGCCCGCGCAGTTGGTGTCGCCGGCGTGCTGGACCTGGTTGCCGTAGCGTCCGGTCGCGGTGCCCGAATTCGAGAACTGGCCCGGCGCGTTGCGGGTCACCGTGCCGGTGTTGGTCGCCACGCCGCCGTAGGGGCCGGCCACGCCGCCAGCATGCGAACAGCTACCGCCGCCACACGAGCCGTAACGCGCGCCGTTATAGGTGCCACGCGACGTGTAGGCGGTGCCGTGCTGCGACCAGGCGAAAGCGGAAGCGCTGCTGAGCGCGAGCACGGTAACGGTTGCGGTGAGCGCGAGCTTGCGCAGCGCGCCACGTACGGATGCGGCGGGCGTCACGGAGGCAGGGGAAGCGGCGGTGGCTGCGACGACGAACGAACAGTTTTTCACGGTATGTCCTTCTTGATTTCGGGCCACTTCTGCTCACTGCGGCGTGGCGACAAACGGACTATAGAAGGACGCCTGGATTTAATCAGCAGCGAAGATATGTCACCCTGTTTCACCATGACAGAGGCCCGCTGGGCAACGCTTTGCGGGCGATTCGGAGGCGCCGTGACATAAGCTGACATAAATTGTTTCAGGGCAGGCTCCGCCCGTGTCGCGCATGGGGCGCAAGCGCGTCAGCAGGCCAGCTTCGACACCGCCACGACACTTTTCCGAAATTCGCATGTCGTAGGGTTCGATGAACGCAACGGCGAAAGCCGCTTGCGTATCCCCCGCTTACTCTTCCTCAAGAGGTGCTCATGTCGGCAAAACGCGAGTCGAAATCCCAGGCCAAGGCAAAAGAAAGCACGGCGAAAGCAGAAGGCAAACCAAAGTCGCGCGGCAAGGCAGCGGCACCCGGCAAAAAGGCTACTGCGCTCGCCAGCGGCTCGAACCAGCCCGTGGCGACCGTCGGCGCGACGGCACTCCGTTCCCGGATGCTGGACAAGCCCGTATTCGCACAGCCTCAACCGACCGCGGACCCGACGGTGTTTCGTGTGCCTCACCCATCGGACGATGCGGCCTACAAGGAAATCGACAAGCTCAATGCGGAGCACAAACTGTTTCCGCTGCCGTTTCCCGCACCGCGAGGCGGCGTCGAGCCCCAACTCACGCTGGCCGAGGTCATGGGCGGCAACGCAACCGCCATCGACAGGATCACAGCCGCCGGACAACTGGTGTTTCACGCGCTGGGAGATTGTGGCAATACGAAAGGTCCGGCCACCCAGAACGAAGTGGCCGACAAATTGACGGCCGATTTCAACGAAGTCAACGCCAGCGAGGTGCCACAATTTGCCTTGCTGCTCGGCGACGTCGTCTATAGCTTTGGCGAGAGCCAGTACTATTACGATCAGTTTTACGAACCGTATCGAGACTATCCGGCGCCGATCCTCGCTTGCGCCGGCAATCATGACGGGATGGTTTCGCCGGAAGCGCATGCCGCGAGTCTCACTGCGTTCCTGCGAAATTTTTGCGCGGAGACGTTCGCCGTTACGCCAGAAGCCGGCGGCTTGTCGCGCACCGCGCAAATCCAGCCCGGCGTCTTCTTCACGCTCGAGGCGCCGTTCGTGCGCGTGCTGGTGATTTACAGCAACACGCTCGAAGATCCCGGTGTGATTTCAGACCCGAAGATCGGGAGTACTCAGCTCGACTTTCTCGACGCCGCGCTCAAGCGCGTCAAAGCCGAGCAGTTCACCGGCGCACTGCTGATCGCGGATCATCATCCGCCGTACAGCGCAGGCGGACACGGATCGAGCGTCGATATGCTGGCGCAGATCGACAAGGTGTGCGAAGCCAACGGTGTGTGGCCACATGCGTTTCTGTCCGGCCATGCACACAATTATCAGCGCTTCACGCGTACGCGAAATGCGGACGGCACGCAGATTCCCTACCTCGTGTGCGGTAACGGCGGACACGGTTTAGTCAAGCTCGCCGCACAAGGTGCGCCCGCCATCCGCGCGCCGCAAATCATGCAGGCGGCGTCGGCCACCACCGATCAGGTCGTGCTGGAAAACTATGACGACACCAACTACGGCTATCTGCGCGTGGTCGTCACCGCGACGCAGTTGCGTATCGAGTATCACTCGGCGTCCGACGGCCTCAACACGAAAGCGCCGAACGACTACGTAACGATCAACCTCGCCGAACGCAAAGTGGCTCATTTCGTTGCACCAGACTTGGGGCATCCGATGGCGGCAAGGGCCGTGCGAGCTTTGATGCGTCGCTAGCGGCGAAGAACGCGGGACGTGTTTCAGGGACCGCGCTCACGGTCACAACACGTATTGCGCCGCGAGGCGGGATAAAAAGCATCAGGACTACGTTTTTTCGCAAACGCGCGTTTTCACCAAATCACCTGTTTTTACCGGGGCAAAACCATGTAATCTCTCGGTTTTCTTTCTGCATCAAAACCGATGAGTCGAGCGTTGGCGAGCGAACAACTTCAACAAACGGCGGCGCACACGCGTCGCCAGCCCATCGTTCTTCGTTTGCGCTGCACCGTGGTGCTGCTGGCGTGTGGGATCGCCACCTTCGCACGCCCCGCTCTCACAGCCGAATCCGCGTGCAGCGCGGAAGCCGGGCCCGCCGGCCGCCCCTCCGTCGGTCTCGTGCTGTCGGGCGGCGGTGCGCGCGGCTATGCACACCTCGGCGTACTGAAGGTGCTCGAGGAAAACCGCATCCCGGTCGATTGCATCGCCGCCACCAGCATGGGCTCCGTGGTCGGCGGCCTGTACGCGAGCGGTATGACGGCGCAGGACATGCAAAACCGCCTCGCGGGCATCAATCTCGCGGACATCGCGTTCGACGTCACCGAGCGTGCCGATCTGCCTCAATCGCGTCGTGAAGACGAGCGGCTGTATGTGAACAGCCTTTCGCTCGGCTACGGCGCCAATGGTTTCCGCTTGCCGGTCGGACTCGTCCAGGGCAATCGTTTGCAAGCGCTGCTGCAGGACTGGACGTCCACCGTGCCAGGCAACGTTTCGTTCGACCGGCTGCCGATCCCCTATCGCGCGATCGCAACCGATCTGCGCACCGGCCAGAAGGTGGTGCTCGATCGCGGTTCGCTGCCGCAGGCGATTCGCGCCAGCATGGCATTGCCCGGCCTGTTCGCGCCAGCCGATATCGACGGACGCACGCTGGTGGACGGCGGCATCGTCAGCAATCTGCCTATCGAAACGGCGCGCGACATGGGCGCGAAAGTCGTGATCGCGGTCGATATCGGCTCGCCGCTGCGGCCACTGGATGCGCTGGCTTCGCCCGCCGACGTGATGCAGCAAATGATCGGCATTCTGATTCACCAGAACGTTGCGCGCCAACGTGAACAGTTGCAGACCGGTGACGTCCTGATCGAACCGGCGCTCGGCTCGCTGAGTTTCACCGATTTCGCCAATGCGAGCCAGGCCATCGCCGCCGGCGCCGCTGCCACGCGCGCGGCCATGCCGCAGCTTCAGCATCTGGCGCTTTCGCCCGCCGACTACGCCGCGTGGCGCGCCCGGCACGGTGCGCCCGCAATGCATCCGGTGCGGATCACGCAGATCGAGATCGCCTCGCAGGGCTCCGTACCTGAGGCACGCATTCGCGCCGCGCTGCATGTCAAAACCGGCGATGTCTACGATCCGGTCGCGCTCAATAAGGACCTGCTGGCGCTCACCACCGCGGGCGACTTCGACAGCGTGAGCCAGCAACTCGTTGACGACGGCGACGCGCACACGCTCATTGTCTCCGCACAGCAGAAGCTGTGGGGACCGAATTTCCTGCTGTTCGGGCTGGGTTTATCGAGCAGCTCGACGGATGAAGGCGGCTTCCGGCTGCATCTCGGTTATCGCCGGCCGTGGCTCACCTCGTCAGGGCTCGAAGGGCGAGTGGACGGGACCGTCGGCAGCGATCTGATCGACCTGCACGCGGAGCTGCGGCAGCCACTGTCGAGTTCTTTCGGCTATTACGTGGCGCCATACCTCGAGTTTCAGCGTCGCTATGCCAATCTCTACGACGATTCCGGCAACGTCAAGATCACGCAATACAGCTTGCAAACCGAGCGCGCAGGGATCGACTTCGGCGTACCACTCGCCCGTCTCGGCGACTTCCGTATCGGCGTGGCCTACGCGCATGGTTTCGCGTCGCCGCAATACAACTTGCCGCTCGAGGATGCGTTTAACTCGCCGCTGCTGTTCCCCGATATCTATGGGCGTCAGCTTAGCGCGCGCGCACGCCTCGTGATCGATCAGCTCGACGATCCGCTGTTTGCCCGCAAAGGTTACTTCGGCGAACTACGCGTAGAACGTTCGTTGTTCGCGGGCAGCGACAGCTTCACCGAGGTATACGGAAAGAGCCTTGTCGCGGCAAGCTATGGACGACACAGCATCAACGCGAGCATCGAAGCCGGTAACGACTTCGGCGGCACCAATCTGACGAATCCGTTCGGCTTCACGCTGGGCGGTTTCCAGCATTTGTCGGCCTACGCTGCCGACCAACTGTCCGGCAACTCGATGGCGTACGGTCAGATCACCTATATGAATCAGCTTGCCACGTTCAATGCGTCGCCGATTCGCGGTCTGTTTGCCGGGCTGAGCCTTGAAGCCGGCAACGTCTGGAACCGCGATTCGCAGTTCGGCAGCGGGCCGCTGAAGCGCAGCGTGACGGTCTTCACCGCGATGACCAGCTCATTCGGACCGATCTATCTGGGCGTAGCGTTCGCACCGGGCGGCCGTCATAACTTTTACTTCCAGTTGGGACATACCTATTGAAGCTGCGCGGGTACGGTGTGTTTCACGCCACCGTGCCCACCGGCCAGCTCATTTCGAAGCGTGCTCCGCCAAGCGTCAACGGATCAGTCACGGCGATCCGGCCATGGTGGGCGCGCAGCACCTGTTGCGTAATCGCGAGACCCAACCCGTAGCCGCCAGTCTGACGATCGAGCCGCACGAAGGCATTGAAAATGCGTTCGCGTTGGTCGGGCGGCACGCCTGTGCCATCGTCTTCCACGTAGATTTCCACATTGCCGTGCTTGACGCTCAGGCCGACCATGATCCGCGAGTGTGCGTATTTACCGGCGTTGCGCAGCAAGTTTCGCATTGCGTAGGACATGAGGCGTTTGTCCATCACCACGCGTAGCGATGCGTCGACGTCTGCTTGCGGGACGAGTTGCTTGTCCGCGTAAAGCAGCGTGGCGTCGGTGACCTGGCTGTCGAACCATGCCGTGAGCAACGTGGATTCGAGGTTCGATTGCAGGGAGCTGTATTCGAGGCGCGCGTAGGTCAGGCTCATGTCGATGAGCTCGTCGAGCTCGGTGACGTCCTGGTCGATGCTCGCCAATGCGCTGTTGTATTCGGCCGCGGACGCGGGTTCGCGGAGGTTTTCCAGCGCGAAGCGTACGCGCGCCAAGGGTGTGCGCAATTCATGGGAGATGCCGTTGGTGAGTTCGCGCTGCGCGGCGATCAGGCGTTCCATGCGTTCGGCCAGGGCGTTTAGTGTGCGGGCCAGTGGGCCGATTATGACGCTGTGTGATTCGCGGGCGCGGGTGTTGAAGCGGCCGCCTGTGAAGTCTATTGCGCGTTCGCGGACCATTACCAGGTCTAGCCAGACTGGGCGCATCCAGCGGTAGGCGGTGACTGCTGGTAGCAGTAGGGTTGCCAATGCGATTGGGATTGATGCTTTTGCTGTTGTTAGGGTTTGCCAGATTGATGGTGAGGTTTTTAGTGTCAGGGCTAGGGTTGCTATCGACGCTGCTAGTACCAGCACTGTCAGTGTCAGGAGGCGCGTGTAGACACGTAGGTATAGCCTCGACCAGCTCGGGATTCTGTCTGCTCGTGTGTCCGTCCACGAGCGGCGGAAACGGTGCCAGCGCCATTTTCCATAGCGATAGGCAGTTAGTTTTTTTTGCTCCGCTGGGGGTGGCATTTTTTTCTCTTCGATTTCTTTAATGCGGTTGTGGTCTATTAGTGTTGCCCCTGTGCGGGGCGGCACTTACTTTCTTTGCCGCCGCGTAACTATTCAGCGCTTGTAAACTGCCACCAGGCTGTGCATAGTGAAGGACATGACGAAGATGCCCGATTTCAAGGACCTGACGC
>NZ_VOSW01000091.1 GCF_009690905.1 Paraburkholderia madseniana
CGACGGCCGGGCAACTGCCCACGCAGGTTGACGACGCTCGTTACTGCAATTGCGTGGCCGGCTCGAATGGATGAATCAGATAGATGGAGACAAAGCCGGTGAGCGGGCTTACCCGCCGGTGAACCGGCCTAACGTGTACCACCCGCGTACCACCCACGAGGTCGACGTGAACACTATTACAAACGCGCAAACCGCAGACACGCAGGACCGCCCGGGTCGCACCCCTGAGACACCCGCCAAGGCGATGCCCGCCTATGAGCAGATCAAGCGCTATGTAATCAGGCGCATCAGCGAGGGGGACTGGAAGCCGGGCGGCCTGATCCCATCCGAAACGGAGCTGGTTAAAGAATTCGGCGTCGCGCGCATGACGGTATCGCGCGCGCTGCGTGAGCTCACCACCGAACGCGTGCTGACGCGCGTGCAAGGTTCCGGCACGTTCGTCGCGCCACAGCGCTACGAATCCACGGTGCTGGAAATCCGCAATATCGCCGACGAAATCGCCGCACGTGGCCATCGCCATTCCGCACGTGTGCTGACGCTCGAACCCAGCGACGATCAGCAAGCGCTCGAAGCGCTCGGTCTTGCCAGCGGCCCGGCGTTTCACTCGTGCATCGTACACAGCGAAGAGGGCGAGCCGATCCAGTACGAAGATCGCTACGTCAATCCGAAGGTGTTCCCCGAGTACCTGGAGCAGGACTTCACTGTCGAGACGCCGAATCACTACATGGTGCGGCTCGCGCCGATCCAGCGCGCGGAGTTTCGTATCTATGCGCAGAAGCCCGACGCGTATGTGCGGCGGCATCTGATGATGGATATCGGCGAGCCTTGCCTGCAGCTATGGCGCCGCACATGGGTCGGTGATGATGTGGCGACGTCGGTGCAACTGTGGCATCCGGCGTCGCGTTTCCATCTGGCGGGCAACGTGTGAGTGGCAGGAAGCGGGCGAGGGCACGGCGCTCGCGCCGCTAGCCCTGGCGCTGCGACAGATCCGGCGTGAATCGGCAACCCAGCCGATACCGCGAGCCCGGATGCACGAAACGCGCGAACGTGACCGCAACGCCGCTCGTCCATGTGCGGCGCATCAGCGTCAGGCACGGCTCATCGGCGCGAATTTCCAGCCACTCGGCTTCGGCGCGCGTCGGCAGACCCGCGTCGACGACATGCTCGACGTCATGCGCCGGCACGGTCTCGAACAGATACTCGGACGGCCTCGTCGTAGAGAAATCCTGCTTCAGGAAGTCCGGCGCCGTGACCGGATTGACGTAGCGGTCTTCGAGCTGCACCGGCAGACCGTTCTCGCGATGCACGCAAATCACATGAAACACGGAAGCGCCGGGCGCAAGCCCTAATGCGTTCGACACCGTCACCGGCGCAGTTTCGCGTTGCGAGAGGACGGTATCGTAGCTGTATTCGTGACCGCGCGAGCGGATCTCGTCGCCGATATGGGCGATCATCAGCAGCGTCGATTGCGGCTTGGTTTGCGCGACAAACGTACCGACGCCGGACACGCGGGTGACGAGGCCTTCATCGGCGAGTTCGCGCAGCGCGCGGTTCACCGTCATGCGCGACACGCCTAACGTCGCGACCAGGTCCAGCTCGGACGGCAGACGGTCGCCCGCTTGCCGCGCGCCCGATTCGATGATCTGGCGGATGTGGGTCTTGACCTGTTCGTAGCGGGCGGCCGGTGCGTCAGTCACCACGCGCGCGGTTTTCATCGCCGCGGCGGGCGGATTGTCGTGAGCTTTGCTGCGAACGGTGGAGGACATCGGCGGCCCTTGCGCTACAGTCCGCGTGAACTGCACGAGCCAGCCGAATCGCGAGGGCATCGGCGCAAGTTCATACCGGCTCCGCATCATCCGGACCGCGCGCCCAGAAGGCATTGCGGTCGAAGTAGTTTTGCAGGAACTGCCGCAAACGCGGCTGCCCGGCATCGTGAAAGACCTCGCGCGGCTTGCCTTGCACCGCGATGCGCCCCTGATCGATGAACATCACCTTGTCGGCGACCTGCGCGGCAAAGCCCATTTCGTGCGTGACGACAGCCATCGTCATGCCGTCGCGCGCGAGCTGCTTCATCACTTGCAATACTTCGCCGACCAGTTCGGGATCGAGCGCCGAGGTCGGCTCGTCGAACAGCATGATGTGCGGCTCCATCGCCAGCGCGCGAGCAATTGCAACGCGCTGCTGCTGGCCGCCCGAGAGTTTCGACGGGTAGGCATCTCCCTTATGCGCGAGGCCAACGGTTTCCAGCATCGCATTGGCGCGGCGGCGCGCTTCATCGCGTGACAGACTGCGCACGCGCAGCAACGCTTCCATCACATTGCCGAGCGCCGTCATATGCGGCCACAGATTGAATTGCTGAAACACCATGCCGACGTTGCGCCGCACGCGATTGATCTCGCCTTGCGACGCTCGCACGCGTTTTCCATTGCGCTCGCTGTAACCGAGCAGTTCGCCTTCGATGCGCACGTCGCCCTGATCGTAGGTTTCGAGCGCGGCGAGGCAGCGCAGCAGCGTGCTCTTACCCGAGCCCGATGGGCCGATGATGCAGACCACTTCGGAGCGGGCGATCTCGAGATCGACGCCGCGCAGTACTTCGACCTCGCCAAAGCGTTTCTTCAGGTCGCGCACTTCGATCAGCGGCGCGCCGGGCGGTGTATCGAAGGCAGCGGTGGAAGTGGAGGACGGCATGTCGGCGATAGCGTTCATAAGATGGTCCGGATTTCCGTTCATGCCATGAAGCGCGCGATGCGGGTTTCGGCCCACATGCCCGCGCGCGAGGTCAATTCGACCAGCGCGAGATAGCACACGCACAGCACCAGCAGCGTTTCGACAAAAGCGAAGGTGGCCGAACCGATGCCGGTCAGCACGAACGTGAGCTCGGGGACGGTGACGATCGACAGCACCGCGGTTTCCTTGCTCAACACGATAATCAGATTGGTCAGCGCAGGCACGATCAGCACCAGCATTTGCGGCACCTGAATGCGCAGGACGGCTTGCCAGCGGGTGAGTCCGAGACAGGCTGCCGCTTCGAGATGACCCGGCGGCACCGATTGAAAGCCGGAGCGAAAGGCTTCGGCGAAATACGCGCTGCCGTAGAGGCCTAATCCGAGCACACCGGCTGTCATCGGTTCGAGCGTGAGGCCGAAGGACGGGCCGCCGTAGTACAGCAAAAACAATTGCACCAGAAATGGCGTGCCGCGAAACAGTTCGATGTAGAAGCGCAATACGCCGCGCACCCAGCGTCCGCAAAAGAGCTGCAGCACGGCGATGAGAAAGCCGATCAGAATGCCGATCGCGACGCCCGCGGCCCAGGTGCCGAGCGTGGTCGCGAGACCGGCGGCAATCGGCTGCAGGTTGTGCGTAATGACGGTGGGGTCGAGCTTTTGCATGGCCTATTTCAATCTCAAGCTCTAGGTGGGTCAGGCGTGCTGCAAACGGTATTCGGCGGCGTGCGCGACGAGCGCCAGCGTGCCGCAGATCACGAAGTAAATCAGCCCGGCAGCGACGTAGGCTTCGAGCGGCCGATAGGTGCTGGCCGCGATGTTCTGCGCGGTACGCGTCAACTCGGCCACGCCCACCACCGAAATCAGCGACGAAGCCTTGATCAGCAGCACCATTTCGTTGACGAGCGAAGGCAGCGTCAAGCGAAACGCCTGCGGCACCAGAATGCGCCGCAGCATATCGAACGGTGAGAGCCCGAGCATGCGCGCGGCTTCGAGATGGCCCGGCGGAATGCTGAGAAAGCCGCCGCGCAGAATCTCGGCGATATAGGACGCGGAGCACAGCGACACGGCGCTGATTGCCGCGACGATGGGCGATACGTTGATCCCGGCGAACGGCAGCAGGTAATACACCAGCAGCAGTTGCACGAGCATCGGCACGCCGCGAAAAAAGAACACGTAGGCGCCGCCGAACATGCGCGCCCAGCGCTTCGGGGAGAGGCGTGCGGCACACACGCCGATCGCGACGAAGAAACCGATCAGGAGGCCCGTCAGTGAAATGCCGATGGTAGCGAGTGCCGCATGCAGCAGCAGCGGCAGGCCCTGGAGGAAGACGGTCGTGCTGAACATACGCGTCGCACTCGCTAGATCAGTGCATCAATAGTTCGGCGTCGGCATCGTTGTCGGCGCATCCATCGCGACACCGAACCACTTTTTCTGCAAGGTCGCGAGGCGCCCGTCGTTGTGCATTTTCACGAGCGCGGCGTTGAAAGCATCGGCGAGCGTCTTGCTGTCCGCGTCTTTACGCAGGCAGTAAGCAAAGTACACTTTCGCGCCGAACGGCGGCTGCACCACAGCGAAGGTTTCGGGACGTTGTTTCGCGACATACGCGATGTTGGTCATCGAGTTCGCGACCGCCGCGATGCGGCCGGCGGCGAGATCGGCGTAGGCCTGATTGTTGTCGACGTATTCGCGGATTTCAGGCGGCTTCGGCAAGGTGGCGACGTAGGTCTTCAACTGGTCGAGCTGGGCCGAGCCTTTGCCCGCGCCGACCGTCTTGCCGGCGATATCCGACGATTGCTTGACGGCGGAATCGTTGGCGCGCTTGAGCAGCGCGTCGGTGGCGTCCGCGATCGGCAGGGTGTACGTGTAGCGTTCCATGCGCGCCTTCGTGACTGTCAGTGGGCCGCCCACCATATCGAACTTGCCGGCTTCGAGACCCGGCAGCACGCTCGGCCACGGCAAGTCGATGAAGCGCACCTTGACGCCCATTTCCTTGCCGACCTCGGCGAACAGGTCCTTATTGAAGCCCGCTTGCTGGCCGTTTTCAAGGAAGTCGAACGGCGCGAACTGCATCTCGGTGCCCACCACCAGTTCGCCTGCTTTCTTCACTTTGGCGAGCTGGTCTTCCGCGTGGGCGGTGACGCTTGCCGCGCACAACGCCAGCATGACCAAACGACACTTCCAGCCTGCAAGGATGCTCATGGGATTCTCCGGTTGGCAAAGCGGTGTCGCGCGAAAGCGGTTCGTCAGCATGGACCGGCGCGAGTCATGCGATGCAGTATATACCGCAGTTTTCGCGCGAAATAAATAAACGCACGAGTAGAGAAAAGCCCTTACGTGAAGCCCCGCAAAGCAACTTGCGGGTACGCTTTTGGCGGTATATACAACTGGAATGCACGAGGCAGGCGAGCTTGTCGCGACTGATTCATCAGCCTCTTTCGTCGGTTGAATTGACTAGCCCTCCAGGGAGCAACGCAATGCCCGTGACCCGCATTCCGATCATCGACCTTGCCGGCGTGCGTGCTGGCGACCCGCAAGCTTTGACGCGCGTGGCGCGCGAAATCCGCGAAGCGTGCACGACGATCGGCTTCTTCTACATCGTCAATCACGGCGTGCCGCAAGCGGCAATCGATGCGGCCGAACAGGCGGCGCGCACGTTCTTTGCGTTTCCGGTGGAGACGAAGCGGCGTGCGGCGGTCAATCAACGGCATCGCGGTTTCAACGCGCTCGGCGACGCCACCATGTATCAGGCCAAGCGTCCCGACTACAAGGAGTTCTTCAGCATCGGCCTGGAGGTGCCTGAGGACGATCCCGATGTGAAGGCCGGACAGGCGTTGCGAGGGCCGAACAACTGGCCGGATTTCATGCCTGAGCTGCGGCCTGCGCTCTACGGCTATTACGAAGCGGTCGCCGCATGCGGCGCCGATCTGCTGCGAGCCGTGGCGGTGAGTCTCGGCGTCGACGAACATTTCTTCGCGCCGCGCTATACGAAGCGGATGCAGCGCACGCAGATGGTCTACTATCCGCCGCAGCCGCCCCAATCGGACGCGGATCAGTTCGGCGTCGCGCCGCATACCGACTACGGCTGCATTACCTTGCTGTGGCAGGATCAGGTGGGGGGCTTGCAGGTGCGTGAGATCGCCAACGATACGTGGGTCGATGCGCCGCCGATCGAGGGCAGCTTCGTGGTGAACGTCGGCGATCTGTTGGCGCGCTGGACCAATGACCGCTTCCGCTCCACCTTGCATCGCGTGATCAATGCGTCGGGGCGCGAGCGTTATTCCATCGCGACGTTTTATGATCCCACTTACGGTGCGATGGTCGATCCGCGCGAGCTCGGTACGAGTGATGCCGAACTCAAGTATCAGCCAGTCGCCGCGGGTGACTACATCCTCGGGCGAATCAATGATTCGATGGGCTATCGCAAGAAACGGGCGGTTGAAGGAACGCAAGGAACCACTGCATGACAGATAACAGTTTGGCAAACGGCGTCGCAAGCAGCGTGGGCAGCAACGCAAACGTCAGCGCAGCGCCGCTTTCCGCAACGCTCGACGCGCTGCGCGCCGCGCTCGGGGCCGACGCAGTGCGCGTTGGCGAGCAGATCGGCGAGCACGCGATGACCGATTGGACCCGCCACGATCCGACACGTCCCGCCGCGCTGCTTTTGCCGCGCAGCACGGAAGAAGTCTCGCGCGCACTGGCCATTTGCCACGCAGCGCATCAACCGGTGGTGCCGCAGGGCGGCATGACCGGTCTCGCAGGTGGCGCGATTGCGCGCGCGACAGATATCGCGTTGTCGCTCGAACGGCTCACCGGCGTCGAAGAAATCGACACCGCGTCGGCCACGCTGACCGTGCGCGCCGGCACGACTTTGCAAACTGCGCAGGAAGCCGCCGCCGAAGCGGGTTTCGAACTCGCCCTCGATCTGGGCGCGCGCGGCTCGTGCCAGATCGGCGGCAATCTGGCGACTAACGCGGGCGGCAATCGCGTGATCCAGTCGGGCACCGCGCGCGATCAGGTGCTCGGCCTCGAAGTCGTGCTCGCCAACGGCGACGTGCTGACTTCGCTCGGCAAGATGGTCAAGAACAACACCGGCTACGACCTCAAACACTGGTTCATCGGTTCGGAAGGCACGCTCGGCGTGATCACGCGCGCGGTGCTGCGGCTCCATCCGCCACGCGCGGCGCGCCACACCGCGCTCGTCGCGCTCGACGATTACGCCGCCGCCGTGAACCTGCTGCGCCGCCTGTCGACGCGCTTTGGCAACGACATCGGCGCGTTCGAGATCATGTGGCCGGATTTCTACGATTTCGGCGTGAAGCTGACGGGCACGCGCTCGCCATTCGCCGACTCGCACCCGCTCTATGCGCTGATCGAACACGCGAGCTTCGACGCGGGTGACGACGGCGAACGCTTCTCTGCCGTGCTGACCGAAGCGCTCGATTCAGAAGCGATCCGCGACGCGGTGATCGCGCAATCGGTGGCCGACGTGCGCGCGTTATGGGCGATTCGCGAATGCACTGCCGAGTTTCCGGTACGGATGGATCCGATCAACTTCGACGTGAGCCTGCCCATCGGCGAGATCGGCGCTTTCGTCGACCGTTGCCGCGCGGCGCTCGATCAGCGCTGGCCGGGCAACTTGTCGTATTTCTTCGGCCATATCGGCGATTCGAATCTGCATCTCACCGTCGACGGCCATTCGATTCCCGGCGTCGATCATCACGCGGTGTATGCGTTCGTCTATGGGATGCTGGGACCGTTGCACGGTTCGGTATCGGCGGAACACGGGATCGGCTTGCTCAAGCGCGAGTTCTTGCCGATCTCGCGCTCGCCGGCTGAATTGGCTGCAATGGCGGCCATCAAACATGCGCTGGACCCGCACGGCATTCTGAATCCGGGCAAGTTGTTTTGAACAGGGTGCGCCGCGCGCCAGCGGTTCGCGGGCGTAACGCGCGGCTACGCCCTGGCCGTTCCGTCAATGCGCATTCAGATACCGCGCAATCACCGGATAGACATCCACCGCCGCGTTCTTGCCGAAGATACAGTCGATGTGCCCGTAGCCGGGAATCAGATGCCGTTCATACGGCTGCTCGGGCCATTGCTCGACCAGCATGTCATAGGTCAGCAAGGTGCTCTTCGGCAGATAGGTTTCGTTTTTCTCGCCATGGATAAAGCCGATCGGCAGGCGCAAACCATCCAGGCCCTTCATGCCGTCAGCGCCACTCAGATAGACGTCTCGGCCTTCGGCATCGACGACCTTGCCCGCTCGCACCATTGCAGCGAGATGCTTGAAGACGGAGACGTCGTGCACGCCGAGCAGTTCCTGCAGATTCGAATGAAGCGTCTCATTTAGCTGCTCGTGTTCGTAGAGCAGGCCGTAAAGGAAGGTCGCCCGGTGGCAGATCGGGCTGCCGCAGCCCTGTTTATGACTGAGCGGGTAGAGCCGCAATGCTTCATCGAGCAGGTTATGGGGCCACGACCTGTGCTCCGTAAAAGCGGTCAGATCGAGCACGCCGAGATGCTCCATGATGTCAGGGACGTGCAACCCGCACTTGATTTTTTCCAGCGTGCCCGGCACCGGATGCGCCGAGACCTGCGAGATCACCGCCGAGCGCACGCCCTTGAGGCCGTACAGCAGCGACATGGTCAACGCCAGTCCACCCATGCAGTGGCCCAGCACCTGAATGTCCGGCACGTTGGTCAACTCCCGCACTTTGGCGACCGCGGCCGGAATGTCCTCACGAGCGACCTTGTCGACATTGGTCGGCACCAGCACGCTCGGCATTTCGATGCTGACGCGCAGATCGACGAGCCACACGTCGTAGCCGGCTGCGCAGAGATATTCCACCAGGTTGGTTCCGATCAGATCGGTGGAGTAGATCCGGCTCGATACACCCGAGCCATGGATCAGCAGCACGGGACGCAGCGGTTTGTCGGACGGCCCGGCGTAGCGCGTGAGTCGAAGTCTGGTCCCGTCGGCTGTGTCGAAGAAGACGACTTGCGGCGCGGGCGCGCGTAGCGCGCGTTTGAGGCGCGGCTCCGCCTTCGGATCATAAAACTGCAAAGGCGCGGCCACGCCGCCATATTCGGTGAACAGCACGCCCGCGAAAAACTTGCCAAACTTCAGGGTCCATTCAAGGCGCGACGTCAGGTCAGGGGTGTTGGTGACCTCGAGCGTGCGTTGCTGCTTGAGGAAATTCTCGGGCGTAATGATCAGCGTTGCTTTGCCGATCGCCGGCGCATCCGCTTGCGCCGAGTCGCGGAGTTCGGCATAGAGCGTGTTGGTCTGGTCCCAGAGATTGATCGGCGATGTACGCGTGATGATTTTCTGTCCTGTCAGGTAGTACTTCTTGCCTTCCGTGGAATTGAGCGTCATGCGGTAATTCATGTTGCGCTCGTCCACATCCGATTCGTCGACCACGAACAGATTGAAGGTGCCGTCCGTGATCGTCATCGGTTGCGCGGAGAGCGCGGGACAGGTCAGCGTGCCCGTAGTGTGGGCCAGATGTTGCGGATTGCTCAGCATATCGGCCAGATCGTCCGATTCCACCGTCAGTGTGAATTCGATCGGGCTGGTAGCAGCTTCGCCCGCCACTGCCGGCGTATAAGTGCCAATCATCGTTTCGGTGAAGCGCAGGCCGATCTTCTGGGGCGTGGGCGTAGCGGCCGTGCCCTTGGCCTCGTAATCGATGTTCCAGCCTCGCGCGTTGGCGAGCAGCGCACAATTGCGTTCCGCCAGCGCGGAAATCGTCAGCAGCGGATTGACGCCGAGCGACATCGGCATGACCGCGCCGTCCATCACGTATAGGCCTTCGTGCACCGCATTTCCGGTCGTGCCGCTAAAGACTCGACCCTCATGATCGACGACGCCACGTGCCGCGTCCTCGCCCATGCCGCAGCCGCCGAGCGGATGCACGGTGACAATCTGGTCGCCGAGCATTTTGGTCGAAATCGGGTTGCGCATGTATTTGCCGCCGAGCGGCGCCTGCGCCTTCTCGAGCGTTTCTTCGACGGTCTGGAAGATCGGCTGCTTGCCTGCGTTCGGCCAGGCGATGCGCGGCCTGCCTTTGTCGTTCACGCTGATCTGGCCGCTTTCGTCGTCATGCGCCATCACCAGGTAGGTTTGCGTGTGATTGAGGGCGCCGTGATAGGGGCCCCGCAGGAAGCTCTCGATCACGCGCGCGTCGTAGCCGAGCGGTTCCCCGGCGTCGCGCGGCGTGGGAATGTCGACGCCTTCGAACGACGCGGCGCCGCCGAGCAGGGCCACCAGCGCGGCGCCGACTGGCCCGGCAAGCGAGCCTTCTTCGATTACGAAGCCGTCGGTCACGTTAGCGGTGTTGCGGTGGTCGATGATGCCGGTAATGGTCGGTCCGACCGGTGGGATGTCCCCCTTCTTGTGGGCACCCCAGCCGACGCCGTTGATCACGTCTTCGGTGTTGTAGGCGAAGGCCAGCACGTCGCCATTGCCGGTGAAGTGCTGGCCGAGCATGTCCGACACGCTTAAGCCCTCCTTGCGCGAGCGCAACAGCAGGGCAGTCGAACCGATCGTGCCGGCCGACATGATGACGACATCGGCGCTCACGAACAGATCGGGTGCGTCATAACTCTCGCGGCCCAGCTTCACTTCCTGAAAGTGCACGATCCACTTTTGTGTGGCGGCGTCGCGCAACACCGAATGCACCGCTGCGCCGGTAAAAATATGGGCGCCGTGCGCGACCGCATCGGGCAGGTAGTTCATGTGCGTCGAATTTTTCGCGTCGTAGTTGCAACCCGAGTTGCAATCGCCGCATCCGACACAGGCTTTCTGCTCGACGCCCGCAGCGTTGATGCGGTCCTCGAAAGTGACCGTGACCGGCGGGGGGTAAAAGCGGTCTTCCATGCCGAGCGCCTGCGCGGATTTTTTGAGCGCCAGCAGTTTCGGCAACTGCAAAAAATCGCCGGACACCGCCGACGGTTGCAGCATGGCGCGAGCCAGTTCATAGCCCTTGTCGCGTCCCGCCTTGTCGGCGCGGAGCGCCTCGGGCCAGCGGTCGTCGTCCCATAGGCGCGGTTCGGCTTCGAGCGCGACATTTGCGTTGATCAGCGAGGTGCCGCCCAGTCCGCAGCCCACCACCGCATTCACGTCTTCATTCACGTGGACTTCGAGCAGCGCGAGCGGCGAGCCGATTTGTGCGAGCGCGGTGTTGTATTGCACCTCGGTGGCGCCTTCGATCGGCGTGCGCGGATAGTCGCCGGCCATGAATTCGCGCCCGCGTTCCAGCACGCACACGTTTTTGCCGGCACGCGCCATACGGCTCGCGGCAATCGCCCCGCCATATCCCGATCCCACCACCACCACGTCGTAATGCGACTGAATTGCTGTCAGGGCGCTCGATAAGCGGTTCATTCAGACCACCTCGTCAGGAAGGGGATGCCGGGTAGGGGAACCCGGACTTCGGAAGGAAGACGGCGTGCGGCTGCGGCTTTTTTATCGTAGGCGGTGCGCGATGACAAAAAAAGGCGCATCGTACGTGGCGCGCGGCGTTTGCATGGGGCGTGTTCGATTTTTGGAAAAGGGAGAGAACCGCCGTCGGCCCACGCTGGCCTGTCAACGCGCTATTAGGCGGCTACTTCATTCATTTCGCTGTCGCTCGATTCGGCGGCGAGCAGGTTCAAGGCGATCAGAATCGCCGCGCGGTTGTCGAGATCGATCGCGATGCCGAGGACGTCAATCAGCCAGCGGCCGATCTTGGTATTGGAAAATTCGTCGGCCCCGGCCGTCTTTTTCATGGTGACGCCAAGTTTGACGGCGCGATAGTGATACGAGGGCACACGATGCTGAGCAGCGACGGCCGACAGACCGCCTTTTCCTTCCGAGCACCAGCCGAGGCTGCCGGCCAGCACGATGCGCTCCGGCTCGTCGAGGCTGTCGATAAAAGTCCGTGCCGCGAGCCGCACGCGTTGTTCGTCGAGGCCGTATTGCAGCAACACGCTTTCGACCGGATCTTCCAGTGCTTGCGCGTGCAGATCGATTTCCTGCGCCATGCCTTCGTTTTCCATCGACACGTTGCGTTGATGGCCGGCGCTACGCAGACAGTCGATCAGGTAACGGCGAAAATACGCGCACAGTGCATAGCCGTTGGACGGCGCGCTGTCGGCGCAGGCATTCGTTTCCGTGTGGCCGGGCGCGAGGCGCAGTACTTTCGCGTAGATGAACTGCGCGACCAGTTCTTCCTTGTCTTCGCCGAGCGCCTGCAATTCAAGCGGGTGGTAGGTGCGTAGCGCCCGCTTGACCAGATCGACCATCGACACCATTTCGTCGGCGGACAACTGGGTACGGCGACGCCACAGGTCGGGCAGGATCGCATCGTCGAGATTGCGGACGAACGCGTGGCTCGGAACTGCGCCCATGAAAACCTCCATAAAGGGTTAGGCAATGAGCGCGGGGAGCCTCGACTGCAGGCAAAGAAGGGGGTGTTGGAACTTTTGAGCCGCGCTGGAATGTGAAGCCAGTATGGTTTCCGGCGGGCGCTTCGCCTATATGGATTAAGTGGTAGCTGATGGGTAAACTGCCGGGTAAACCATCCGGTCAGAACAATCTGCGGTGCCGGACAAAGGAGACCGCATGATGCGGGCCGACCCAATCCAGCGTGCAATCGACGAAGACCTCGTGCGCGTGCTGTACGCGCAAGATCCGATCGCCTTCTTTTCGCACTGGTTCTCGATTGCGGTGCTGGTGGCGATCTACTGGCCGAACGTGCCGTCGCCGCCGCTTTTCATCGCGTGTTTCGGGTTTTATGCGGCCGCCAATTGCGGTGGCCTGGCACTGTGGATCTGCAATCGCCGCTACCCACACCTCGCGACGCCGCGCGGCTGGATCAACCTGCATGCGCTGCGCGGCGTGCTGCTGTACAGCGCGCCGGGGTTTGCGGTGTGGTTCGCGTTCCAGAGCACGCAGGCCGATTTGCCGCTGTTGCACACCGTGATGATCGTCACGCTGGCAGCCGGCGTGTTCATGTCGAACGGCTTCGATCTGCTGAATTTTTCGACCGCGATTCCGTTTCTGCTGTTTCCGGCGATCGTGCTGCATTTCGGCACGCATACGTTCGATCGCACCATTCTCGCGATCGTCCTCGCGTTCTTCTTCTGCGCGATCAACGTCTATGCGCTGAGTTATCGCAAGCTGTTCCAGCAGGTCGTGCAGGCGCGCGTCGATCAACAGTATCTGGCGGAGTCGCTGGCGGCGCAAAAGCGTGTCGCCGAAGAGGCCAGTCTCGCCAAAACGCGGTTTTTTGCGGCCGCGAGCCACGATTTGCGCCAGCCACTGCATGCGATCGGTTTGCTGGCGGCTTCGCTCAACGACTCGGCGGCGACGCCCGTGCAGCATGCCAGGACGGCTCAACACATCGTTTATAACGTCGAGGCGTTGAATCAGTTGTTCAACCAGGTGCTCGATCTCGCCAGGCTCGAAAGCGGCGTGACCCAGGTGATCCGCTTGCATTTCCGGCTGTCGGAACTGTTCGAGCGGGTCGGCAGCCAGTACCGCCCACAGGCCGCGGCGAAGGGGCTGGCGCTGCGGATCGCACCGTCCTCGGTGGTCCTGCATGACGATCCGGTGTTGCTCGAACGCGTGCTGAGCAATCTGCTCTCGAACGCGGTGCGCTATACCGAGGAAGGCGCGATCTGGGTCGGCTATCGCCGCGCAGGGCGTCGTTCGGGCGGCTATATCGAGGTGCGCGATTCCGGCATCGGCATTCCGGCCGAGGAACACGAGCGCATCTTCGAAGAGTTCTACCAGGTTGCCAATCCGCAGCGCGACGCGCGTCAAGGGCACGGTTTGGGCTTGCCGACGGTGAGGCGCCTCGTCGAAATGCTCGGCGGCGAGTTGCAACTGCGTTCGGCACCGGGCCGTGGCTCGGTGTTCCGCTTTCCGGTGCAGGCGGGCGACGCCGGCGGAATTGTCGCGAGCCTGAACGAGGCGGTGGCGGGTGGACCGTCGGCGCAGGGGCGGCGGGTGTTGTGCATCGACGACGAACCGTCGATTCTCGAAGGCCTCACCAGTCTGCTGGGGCGCTGGGGTTGCATCGTGCGTGGCGCACGCGACGAGGTCGATGCGCTCGTCGCGCTGGAAGACGGCTTCGTGCCGGATGCCGTGTTATGCGACTACCAGTTGGCCAATCACCGGACCGGCGCGCAAGCGCTGTCGGCCGTGCGCAATGTGCTCGGGCGGGCGGGCCACGACAGTGTGGTGACCTTGCTGATCACGGGCGATATGGCCTCGGCCGAACTGGCGGCGCTGGCCCTGCAAGGCATTCCGGTGCTGCACAAACCGGTTACGCCGGCGCGTTTGCGGCGCACCCTGGAAATGCTGTGGCAGCAGGCGGAACTGGATAAGGGGCGGGCGGCGTGAAGGGTGACATGAAGGGCGGCATGAGCGCCGCCCGTTGATCTGTTGTTAGAGGGTTTTCCCGGCCTCGAGCCAGCCGTTGATCACAGCGATTGCCGTGGACCGGTTGTGCACGCCGAGCGCCCGGAAGATCACCGACAGATGCACCTTGACCGTCCCTTCCGCGACGCCCAGCTCACGCGCGATCATCTTGTTGGTCCAGCCGCGATGCACCAGCCGCATGATGTCCTGCTGTCGCGGCGACAGGTTCTCCAGCAGATGTTGCTGGTGCGGCTGCAGCGCCTGGATTTGCGTGATCGGTTCCGTGAGCGCGGCGCCGCCCTGAGTCGGCGCGTGCGCGGCGTCATGGGCGGCAAGCTCCGCGGGCGCTTCGGCACGCGCGGGAGCGGCTTGCGTCTCGCGTGAGCCCAGCAGACTGAGCGCCTCCATCGGCACATAGGCGCCGCCCGACAACACCAGCTCGATCGCCTTGAGCATGACGCTGGCGGGCTGCCGCTTGGGCACGAAGCCGAGCGCGCCGGCAGCCAGCACCGCGCGCATTTCGTCGGGCGACTCTTCAGCGGAGAGCACGACGACCGGCAACGCCGGGTTTGCCTTCAACAGCACTTCGAGCGACGACGCGCCGGTCATACCTGGCATATGCAGGTCGACGATGGCGAGGTCGTGGTCGGCGTCGGGCCGCGCGGCGGCGGCGAGGGATTCCCAGCTATCGGCTTCGTCGAATTGCGCGTCGGGATCGAGCCCGCGCAATAGTCCTTTGACGCCTTGCCGGATCAGTTCATGGTCGTCGGCCACAAGAAACTTCATGATGTCTCCGCGAGTCGGGACTGCGCGTTGTGGACTGTCACCGCCGTGCTTCTGGCTCTACTTCCCGTTTTACTTCTATTCTCGATTCGCGTCATTGCCGGCTACCCCGCGATCATATGCCGATCGGTGGTGCGGCGCGCCTTGCAGTTTGCCGCACGAATGAACATCTATTTATGTAATCGCCGGCTGGTTCGATGCACCAGCATTATGTGTAAGGTAGGTCTCCCGCGCATAGGTTCCGGCTTGTTACGAAGACGAGCCGCACGGCGCAATTTTTGAAGCCGTCCACGCGGGAATCCGCAGGTTATGCGCACCAGATGAAATTAGGCAAGCGCATGATTCACTTGATTGCAAATAACGTCGCATTCATCAGAAGCTTGAACGCGAAGCCGAGCGACATCGCCGAGGCTACGCCAAAGCACCATAGCGCGACGAACCACAGCCAGCCGGGCAGCCGGCGCCGCGGCGTTTGAGACGTGCTGCGTGCGGCGTTGGCGCCCGCGTCCTTAGTGATAGTGATGTTGGTCGCCATGACGCACCTTGCCACGAAATACCCAATAACCCATCGTCGTATAAGCGATGATGACCGGCAGAATCACTGCTGCGCCGACTAGCGTGAACATCTGGCTCGAGCGCGGCGCAGCGGCTTCCCAGAGCGTCATGCTCGACGGAATCGCATAAGGCCACAAGCTCACCAGCAGCCCGGCATAACCGAGCAGCACCAGAAGGAGCGCCAGCACGAACGGCGTGTTGTGATGCCGAGCGCGCACCGCGCGGTGCATGAAGAACGCGCAGATCGCCACGAGGAACGGCACCGGCAGCAGACGGTAGAACAGGTTGTCGTGAAACCAGCGTTGCGCGATAGTCGGATCTTGCAGCGGCGTCCACAGGCTAACCATCGCGATGAAGCCGAGCAGCACGAGCGTTAGCGGCCACACTACGCGATGCAGGCGGCGTTGCAGATCCCCTTCGGTCTTCGCGACCAGCCAGCAGCAGCCGAGCAGCGCGTAGGTGATCACCAGACCGAGGCCCGTCAGCAGGCTGAACGGCGTGAGCCAGCCGAAGGCGTCGCCCGCATAGCCGCCGTCGATCACCGGGATGCCTTGCAGGAACGCGCCCAGCACGATGCCTTGAAAGAACGTCGCGCCCGCCGAACCGCCGATGAATGCCAGGTCCCACAGATGTTTGGTGCGCTTGGCCTTGGCGCGAATCTCGAACGACACGCCGCGGAAAATCAGGCAGACGAGCATGAAGATCAGCGGCAGATACAACGCGGACAGCACGGTCGAGTAGACCACCGGAAACACCGCGAACAGCGCGGCGCCGCCGAGTACCAGCCAGGTTTCGTTGCCGTCCCACACGGGCGCGACGGTGGTCATCATCAGGTCGCGCTCTTTCTCATCGGGGAAGAACGGGAAGACGATGCCGATGCCCAGATCGAAGCCGTCCAGCACCACGTACATGAATAGGCCCAGCGCAATGATCGCGGCCCACGCTACGGTTACGTCCATTTTCTTTCTCGCAAGCAGTGAGGTTAGGCGGCGTCGATCATGTGATCGGCGGCGGACAGCGGGCGGCGCGCGGTCTGATTCGGCATGTGCTCAGGCACGCCGTGCGGTGTCTTTCCCGGCAGTGCCGGACCCGAGCGCATCAGCTTGAGCATGTAGTAGATGCCGGTGCCGAACACGAGGAAGTAGACGACCACGAAGGCCATCAGCGAGATGCCGACCTGCTGCGTGGTGAGCGGCGATACTGCCTGCGAGGTGCGCATCACGCCGTACACCACCCACGGCTGACGGCCTGCTTCCGTGGTGACCCAACCCGCCAGCAACGTGATGAAGCCGGTCGGGCCCATGGCCACGGCGACGCGCTGGAACCACTTCGCTTCGAATAGACGTTCGCGACGGCGCAGCGCCCATGCGGCCAGCGACATCAGGATCATCAGCACGCCGAGTCCGGCCATGATGCGGAAGCTCCAGAACACCACCGTCGAGTTCGGCCGGTCTTGCGGCGGGAATTCCTTCAGGCCGCGAATTTCGCCGTCCCAGCTATGCGTGAGGATCAGACTGCCGAGGTGCGGAATCGACACGGCATAACGTGTGGTCTCCGCCTGCATATCCGGAATGCCGAACAGGTTCAGCGCGGTGCCGCCTTTCTCGGTTTCCCACAGACCTTCGATCGCGGCGATCTTGGCCGGCTGATACTTGCGCGTGTTCAGACCATGCTGATCGCCGACGAATGCCTGGATCGGTGTGAGGATCAGGAGCAGCCAGAGCGCCATCGAGAACATCTTCTTGACCGCGGGATCGCGCCGGCCGCGCAGCAGATGCCATGCGCCCACCGCCGACACCGCCAGCCCCGCGACAATGAATGCCGCGAGCGCCATATGCGCAAGCCGGTAAGGGAACGACGGATTGAAAATGATCTTGAACCAGTCGAGCGGTACGACGTGGCCGTCGACGACTTCAAAACCTTGCGGCGTTTGCATCCAGCTATTGGACGCGAGAATCCAGAAGGTCGAGATCAGCGTGCCGATCGCCACCATCAGCGTGGCACCAAAGTGGGCGCGCGGACTTACGCGCTGCCAGCCGAACAGCATGATGCCGAGGAAGCCCGCTTCGAGGAAGAACGCGGTCATGACCTCGTACATCAACAACGGTCCGGTGATGGGTCCGGCGAAACTGGAGAAGCCCGACCAGTTGGTGCCGAACTGATAGCTCATCACGACGCCGGACACGACGCCCATACCGAAGGCGACTGCGAAGATCTTCGACCAGAACAGGCAAAGATCTTTGTAGTAAGCCTTGCCGGTTTTCAGCCAGCGCCATTCGAGGACAGCGATGAAACTGGCGAGGCCGATGCTGAGCGCCGGAAAGACAATGTGAAACGAGACGGTGAACGCAAACTGAATGCGGGCGAGATCGAAGGCCGAAATTGCGGAGTTCATGAGCGTGAAGGTCGTGATGCCCGTGAGGGCGGACTACGCGCGTCGACCGTTGTCGGTGCGCACTGCGCTGGGCAGATGGCGCAAGAGTAGGGGATGAGCGAAACTTTTGCTGCAATGCGACGTGCGTCAAAAAACCACGTTGTTTTGCGCGTATTTTCGTTTTTGAGACGGCAAAGCCTTGATAGGTATCAAGTTTTCCTTAGTGCGTCCTTGCGTGCGTCTCTCGTAGTCTGCGCAGAACTGCGGCAATAGACCGCGCTGCAACAACGCGGCTCCGGCGTCTTCGTGACTAGGTCCCTCGCTGCGGACGCCGCATTCCAGTCATGTCAGTCAGCGAGAGATCGCCGCAACAGGCGGCGCGAGCGCTCAACACCGCGCGGACGAAGCCTAAGCGATCGAAATAAACAGTTGCTTGCCACACGCGGCCGCGTACCTGCGCAACGTGTCGATAGAAGGCGAGTGCTGCCCCGACGCAAGAGCCCGTTCCAGCCGGGTGATGGCCGGTGCTTTCGTGCCCATGCGCTCGGCGACTTGCGCCTGCGTCAGGCCGGCTTCGCGGCGCGCGGCGAGCATCTGGTCGAGCAGCGCGAATTCTTCGCGGTTCAGCCGTTCGTATTCGGCGCGTACTTCGGGGTCGGCGAGCGCCCGCTCGCGCATTGCCTTATAGGTTGCCATTTCTGATCTCCAGCAGTCTTTTGCGCGCAACGTCCAGTTCGTTACGCGGCGTTTGTTGCGACTTCTTCACGAAGCTGTGAAGCATGACGATTTTCCGTTCCACGATCGAGCAGTAGAACACTCTGGCGATGCCCTCTGCGCCTTTGAGGCGCATTTCGAACAAGCCACCACCCATTGATGCAGTGTGCGGCTCGCCGAGATTCGGCCCGTATTCCTCCATGCGATCGGCCAGCGCGATGAAGCGTGCAAGCAGCGTTTTCGGCAAGGAGGCAACGTTCACTTTGACCTTTTCGTTGTAGAAGTCGATCGTAAATGCCATTGGAGTCAATAATAACAAATATGTTATTTTCGCACAAGCAACCCACTTTGCAGTTTGTTGCTGTAGGTCAGCAAAAACCGGGAGCATTGCCTGGCAGGAAATCGAACGACAGGAAGAGGGCGAAAGCAGGACCGCGATGAGCGGTTACAACGGCGTTGGCGCAACCAGGTGTTCGGTAGGGTTGATTCGTGCGGGACGCGATATCGGGCGCGGCACGGCGGAGGTCTCCTTTCTCACGGGCTGATTGAATCGGAGTAGCGATGCAAGGGTCACTCAAGGGCCACTCGTCACCATCCGACAATAACGCCGTTCGTGCCGACTTTCTATTAGCCTGTTAGCTAGCCAATCAGCTAGTTTGCTTCTACCATGCAAGCGGCTAACCGGCGGCTCCTTCAGCGTCATCGCATGCTCGAAGTGGATGAGCGCCGCATCGCCATCCGCTGTTTCATTCCTGATAGTCATTTCGAATACCACGTGAACCGATCCGGTTCTTCGTGTGTCCGTCATCAAAATGCGTTGCAGGCCGTGTCATGCTTGAGCGAGCGTCTCATCATGCATCGGCTGGTCGTTTCCCTCCCATGTCCCACGCACGCGCGTCGAGTTTTTCCTGCATTCGCTGTTAACGATTTTCGTCGGGCGGCATGGCTTGTGCTGCCCGAATGGTTTGAGCGGTACGTTTCATCCACCTGCCGGCGACGGCAGACTTCATCCAGAAGGAGTCAGCAGATGAGCACGATCACCACGAAAGACGGTACGGAAATTTTCTACAAGGATTGGGGCAAGGGGCGCCCGGTTGTCTTCTCGCACGGCTGGCCGTTATCCGCGGATGCCTGGGACGCGCAGATGCTGTTCCTCGGCAGTAAAGGCTTTCGCGTGATCGCGCACGACCGGCGCAGCCATGGCCGTTCGGCGCAGACGTGGGACGGCAACGACATGGACACCTATGCCGACGATCTCGCCGCGCTGATCGAACACCTCGACCTGCAGGACGCCACGATGGTCGGCCATTCGACCGGCGGCGGGGAGGTCGCGCACTACATCGGCCGTCACGGTACGAAACGTGTGGCGAAGGCTGTGCTGATCGGCGCGGTGCCGCCGCTGATGCTCAAGACAGAGGGCAATCCCGAGGGCACGCCGATCGACGTGTTCGACGGCATCCGCAAGGGTGTCGAGGCGGATCGTTCGCAGTTTTTCAAGGATCTGGCGTTGCCGTTTTACGGCTATAACCGTCCGAACGCAAAGGTGTCGCAAGGTGTGATCGATTCGTTCTGGGCACAAGGCATGGTCGGTTCGATCAAGGGCTTGTACGACTGCATCAAGCAGTTCTCCGAAGTCGACTACACGGAAGACCTGAAGAAGATCGACGTGCCGACTCTGGTATTGCACGGCGACGACGACCAGATCGTGCCGATCGATGCCGCAGGCCGCAAGACGGCGAAGATCGTGAAGAACGCCACGCTCAAGGTCTACCCGGGCGGGCAGCACGGCATGTGCACGGTGGAGGCGGATAAGGTGAACGCCGATCTACTGGAGTTCATCGGCTCGTAATGCGTTGATGTAGCAAGTGCGGCTGGCGAAGGGAGATTATCCCGCGCTGGCCGCACCCGTACCCGCGTACGATGGCCGCCGCTCAGGCAGTTGGCCAGCCGATGCGCGCCGCTCGGCGCAACGTCGAGCGAACCACCAACCGGTGGAACGGAGCGATGGCGAGGATATAAAAACGCCCAAGCCCGTTGTGACAGTGCACGACCGTGGACAGAATCAGATAGCGCGCGCTGCCCTCGTGCGTATCGCGCGTTTGCTGCAATATCGAAAGCCGGAAGTCTAGATGGCTGTCGTTCTCGCCGAGAATGATCTCGCGTGCGCTGCGCGTGTAGATTCGGAAGATGTCGACCCGATCCCTTGAGCCGGGTGGATTCGCCATGCGCAACTGCTTCGACGTCTTGAGCCCGAAGCGGGCGACTAACGCATCACGCAGCCCCAGCAGTTTCGCTATCCATCCCGCCTGATGGGCGAACATAAAGCGCGCGAGCAATTCCGGGTCGTCGATCGCGTTGTCCGGCAAGCGGACGGCGTACGCGTCCGCGAGGTCCGGGGCATCGTATATGCGGGCCACGCCGGATTCGGCCGGCACGGCAACGGAAAGCACGGAACGGTGGGCATCTGGCATGGGATGGTGCTGCGCCGAAAGGAGAACGGGGTGGAAAGGGCGACTTCGCCGCGGGGCGCCGCAGTTCGATCGCGCGCATGCGCGTCAAGTCTACGCGTGCTCGACGGCGCGCGCTCAAGCATCGGTGCCCATCGAACCAACCGACCGTATGCGCTGGATGACGTATGGCCAGGCATTAATTTGCGCATCAAGTTATACGACGTCACATAAATTGAGTGTCACATAGGTACTTGTTTGCAAAAGATAAATCGCCAAGCGGCTGGCGTTTGTACGGGTAAATGCCTGGTTGAAATCCGCCTTGGAATCGAAGATAGTACGTTATCGTACAACTAAGGGCTGGTTCCAGCCCGTTGCCGCCACGGCTCGACTGCTTGCCGTCCTCCGGCTCTAATCGCTCGCGGCGCTGTAAAGGATCCTTATGAAGAAGATTGCCCTGAGTGGAGCCGGCGGCCAGCTCGGCTCGGTAGTGCGGACGGCGTTGGTCGGCCGCGGCATCCCCTTGCGTTCGGCCGCGGGTTCGAAGCCCCTCGTGCCGCTAGTGGAAGGCGAGGACGTGATGCACGGCGACCTGCGCGACCCCGCCGTCGTGGATCGCCTGCTGGAGGGCGTCGACGTGCTGATTCACTTCGCCGGCACGAGCGTGGAACGTCCGCTGCCCGAAATCATCGACAACAACCTGCGCGCGCTGGTCGAGGTGTACGAGGGTGCGCGCCGGCAAGGCGTTCGGCGCGTGGTGTTTGCCAGCTCGAACCATGCGATCGGCATGTATCCGGTCACCGACCATCTCAGTCTCGATTGCGCACTGCGCCCGGACGGTTTCTACGGCCTGAGCAAGGTGTGGGGCGAAGCACTGGCCAGAATGTATTGGGACAAGCACGGCATCGAGAGTATTTGCGTGCGCATCGGCAGTTGCCTCGAGCGGCCGACCGAGCAGCGACACCTGAGCACCTGGTTCGATCATCGAGACCTGCTGCATTTCCTCGACCGCTGTGTCGAGGCAGAGGACATCGGGTTCATCACCGTGTGGGGCGTGTCAGCCAACACACGTAGCTGGTGGGACAACAGCGGCGCCGAGCGCCTCGGTTATCAGCCGACTCAGGACGCCGAAGCCTACGCCGAGGAAATCCTGGCGCGGCCGAATCCGCTCGATGCCTTGGGTCAGCGTTACCAGGGCGGCAGCTTCGTCGGCATCGATTACTCGCGCGACGACGCAGCGAGCAACGACACCGCAGGCCAGCCGTCCTGATTGGTTAAGGAATACGAGGAGACACAGTCATGAAAATCAAGGGCATCCGCTGGTGGATGGTCAGCCTGGTCGCGGCCGGGCTCATCATCAATTACCTCGCGCGCAATACGTTGTCGGTGGCGGCGCCGACGCTGATGAAGGACCTCAACATTACGACCGCGCAGTATTCACACGTCGTGGTGGCGTGGCAACTTTGCTATGCATTCATGCAGCCGGTCGCGGGCTATGTGCTCGACACCGTCGGCACCAAGATCGGCTTCGCGGCGTTCGCGCTGGCCTGGTCGCTGGCCTGTGCCGCGGCGGCATGGTCGACGGGCTGGCGCAGCCTGGCGTTCTTCCGTGGCGTGCTCGGTATCGCTGAGGCGGCGGGCATCCCGGCCGGCGTCAAGGCGACGAGCGAGTGGTTTCCAGCCAAGGAGCGTTCCGTTGCGATCGGCTGGTTCAATATCGGCTCGTCCGTCGGCGCGTTGCTTGCGCCTCCGCTGGTCGTTTGGGCGTTGTTGCACGGGCAATGGCAATGGGCTTTCCTGATCGTCGGCGTGGCAGGGATTGTCTGGAGCGCGCTGTGGATGCTGCTGTACAAACACCCGCAGAAACAGAAGCTGTTGAGCGACACCGAGCGCGATTACATCCTCAGCGGGCAGGAGGCAAAGCACAGCGACGCCGGCGCGGTCAAACGCAGTTGGGCATCCATGCTCGGCAGCCGCGACTTCTGGGCGATCGGCATTCCGCGGATTCTTTCCGAGCCGGCCTGGCAGACCTTCAACGCGTGGATTCCGCTGTACATGATGACCGAGCGGCACATGAACCTGAAGGAAGTCGCGCTGTACGCGTGGATGCCTTTTCTTGCCGCAGATATCGGCTGTGTGCTCGGCGGTTACCTCAGCCCGCTGTTTCATAAGTACGCGAAGGTTTCGCTGTTCACGTCGCGCAAGATGGTGTTCGTCGTTGGCGCGCTCTGCATGATCGGGCCGGCTTGCGTCGGGTTGGTGGCGAGTCCTTACGCGGCCGTCGCGCTGCTGTGCGTTGGCGGTTTTGCTCACCAGACCCTGTCGGGTGCGTTGTACGCGATTACCTCCGACATGTTCGGCAAGAACGAAGTTGCCACTGCCACAGGCATGGGCGGCATGGCGGGTTACCTGGGCGCAGCGGCGTTCACGGCGCTGTTCGGCGTGCTGGTCACGCAGATCGGCTACAGCCCGTTGTTTGTGGTGCTGGCGGTATTCGACATCGTCGCGGCGGCTGTGGTGTGCCTGCTGGCCCGAAGCGGCGACAAGACGCCCGATCCGCGCTGGATGGCGGCGGGTGCTGCGGCCAGGTGAGTTGCGATTAGGGCCGGCGCTCGAAGCGCGCCGGGTAAAACAAATGGCGGCGTCCCTGGACGCCGCCATTTGTTTTACTTCCCGCTTAACGTTGATCGACGATCGTCGTGTTGCAAGTCGTCGAACCGATGATCACGTTATTCAACTTGCGGGCTTAGGCGGTCTTCTGGCCGATCTCGTGATTGGCGAGTATTTCGAGCGCGCGCACCATGGCGGAGTGGTCCCATGCCTTGCCGCCATGCGCCACGCAGGCGTTGAAGAGCTGCTGGCAGGTGGCCGTATTCGGCAAGGAGACGCCGAGCGCCTGGGCCGTCGAGAGCGCGAGATTCAGATCCTTCTGGTGGAGCTCGATCCGGAAGCCCGGGTCGAAGGTGCGCTTCGTCATCCGCTCACCGTGTACTTCGAGAATCCGCGACGACGCAAAGCCGCCCATCAGTGCTTCGCGCACGCGCGCCGGATCGACACCGGCTTTGGAGGCGAGCAGCAGTGCTTCGCCGACGGCCTCGATCGTCGCGGCGACGATCACCTGATTGGCCACCTTGCACACCTGGCCCGCGCCGACAGCGCCGATCAGCGTGACGTTCTTGCCCATCATGTCGAAGAGCGGCTTGACGCTATCGAAGGTTGCCGGCTCGCCACCCACCATGATGGTCAGCGAACCGGCCTTGGCGCCTACCTCGCCACCTGAAACGGGTGCATCCATATAGTCCGCACCGCGCTCACGCACGCGGGCCGCGAAGTCGCGAGTGGCCATCGGCGAAATCGAGCTCATGTCGACCACCGTCTGTCCTGGACGCAAGGCCTCGGCGAGGCCGTGTTCGCCAAACAGCACGCGTTCGACGTCCGGCGTGTCCGGCACCATGACGAAGATCACGTCGGCATGCGCGGCTACGGCGGCCGGGCTGTCACACGCGACGGCGCCGGCCTGGGTGAGGTCGTCGGGCACGCCGCTGCGCGTAAACGCCGCGAGGGACACGCCGTTCTTGAGAAGGTTGGCAGCCATGGGCTTGCCCATGATGCCGAGTCCGATAAAGCCTGCTTTTTGCATGGAAATCTCCGGAGATGTCATAGCGGCCGTCCTTACTTCCGGTCCGCCTGTTTCTGCATGAAGTGTTTTTGAACTGTCTGCGCGGCGGCTTTCAGCAGCCCCATATCGGCACAGACCGCGATGACGCGGCACCCCATCGAGATATAGCGCTCCGCGTCGGCCTGCACGGGCGCGAGGATGCCGCTCGGCTTGCCGGCGGCCTGTGCGCGTTCGAAGACGCGCGCTATCGCCTGTTGCACGTCGGGATGGTTCGGGTTGCCGATGTGGCCATAAGCAGCCGCGAGATCGGACGGGCCGACGAAAACGGCATCGACGCCATCCACGGCGAGGATCTCGTCGATATTATCGACCGCCTTGCGGCTCTCGATCTGAACGATGACGCAGACGTTGTCATTGGCGATGTCGAAGTAATTGGCTACCGTCGCGTAACGATTGCCTCGTTGGCTTACCGAGACGCCGCGGATACCCTGAGGCGGGTAACGCGTCGCGGCAACAGCGCGCACTGCGTCTTCGGCGCTATCGACGAACGGCACCAGAAAATTCGAGAAACCGCTGTCGAGGAGCCGCTTGATGAACACGCTGTCGTTGGCCGGCGGGCGCACCACAGGCGCGCTCGGGCTGTCCTTGAGCGCCATCAACTGGGGGATCAGCGTCAGAACGTCGTTCGGTGCGTGCTCGGCATCCAGCAGCATCCAGTCGAAGCCGACAATGCCAAGCAGCTCCGTAGCAATCGGGCTGGCAAGCGAAGCCCAGCAGCCGATCAGGGTTTCGCCGCCGCAGACGGCGCGGCGAAAGCTATTGGGCAAAGGCTGGTACGGCGTGGCGGCTGTCATGGGTGTCTCCTCGAGCTGCGATTGAGCGGGCAGGTAAGCTGGCAAGTTCCGACGTTTACTGAATGAAATGTTATAGGTCGTCGTACATCTTAATGAAGATTAGCATCGGCCTGACAGGTTGTAACGGTCACGTAAACCCGAATTCCTCGCGGAGCAAGGGTTTCAGGTTGCGCGTAGGTCACTCAATGTTGTAGGATGACCTATATCTGAGATATCCATCCAAGGAAAGCGAAATGTCTATTACCGGCGAAATGCTGATTGGCCGCAAAGCAGTGCGCGGCGAGGAAAAACCTTTGCGTGCGTTCAATCCCGCCACGGGATCCGATATCGCCGAGCCGGTGTTCGGCAGCGGCTCGGTCGCGAATGTCGAACTCGCCTGTGAACTCGCACAGAAAGCGTTCGACCCGTACCGGCATCTGCCGCTCACGGTGCGCGCCGAGTTTCTCGAGCGTATCGCGGACGGCATCACGGCGCTCGGCGACGCGTTGATCCAGCGTGCGTACGAAGAGTCCGGCCTGCCGAAGGCGCGCCTCGAAGGCGAGCGCGGCCGGACGACTGGCCAGCTCAAACTGTTCGCGCAAGTCGTACGCGCCGGCCAATGGCTCGCCGCCACGCTCGATTCACCGTTGCCCGAGCGCAAGCCGCTGCCGCGTTCCGACCTGCGGATGCAAAAGATTCCGCTGGGCCCGGTCGCCGTATTCGGCGCCAGCAACTTCCCGCTCGCGTTTTCGGTGGCGGGCGGCGACACTGCAGCGGCGCTTGCGGCGGGCTGCCCGGTGGTGGTGAAGGCGCATCGTGCTCACCTGGGTACCTCCGAGATGGTCGGCCGTGTGATTCAGCAAGTCGCGCAGGACATGGACTTGCCTGAAGGAGTGTTCTCGATGATCGTCGGCGCCGGCAATTCCGTCGGTGAAGCACTGGTCGCGCATCCGGCGATCAAGGCGGTGGGCTTCACGGGTTCGCGCGCAGGCGGCACGTCGCTGATGCGCGTCGCGGCCGCCCGGGCCGAGCCGATTCCGGTCTACGCGGAAATGAGCAGCATCAACCCGGTGTTCCTCCTGTCGAATGCGCTGTCGCAACGCGGTGAGACCATCGCGCGTGGCTTCGTCGATTCGCTGGTGCTCGGCGCGGGGCAGTTCTGTACCAACCCGGGGCTCGCGATCGCTGTCGACAGTGACGCACTCAAAGGTTTCGTTGCAACGGCGTCCGAGGCGCTGAGCGGCAAGCCGGCGCAGACCATGCTGACTGCCGGCATTCATGCGGCCTATGAAGAGGGCGAGGACAAGCTGGCGGCGACGCGAGGCGTCGAGGCAATTGCCCGGGGCATTGACGCGACCGGACCGACGCAGGCTTGCGCGGCCCTGTTCGTGACCGACGCGCTGACCTTCCTGTCCACGCCGGCGCTGGAGGACGAGGTTTTCGGGCCTGCGTCGACCATCGTGCGCTGCAAGGACGAGCAGGAGTTGCTCGCCGTTGCCGAACACTTTGACGGTCAGTTGACCGCCACGGTGCAAATGGATAGCGCGGATCTCGCGGCGGCGAAGAAGCTGGTGCCGATTCTCGAGCGCAAGGCCGGCCGGATTCTGGTCAACGGTTTCCCGACCGGCGTCGAGGTTTCGCACGCGATGGTGCATGGCGGCCCGTTCCCGGCCACGTCCGATAGCCGGGCGACGTCAGTTGGGACGACGTCGATCGAACGCTTCCTGCGCCCGGTGTGCTATCAGGATTTCCCGGCCGATCTGCTGCCGGAAGCGCTGGCCGACGCCAACCCGCTGGACCTGTGGCGCCGTCGTGATGGCGAGATTACGCGCAGCTAAACGATGCTGTAAGCGGCGCCCAGGTGGGCGCCGCGTGAGACAAAAAAATGGCCGGGATATCCCGGCCATTTTTGCATTCAGCGTGATGAATCAGCTATTTGCTTCAGCCGTTTCGTTGGCGCGCCGCAGCCGCTCGCGGCTATTCGACAGATGCATACGCATCGCCGCACGCGCGCCTTCGGCGTCGTGCCGCGTGATCGCCTCGAGAATGCTTTCATGCTCCAGGTTAACGAGCGACAGATACGCATCGGGTTCAGCACGCGCGATCCCTGCCGAGTCGAGCCGGTTGCGCGGAATCAGCGCGCTACCCATTTGCGTGAGGATGTCGACGAAATACCGGTTGCCGGTTGCGCGCGCCACGGAGATATGAAATTGCAGGTCGGCATCGACACTATCCAGCCCGTTGTGGCGGGTGGCTTCGATCGCGTCGAGCGCGGCGCGCATGCGCGCGAGATCGTCCGGCTTGGCCCGTTGAGCGGCGAGACCCGCGCATTCCGTTTCGAGGCTGATGCGCAGTTCCAGGATCGACAGCACGTCGCGCAAGGTGGTGGCGGGCACCATGTCGATGCCCAGCTTTTCGCGTTGCGGTTCCAGCACGAAACTGCCGATGCCATGGCGCGTCTCGATGATTTTGCCCGCCTGCAAGCGTGAAATCGCTTCACGGATGACGGTGCGGCTCACGCTCAGCGTGACCATCAATTGCGATTCGGTCGGCAGTTTGTCGCCGGGCTTCAAGGCGTTAGACGCGATTTGCTCGGTGACGTAGCTGACGACAAACTCGGCAAGATTGCGCGCGCGCCGTGGCGGTGCTGCGGATGCCAGTGGTGTAGCCATCGAAAACGCCCCTTGAATCAAATAGTTGCAGGTACTTCCTGCGATTCATTATACCGTCGTCTGACGACTGATTATATAAACGCCGGATCATTTTCGGCATTGGTGTCGGACCTGGCGTCGATGCCCGGTTTCAGGCGCCTGGCGGACAAGCCGCGTTATTTGCAGGCGCCCCCGGGAAGTACGATAACAGCCTGACTGCTAGCCCCGGCGCAATTCGACCCGTTTGATGTCTTTCACGATCACGAGGTAGCTGAACACCGTCAGCAAGGCATTCAGGCCGACGAAAACCAGCGCGCCGTTGAACGATCCGGTCTTCGCGACGAGATAGCCGATCACGATGGGCGTCACGATGCCGGCGACATTGCCGAACATATTGAAGATGGCACCGGACAGACCGAGGGCCTCTTTCGGCGAGGTATCCGCCACGACAGCCCAGCCGAGTGCGCCGATGCCCTTGCCGAAGAACGCGAGCGACATGAGCGCGACGACGATCCAGTCGGTCGACACGTAGTTGCAGCCGATGATGCACACCGACAGCAGCATGCCGCCGACAATCGGCACCTTGCGCGCGATGGTGAGCGAATGTCCGCGCCGGATCAGCCCGTCGGACAGAATGCCGCCCAGCACGCCACCGGAGAATCCGCAAATCGCGGGCAGCGATGCCACCAGACCCGCCTGCAGAATCGTCATGCCGCGCGCCTGCACGAGGTAGATCGGAAACCAGGTCAGGAAGAAGTAGGTCAGCACGTTGATGCAGTACTGGGCGAGATAGACGCCGAGCAGCATGCGATTGGTCAGCAACTGACGCACCAGCGACCAGCCACCGGTGCTGGCGATGTCCTCAGCCCGGGTGGCTTTCGTGTGCCCGTTCACCACGCCGCCGCCCTGTTCGATGTAGTCGAGTTCGGCGCGCGAGACACGCGGATGATCGGCGGGGTTCTTCATCACCTTCAGCCAGGTGAGGGCGAGTAACAGTCCGGCCGCGCCCATCACGAGGTAGACCGCGTGCCAGCCGAACGCATGGGTGAGCCACGCCATCAGCGGCGTGAAAATGACTGCCGCGAAGTATTGAGCCGAATTGAAAATGGCGGAGGCGGTGCCGCGTTCGTTGGTGGGAAACCAGCTTGCCACGACCTTGGCATTGGCCGGAAACGCCGGCGATTCAGCGGCGCCCATTGCAAAGCGCAGCACGAACAGCGCGGTGACGGCTGCGGCTGCACTGCCCAGCAGACCGATCGAGCTTTGCAGCAGCGTAAACAACGACCACAGGAAAATGCTCGCCGCGTAGACGCGCCGCGCGCCGAAGCGGTCGAGTAGCCAGCCCGCTGGCAATTGCGACAGAACATAGGCCCAACTAAACGCGGAGAAGATGTAACCCATCTTGATCGCGTCGAAGCCGAACTCGGCACGCATCGCGGATCCGGTTACCGAGAGCGTGGCGCGGTCCGCGTAATTGAATGTCGTGATCACAAAGATCAGCAACAGAATCGCGTAGCGGACCTTGGTGCGCTTTGCGACGTGGGCGGGGCTCGCGGTGCGGCTCATTTCCATCGTCATCTCCTGAATTTTTATCAGTGAAAAAGCGCCCGGCGACGTTGCCGTCCCGGGCGCTCTTTACGGTGCCGCGTGCTCGAGCCAGGTTCGGCCAGGTTCGCGCGGCTTGGCGCCTTGCTGCATTACTGCGCGCCGAGCTTCTTGATCAGCACGTCGAGTTGCGCCATTTCTTCTTCGGTCAGATCGGTCAGCGGTGCGCGCACCGGACCTGCGCTGTGGCCAACCAGCTTCGCGCCGGCCTTCACGATGCTGACCGCGTAGCCCTGGCGGCGGTTGCGGATCGCCAGATACGGCAGGAAGAATTCGTCGATCAGCTTGCCGACGGTCGCGTGGTCGTCCGCGGCAATCGCGCGGTAGAAGTCCATCGCGGTCTTCGGGATGAAGTTGAATACGGCCGACGAGTACACCGGCACGCCCAGCGCCTTGTAGGCCGCTGCGTAGACTTCAGCGGTCGGCAAGCCGCCGAGGTACGAGAAGCGGTCGCCAAGGCGGCGACGGATCGACACCATGTTCTCGATCTCGCCCACGCCGTCCTTGAAGCCGATCAGGTTGGGGCAGCGCTCGGCCAGCCCTTCGAGCATGTCGGCGTTAAGCTTGGAGTTCGCGCGGTTGTAGATGATCACGCCCAAGTTCGGCACGGACTTGCAGACTTCTTCCGCGTGCGCCGCGATGCCTTCCTGGCAGGCTTCGGTCAGGTAGTGGGGCATCAGCAGAATGCCGTTCGCGCCGTGACGTTCAGCTTCCTGGGCATAAGCAATTGCGACACGGGTCGGACCGCCGGCACCGGCGAGAATCGGTACCTTGCCTTTGCAGACTTCGGTTGCCGTACGCACGACGTTCGAGTAGTCGTTATGCGTGAGCGAGAAGAATTCGCCCGTGCCGCCGGCGACGAACAGCGCCGACGCGCCGTAAGGCGCGAGCCATTCGAGGCGCTCGGCATAGGTGTCGGCGCGGAAATCGCCTAGTTCGTCGAAGTCGGTAACGGGGAAGGACAGAAGGCCTTCGGAAACGATCTGCTTCAGTTCCTGCGGTGTCGTCATGATGAGTATCCAGGGCGTCGAATAGGGTCGGTATTGAGAAATGATGATTTCTTATACGTCATCGTACAACAACAATTCGGCTAACTCAACGGTGTTTTCACGGCATAATGCGCGCCATAGGGTAAATACGGAACGTCTGTGCAATCTTTCATGTTGTAGGATGACGTATGAATGATTGGCGCAACAGTTGGCGCAACGATTGGCGCAGCAGGCGTGAATTCGCCACAAGGATCGATGTCATGGAACAAACCCCGCTCTACATTCGCGTTCACCCCAATGACAATGTCGCGATCGTCGTCAACGACGGCGGTCTGGGTGAGGGCGCCGTATTTCCCGATGGCCTCGCGCTGCGCGAGCGTGTTCCGCAGGGGCACAAAGTCGCGCTGGCCGATTTCGCAGAAGGCGACGAGGTCATCCGCTACAACGTGGTGATCGGCTACGCGCTCAAGGATTTGCCGAAGGGTAGCTGGATCAACGAGCACGTGATCCGTATGCCGAGTCCGCCGGGGCTGGAAGATTTGCCGATCGCCACCATCAAGGCGCCGGAGATGCCGCCGCTCGAAGGCTTCACGTTCGAAGGCTATCGCAATGCCGACGGCTCGGTCGGCTCGCGCAACATTCTGGCGATCACGACCACGGTGCAATGCGTGGCCGATGTGGTTCAGCACGCGGTCACGCGCATCAAGACCGAACTGCTGCCGCACTATCCGAACGTCGACGATGTTGTGAGTCTCGGCCACACCTATGGTTGCGGCGTCGCGATCGACGCCCCGGACGCAATGGTGCCGATCCGCACCGTGCGCAATATCAGCCTGAATCCGAACTTCGGCGGCGAAGTGATGATGGTCAGCCTCGGTTGCGAGAAGCTGCAGCCTGAACGCCTGATGCCGCCGGGCACGATTCCGATTGCCGCTGCAGCGAATGTCGCCGAAGTGGCCGACATCGGCGATGTCGAAGCCGATCTGAACGGCGACGTGGTGGTGCTTCAGGACGAGGCGCACGTCGGCTTCCAGTCGATGATCGAGTCGATCATGAGAATGGCCGAGGGCCATCTGAAGCGCCTGAACAATCGCCGCCGCGAGACCTGCCCGGCCTCCGATCTGGTGATCGGCGTGCAGTGCGGCGGCAGCGATGCATTTTCCGGGCTGACCGCCAATCCCGCCGTGGGCTTCGCCACCGATTTGCTGGTGCGCGCCGGTGCGACGGTGATGTTCTCCGAAGTCACCGAAGTGCGCGACGGTGTCGATCAACTGACGGCGCGCGCGGCCAACGCGGACGTGGCGGCTGCGATCATCCGCGAGATGCAGTGGTACGACGATTATCTGAAGCGCGGCGGCGCGGACCGCAGCGCCAACACCACGCCGGGCAACAAGAAGGGCGGCTTGTCGAACATCGTTGAAAAGGCGATGGGCTCGATCATCAAGTCGGGCAACTCGGCCATCTCCGGCGTGCTGTCGCCCGGTGAAAAGGTCAAGCAGAAGGGGCTGATTTACGCGGCCACGCCGGCGAGCGATTTCATCTGCGGCACGCTGCAGGTCGCGGCGGGCATCAACCTGCATGTATTCACGACCGGCCGCGGCACGCCGTACAGCCTCGCTGAAGTGCCCGTCATCAAGGTCGCGACGCGCTCCGATCTCGCGCGCCGCTGGCACGATCTGATGGATATCAACGCCGGTACCATTGCGACCGGTGCCGCGACGATCGAAGACGTGGGTTGGGAGCTGTTCCGCCTGATGCTCGACGTCGCAAGCGGCCGTAAGGAGACCTGCGCGGAGAAACTCAAACTCCACAATGCGTTGGTGCTGTTCAATCCGGCGCCGGTGACCTGATAGTACCGATCGTAACCACGACAAAGACTGAGACATGACTGACTCGAACCTTGACCGCCCGGCGGCGCAGAAACCTTTCCGCCGTCTTCTGCTTACCGGCGCTGCCGGCAACCTCGGCCAGCAGTTGCGCGGTGCGCTCGCTGCGTGGGCCGATGTAGTGCGCGTCACCGATATCGCGCCGCTGGGCGAAGTGGCGGCGCACGAAGAAGCATCGATCGTGGACCTCGCGGATGAAGCCGCCGTTCATGCGCTGCTGGAAGGCGTGGATGCGGTCGTTCATCTGGGCGGCATCTCCGTCGAAGCGCCGTTCGAAGATCTGCTCGAAGCGAATATCCGCGGTCTGTACAACCTCTATTCGGCCGCGCAGAAGCAGGGCGTGAAGCGCATCGTGTACGCGAGCTCGAATCATGCCGTGGGTTTTCATCCGACGACGTCGGTGGTCGATATCGACGCGCCGCTCCGTCCCGACAGCCTGTATGGCGTGACGAAGTGCTTCGGCGAATCGCTGTCGCGCTATTACTTCGACCGCTTCGGTCTCGAGACGGTGTGTCTGCGGATCGGCTCGTCGTTCGAGCAGCCGAAGAATCCGCGCATGCTCGTCACTTATCTGAGCTTCCGCGACTTTATCGAACTGGTGCGTTGCTCGCTGTTTACCAACCGGGTCGGGCACGCAATCGTTTATGGCGTCTCGGATAACCGGACCAAGTGGGTCGACAACACCAAGGCGGCGTTCCTCGGTTTTCGTCCGCAGGATAGTTCGGTCGAGTTCGAGCACCTCTTTCCGATCACGGCGCCTACCGCTGACCTCGACGATCCGACGCAGCATTTTCAGGGCGGCCCGTTCGTGCTGGCCGGTCCGATGGAGCCGAAGTGGTGAGCGGCATGGCGAACCCGCGGGTGGAGCGTGTCGAGGCGGCAGGGCAGGCGCCCGCGTCAGTCGGCGAGAGCCCGGTATGGCGTGCCGCTGAACAGGCGCTCTACTGGGTGGATATTCCTGCGCAAAAGATCGTGCGGCTGCGGCTCGAAGCGGCTGAGCGCACCGAGTGGCAATTGCCGGAGAAGGTGGCGTGCATCGCTTTCGATCATCGCGGCACGGTGCTGGCGGGCTGTGAGACGGGGCTCTTTGCGGTCACGCTGACTGAAGGCGCGCCCCGCGGCGAAGCGATGAAGGTGACGGGCAGAAAGCTCGCCGCGCCGCGCTTCGCCTTCGACGATATGCGCTTCAACGATGGCCGTTGCGATCGGCAAGGGCGCTTCTGGTCCGGCACGATGGTGCAGGACATGGCAGCGGCAAATCCTGCGGGCGCGCTCTATCGCTTCGATGAGCGCGGCCTGTTGTCGGCGCCGGTTGTCGAAGCGTTGATCACGCAAAACGGTCTGGCGTGGTCGCCGGACGGCGCCACGATGTATCTGTCGGATTCGCATCCTCTGCGCCGGCAAATCTGGGCGTTCGATTACGACATCGAAGCGGGCGAGCCGCGCAATCGGCGCGTATTCGCTGACCTGCATGATTACGCCGGGCGTCCTGACGGCGCGGCCGTGGACGCCGACGGCTGCTACTGGATTTGCGCAAACGACGCCGGCCTCTTGCTGCGCTTTACACCGCAAGGCAAGCTCGATCGGCAGATTGCCGTCCCAGCCGTGAAGCCCGCGATGTGCGCGTTCGGCGGCCGGAATCTGGACACGCTGTTCGTGACGTCGATCCGTCCCGCGACGGGCGCGAGTGAACACGACGGCCACCTGTTCGCCGTTCGGCCCGGCGTGACCGGGTTGCCCGAGCCCGAATACGCGGGCGAACTCTGAATAAGCGACGTGAATGAGGTGGGGCGCCGGGGAATTAGCACGTCGGCGCCCAACAGTCGCAGCCTTTTATTCATCACTTGTCGTACAACATAGTGGCAAAAATGCCACTTTCGGGTCATCTTCCTCTCTACGAAAAATATAAATCCGCGATGTGGGGATTTTGCTTAATCTCCCTTCTGGCATGGCTTTTATGTTGGATTTTGACCCGGAAACTCTTACGTCCAACCCGCTGTCGTGCGGGTAAATACCGGCTGTACAACTCAAACCACGTTTTATAGACTTCATATGTCGTCGTACAACATATGAGCCCAAACAAATTCCTTTCGAGATAGCTTTGGGCTCCCGGACAAAGAGGCCAGTGTTCTCTACGCGCATGACCAACGCGCGCGGGATTCATGCCGAAGCAGTCGAAGCAAAGAAGTCGAGTTGTCTGACAGGAGTGCTGAGCATCTGTGCCGGGGAAGTAGAACAGGCCAGCACGGCAAACCGCTCGCTACCCACAGGGGTTGCGTGCGTGGAGCCGGGAGACGCATCAAAACCATGTCGCATCCGTGAGCGGCCTTCCGTGAGCGACCCCGCGAAAGCGGTCCTTCGCAAGCGGTCCTCCGCATCCGGATGATCTAATTTCAAGGAATGTCACGATGAAAAACAAGTTTGCCTCTTCCCGTGTTTCGATGATTGTCGCGGCCTCCGTGCTGGCATTCAGCACCGTGTCGGCACACGCGCGCGTGTTCCGGGTGTCGGACGTGCATGGCGACACCTATCCGACCAATATGGCCGTGAAATACATGGGTGAAGAAATCAGCAAGGCAACCGGTGGCAAGGATTCCGTGAAGGTCTTCGGCAACAGCGCGCTGGGTTCCGAAAACGACACGATCGATCAGGTGCGCATCGGCGCACTGGACATGGCGCGCGCCAACGGTGCCGCATTCAACGAGATCGTGCCTGAATCGATGATTCCGTCGCTGCCGTTCCTGTTTCGCGACATCGACCATTTCCGCAAAGTGATGTACGGCCCGGAAGGCCAGAAGATTCTCGACGCCTTCAAGGCGAAGGGCATGATCGCGCTGACGTTCTATGAGAGCGGCGCGCGCTCGATGTACGCGAAGAAGGCCATCCATTCGCCCGCCGATATGAAGGGCCTCAAGGTGCGCGTGCAGCCGTCGGATCTGATGGTCGACGAAATCAGGGCGATGGGCGGCACGCCGACGCCGATGCCGTTCGCCGAAGTCTATACGGGCCTGAAGACGGGTCTGGTGGATGGCGCGGAAAACAACCTGCCGTCGTACGAAGAGACCAAGCACTTCGAAGTCGCGCAGGTCTATTCCGAAACCCAGCATTCGATGACGCCGGAAGTGCTGGTGTTCTCCAAGAAGGTGTGGGACACGCTGACGCCGCAGGAACAGGACATCATCAAGAAGGCGGCGGCTGACTCCGTGCCTTACTACACGAAGCTGTGGACCGCGCGTGAAAGCGACGCGGCAAAGACGGTCACCAAGGGTGGCGCGACGATCGTTACCGCGTCGCAGATCGACCGTCCTGCTTTCGTGAAGGCGATGCAGCCGGTTTGGGCGAAGTATGAAAAGACGCCGCAAATGAAGCAGCTCGTCGACGAAATCCAGGCAGTCAAATAAGTTTGGACGTAACGCGGTGGGGAAGGGCCGTGCAGCACGGGCTGCCGGTTTTTCCCACGGTGCGGTTTCCTGAGCCGGTGAGGCTTGGCAGGATTCCTGAAGATCAAATATAAGTCCGCCGTATGCAAGGATGGGGTCAATGAGATTCATGAAACGCCCAAACGATTTTCTCTTCCGCGTGCTGGTGGTCGTGGCGTCGGCGAGTCTCGCCACGCTGTGCCTGTTGGTGATTTATAGCGTCGTGATGCGCTATGTCTTCAGCGATGCACCGGATTTTGTCGAACCCATTGCCCTCCTGCTGGTGATTGTGATCGCCATGTTCGGCGCCGCGCTCAAAGTTCGCGAGGGCGGCCACATTGGGCTCGACTCGCTAGTCAAGAAGCTGCCGCCCAAAGGCCAGACGATCGCCCATGCGTTCCAGCATATTTGCCTGATCGTGCTGGCCGTGGCGATTTTCTTCGGCTGCTGGCAGATGGCGGAGACGACGATGGACGACAAGATCCCGATCCTGGGCCTTCCGGAAGCGCTTCGATATTTGATTCCGGTCATTGCTAGCGCCTGCATCGCTCTGTTCTCGTTCGAGAACCTGCTGGGGCTTTTCGCACAGAAACAAAAATAGAAGAATCATGGAACTTGCCATCCTCTCAGTTAGTTTCCTCGTTTTCCTCGTATTCGGGGTTCCTGTTTCGTTCGCATTGGGACTCTCGTGCGTCCTGACGTATCTGTATGAGGGGTTGCCGGCGGCTACCGCCATGCAGTCGATGATTTCGGGAATGAACGCGTTTTCGTTTCTCGCGGTCCCGTTCTTCATTTTCTCCGGCGAGTTGATGCTGCACGGCGGTATCGCCGACCGCATCCTGCGCTTTGCGCAGGCCACGGTGGGCCATTTCCGCGGTGGGCTCGGCATGGCTAACGTGGTCGCGTGCACGCTGTTCGGCGGCGTGTCCGGTTCGCCGACGGCAGACACCTCCGCCATGGGCGGCGTCGTCATTCCGCTGATGAAGCGCGAAGGCTACAGCGCGGCCTATGCGGTCAACGTGACAACCCATTCGTCGCTGGCCGGCGCGCTGATGCCCACCTCGACGAACATGATCATCTATGCGTTCGCGGCCCAAGGCATCACCGGGACGTTGAACGGTCACCCGATGAGCGGCGTGTCGATCGGCGATCTGTTGTTTTCTGGTCTGTTGCCGGTGCTGTGGGTGATGGGTTTCGTGCTCATCGCCGCGTACTGGCAGGCGGTCAAGTTCGGCTATCCGCGCCGCCCTGACGGCTCGACCGAATTGCAGCGCTTTCCTGGCTGGTTCGCGGTGGCCCGCACGTTTCTGGGTGCATTGCCCGGTTTGATGGTGATCGCGATCATTCTGGTCTGCGTGGCCAAGGGTATTGCTACAGCGACGGAAGCCGCCGCTATCGCAGTGGCTTATTCGCTAGTGCTGACGATCGTCATTTATCGCACGATGACGATGAAGAAGCTCTTTCATGCGCTGTCCAAGGCCGCTAAAACTACTGGCGTGGTGTTGCTGCTGATCGGCGTGTCGAACATGCTGCGCTATCAGATGGCCTATCTGGAGATTCCCGACGCCATCGAACACATGCTCGATGGGGCAACGAGCTTGCCATGGTTGATGCTGCTTTACATCAACATCATCCAGATTTTCCTCGGCACGTTCGTCGACATGGCCGCGCACATCCTGATCACCACGCCCCTGTTCCTGCCGATGGCGATGCATGCCGGCGTCGGCCCCGTTCAGTTCGGGATCATGATTTTGCTGAATTGTGCATTGGGTCTCGTGCATCCGCCGATCGGGTCGGTGCAGTTCATCGGCTGCGCGATCGGCAATGTGTCGATAGGTGAAACCACCAAGGTGGCGTGGCCTTATTACCTGGCTATCTTCAGCGCGATCAACATCGTGACGTACGTACCGATGTTCTCGACGTGGTTGCCTAGCCTGATCAATGGTCACCCGGTGTTTTGAACGCTTGATTAAAAGTCGGCGCCGGTGTGGCACTGCCAGATATGACAAATAAGTTTTTTACAGAGGAGCAGAAATGAAAAAGGTAATAGCAACCTCGGCCCTTGGGTTGGTCGCCCTCGGCGCACACGCTCAGAGCAGTGTGACGCTGTACGGGATCGTCGATGCGGGGATTGGTTATCAGAGCAGCCAGACGTCGCTTGGTTCGACGAGTGGCGGTCGCTCGGTGATCAAGATGGTGAACGGCATCTGGG
>NZ_VOSW01000092.1 GCF_009690905.1 Paraburkholderia madseniana
GTGGGGGAGGTCGTCGGGAGGGAACCGGCTGCGCGTAGGGCATGGCAGACCATGCTGGCTTGTTTCGAGGCGCTGACCGGGTACTTGCGTCTCGATGAAATTGCCTGCGACGTGGAGGCCTGAAATGGGAGCTGCTTTGATACGACACGCCGCAAGTTACCGGTCCTTCGCTGCGCTCGCGCTTATTGCCGCTTGCGCGCTTGCCTCGGGAATCACTCTTGCCGACGACTGGGGTTGCAAGGTAATTCTGTGCCTGTCGAACCCCGGTGGCCCGGAGCAGTACAGCGAATGCGTGCCGCCGATCGAGAGACTATGGCGGGCATTGCGTCACGGCGATCCGTTTCCGACCTGCAATTTCGGTGCTGGCAGCTCGCAGGGAACGTTTGCGGCCAACACCTTTGCAAGCAGTGGTTATTGCCGTGAAGGCCTGCTGTACTGGGGCGGGGCGGAGCAGAGTGAACTGCTATGTGGCGCTTCCGGCGCGATCAATGTCGACATCGGCGACCAGCTCTATACCCGTGTCTGGTGGGGCGTAAGAGGGCAGGCGCCGACAATCACCGAATTCTATGGTGCCGGGAGCGCGCAGGTGTCCTACAACCCGACAAGGTCCGCAGCGCTTTTCCTGCAGCAAGCGGAGCAGCAGGAGAACGGCTTCGGCGGGAGGCACTGAAAATGCCGCTCGACTTCATGACGCTTGCCCAGCAATGCGCGCAGCAAATCGACCCGATCACAATGGCGGCGCTCGTGCGCACCGAGTCTGGATTCAACCCCTTCGCGATTGGCGTCGTGCGTGGTCGGCTGCTGCGGCAACCGTCGAATTTGGTCGAAGCGATCGCCACAATGCGCGCACTCGAAGCGGCCGGCTGGAATTTTAGTGTAGGGCTCGCGCAGGTAAACCGGGCTAATTGGCGCGCATACGGGTTGACGGAGCAAAACGCATTCGAGCCCTGTCGCAACCTCGCTGTTGGCGCCACCATTCTTCAACGTTGTTTCATGTCCGCACATCGTGCACAGACCGATACTCAGGCGGCGCTTCGGGCAGGTCTGTCCTGCTATGGGAGTGGCGATTTTTCGACGGGATTTCGCACGGGTTACGTACAACGCGTGATAAAGAACGCGCAGCAGCCCGTTCCGATGTTCCCGATCACCGTTCCTTCTATCGCACCGATCCCGGTGTTGCCCGTCAATTCCGGAATGTCTGCTAGCCCCTTCCGGCCGCATCCGGTGGTTCGCCGACCGCTGTTGCTCGATCGAGACCATGCGTTGACGGATGAGCGGGAAGGTGAGTCGGAGGGTAGCGCGGTGGTGTTCTAAGCCGCGATTCAGGTAATGGCGGGCAGACAGTAGGCGAAAAGGAGTCAATCATGTATTTAGGAATACATATAAAAATATATCGTCAGCGCTCGTATTTGTGCCGTATCGTCTTTGACTGTCAGTTGGCGAAGGAACTTGCCGTTTCAATTTCGACGCTACTGCTCTCGACACCGGCGTGGGCACAACTCTCGCAAGTCAATACGCTGCTGAACACAATCCAGACAACTCTGCTCGGTGTCGGGGGCGTGATCTGCTCGATTTCCATCATCTGGGCGGGTTTCCGGATGATGTTCCAGCACGCCAGGTTCGGCGACATCGCGAACGTCTTCATCGGCGGACTCTTCGTCGGCTGTGCGACGGTGATCGCCGGCATGCTGATCCCGACAAGCTGATCCTTGGGAGTCAAATCATGAACCCTCTCAAGGATCCCGTTTTTAAAGGCTGCACCCGTCCTGCGATGCTGTGGGGCGTACCGCTTGTGCCGTTCCTGATGGTCGGCGGCGGCATGCTGATTCCGGCCGTCTGGGCGCTGCTAGCGAGTCCCCCGCTGGGCGTCGCCATCCTCTTCCTGATGATTCCGGTGTTCGTCGCGATGCGTGTGATCACGCGCTACGACGATCAGCGCCTCGCTCAGTACGCGCTGCGCCTTCGGATGGTGCTCGGTCAGGGCAATCGCTGGTATTGGGGGGCGCATGCCTACGTGCCCGTTCGCCTGAAAAGGAGGGCGTGACATGCCATCCGAACCCCAACTCGTCGCCCTGGCGAACCGCGAAGTCCCACTTGCGGGTTACATCCCGTACTCGACGCATGTGACGGACCACGTTATCAAAACACGCGAGGGCGACTACCTGCAGATCTGGAGGATCGCCGGCATCGCGTTCGAGGCAGCCGATCCCGCCAACATCCTCGCGCGGCACGACGGATTCAACCAACTCGTGCGCGGGCTCGCGGGCGGCCACGTAGCGCTCTGGTCACATCGCTTGCGCCGGCGCGTGTCGGATCACTTCGCGATGCCCTACGGCAACCGCTTCTGCCAGGAGCTGGCGACGCGTTATTACGCGAGCTTTTCCGGTTATCGCATGATGGCCAACGAGCTGTATCTGACCGTTGTTTACCGGCCGAACCGCACGAAGCTCGGTCGCGCCTTTCGCCGTGCTGCGCGCCGCACGCGCGAGGATATCCGCCGCGATCAGCACGACGCACTGAAGGCGATGGCAGAACTGGCCGCCCAGGTCGAATCGAGTCTGAAGCCCTACGATCCCGTCGCGCTCGGCGTTTATGTCAGACAGGGCAGCTATACCAGGCGCCCGCGCCGATATTCGTCGACGCTGGAACTGCTTGGCTACTTGGTGAACGCCGCATGGGAGCCCGAGCCGGTTCCGGCTGGCCCGATCCGTGAGGGGCTGCCAACGTCGCGCCTCTTTGTTGGGGCCGAGAAGATCGAGATCCGCATGCCGGCCGCGACCCGCTTTGCCGCGATGCTCGACTTGAAGGACTACCCGGAGGACACAGAGCCCGGAATGATCAACGGCTTGCTGTACGGCGACTTTGAGTACATCGAGACGCAGAGCTTCACCGTCCTCGACAAGCCGAGCGCGAAAGAGGCATTGGAGCGCCAGCGTAACCAGTTGATTGCCGGCGAGGATGTTGCCGTGTCCCAGGTAGAGGCGATGGAAGGGGCGCTTAACGACCTGATCAACGGAGACTTCGTCTTGGGCGAATACCATTATTCGCTCGCTGTGCTCGGCGACACGTTGGATGAAGTTTCGAAAAGTGTGGCGAAGGCGCGTACGCAGCTGGCCGACGCGGGTTTTCAGACGGCACTCATCGATCTCGTTGCGGACGCGGCGTGGTTCGCGCAACTGCCAGGCAACTGGCGTTACAGGCCGCGCGAGGCCAAGCTTACGTCGCGGAACTTCTGCGGACTGGCATGCCTGCATAACTTCGCGACGGGGAAGCGTGATGGTAATCCGTGGGGTGAGGCGATCACGATTGTCAAGACGCCTAGTGGTCAGCCACTTTATCTGAACTTCCACGTCACGCCCGACAAGAAGGACTCGCTCGACGAGAAGGCGCTCGCCAACACCCAGATTATCGGTCAGGCCGGCGCGGGCAAGACAGTGCTTGAGCTGTTCCTACTCGCAATGGCGATGAAGTACGGCATCACTGCCGTGCTGTATGACAAGGATCGCGGTACCGAGATCGCGATCCGCGCGATGGGCGGCATATACACCGTGTTCCGCCGAGGGGAGCCGACCGGTTTGAACCCGTTCCAGATGGAACCAACCGAGGCTGTGCTCCACTTCTGGGAAAGGCTCGTGAGCAAGCTCGTCGATATCGGCGTGCCTCTGCCCGCGAGGGACGAACTCGATATCTCGCGCGCCGTACGGGAAGTTGCCCGCATGGACAAGCCGCTGCGACGGCTTTCCATGGTGCGGCAACTCCTGCCGACCGTGGGTGAGAACAGCCTCCATGCTCGCCTCGCCAAATGGTGCGCGGGCGGGCGTCTAGGCTGGGTATTCGATAACCCGACCGACCGTATTGATCTCGCCTGCTCGGGACTGTTCGGATTCGACGATACCGAGTTGCTTGACGATGCGGAGGTCTCGACGCCGGTCACGATGTACCTGTTGCACTTGACCGAAAATCTGATCGACGGCCGGCGCTTCATCTACGTGATGACCGAATTCTGGAAGCGTCTCTCCGATCCCGTTTTCACCGATTTTGTGAAGAACAAGCAGAAGACGATCCGCAAGCAGAATGGCCTCGGGATTTTCGATACGCAATCGCCTGCGGACGTACTGCGCAGCGAGGTTGCCAGTGCGCTGATCGAGCAGAGCGCAACGTTCTTCTTCCTGCCGAACCCACGGGCCGATTACGACGATTACGTTTGTGGTTTCAAGCTGACCGAAGCCGAATTCAACATCGTGCGCAATCTCGGCGAGAACAGTCGGCTGTTCCTGGTCAAGCAGGGTCATCGCTCTGCAATTGGGCGGCTTGATCTCGCTGGCCTCGGAGACGTACTCGACGTGCTGTCGGGTACGACCGATAACGTCGAGCTTCTCGACACGATCCGTGCGCAGGTGGGCGATGCACCGGAAGACTGGTTGCCGGTTTTCCACGAGCAGCTTGCCCGGCGACGCACGGCGAACGGCGGACTGCGTTCGCCGTTTCCCCCGGAAGCGGGAGGTGTGCGATGAGCGGCCTCTTCACCGCGGTAGGTGGCACTCTCGAAAATGGTATGTCCACCTACATCACGAACGTGTCATCGGCCTTGTCCAGCGCGCTCGTGCCGGTCGTGACCACGGCCGTTACGATCTGGGTTGTCGCCTACGGTCTGGCAGTGGTGCGGGGCGAAGCCCACGAAGCTGTCCCGGCGTTTGCTTGGCGGGGGCTAAAGGTCGCCATCACGCTCGTGTTTGCGCTGAGCGCCGGCATCTACCAGCAGCGGGTCGTAACGGCGATCAATGGTGCAACGGCCGGGCTTGCCCAGACGATCCAGAACGCGGCTAATACGTCGGGCGGCGGTAATTCAGGATGCGGGTCGGTCAACGGCGGCAGCGTGACAGCGCAGAGCGCGACCAGTATCTACCAGACGCTCGATTGCTACGACCAGCAGATCGACCTCGTGATGGACGCCTATTTCGACAAGGCGACGCACGAGGGGATCAGTGTCAGTGGACTTGCCGCCGCCATCGGCGATTTCCTGTGCGGGATCATCGCCGCACTTGGTGGTTCGATCTTCCTCATCGTCCTCGCCTTCGAAGTGGCGATGGCGAGGATGCTGCTCGATCTCGTGCTTGGGCTTGGTCCTATTTTCATTGCCTGCGCGGCATTTGCCCCAACCGCGCGCTTCTTCGAGGCTTGGACCGCGAAGGTCACCAATTACGCCTTGTTGCAAGTGCTCGTCGCCGCCTTTCTCGGCATGGCGCTCACGGCATTCTCTGCCGATCTAACTCCCCTCAATGCCACTAGTGCTTCCCCCGGTGCAGATCCGTCGGCTGTGATGCAGGGCATTACCGCTGCTCTCAACAATGCCGCGGCGGGTGCAGCAGCGATCGGCTTGTTCGCAACCGGGGTCTTTCTCGCCATGGTCGGCTGGCAGTTGCCATCGGTTGCATCGGGACTTTCCGGTGGGGCCACGCTGTCCGGGTTTGGCGCGTTCGTGGCGGGTTTTGCCGCACGACGTATGGCCGGCGCACTCGCTCAGGCGTTTTCTCCCAGCGGTGGCGGCTCATCGCCTGGCGGAAAGATTCGCAACCGCACCGGCTCAAGTGGTGGCGGCTACAGCGGATCAGGCGGAGGGGGTTCGGCGAACGGACCCATGCCCGCTTACCAGCGCGCAGCGCGCGCAAACCTGGGTCGGCAGGGCGAATGAATGTGAGGTGATGACCATGACAGGACAAACCAGATTGGCGAGGGCCGCGATCGTGTGGGTGGTGCTCTGTTCCGGCGCTCATGCACAGGGCATTCCGGTGTTCGACGCGCAGAACGTGGTGCAGGCTATCGCGACGGTTGCCCGGCTTGAGCAGGAGGTGCAGCAGGAAATCCAGATCTATCAGTCGACGGTCGGCACGCGTGGCTTCGGTGCGCTGCTAGGCAATCCGGTCGTCGCCAGCTCGCTGCCTTCGAACTGGCAGAGCGTCTATACGGCGATCCAGAACGGTGGCTACGCGGGCTTGACGGGCAGCGCCCAGGAGTTGCGCTCGGCGAACCAGATCTACAACTGCCAGGACCAGACCGGCATTGACCAGCAGGTATGCCAGCGCACGCTGAACAAGCCGTTTCAGGACAAGGCGTTCGGCCTTCAGGCGTACCAGACCGAACTGCGTGAGCTGAACCAGATCCAGAGCTTGATGCAACAGATCGACGTGACGCAGGACCCCAAGGGGGTGGCCGAGTTGCAGGCACGTATCCAGGCTGAGACCACGACGGTCGGCAACGAAATGACGAAGCTGCAGCTCTTCCGGATGCTGGCCGATTCCGAGGACAAGCTCGTGGCCGAGCAACAAAGTGAACTGGCACTGACCCGGGCTGGCAACACGGCCCGATTGCAGGACCAGATGGCGCCTGCATCGTTCGGGAACTGAGGAGGATGCCATGCCTGCGCTTATCTCCATCGTCCTCGCGGGGTGCCTAGCCTGGAGTCTGGCGGCCTGCAGCAGCGGGCCGTCAAAGCCCGTATTGCCGGACGGTCTGCACCGCGTGCCCGTCAACCGCATTCTGCCGGTGCCTGAAGTCCCAACTTCTGTGCTCCCGGCACCTGCAGCGCCTGCTTCCCAAGCTCTGCCCGTGTCGTCGGGCGCAGGAGCCCGATCATGAGCGCACCGCACGACTATGGGCGCGTGCTCGATATCGAGGCATCGCTGACCTACCTGCAGGAGCGATCCGAGCGGCGCGCGTGGCATGTCGCCTATGCGGCGCTTGCGGTCGCCGTATTGAGCGCCGCGGCGCTTGCGCTGATGGTGCCGTTCTATCGTGTCGTGCCGCTACCGATCGAGGTCGATCGCCTGACCGGCGAATCCCAGGTGATCGACGTACTGGATGCCCGCCACGTACGCACGAAGGATATCCAGGATAAGCACTGGGTCGAGGCATATGTGCGTTCGCGCGAGCGGTATGACTGGGGGCTGCTGCAGATGGACTACGACAGCGTGCTTGTCATGAGCGATGACGTGGTTGCGCGCGATTTTCGCAGCATCTATGGCGGTCCGGATGCACTGGACCGGCAACTGGGGCCGGGCATCGAGCGGCGCATCCACATTCTCTCGACCACGCTGCCGCCCGATCAACCCGGGCATGCCGTCGTGCACATCGAGCGCACGTCGTTCAGGAGCGGGGTCGCGAACGCGGAGCCGACGCAGCGCTTCGTGATCACGCTCGCCTTTACTTACCGGCCACCCGTATTCACGCGCGAGAGCGTTGCGATCGCCAATCCGTTCGGGTTCAAGGTGACAGCCTACAGCCGTGATCTCGAATACACGCCGCCGTCTGCCTCTCTAGCTCCAGCCTCGACGACGGGAGGCAACCCATGAAAGCGCTCGCTCCTGGTGTCGCGCTGGTGGGCCTGCTGCTCGCTCACACCGCGAGCGCTGCCGATTTGCCGGGCTGGTTCGGCGATTCGCGCGTGCGGCAGGTGGTGTACGAGCCGGACGATGTCGTGCGTATTCAGGCGCAGCGGGGCATTGCCACGCATATCGCGCTCGACCCGCACGAACAGATCCAGGTGGTAGCGCCTGGCGATCGAGACGGCTGGCAGGTTGTGGCGAACAAAGGCGATCACGACGTGTACCTGAAACCGCAACTCGCTGCGCACGATTCGAATCTGGAGATTCGTACCGACCGCCGCAGCTACAGCTTCGATCTGATGGTATTGCCGCTCAAGGCAAAGTTCGGCAACCACGACGTGATGTACCGGGTGACCTTCACCTATCCGGATGAAGCGAAGGCGCTGGCACGCGCGAACACTGATGCCGCGCTGGTTGAGCAACGTCTCGCGCAGCCACCTGTGGTGCGCAATGCCCACTACACGATGGAGGTGATACCGCACTCCGACGACATTGCGCCGACGGCGGCGTGGGACGACGGACGGTTCACCTACCTCCGTATCCCGAACAACCGGCGGATGCCGGCGGTTTTCCGGGTGGCCGATGACGGTACGGAGAGCGTTGTGGACAAACACGTGCAGGGCGACACGATCGTCGTGCACGAGGTCGCGAAGCGCTTTGTGCTGCGGCTCGCGGACGAAGTTGTCGGAATCTGGAACGACGCTTGTGACATGGATGGCGTCCCGCCCCAAGGCGGCACGACTGCCAGCGGCGTGAAACGCGTCTTGCGGAGTCACGGCGATGAATGACGATACGCCTCGCAATACGATCGAGCCCGATGGCCCGTCAGATCGTGCGCAGTCCGGTCTGGAAATGGGCGGTATCAATTCGCCAGGGATGGGCGCGGACCGTGGCATGCCGGAGCTGGGCCAATACCGCAGAGCTCGCCCGCGTGCCTGGTGGCTGACGCCGATTGTGATCGTTCTCATGGTCGGTGCCGGCGCGGTGTGGACCGTGCATGGTTTCCTTGCGCGTCACGACGCAGATGCGAAGGCGCACCGCGATGCGGTGGCCGATGCGTCGACCCAGGGGCGTGTGTTCAAGGATGGTCCCGCCCCCGCGGTGCGTGTGGCCGCCGTCGCGCCACTTGCTGCAAGCGCCATTGCCGTGCGTCCCGTACAGGTTCCGGGGCCGGGCACAGCACCGGAGCCGGTCGGCGCCGTGCACATCGGGGCACGGCGCAGCTATTACGATGCCCCGTTGCTCGCAGTAGGCGGCGCGGGCAGTCAGGACGCGGCGGCCGAGGTTTCGGGTGTTGCCTCGTCGGTCGTGGCCACTGTCTCTGGTGGAATCGAGCCATCAGGAGAGAGGCTGGCTCAGGCAGGCGGCGCATTGGCGCAGGCGCTGTCGCCGACCGCCGCACCGCGCGTGCGCGCTGGGATGCTGGGGAATCGCAGCTTCATGCTCGCGCAGGGCGCCAAGATTGATTGCGTGGGCGATACGGCGTTCGATTCCACCGATGCGGGCATGTCTACCTGCACGGTGACGAAGAACGTGTATTCCGACGATGGCCGGGTAGTGCTGATCGAACGAGGCTCGCAGATCAACAGTGAGTACCGCTCGAACCTTTCGCCGGGCCAGAAACGGATCTTCGTCTTGTCGGCACTGGTCAGGACGCCGTTAGGCGTGACGGTCGAGATCGATTCGCCAGTAGCCGATGCGCTCGGGCGCATGGGCATCGATGGCTTTGTCGACAATCATTGGAGGCCACGCGTCGGCGCCGCGGTGATGCTTGGCATCACCCAGGATGCGATCGGTTATCTAGCCACACGCGGCGGGAACAGCAACGGTTCGGTTGTCTACGCGAACACGCAGCAGCAGGGCAACGACATGGCCACGCGAGTGCTCGACAGCACGATCAACATCCCGCCGACGCTGACCAAGAACCAGGGCGCGGAGTTCACGATCGTGATCGCGCGCGATCTGGATTTCGGTTCGGTATATGCGCTGCAGCCGGAGTTTGCACCATGAATGCCTGCACGGACAGATCGAATCGGGCAACTGACGCCGTGCTGGCGCGCCTGCCCGACGATGCGTCGGTGCGGGAGCTGATGCGCCCGTTCGCGCCGCTGCTCGACGATGCGGATGTGACCGAACTCGTCATCAACCGGCCACAGCGCGTGCTGGTCGAGACACATCGCGGCTGGCATGGTCACGACTATCGGGAGCTCGATTTCGAACGCCTGATGTCGTTTGCGGTGGCAGTGGCCACGCTCACGAACCAAGAGGTTTCAGCCCTGCATCCTGTGCTCTCGGCGCTGTTGCCGGGTGACGCACGGATCCAAATTGTAGTGCCGCCGGTTGTGCCGCCGCGCACGGTCTCGATCACAATCCGTCGGCCGTCCGCGGACGAAAAGACCATCGACACGTACCGTGACGAGGGACTGTTCGACGAAACGGTATGGCATCGCCCAAACGGGCTCGACGCTGCGTTGCCTTTGTTGCGGCCCGGGGATAGCAGACTCGTGCAGTGCCTGGAGGCGCGGGATTGGGGCGCATTCTTTGAACTGGCCGTCACTGGGCGGCTGAATATCGTGATCGTCGGTAACACGGGTTGTGGCAAGACCAGTTTCATAAAGACCCTTTCCCGCTTTATCCCGCGGACCGAACGGATCGTGACGATCGAGGATGTCCGGGAGCTTTTTATCCGGCACATCGAAAACTGTGTGCACCTGCTGTACAGCAAGGGCGGGCAAGGTCAGGCGCGCGTCACGCCGGCCGATCTGATCGCGAGCACGATGCGCATGCGCCCTGATCGCGTGCTGCTGGCCGAACTGCGCGGCGCTGAAGCCTACGACTTCCTCAAGCTCCTGACGACAGGGCACGCTGGTTCGATTACGAGCTATCACGCCTCGAATGCGACGGTCGCGATTGAGCGCTTTGCACTGATGGCGAAGGAACACCCCGAGGCTGTGGCCTACGACGATGCCGCGCTGAAGCGTTTGCTTTTTCTCACCATCGATATCGTCGCGCACATGGAAGTGCAGCCGATTTTCAACGGGGCAGGTGAACAGACCGGTAAGCGTTGGGGCATGACCGAAATCTGGTTCGATCCGGTTCGTAGGGTCCGGGCGGCGTTTGCGTAGGAGAGAACGGTCATGGCGAAGCTATCTCTCTTCGTGTCCCATCAAGTACGAATGGCCGTCATCACAGTGACCGTGCTGGCAATCCTGCTCGGAGGCTTGGTCGCCGCGCTCTGGCTGGCGTCGTTCTTCCTCTACGCGAGCCTACGGATCAATCCCTTGCATGCCGGCTTGTGGGGGTGGCTCGACGCGGCACTCGCGAGACACGACGGTCTGATGCCGAGTGATGGCCGGCGATTGGCCGGTGCGGCTATCTTCGGCGTTTTGCTGGCGTTCGGTGGGCCGGCGTTCGGCCTGCATGCTCTGTGGGAGCGGTCCGGCCGGCGGCGCCTCTATGGCAGTGCGCGGTTTGCCAGCGACGCGGAAATTCGCGATGCGGGGCTGCTATGAACACGCGCGCAAGCATGGATCCGGCGCCTGCCATTGTTGTTGGTGTTTGGCGTGGACGTTACCTGCGATTCTCCGGTCAGCAATTCGTCCTGCTGGCGGCGCCAGCGCGTTCGGGCAAGGGCGTTGGCATTGTGATCCCGAATCTGCTCAGTTTCCCCGATTCGGTGGTAGTACTCGACGTCAAGCAGGAGAATCACGCCATCACCGCGGGTTTCAGGCATGCGTGCGGGCAGGACGTCTATCTATTCAACCCGTTCGCGGAAGATTGTCGCACGCATCGGTACAACCCGCTGTCGGCGATCTCGGATGGATTGTTCCGCGTTGGTGAAATTCTCGCGATCGGTTACGCCCTCTATCCGCCTGGTGGGCACGACGATTTCTGGAAGGATCAGGCCAGGAATCTTTTCCTTGGCATCGTGCTGCTGCTGTGCGAGTGGCGTGATGCGCGCCGCGCTGGCAAGGGAGCGTCGACTCACGATTATCCGGTCACGATGGGGGAGGTGTTGCGGCAGTCTTCGGGAAATGGCATGCCAGTGAAAGCCTACCTTCAGCGAGCACTCGTTCAGCATCGTAGTCTGCTGACTGGACCGTGTGTCGATGCGCTGAACCGTTTTCTCTCGAACGACGATAAGGTGCTGGCCAGCATTCTCGCGACCTTCAATGCACCGCTGACAATCTGGGCTAATCCCATCGTCGATGCGGCGACGAGCGCTAACGATTTCGATCTGCGTGATGTGCGCAAACGCCGCATGTCGGTCTATATCGGCATCACGCCCGACCATCTGTCGGAGGCTGCGCTGCTCGTAAATCTCGTGTTCTCGCAACTCGTCAATCTCAATACGAAGCAGTTGCCCGAGGCCGATCCCACGCTGAAATTCCAGTGCTTGGTCCTGCTTGACGAAATGACGGCGATCGGAAGAATCCACATCATCGCGCGGGCAGTTGCCTACATGTCGGGTTATAACCTGCGCCTGCTGTCTATCGTCCAGTCGATCGCGCAACTCGAATCTGTCTACGGCCGTTCCGATGCGCGCAGCTTCGTTACCAATCACGCGATGCAGATTCTCTACGCGCCGCGTGAGCAGAAGGATGCGAACGAGTATTCCGAGATGCTCGGCACGTTTACCGACCAGTCACACAGCGTTAGCCGCTCGAACGCGATCTTCGGTGGTCGCGGTGGATCGAGCGAAAGCGTGTCCGAGCAGCGACGGCCACTCCTGCTGCCGCAGGAACTGAAGGAACTGGGGCGCGAAAAGGAAATCATCGTGCTCGAAAACACCAAACCGATCCTGGCCGACAAGATCTGCTACTGGTGCGATCCCGAGTTTGTCTCGCGTGTGATGGCGGCACCCTCGGTGCCAGTAATGAATCTGGCGCGCTTCAGCGCCGTGGTCGAACGACGGTTGCGCGATCTGCGGCCCGACGAGATCGATCCGGAAGGCACAGGGCTCATCAATCCAGCCGCCGAGTATCTGGAAGTATTGGAGGCATGGGATCCTCGCGATCTCCCGCCGAGCTTCGCTGACATCAGTGAAGACGATGCCGTGGCGTATGTGGAGAGGCACTTTATGCTGCTTGGGGTGCCTGCCGAAAGGGTCCGGAAGGCCGCCTGCCGCCTGTCGGTTGCCGATCTCGATGCGGCGGAGCTTTCCCCAGTTGAGCAATCGCGACCCCGCCGAACGTCTGCGCGGGGTGTGCCCTCACACGTTGCGCCGATCCACGGAGGCGGTCGATGAACACACCACATCTAGATGAGCCTGCGCGCGCCCGCGCAGCGCTGGCGGTAATTCCTGCGGACGATTACGGGACGTGGGTGGACATGGCGTTCGCGCTCAAGCAGGGATTCGGCGACGAGGGCTTCGAGATCTGGGATGAGTGGAGCCGCACCGCTGGTAACTATAGCGAACGTGCCGCGCGCACCACGTGGCGCTCAGCCGATGCATCAGGCGGCAAGACCCTTGCCTCGTTGTTCTGGCTCGCGCGCCAGCACGGTTTCGATCTGAAGCGTTCGCAGTACCCGGACCGGATGGCAACTGCCCCCGTGCCTTCCCCCGAGGTGATCGAGCGCCGCACGCGCGAGGAAGAACGCAGGCAGGCCCGTCATGTCGCGGTGGCCCGCGAGGCGGACGCACTCTGGCAGTGGTCGCGTCCAGTGGGGCCGCAACATCCTTACCTGACGCGCAAGCGTCTCGATCCGGTCGAGACTTTACGTGAACTGGATGCGCAAGAGCTGCGCTCGCTTCTTGGATACGCGCCAATGAGCGAGGAGGAGCCGCTGGTCGGGCGTGTCCTGATTGTGCCCGTCTGGATCAATGCGATCTCCACGCTGGAACTGATCGACGAGTACGGTCGGAAATCGTCACTGGCGGGGGGCGTGAAGAAGGGTGGGTACTGGACGGCTGGATCGGCGCCTACTCCGGAGGAGGCATTCGCACCGATCCTGATCGGTGAGGGCATGGCGACGGCTCTGTCCACATACCGTGCGACGGGCTGGTTTGCGGCAGCGGCACTTTCAAGTGGGAATCTCGGCCAGGTGGCCGCCTCCTTGCGTGAGCGGTTTCCCGATAGCGATCTGATAGTGCTTGGCGAACTAGGGCGAGGTGACTCGGATGCACGGCGGGCGGCAGAAGGTGCAATGGCGCATCTGGCGTGGCCGGTCTTTGCCAACGACAAGCGTATCAACGGTAAGGTGCCGACCGATTTCAGCGACATGGCGATACTGTCGGGTTTCGATGCCGTTGGCGACCATCTGCGTGAAGTGGCCTTTCAGTCCCTTGGGAGAGCGAACAGATTGCGGGATACAGATGTCGTGTCCGACGTGCAGGTGAGTGAGATGAATGAACGGAATGAGGAGGGAGAAATGGATCGCTCTAAAGAGAACCCGGTGGACAACACCGAAGGCAATCGACGTCATCAGTCATCGGAGCGTAGCGTGCCGAAACAGGCGGTGCCCGAATCTGCTGCACCGCCTGCGTGCGAAGGGTCGACTGCTCCGGTCGTCCCGGCTGGCACTCTGCCACGGTTTGCGCCGACGCGTGCACCGGTCGGCGAGCCGTTGTTTGGATTGGGTGACGTTCCCGAAGAGATGAAGGCACTGGCCGGGCAACGGTTCGGCATGCCGCTCAGGATGGCAACGCCGCGCGAGAACGGAGGGCCGTACCGTGGTGAAGTGTTCAATACTGAGCACTACCTGATCCAGGAGGTCGCGACGCGCAGCGTCGTGTTTCACCGGAAGGACCAGATGGAGTTCACCTCCGAGCGTCTGAAATGGATGGACGGGAACGCACGGTCGAACGGTGCCGAGGTGCAGGTCGGCTATGACGGCGATCGATCGAAGGTCTATCCGTGGGATCGCGCGCGCGATCTGCTGGAACGGACGGTCGGTTCGCTGAAGAAGTCCGCACGAGAACTGAATTTCAGTCCGAATCTCGAGACGATGCTCGATCAACTGCAGGCGAGATCGTGGGCTCGGATTAGAGAGGCACGCGCTGCCGCGCTGGAGCGGTCGAAGGAACACACATCGTCGCCTGAACCGGCGGCAGACCCCAATCGGTAGCGTTTCACGGTCGGGGTACCCATTCGCGGACCTTCCCCGAACCGTACGAGGTTGCATCATGGTACAGATATCTTCGGCCCAGGATTCCGATCCGGTCATTAACGTAATCGAGCAGGATGTGCCAGGCGTCGGTAGCGCAGCTTCTCCATCAGGCGGTGATGGCCGTGATGACGCGCTGAATTCGGCCGCACTGGAAGCAATGTTGGCGCGGCGTCGCCGAGAGTTCGATACGGCGCGGACGAGGCTACGCGATCAGGCGATTCGCGACGATGCCGGGGCCTCCCGGCGACCTGGTGTGCGACCGGTCACTGATGTGCCGCTACGGTATACCGGTACGGACCACGTGCCGCTCGACCAGCCACCGGAGCGTGTCTGCAAACGGTATCTGCGGGCGGGCAATCAGTATTTTCTGAAGGAGGCACCGTATCAGCTTGCTTTCGAGGATTTGGGGCCATACCTCGTCACCGAGCACAACCGGCCGGACGTGGTGGAGTCGATGATCGACATCGCGCATGTCAAATCGTGGGAACGCATCCGCGTTTCGGGACACAAAGTGTTCCGTAGCGAGGTGTGGCTGCAGGCCACGCTGCTCGGGATCGAGGTAAGCGGCTACGAGCCAAAGGCTGCGGATCTGGCTCGCCTCGCCGACGCCCGGCAGGCGCGGCTGAACAATCGCATTGAAGCAGGTCTGAAGGCGGAGCCAACAGCTGTCGCTGGCTCGAGAGCGAGCACAGACGAACGTTACGCATCATCACCATCGCCGCAGGCGCGTGCGCGAGCCGCTTCGAATGACGCATCTCCTGCTGGGCCTACGCGCAAGGAGAGCCACGCCCCGCCGCCTGTTCCGGAAAGCCGGAATACTGCGAATGACGAACCGGACGCGCCACGGCGGTACGTCGGGGAACTGCGCGAGCACGGAGGCGCGCCGTATCAGCACAACCCCGCGCGCAGCGACTCGTACTACGTGGTGTTCCGCGACGAGGCGGGCGTCGATCATGTGGTGTGGGGCGTGGATCTCGAGCGTGCTGTTCTTGAATCGCTGGCCGCGATCGGGCAACTGGTGACGCTCGAAAATCTGGGCAAGCGACTCGTGACTGTCAAGGTGCCGATTCTGGATGGCGATGGCGCCGTGGTGGGCGAGGAAGAGAAAGACGTGCACCGGAATACGTGGCTGGTGGATGTCGTGCAGCGTGAACGGGTGGCTTCTCAAGCTACGTCGCGAGCCGAAACGCCGTCAGGTGATGCGGCTCAACCTTATGCCGACGAGCATTTACAGCCTGTCGCAGAGCGTGTGCCGCAGCGTGGTCATGGCGCACAGCGGGGGGATGACGAACGCGGGCTGCACCTGGCTGTCCTGACCGCTGCGATGCGGGAACAGGGCTTTAGCGAACGGTCCATTTCCCGTGTGCAGCAGCACGCCGTACGCATGCTGGACGCTTTCGGGAAGGAGGATATCCCGGTGCCGCCGCCGAAGGTCTTCGATGCAAAGGCGCCTTCGGGTCGTGGTCGTCGGATGCGCACGGCTGCTGAGCGTGCGCCCGCTCGCGAAGTCGAACGGGCGCCGGCCGAGCCGTCAATGCCCGCACCTTAGGGTGAGCCGTGAGATTCCGTGAGCGCCTGTGCGTCGAACTGGGCGCGGTCAGGCCACGCTGGGATGCCTGGTGCGCGCGCCGTGGCGTGACGGTCGGCGAGGGCGTACGGCAGCTGATTGCTGTCGCAGTCAACGCAGAGGCCGACGATCGACCTGTTGAGATCGAATCTGGACTGACCCGGCCGATAGTCGGAGAGTCGCGCAGTCGTATCGAAATCCGGTTGACCGCCGCAGAGAAGATGGTGGTGGAGCAGCGGGCGGCAGCATCGGGCCTGCACAGCAATCGGTGGATCGTGGCGCTGATCCGCGCGCAGCTGACAGGGGAGCCGCAGTTGGGAGCACGGGAACTGCTTTTGCTGTCGGCGTCGAACCAGCAGCTTGCTGTCATCAGCCGGTCGTTGGGGCAGCTTGCGCGCGGTGGTGGAGCGGGGTTCACGTGCCAGGAGTTGGCTGATTTTGAGGGCATCCGGGAAAAGATTGACGCGCATCTGCGAGCTGTCACGGGTGTGGTTCGCGCTAATCTCGACCGATGGAGCCGATAACATGCCGTATCCAAAAATCTACGTCGACGCGATGCTCCTGAACTGGGGTGATAGGCTATTTCACGAGCCGTTCAGGCATTCAAAGGCGTCTCGGCTTTCACGAGCGGGCATTCGGGCCGAGGCAGCGCGCATGCGCGGCCAATTGGCCCGCACGCTGAAGCGCACTCCGGAGGTGATGGTCAAGATCACCAACAAGGCGTCTAGTGCCCAGGGAATAGGAGCTGTACGCCGGCATCTTCGTTACATCTCGCGTAACGGTCAGGTCGATCTGGAAGATCAGAACGGCGACAAAATCTCCGGCGTCGATGCACTCCGTGACCTCACGAAAACCTGGCAGCTCGGCGGATGGGGCATACCGGACACCAGCACGCGCCGCGAAGTATTCAATATCCTTCTATCGATGCCACCGGGAACGAACCGGCAGGCCGTGCGCGATGCGGCGCGTGATTTTGCGGCACTCGAGTTTGGCGACGGACGCGCGTACGTCTTTGCAGCGCACGATGATGAGGCTCATCCGCATGTGCATTTGAGTGTGCAAGTTCGGGGACCGGACGGGCGCCGGTTGAATCCACGTCACAACGATCTTCAGCGGTGGCGTGAGTATTTTGCAGAGCGACTTCGGGCGCATGGTGTAGAGGCGAACGCGACCTCTCGGCGAACCCGCGGCGTCACACAGCGGTCTCCAAAACCGGCGGTCGTGCACATGATGGAGCGCGGTGAGACGCCGGGTTTCTGGCGAGCCGTCCCGGCCGACGCGCAACGCGAGACGGGTTGGGTTGCACAAGGCGGGGTGTTTGCCGCATGGCGTGCGATGGCCTTTGCGATGGCGGGATCCAGTGCGCGTGAGGATCGTGAGCTGGCGGTTGATATGGCTTATTTCGTGGGTGCCATGCCGGTACAGCGGGACAGGCATGCGACGGAACGAGAGCGAATTACCGGACCGGTGCGGCTGGGTCCCACGGTACGGGGAAGCGATGGTCGTTCGAACGATGTCGGGCCGGATGCGGAACGTTGATCGGCTGAGATGATGATGGACGTCCGGTATACGGTCAGAGGTACAGACAGCCCCGATTCGCATAGGGGACTGATCCTGTTCTGTTGGAACTGGCCAGATGATCCGGGGGCATTGCTCCAAAGTGTGGTGCGTGGAGAGCGGGACGGCGCGAAATAAGGCGCCGGTGCGGAAGGCTAACCGCCGCTTAGCGATCGACGAGCCACGCCGGACCAGCTTTGAAGGATGCGAAAAGCACAATTGCCATAGCGATTAGGAGCAGCGGGAGGCTATAGAGCGCCACGGGGAAGAACAACGCCAATTGCAATGCCGAACCGCCTAGTCCGTGGAAAAGGTCCGTTTCACGGATATTTTCATAGACCATCCAGACAATGGGGACCACACTTAAAACGGTGAGGACGAGTCCACCATTAATGGAAGCGTGATCGCGTAGTTCACTTGTATAGCGATAGAATCCCAGCCACATGAGGCTGATCGAGAGTCCCGTCAACCAGAATGCGCGAAGCGTGAAAAAGCGATGTCCAAAACGGCGGCGACAATGGCTGCTGAATAACTGGATACCCTTCACAAGGCCGATCAGGGCGCCGACGGTAACGGCACATTTCAGGATTTCCACTATCTCACTCCTCGATCGTTGGGCTGTGGAGATATGCGGACGACTGCAGATGAAGGGCGTGATTCGGTGCACGCTGTCCCTGCGTTGCTTTTTATCCAATATAGGCGATCAGGTCGGCTCGGACAAAGGCGGTTTGGATTAGTCGCGAAGACGATGGGCATGGCGAAGATGCTGCTGGAGGCTGCTTGAGTGCCGATATTGACGTACAACAAAGTCTCTACCAATCGGTGACAGTGATTTCGGTCATGAGCGCACCGGGAAAACCGCGACGCGGAAGCAATTGAGCAGATTTGACATTAGTATTTCGGCTTTGCGCTAATCCAGACGATTAGGAGCCTTGAGAGGCGACCGGCGCCAGCCATAAGATCGCCGCAGGACTGGCTCGGGCCACATAGGTTGCGGTGACCATGCGGATTATCACCGCTCAGATGTCCATTAAACGCAACCCTGATAGGTGGAGTTATCAGGGTTGGAAAGGCGCAAAAAAATGGCCCGCACCTTCGCGGACCCGGTTCTGGCGGAGCAAGGACGGGCGGCCAGTCTCCCGCCAGCCCCGCCTTGCCCCGTGTTGCGGTCGCGTGTCGCTAGCACGGACCACAATCTACATCATAGTCACTGCACCGGCACGCGGCCGGGTTTTTCAGCCGCGCCACGCCACGGGCGGGCACCGACCCCACCCGCTCCTTGGGACGAGGACTTGCGAGGTATAAGGAATTGAGAAAAAACGCAGAAAAGTGGCGTAAATGAAGGGGTCGATAATCCGGGCTATCTACCCCTTCATTTGCGGACACACAACTAATTTTGTTACCGTGAGCGGCTGTTCAGATGCGTTCAGGCGCCGGATGTGGAGGCGTCAGGCAGCATTGGGATGACGCGAGCCAGCAATGAAAGCCAGCTGCTGGTCGCAAACTGTCCGGCGACTGACGAAACGGCGCACTTGCGCGCGCTGGGGTTCATCGCCCCGCACGCGACGGAATCCCACGCGGATGGGAACGTTGCTGTTGAGATGAGAAGAAACGGGAGGCGGGCGGAGAGCCAGTGCACGGGCTACATGCGATGCCAAAGAAACAGCGCGGCCCGGCCATTGCGCGACCAAGCGCCGATCGGGTAGGGTGGCTCAGTTAACAACCATCAAGAGGAATAGCCATGAACAAACAAGAACTGGTGGATGCGGTCGCCGCAAAGACTGGTGACAGCAAGGTCGCCACGGGCGAGACGCTCGACGCTCTGATTGGGGCCATCACGGCAGCCGTCACGAAAGGCGACACCGTGCAGCTGATCGGCTTCGGCTCGTTTTCCACGGGCGCGCGTGCCGCACGGGTTGGGCGCAATCCGGCGACCGGTGCCGAGATCCAGATCCCTGCTGCCAGGACGGTGAAGTTCACGGCGGGCAAGGCGTTCAAGGACGCAGTGAACGGCGCCTGAGATCGGACGCAAGCCGTCGGCCGGATTTCTGCCGATGGCGCGGCTGTCGGCAGGGTAGCCGCTACAGGTGCTGGCGGCGGCAACGGCACGGAGTGATCGGGCAAGGCTTGGACCTCGGCCAGTCGGCCTGGTAGCATCAGTGCGAGATGCCGCTGTACTGCGGCCCCTGCGTTTCGCTGCGTATCTTTATGGATAGTCGTATGGAAAAGAAACGATCGCGGATCAGGCGGGAAGCCTTGTGTCCACCCATCGGTGCGCTGTTGCGCTACCGGACGCGCATCGTGCGCGTTGTCGCGGAAGCGCGTGGGCAGCGCGCGATAATCGAGTCTCTCGATACTGCGGGCAGATCCTTTGTCAGCACGGTGAAGTGGAACCGCCTGTGCGAGCTCGGCGCCCAGCTGTTCTAGTCCGGCACCTTCTCCAGTCGGTCGCGCTGGCAACCTCAGGCCGGTTGCGACAACCAGAACTTCCAGCTTCTCTCCACGACCGGTGGCCACCCTCACGCAAGTAACGCATCACGTCGGTGTGGATGCGGATTTAAGAGGGTAGCCCCATGTCCTCCCGGACACAGGGCCCCCGAAGAACGGAGCGTGCGACTTTCACCGCACTCCGCTCGCGCACAGCATTAAGCGTCGTGCTGACGCCGGTCTCGCCACAACGCACGAGCCCTTCGCAGGCTGTCATGTTGTTGATTCGCCTCATCGCTGAGACGAGGAGTGCCGAACCGAAGCGCTACCGGTCTCTCACAAGCTTCCCCTCGATGAACCTTAAACATGGACCCTCGACAGCTGCACCACACGAAAGTCTGCACCCTTTCGGGTTAGGGCAAATTTAGAACCCCTATGCGACCCGTTACAGGCCGCCGTTGGCTTTTTTCGCGTTCTCATACCCACTTGCCCCACAGCTTCCCTTACGAGTCACCTGCCATCGCCGAAACGCCGACGTTGGCGGACAATTGGGCTTACCGTGTTTCGCATGGAGGACACGAGCAGGTTAGGTTCTGCCTTTTCGCCGGCAGTCACTTGTCCGTGTGTTCCGAGTGGCAAACGAAACATCCGACTGCATGCCTTTTGGCTCAAGCCTGACAGCGCCTTTGGCTTGCTTATAGTGACGACGTTTATCAGCAGTTCGCTTATGCTAACCATGCTGCTCAACCTTGCACCCCATCCGCCTTGACGCTGGCAGACAACGGCATGCTCTCACGAGCACACCGCCGTTCAAAGAACGGGTTACGTTGTCCCGGTGGCTTCACACCAGGTCGTTACCAACCCAGCATGCACCGATAGGTTACGATTGACGGAACAATCGGTTTCTCTTCTGGGCAACCCAGATGAAACAATCCTCCACGTGACTTCGCACGTCGCACTGCCTCTTCTATACTGGCGCGCATATCAGTCGAGGTAACAGTATGAGGCGTGTGATCGTCCGGCGATCGTCAGTTCATGGCAAAGGCGTGTTCGCGATGCGTCCGCTCGCAGCGGGCGAACGCGTGCTCGAGTACAAGGGTGAAATCACCTCGTGGCGAAATGCGGTGCGCCGTCACCAGCGTGAAGGCGTCGAAGGACACACGTTTCTTTTTGGGCTGTCGGATGGATCCGTGATCGACGGCAGCCGCGGCGGCAATAGTGCACGCTGGCTCAACCACGCGTGCGCGCCCAACTGCGAAACGATCGAAGACGGCGATCGGGTTTTCATTCACACCCTGCGGGCAATCGAGCCGGGCGAAGAACTGTTCATTGAATATTTGCTCGCCACTGAGGATCCGCTGGATGAAGACGTCCGGGCGCAGTACGCGTGCCGGTGCGCCGCGGCGGACTGCCGTCACTCGATGCTGGCCGACGCCGCGTGAACAGGGGGGCGGGAGAGCCAGTTGGCAGCATCACGATCCCGAAAATTGCCGGGAGTCCGAAGCGGGGGAATGATGGATTTGTCCGGCTTGGCGTGGGTGTGGTTTTCCATCTCGATGTGCTGAAGCCACCGTTGCCAAAGGGAGATGTATCCGACGGTGCTTCTGGCGCAAACACGGGCAAACAGATGTCGCTGGAGCTTGACGATTGGTGGTGACATCGACGCACAGGCTTGTGCCGGTTTTTATCCGGCCATCGGCCGGAGTAGGCCACCTGATCGGTATTTGCTCCGCTCTGACTGTCGACCTTCTCCGCGATCACATTTCATGAGTGCCATGTCCGGGCCTTGTGGACTTGGTGCGCGATATGTACTGCGCAATCCGGCTCGGCACAACGGACCCGCGTCAACCGGCCGTTCCCTTCGTCGCGCCCTCACCAGTTCCACAAGGTCTGCTTGCAACCTCTTCCTACGACACAACGAGGGGCGCCCATAATCCGCTCCCCCGAAACCAGTTCGAATTTGTGAACTTTTGTTAAAGCGTGGTGGAGCTGACACGTCCTGACAGTGTTGGCGACGCGCTTCCGATATCTTCCGCAGCATTACCAATATGCTGTGCGAAGAAAAAAATGAATAACCGGACATACCGGCTTGTGTATAGCAGGCTGCGGGGAATGCTGGTCGCTGTTGAGGAAACGGCGACCGGAAACGGCAACGCCAGTCAGGGAGAAGCCACCATCGGGCAGGCCCGCCCAGGCGGCCGTCGGACCATTTCGCTGTTCGCGCTGCGTCATGCCGCATTTGCCGCGATGCTGGTGCTCGGCGTAGTGCCAGCGCTCGTGCCGGTGGCCAGCGAGGCACAGGTCGTGGCAGCCGGCGCGTATGCGCCGACGGTCATCCAGACCGCAAGCGGCATCCAGCAGGTCAACATCAACGCTCCTTCCGGGGCGGGTGTCTCGCAGAATACCTATTCGCAGTTCGATGTGCCGAAATCCGGGATCGTACTGAACAACTCGCCCACGATCGTCAACACACAGCAGGCGGGTTATATCAATGGTAACCCGAACTTCGCGCCGGGGCAGTCCGCGAAAATCATCCTCAATCAGGTCAACAGCACGGCCGCTAGTCAGTTAAGAGGATACGTTGAGGTGGCCGGGAGCAAGGCGGAAGTCGTGCTGGCGAACGGCTCCGGAATTGTCGTCGACGGTGGCGGATTTATCAACACGTCCAGAGGAATCCTGACGACCGGATTGCCCATCATCGGTGCGAACGGGAGTCTTGCGGGCTTCAACGTGACTGGTGGGCAAATCACGGTCCAGGGCGCGGGGCTGAACGCGGCCAACGTCGATCAGGTAGACCTGATCGCACGGGCCGTGGCGGTCAATGCATCGATCTACGCGAACAACCTGAACGTTGTGAGCGGCGCGAATCAGGTCGATCACGACACGCTTGCCGCGACGCCGATCGCGGGCAACGGCACAGCACCCGATGTGTTGATCGACGTGAGCCAGTTGGACGGCATGTATGCGAACCGCATCAAACTCGTCGGCACCGAGAACAGTGTGGGCGTGTCGCTCGCCGGCATCACGGCCGCACAGGCCGGCGACCTGACGCTCACCACGCAGGGCAAGCTGCTGCTCGCAGGCAAAACTAACGCGAGCGGCAACATGGTGCTGTCCGCCCACGACGGCATCGATAATAGCGGCACGACCTACGCGCAGCAAGCGGTCTCAGTCAACACAGCCGGCGACCTGACCAACAGCGGGACGCTCGCCGCGCAGCAGAATTTCACCGCGAACGCGAACAACGTCGCGTCGACCGGCACGCTCGGCGCCGGGATCAACAGCGACGGTTCGATCGCGCACGCTGGGGACCTGACGATCATCGCGAGCGGCACCCTGTCAGCGACAGGCCAGAACGCGGCGGGTGGCAACGCGGCGCTCTCCGGCGTGTCGATGAACCTCGCCGGTAGCCAGACCTCCGCGAACGGCAATCTTGCCCTCACTGCAAGCGCTGGTGACCTGAACCTTGCCAGCGCGAAGACGACGGCGGGCGGCTTGCTCTCAGCCAGAGCTCAGGGCACACTCGACAACAGCGCAGGTGCAATCACCAGCAACCAGCTTGTGCTTGCGGCGACGAATCTCGTCAATCACAACGGCAGTGTCACGCAGACCGGCACAGATGCGCCGACCGTTAGCGTATCGGGGACGTTCGACAATGCGAACGGCTTGCTACAGACCAACAGCGCCGACCTTTCGCTGACGCCCGCGACTCTGATCAATGATCACGGGACTATTTCGAACTCGGGTACCGGCACGTTGTCGATCGCGACCGGAAGCCTGTCGAATAATGGCGGCACAGTGGCCACCAACGGCGCACTGAACGTCCAGGCGGGCGCGGTTTCGAATCAGGGCGGCAAGCTCGCGGCACAGTCGCGTACGACCTTACTGCTCGCGTCGCTCGACAACAGCCTGGGCGGCTATGTCGGCGCGCAGGACGTGGCCGTAACGACACAGGGCGCACTCAATAACGCAGGCGGCACAATCGAGGCCAGTAATGCCCTGACGGTGTGCGACGACGAACGCCGACGGCCATTCGTCCTGTACCCAGGCCGTATGGGACTACGGCTACAAGTCCGAGCGCACCGACACGTTCGCGACCTCGTCGATCGTCTCGCAGAACCCGTCGCAGAACCGGATCGTGCTGAACGTCAATGGCCAGCAGCAGACGGTCTACTACAGCCGCATGACGAACAATGGCGGAACAGTCACGCTGACGTACTGGGACGCCTACAATCCGAACGTCAACTACGATCCGGCCACCGAATACGCGACGCGCAGCGATGCGCATCACGGCTACCAGCGCGTCGAAATCGCCCGCGATACCACGACCACGACGCAGCAGGATCAGGTAACAAGCTCCGCGCAGGAAGCGCAACTGCTGGCGGGCGGCAAAATGACGCTCGCGAACGTTGGCACGATCAACAACAGCTACAGCGCGATCGCGGCGGGCAACTCGATCCAGATTGGCAGCACGCAGCAAGGCGGATCAATTGGCAGCGGCAATTATGGCGGTACGACGGTCAACAATACCGGACAGACGCTGTACCAGTACCAGTCGCAGAACATCATTTCGACCTATGCGTGGAACGAAAACACGTCACAGGACGTCGGCACGGTGGTCGAAGCGCCCGTCGTGCTGCAGCCGGTCGCCATCGGCGGCACGGGCGGCACGATCATCGCGAACAATGCGGTGCAGATCAACGCGACGAGCTTGAACAATACGAATGTTGCCGCAGCCAGCTCGGCCACGGGCGCCACAGGCGGCACACTGGGAGCCAATCAGGCATCCGTTGGCGTATCCACCAGCGGCCACTAGGCGGCCGTGAATGCGCCGCAGTCAGTCGCAGGCAGCAACGGCGCGCTGAACATCACCCTGCCAACCGGCGGGCTGTATTCGTTCCACATCGCACCGGGTCAGCCGTACCTGATCGCGACCGATCCACGTCTGACTAGCTATACGCGCTTCATTTCGAGTGACTACATGCTGGGCCAGCTGGGCCTGAATCCCCTGGCGGTCGAGAAGCGCCTGGGCGACGGCATGTATGAGGAGCAGCTGGTGCGCAACCAGGTGACGCAGCTCACCGGCCGGGTCTATCTGCAGGGCTACACGAACAATGAGGACGAATACCGCGCGTTGATGACCGTCGGCGTGAGCACCGCGAAGCAGTTTAATCTCGAGCCGGGTCTTGCGCTGACGTCTGCGCAGATGGACGCGCTCACGAGCGACATCGTGTGGCTCGTGAACCAGACGGTGACGCTGCCCGACGGCAGCACGCAGCAGGTGCTGGCGCCGGTTGTCTATCTCGCGCACACGCATGCGAACGATCTGCAGTCGACCGGCGCGCTGATCGTCGCCGACGACGTGGAAATCCATGCGGCCGGCAGTGCGACGAATTCGGGTGTCATCAAGGGCGGGACGCAGACGGTAGTCAGCGCAACCGATATCCTGAACCGCGGCGGCTCGATCGGCAGCAGCGCGACGAACGGCACGACGGTCGTCTCGGCAACGAACGACGTCATCAACGCGTCCGGGCAGATCACCGGCAACCGCGTGGCGGTGCTGGCCGGTCGCGACATCGTCAACACGACGCTGGTGGATACCGTCGGCGTGAGCGCAGTGTCAGGCAACAGCAAGGTCAACGCAACCCTGCTTGGCGCGCAGGGCACGATTGCATCGACCGGTGACGGACACGACGACTGCGACTGGCTGGACACTGACGGGTGGTAACAATGCAACGACCGGGGGCGATCTGACAGTTCTGGCCGCGGGTCCGGTCACGACCGGTGCGACGGTCACGACGGGCGGCAGCGGCAAGATCGACATCGGTACGACGGCAGGCTCGGTGACGTTGTCGAACGCGGTGATGGCGGGCGGCAGCGGCTCGATCGAGCTGACGGCGGCGACCAGTCTGGCGGTCGACGCCGTGGTGAGTTCGACAAGCGGCGAGATCAACGCACTTGCGAAGAACGGCAATACCGCGCTGGGCGCCAACGTGACGACGACGGGCAATGCGTTCGTGCAGGCAAGCGGCGGGATTACGCAAAGCGCGGGCACGCTCGCGGCCGATGGCGCGGTGCTGACCGCCGGCACGACGATCGGCTCGAGCACGAATGCGGTCAACACCAACGTGAACACGCTGGCGATGGTGAGTGCGAGCGATGCCTACGACAGCAACAACAAGGCGCTGACCGCAGCGGCAAGGACGACCAGCAACGGCAACTAAGGTGGACGAGAAGATTCGAACTCTTACGTCAATTTGTGCCCACGGGCACCAGAGTCCGGGCGATGAGGAAAAGGCCGGATAAATCGGAAGCAGGCAACAGGTGTTTTGAGGGCGTCATGGCTAAAGTGAGCCGAAAACAAAAAATGTATATCGGTATTCATATGAGGTATCAGGAGTAAGCCTTTGCTGATTTTTTCGCAGGGATTGCGCTACTTAAATCGCCTCTGATTTCCGTACAAATTGCGACTGTATGTCGGCGGTCTGTGCGTCATCGCAGCAGAAAATCACGCTGTGCAGCGTCAACTACCGTAGCCGCTAATTTCGCGACCAATCATAGGCAACGGCACGGTTTTCTCGACGCCGCCGCGCTTGATGGCTTCCTTTGGCATACCGAATACCACGCAGCTTTCTTCGTCCTGCGCGATGGTGCGTGCTCCCGCGTTGTGCATCTCGAGCAGACCGGCTGCACCATCGTCACCCATGCCTGTCATGATGATGCCGAGTGCATTGGCACCTGCGCACTTCGCAACGGAACGAAACAGCACATCAACGGATGGTCTGTGTCGATTGACCTGAGGTCCGTCGAGTACCTCAACGAGGTACTGTGCGCCGCTGCGCTTGAGGACCATATGCTTGCCGCCCGGTGCAATCAACGCCAGGCCTGGCAACACGCGGTCGTTGTGGGCGGCTTCCTTGACGGTGATCCGGCACAACGTATTCAATCGCTCCGCGAAGGCCGCAGTAAACTTCTCCGGCATGTGTTGCACGATGACGATGCCGGGCGAGACGCGAGGCAGTCCCGTCAGCATCTCTTCGAGTGCCTGAGTGCCACCGGTCGACGTGCCAATGGCAACTACGCGCTCGGTGGTCTGTGACATCGCGCGCCCGGCTGCCGCCGGCAGGATCGCGTCGGCCGAGAGCTTCGGCAGGGGAGGCACTACAGGGTGCGGGTTGCGCACAGCCAGCCGGCCAACATTGGCCCGCGCTGCGGCGCGCACGGTTGCGACGAATTCATCGGCGGCCCCGGTGAGAAATTGCTTGAGTCCTAGGCGCGGCTTCGTGACGATCGCAACCGCACCGGCCGCAAGGGCATCAATCGTGGTTCGTGCACCCTTCCCGGTCAAGGTCGAGCAGATGACCACGGGCGTCGGCCGTTCCTGCATGATCTTCTTCAGGAACGTGATGCCATCCATGCGTGGCATTTCGACATCGAGGACGATCACGTCGGGCCACGCACGCTTGAGACGTTCAAGCGCCAGCACCGGATCGGCCACGGCATGCAGCACTTCGATGCCGGGCGCAGCATCGAGCAAGCCTGCCAGCACCTGGCGCACGACCGCCGAATCGTCGACCACCATCACTTTTATTGTTGTCATTCAACCTCCTCGTGCCGGGGGGCGCACTACGGCTTGCGATAGATCGACGGCGCCAACTGCGTCACCGCACTACTGACGTCGTTAAGACTTTCGGTGTGTCCGACGCAGAAATACCCGCCAGGCTTCAGGTTCGCCAATACCCGTCCAACCACCTCGCGCTTTGTCGCAATGCTGAAATAGATCATCACGTTGCGCAGGAAAATCACGTCGAAGCTGCCGAGGTCGGGCAGCGGTGCATTCAGGTTGGCCTGCAGGAAACTCACATGCTGGCGCAGGCTGCGGTCCACCAGCAACGTACCCGCCTGTTTGCCCATGCCCCGCAGGCAAAAACGTTTCAGATAGGCTGGCGGGATGTGTTGCGTGCGCTGCTCCGGATAGTGGCCGGTGTGCGCACATCGCAGCATGCGCACGCTGATGTCGGTACCGGTCACCTGGAACGGCCCGCCGTTCAGGCAGTCGGCCAGCACCATTGCCATGCTGTACGCCTCCTCGCCGCTGGAACACGCCGCGCTCCATACACGCAACGGCGGCTTTCCCGGGCGCGCTGCCGTTGCGATCGAGCGTAGAAAGTCGAAATGCCGGGGCTCGCGGAAGAAGTAGGTCTCGTTGGTGGTCAGCAAGTCGATCGCGGTCTGCACCTCGTCGGGATCCTGCGCGTCTTTGAGCAAAGCAAAATACTCGCTGTAGCTCGCAAGCTTGAGCACTTGCAGGCGCTTTGCCAGCCGGCCGCTCACGAGCGCCTTTTTCGCTGGCGAGAGGCTGAGCCCGGCGGCGTCCAGAATGAATCTCCGGAAGTTGTCGAATTCGTTGTCGGTCAGGGCATTCATCGCGGATCAGTCGAACGCAGCGTACGGCGACGAGCCAGTAGGGGCATCGTCGCTGCCTGCTGTCAGTAACGGGCGAAGTGAGATTCGTCGAGCGGCTCGCTTCCGCTGAGCGCGAGGGCCAGCGCCGCAGCGCGACTGGGGGGGCGTTGCGCCGTGCCTTTGGCAAGCTCGGCCGCGCGGCGCGCCGGACGGATCACCGGTGCGGCGGCATGCGCTCCGGACAGCTTGAAGAAACTCACGGCGCGCTGGAGCTGCTCAGCCTGTGTGCTCATTACTTCGGCAGTGGCAGCGAGCTCCTCGGAGCTCGACGCGTTCTGCTGAGTGGTCTGGTTGAGCTGTCCGACAGCGCCGTTGATCTGATTGACGCCGGACGATTGCTCTTCCGACGCAGCGGTGATCTCCTGCACCAGATCGGACGTCTTGCGAATGTTGGGCACCATCTGGTCGAGCAAGCGGCCCGCCTTCTCGGCCAGCTCAACGCTCGAAGCGGCCACGTCGCCAATCTCTTGCGCAGCGACCTGACTACGCTCGGCAAGTTTCCGAACCTCGGCGGCGACCACCGCGAAGCCCTTCCCATGCTCACCCGCGCGGGCCGCCTCAATTGCCGCGTTCAGCGCGAGCAGGTTGGTCTGGTACGCGATGTCGTCAATGATGCCGATTTTTTGTGCAATCTGCTTCATTGCGCTGACGGTCGCCTTGACTGCCTCGCCACCCTCGGCAGCTTCCTCGGCAGCCTTGCTCGCCATGCCGTCGGTCACACGCGCGTTCTCCGTGTTTTGTGAGATCGACGCGGTCATTTGCTCGAGCGATGCGCTGGTTTCCTCGACGCCGGACGCCTGAACGCTGGCCGCCTGCGACAGCGACTGCGCGGTTGCGCTCACTTCCTCGGAAGCGCCCGCCAGTGCCTCCGCACCGCTGCTGACCTCGCTCACGACCTCGGCGAGCTTCGTGACCGTGCTGTTGATACTCTCGCACAGCGCTTTCAACTGACCTTCGAAGGCCGTGTTCGCCACCTGTGTCAGGTCGCCGTTTTCGATGGCCTTCAACACCCGGCCCGTCTCATTGAGCGGCTCGATCACCGCGTCAAGCGTCAGGTTGATCCCCTCCACAATGCGGCGGAAATCGCCGTGATGGGTCCTCGCGTCGGCGCGTGTGTCAAGTTGGCCAGCACGGGCAGCTGCAACCAGCGACGCAGTATCAGCGATGAGCGCTTTCAGGTTGCCGCGCACCTGTTCGATCGTGTCATTGATGAACGCCTTTTTGCCGGGAAACTGTTCGAGCGGCGCCTCGAAGTTGCCGCGGCCGAACTCGGCGATGCAGGCCATCGCCTTCTTCTTTACCGCGATATGGCCCGCGACCATCGTGTTGATACGTTCCGCCATCGTGCGGAAATCGCCGTTGAAACCGTCGGTTGCAATGGTCACGTCAATGTCGCCCCTGTCGTGTTCGGCCGACATGCGGTTCATCTCGGCGATCAGCCTCTTCAGGTTGTCCCGCACCTGCTCGATCGTGTCATTGATGAACGCCTTTTTGCCGGGAAACTGTTCGAGCGGCGCCTCGAAGTTGCCGCAGCCGAACTCGGCGATGCAGGCCATCGCCTTCTTCTTCACCGCGATGTGGCCTGCGACCATTGTGTTGATACCTTCCGCCATCGTGCGAAATTCGCCTTCGGCACGGGTCACGTCGATCACCGCATCGATGTCACCGGCGTCGTGCGAACGGGACATCTGGTTCAAATCCGCCATCAGCCGGCGCAACGCTGTCGCTACGGTGTCCAGAGCCACCAAAAGGGGATGCGTTGCGTCCCGCGCACTGACACCGGACGTCACGTCGAGACGGCCCGCAGCGAACTGGCTGGCAATCTGCACGGCGCTTCTGATCGGGCGTGCGACGCTACGTAGCACCAGCGCGGTCACCGAGGTGGTGAGCATCATCGCGCCGACGGCCAGTCCGAGGGCAACCTCCAATGAGATCAGGCGCAGCATGCCAAGGGCGCACACTGCCAGCGGCAGCGCGACGCTGCCGACAAGGCACAGCCAGAGGCGGCCGGCAACAGACGAAGTCTTAAACATGGTAACGGTTCCCATTTACGTCGTATGTACGAATCGGATTCAGGGTGCAAGGACCGGGACCCCGGTTTCGCCCTGTACTACAAGTTCGGCTAGCTGATCGAACGAAAGAACATGTTCGACCGATAGCAGGATCACAAAACGGTCGCGCACCCTGGCCATTCCGCAAATGAACTCTGTGCGGATGCGTGCGCCGAACGCAGGCGACGGCTCGATGTCGGTCGACACGATGTCGAGGACTTCGCTGACTGCATCGACGACGACGCCGATCACCTGGCTGTCGCCGCTCGCGCCAGTTTCGACGATGACGATGCAGGTTCGCTTGGTCACCGGTGTCGGCTGTTTGCCGAACCTGGCCTGCAAGTCGACGACGGGCACCACCGCCCCGCGCAGGTTGATCACGCCGCGCACCGACGCTGGCATCATCGGCACTGTGGTCAGGTCGTGGAATTCAATGATCTCCTTGATTGCCAGGATGCCGATCGCGAACATCTCGCCGTCCGACGTGAAAGTCAGGTACTGCGTCGGCTCCAGTTTCGATGCGAGTTGTCCGTGCGTGGGCTGCGGCACGGCTTGCAATGCTGTGGTCATGACACCCTCTGCTCAATACGAGGTAAGTCGGGATTCATCGGATGGCGCAGCGCCGTTGCAGTGATGCGGGCGCCACCATCGACCGGGCCGGAACCTGTGTCGGCCGGTTGCGGCACGCCCATCGCCGCAGGGTCTGGCTGGCTAGCCAGTTGCATCAGAGCCGGAATGTCGAGAATCAGCGCGACATCGCCGCAGCCCAGAATGGTTGAGCCGCCGATGCCACGGACGTTTCCGAACATCTTCGACAACGGCTTGATGACCGTCTGCGCTTCGCCGAGCAGCCGGTCAACGACCAGGCCGAAACGCTGTCCTGAATGCCTGACGATGACAATGCTGGAGCGCGGTCCCGGGTCGCCGCTCACGCCTAATAGCGTGCGCAGCCGGATGAATGGCAGCACCTCGCCGCGCAGGTTCGTGTAGTCGTGCTCGCCGCTCGCCGAGAACTCGACACACTCGTCGACCATATCGAGTGGGAGCACGAAAACGGATTGTCCGACGCCGATCTGGAAACCGTCGATGATCGCAAGCGTTAGCGGCAGGCGTACCGATACCGTGGTGCCGAGTCCGGGTCGGCTGGTGATGCCGATGCTGCCGCGCAGCGCGGTAATGTTGCGCTTTACCACGTCCATACCGACGCCGCGTCCAGACAGATTGGTGATCTTCTCAGCTGTCGAAAACCCGGGTTCGAAAATCAGTCCGTAGACCTCTTCGTCGGCGAGGCTGCGCCCTTCCTCGATCAAGCCCCGTTCGACGGCCTTCGCCACGATGCGCTCACGGCTCAACCCGCCGCCGTCGTCGCTGACCTCGATGACAATGGCGCCCGAATCGTGAAACGCATTGAGGGCCACCGTACCGCGCATCGGCTTGCCGCACGCGGCGCGCACCTCGGGTGGCTCGATTCCGTGATCCACGGAATTGCGCACCAGGTGGGTCAGCGGGTCGCCAATTTTCTCGACCACGGTTTTGTCGAGTTCGGTATCCTCGCCATCGACAACCAGCTCGATCTGTTTGCCGATCTCGCGTGATACATCGTGCACCACGCGGCGGAAGCGATTGAACGTCGCGCCGATCTTGACCATGCGCAGTTGCAGCGCGCTGTCCCGCACCTCCTGGATAAGACTGCTGAGCGTCGCTGTGCATTCCTGAAACTCGACATTTAGCGTGCGTCGCGCCACCAGGTTGGCGCTGGCCGAGGCGGTGATCAGTTCGCCGACAAGGTCGATCAGGTGATCAAGCTTGTCCGCATCGATCCGGATCGAGCCTTCCCCCTGTGTCTTGTGTTCCCTGACTGATCTGGAACTGAGAGGTACGCTGCCGGGCGCTGTGGGCAGAACAACCGGTGTGTCCGATGAGAGGGGGACGACGGCTGCTGCCAATTCGTCTTGCTCCATGGCGACAAATGGCACAGCAGCCGGGAATACCGTAGCTGTCGACGCCAGCGCCCCGATGTCCAGCTCATCAGCAGCCAGTGTGCCGCAGCGGACCAGCAGCTCGGCCACGCGTGCGTCGTCTTCTGGCAATTCGCGGATCAGCTCGATATAGTCCGAAAGTCGGCAGTCCGGCGGCAGGATGTGCACCGCGCAGTCGTCGTTCACGAACTCGAATACCCCTTCGATCGCAGCTTGCTCAGCGTCGCTCGCAAACGCAATCTCGAAGCCCAGGTAGCATGATTCGGGGTCCAGATCATGCAGCGCCGGCACCGCATCGGGCAGCATGGCGATGCCGGTGATTCGACCCAGCTTGTTCAGGTAGTGGATGATGGACAGCGGGTCCATCCCGTTGCGCAGCACCTCGGTGCCGAAACGCAGCGAAATATGCCAATCCCGCACGCGTGCGAAGCCGTGTTCCGATTCCGTGGCTGCCATACTTGAAGTGGCCAGCACGGCAAGGACCGCCGGAGTGTCCGCCAAGGCATGGCGATCATCGAGGTAACCCTGCAGTTGCGCGACCAGCGGCAGCGAGCGTGCATGGACCTCTTCATCCTCTTCGACGTCGGCCGCCGTGACCAGCGTGCCAATATGGTCGCCTGCCGCAAGCAGCAGCGGCACCAGCGCTTCGTCCATACGAACCTCACCTTCACGGACGCGATCGAGCACGCTCTCGACAATATGGGTGAACGTCACAATACTATCTAGTCCAAAGAGCCCGGCCGAACCCTTGATGGTATGCGCGGCGCGGAATATGGCGTTGATCGCCTCGGCCGAGTCGGTACCGTGCTGGATGTTCAGCAGGGCGCTCTCCATGTTCTCCAGCAACTCGCGGCTTTCGACCATGAACGTCTGCAACGCGTCGTCAAGGTTCATGAGCATTTCTCCGCAAATCGGACGACGTTCAGGCCGGCATCGCTTGGGTGTTCGTCGAACAGCGCAGTGATGTCGAACAGCGCAAAGACTTCCGCAACTGTGCTGCTGCAATCGACAATGCGGAAAACCTGGCCCTTTTCCGCAGCCATCCGCTGAGCGGCCACCAGCAGTTGCACGCCAGCGCTGTCGATCGCGGTCACCGCGGACAAGTCGACCGTCAGTGCGCCGACGCCGCGCAATGCGACGAGCAGTGTGTCCTTCAGTTCGAGTACGCGATAGATCGTCAGCTCGCCGTCCAGTTGCACAGTGCCGCGTGAAGTCATCTCGATGGGCCCCGTTTCGACGGGCCTCACGGCAACACGAGCTTTTCGACTGCCGCTAGCAGTTGCGCCGGCTGAAACGGCTTGACCACCCACGCCTTGGCTCCCGCAAGTTGGCCTTCGCGCTTTTTCGCGTCCTGGCTTTCGGTAGTCAGCATGATTACCGGGGTGAACTTGTACGCGGGAAGTTGCTTGACAGCCTTCACGAATGCGATGCCGTCCATATTTGGCATGTTCACGTCACTGATCATCAGGTGCACCTTTTGCCCTTGTAGGCGTGTCAGCGCATCCTTGCCATCGCAGCCTTCGATGACGTGATAACCAGCACCCTTCAGCGCAATGCCGACGACTTGCCGTACGGATGCCGAATCGTCGACGATCATGATGGTTTTTGTCATGAGGCTCCTCAGAAAAAAGTGATCTCTTGATTCTCGCCGGATTGGCTAACTTGCACACCTTGGTGCACCGAGTGCTCGTCAGTCATCGCGTAGGTCTGCTCGAGTTCCTTGAGCAAAGCGTTCGCATCGAGCGCATACAACGCGCCTTCGCGTTCGCACAGAGTGCAGTGTTCCTCGATGATGTCCGGCGGGCGCTCAATGTTGCCCTTGACATGGGCCATGATCTGGCTCACTCGGTCCTGAAACTGTAATTGCACCAGCGCTTCGTAGACCTCTGCCTTGATGCCGTAGCTTTCGTTGCGCAGCAGTTCCGCCGCATCAGTCAGCGACGACGTGAATTCACGGAACTGACTGAGCACCTGCTGGATCGTCCGTTCCGAATCGCTGATCGCCTTTTTCTCCTGTTCCGTTGATTGCTCTGCCGCGACGCGCGCCGCAGCGATCGCCGCGTTGATTGCACTAATCTTCTCCGCAATCAAGGTCCCCGTTTGAGCAGATCGACCCGCCAAAGCGCGGACCTCCTGCGCCACGGTCGCGAAACCGCGGCCGACGTTGCCGGCGTGCGCGGCCTCGATCGTTGCATTGATCGCCAGCAGGTTGGTTTGCTGTGTGATCTGGGCGATAGCCTGCACCATCTGCTTCAGTTCATTGACAAAACCCTGCAAACCCTGCACCTTCGCGAGCATCTCGGCTTTGCTGTCGACCGTCGAACGCAACAGCCGCATGACAGCATCGAGTTTCTGTTCGCTGGTGGCATAGACCTCAGCGGCTGTTGTGCCGCGTGCAGCGCCACTCGACGCGTCGAGCGTGCGATCCAGTCGCGCTGCGATTTTGCCAAAGCGAGCGCTGAGCGCGGTGATTGCCGCCTCCATTTGTGTGCGCGACGATTCGATCTGTCCCGACCAAACAGGAGCGACTTCAGCGCTGAATGATTTCTGGCTGTCAAGATAGCGCTGACGATCCTTCTCTTCCCGCCGGCGAGCATTCAACGAGTGCTGCCCCGCGGCCAGGCCGGCGGCGAACAGCGACGCTCCGACCAGCACGCCCATCGCACTCCACGACGAGAACGCAGCACTCGCTACGCCTCCGAGGACACCCAGTACGGGAGCGCCTAACATCTGCACTTGTTTCACGGATTCTCTTTCTTGTTCATATGCAAGTCATTCCAAAGTCTTGCTGTTGACGGATGCCTGGCACTAAGTGTCGCCGCACCGTGTCGTCAGGTGCCGTCCGCATCTTCACCAACATCCCGAACGTGCAGGCAAGCGATACAAAGATGAGATAGCTGTCAGCGAGCTTGTCGTCGCGAGTGAGGACGCGACGAAAATGCCTGAAGTGGTTGAAGGAGCGTTCAATCCGATTACAGGTGCGGCACGGGGCAACGCTATAACGCAATGCCTCCTGTCTCGGTTCGAGCGGAACGGATCATCCTGCCTCGCTCACGCAGAAGTCGGGGATTCGAACGGATTTCATGAAAATTCAAACCGCCTCTGATTTTTCTGGCAGGTAAAAGAAGGCCCATGCAATATTGGCGCTGCCACACGCAAGATCCGCATGCACTAATCTATTTGTAGGCTAATTCCTACTCTTAAAATCAGGCAATCCTCAATACGGACGTTGTCACGTTGCCGGGAAGGCCTCGTAAAATCCTGTGATGAAGAATGCAAAATCGCTTTATCACAGCCACCTTTTGGACTGCGATATAATATTTTCACCATGCCAACGGTCACCGGCGGATTGTTGATAGCGGACCTGTCGCGAACGAAGGTTCGTCACCGCGACAGGTAAGTGCACATACTGCCATCGTCCCGCATGCCGATCTTCCCCCGCTTGAGGGAGGAACGGCTGACACCGGACATGCGATCATGCCGACGGCGTGTTCCGCTGGGTGAACAAGCTGGTGCCGCTGTTCGAGAAGACGTTTCGTAAGCACAAGCGGCCGATGGGCAAGAGCTGGCGGATGGACGAAACGTATATCCGGGTCAAAGGCCAGTGGAAGTACCTCTACCGGGCGGTTGACAAGGCCGGTCAAACCATCGATTTCCTGTTCAGAGCCAAGCGCGACAAGGTGGTAGCGCGGTGCTTCTTTGAAAAGTCGATCGCTCAGAATGGTGTGCCTGAGACGGTAACCATCGACAAAAGCGGCTCCAACCTGGCCGCACTGCACGAGGTGAAAGCCGAGCGCGAAACGCCCATCCAGATCCGTCATGTCAAGTATCTGAACAATGTGGTCGAGCAGGACAATCGGGTCATCAAACGCCGAACACGGCCGATGCTGGGGTTCAAGGATTTTCACTGCACCCGCATCATGCTGAGTGGCATCGAGTTAATGCGCATGATCAAGAAATGGCAGATGAAATGCCGGGGCAAGACTCCGCTGTTTCCCGCTCAGAAGTTCTATTCGCTAGATTCATAAGTAATCCTTTGCATAGCGGCTTTGCTCGGCCAGTTGTGGTTACCGCGACAAAACCGCAGCAGGCCGATCATGAACATTCAGGAACGCAGCCATGGCAACACCGAGGAAGGACAAACAACGCAGCCGGTCTGACATGGAGGCGCGCCGTTCAAAGACACTGTACCTGCCGCTACCGCGAGCGGAAGCTGACCCGATCATATTGCGCTTCCGGATGGCACTTGAAACGGTACGCGGCGGCCACGCAGACAGACTTACCGTCAATCTCCTCGCGACGGTCGTGCTGCTCACGCGCTTTCTGACCGAAGCAGGACACGGGCTGCTCGATCTGGCGGTATTCGATGACGCGGAGACTGCGCTTGGCAACATTCTGAAGGAAGGAAACGAGACGGACGTCTGGACCATCGGGCAACCGGTGACCGACATACTGACAGTCATCGTCAACGAACATGACCGGCAACTGCGCGAGACCAGGCTGCAGGCCATTGCCGAGGCAAGCCGGCGATTCGACCGGCATTTTGCGCCATCCTGAGCCCCGTCAACTGCCGGGCGGTCTGCAGTGTTGTGCAACAACGGCGTGTGATTGATGACAGATCCACATCGATCTTCGCGACAATCCCAAACATTTAACCGCTAATTCTCGTTCATTTTAAAAATTCTGATGCTGATAGCGTCCGGTCGGGGCGTGTGATGGCGGCTCGCCCTACTTCCTCCTGAATGACGTATCTTCGATACCGCGTCTGCGCCGGCGCGGCTTTTTTTCGTCACTGCCCGGTTCACCGGGACCGGTCGCGGGCGAGCATCGCGAGCCGGCGCTGTGTGGCCAGCTCCGAGTCGTAGCCGGACAGCGGGCCCTCAACCGTACGCGTGATGCGAAACCTCGCCACCGCTACCGATGTCGATACCGGCGGGGCGTCCTGGCCTCCAGTTCGTCGCGCGTCAGGCGCCTCGAGCTCGAAGTGAACGACCCGGGCCTGCGTCCGGGATGCCCGCAGCCGCCCTTCGTCGACCAGCGTATGCAGCATCCCGGCAACCGCCGGCCGCGATACACCAGCCAGCTGGGCGAGGTGCGCTGCCGTGTACTTTCGGCCCCGTCGCATGCGCCCCAGCAGATCTGTTTTCGTGATTGTCATGTAGTGCCGGATTTATTCCGTAAACCGATAATGTGAAGTTCACATTATCGGCCCACCGGTTACTGACGTGCTCCGACTAAATGTCTAAATTTTCCTCAATTGCGGAAACAGGCAAGCCTGACATGATTTTCAGCACATCCCTACACCGGCTCCGCTATAGCGTTCGTTAATTCATGCCGTATACCAGCAATATGCATGAAGAATGAAGACATGCCGTATTCATTCTGGGTGATTGATTACCCAGCCCCCACTTTTTATGGTGTCGATTAACCTGGCGCAAACCATCAACGACCTATCTTCTGCCATTACCACTTTCTCACGTCCTGGTGCGGCCCCGCAACAGCCAGGACCTTCACGTGGCGTCTTTGATGTCGCTCCGCGTGTGCGCGCGTTGCCGCAACAGCGTCGCGAAGCGGTCCGCGTTCAATGGCCGGCTGACGTGGAACCCCTGGATCTGGTCGCAGCCGCGCTCGCGAAC
>NZ_VOSW01000093.1 GCF_009690905.1 Paraburkholderia madseniana
CCCCGGTTGCACGAATCTCCGGCGGATAGAAGGCGACTGCGAGCGCGGTTTGGCCCATGATGCCGTTGACCAGACCTGCGCCGATCACACCGATGAACAGCAGCACGATGGCCGGCGTCACCGCCACCTGGCTAAGGCTGCCGACGCTGATAATCACCAGCAACAATCCCACAACCAGCGCCGATTTCACCCTGAGCCTGCCGGCAAGCGTCATCATCGTGACCGCCACCGTCATCAGGACGTTGCCGCTCAGACCACCGATACTGAAGGCCGCCATGCCGACCGACGCATGGTCCGCTGAGAAGCCGAAATCCACCAGCAACGTCGGCACCCAGAACAGCAGTGCGTAGACGTCCATGAAGATCAGGAATGAGAACAGCCACAGCAGGCACGTATAGGCGCCCAGACCATTTTCGAACAGCGCCTTGAGCGGGTTAGACACACGCACGGCGGCGGCATCGGCTATCACCGGGCTGCGCGCCGGGAGGATGCGAAAGAACGCAACAACCAGCAGGAAAGGCAGGACACCACCGGTCACAAAGATCGACTGCCAGCCGAAGTGACTCATCAGAGGACCACCTGCCACGCCGCCCGTGACGGCGCCGACGGACATGCCAGTCGTAACGAGCAGGGACGCCGCCACCTTATGCTTCGCGCCAATGATGCCGGCCGCCGCCGTAATGGCGATCGGCAACGCCGCGCCCAAACCGATGGCCGCCGCAAGGCGCATGACGGACATGCTGGCGATATTGGTCGCGTACGCCGTCACGAGCGTGCTCCCGGCAAATAGCACAACACTCGCGACACCCATGGAACGGTGTCCGAAACGTTGAGCGAGCGGACCGGAAATCATGAAGCCAATCGCCGCGCCAATGTTCGTCGCCACAAAAACGGTGGTGAAGAGCGCCGGCGCCAGATGCCACTCATGAGCGAGCCTCGGCACGACAAAGGAGATCGACGTGGTGTTGAATCCGTCCAGAACGATCACCAGGAAGCACACCAGCAGGGGCAGCACGGGCCCCACGCGGCGTGTTTTGGCCAGGCCGCCTTCCATGGACGGTTTCGGGTCTTTCGCAATCATCGAATCATCTCCTCTGCAACTCGTGCACGGGTACGCGACCCGGCTGACATGCTGTAGCCAGGCGCGAGTACACGCCTGTTGAACTGACGCACCACCATGGACTCAGGCCCGTATAGACGCCGCGATGCGCTGCTGCAGCGCGGGGGTAAAAATGCGCTTGGGAAGCATGCAATGAATGCCTTTGGGCGGAATGGTCGAGTAGACCGTTCCGGTCTGATTGGCGTATTGCGTCACACGGAAGCTGCCTGCCACGCTATAGATTCCATAGCAATCTTCCGGTGCAATGCCACTGGCGGCAGACAGCCAGCTGATCATCTGGCGCAGACAGGCAACCAGTGAATTCTCGAGAGAGTCGGAAAACCCGAAACCGATCCAGTGGTCAGGCGTCTCCGCCATGGGCACATTCAGCGCAGCGCCTTTGTGCAGGATGTACTGGATACGCATCTCTTCGAAAGCCGTCTCAATCGAGGTCTGATCGACGTTGCCTTCACCCGAGGCGCCCATGGAGCCGCCCGTCCACACCCGCGCACCGGTGACCTGTACAGGCAGGAAGATCGACGTGTCCACCCCCAGCACGGCACAGTCCAGATTACCGCCGTAGTTGCCGGCCAGATTCGCGCTGATGGGTTTCTCGCCGGCCGGCTGCGTGGCGATATATGCCTGAAATGGCTGCAGAGGAATATTGACGCCCGGCACATATGCCGCGGCGGTCCTGTCCTTGTCGAATTTCAGATAGCGCAGGTAAGGCTTGAAATCGTGCGGCAATGCGCCGACACCGGGAGGCGCGGAGTTCCAGCCCCAGTCGATCGGCCGCATCTTCAACATACGGCATTCAACCAGATCGCCCGCTTCGGCACCGATGATCGAAACGGGCCCAATCAGCGAGAAGGGACCGTTGGGGTACTTCTTGCGGATCGGCTCGCGCTCCTTGAAGGTCAGCCCATACTTGGCCTCATTGCCCCAATTGGTCCAAGTGCCGTCATACCAGACGGTATCGCCCGACTTGATCGTGACTGCCGTCGGCGCGCTGGGCTCGATCTGCCCGACCTTGACCGTTTCCAGCGACGGCACCAGTTTGATGGTCTGACCTTCGCGCGAGGCTGCCGCGACAGCCGCCCCTTGCAACGAGCCGCTCTGCGCGCGAGCTGCGCCGGAAAAACCGAAAGCACCCGCCGCAAACGCGCCGAAACCAAGCTTCAGAATCGATCGGCGGCAAGCGTCGGTAGCGTCACATGTCGAGGCATGCCTGTCGTCCGCGGCGCCTGTTACGCCCGCTGCATCGCGTTGTTCTGTTTCGCGTTTCATGAAAATCTTCCCAATATCGTTTCAATAGGACACGACGTGTCATCGCACCGTCGTTGCGCCGATTGCTTCAATTGCACCCTTGACGACCTGATCATCGATCTCCGAGGGCGCCCCACTCGCGCCAACGGCACCTAACAGATGCCCGTCGACAAAAACAGGAAACACACCCCGTGCCGGCAGAAACGGGGCGAAATACCCAGCACCGGATACATTGCTGTACTCCGAAGGATCGTCCTTGAAGCGCTGCTCCAGCGTCGCACCGGACTGGCCGCCGAGCGCAACGGAGGCGAAGGCTTTGCCGCGGGCGAAATCAACGCTAACAAATGGCGCGCCGTCCATGCGTACAGCCATGATGAGGTGGCCTCCCGGGTCGAGCACGGCGAAACTCATCGCGAGATGGCGGCTCTGCGCAGTTGCCATTGCGATGTCGACAAGCTTCATTGCCTGCTTGATACTCAGCGAATAGCTTGCAAGCGGAGGCGCTGCCTGCTGCGCTTGAGCCGTGTCGGCAGCGCAAACGTTGCTCAGAAAAACGAGGCACGCCGAACCCAGCAATGTGGCTAATACAGCCTTGTTTGACGGAGCTGAACGACGGAATCTCAAGCTAGTCTCCTCTTCACGACACCTCGAGCACCGCTCGATAGATGAAGCTTATGCTGGGGAGCGCGCGTCCCTATAACCAGAAAGATTGCGCGCTTACCAACGAGTCCGATAATTTCTGATCAGGCCTATCGCTGAGAACGCAGCCCCCAGCGCCACCCTTAAAGTCGAGCGTGTTATTGACCCGATGCGGACGCCGGTGTAGCGGGTTTCGATGCAGCGGCCTTACGCTCCGCGTCCATGAGATTCTGCGGATAGTTATCCTGATTGCCTGACTCTCGATAGCCGTTCTTCTCGAGGGCCTTCAACTCGGCGTTCTTCTTTTCCCGCCGGGCCTTGCTAGCAGCCTTCCGTTGGGCCTTGGCGATCTGCTTTGGCGTTGATGCGCCCATGGAGGAGGACGCCTGCTCGCCACTAGCCGGTTGAGCCGTCGCCACAGGCGTCTCGATAAGCACCAAACCAAGCGATACGACGAGTGCAGCTGAAACTGCACGAAACTGGACCATGATTGAGTCTTTTTGAAAGTTGAACTACTGAGGGCAGCCGGACAGTGCTGCACGGCGCCCCAGGACCACTCGACGAAGTCCTGGGGACATGGCAACGGCCCGACTGCGAGTCACACGCGGCAAACAGCTACAGGGGCACTTACTCGGTCGCGAATACCGCTACGCCCGCACCTGCAAACTGCTCCGAGTGCCCCGGTCCGTGCGGCACGAAGACACGATGAGACTCACCGTCCACCGCCACTGAGTGCGCGCCCATCGTGGTCGGAACAATCGCGACGATGCTGCGCGTAGCGGCGTCGATAATGCCGAGTGCCGGGTCGAACTTCGCCGTCTTGCTGCCGACCTGGGAGACGTTGTCGGCCGAGCGGTGACCGGCGGCGAGGAAGTAACGATTGGACACAGGGTCGTACACGACTTCGTCCGCGCCGCCGAACGGCAACTCGGCGACGGTTTTGCCGTTTGTACGGTCGATGATCACCGTAGTCTGCTTGCCACCCTCGTCCGGATCGCATCCGATCAGTGCATCGTTGCCCGGGCCCATCGCGAGGCCGGTCGGGCCTTCACAACCCTTCAGCGAGAAAACGTTCGCAACGACAGGCTTGCCTTCGAGAACCGACGCGACCGGAATCACATCGACTTCTCCTTTCGGGTTGGCTTTCGTACCATCGTTGTTCAACACGAAGTTCTTGCCCTTCGGGTCATACGCGCACGCTTCAAGACCGGTCGAGTCCTTCAACGAGAGTTTCCCGATCACTTCCTGGCTCTCGGTATTGATGAAGGTGGCAAAAGGCGGTTCCTCTGCGCCGCTCGAGAACATCACGACATGATGCTCAGGGTCCAAGCAGCTCTCGTCGGCGCGAATACCGGACGTGCTGACGGCAATGGTTTTAACCAGCTTTTTGGTTGCGACGTCGATCACCTTGACCGAATTGACGTCGCCGACGTACACCAGCGACGTGCCCGGCAACGGCGTGACCCCCGACGGTCCGGATTTGTCATGGCTCGGTCCGATGCCGGCGAAGTTCGCCGAAATCTGGTCGAGCAGCGTGGCCGTCTTTGCGTCGAACACGTCCAACGTGGCGTTCGCGCCGTCAGCCAGGTAGTACTTGCCATCCGCCGACGCACTGATGTCGAAGCCGAACGGCTTGGCGCTCGTCACCGGAATATTCGCGACCCATTTGGGCGCGGTCTCCGCCGCGTTGCTCGCCCATGTATAAGCGCCGACCGCGCAAGTACCCGCTAAAGCCAGGCCAAGGTATGTACGTTTCATGTGTTGACTCCTCCAATCAATCGTTAAAATTTCCAGCTGCGGCTGGGACGGGGAGCACTTCCCCAATTTGGTTATCGCAGCGCAGACAAACCTGCGAAATAAGGGTGCTTAGAAAGCGTGATACATGCCGATTCGCACGTCAGCCTGCTGACGTGCCAGCGAGGGCGCGAAACTCCCGCCGATGACGGGGTCCACGCCGGATGACGCCTTCAGGTAATCCGAGGAGATATAAACCTGGGTCCGTTTCGACAGCGAATAAAGCGCCGCTGCAGTCACCTGATTCCACGTGTGGCCTTCGAAGCCGGTGTGCTGATAACCCAGAACCAGTTGCGTGGCCGGCGTGACCTGATACGTCGCCCCGGTTTCATAGACATGCATGACCGAGGTCTGGGCCTGGTACTTCAGGACGGTGTCGCTGAAGTCGCCGTAGAGCGTAAAGTCTCCAATCGCGTACGATGCGCCGATCCCGAACGTTCCCAGAGAGCTGATCTGGAACTCGGGCATCAGATCGGTCGCGGTATTGCCCGACACAGAGGCGACAGGCACATTGAAGAACGTGTGGACACCAATTTGCGCATAAGGGTCCAGCGTGGGCTTGGCCTCGTACGTGTACGCTGCCCCCACAATCAGAGGTCCATTGGCGTATTGCAAGCCGGCACTCCAACCGCTTCCGTCATGAAAACTTCCCGGCGTATTGCTAAAGCCGTACATCGCGCCAAACGTGAAGCCGCCCCACACAGGACTCGTGTACTTGATGGAGTTGTTCAGGCGGTCATTGTTGGTGTGGTCGAAGTCGCCCTGATGGATCGCGTAACCGCTGCCGGAGGCGCCCACGTTGAACTGCCCAAAGAAATCCGCGCTGAAGTCGAACTGCCTGCCCATTGTCAGCGTGCCGTAGTCGGTCTGCAGACCCACCCATGCCTGCTGGCCAAATAGCGTGTTCGCCTGATTGAGCTGACCGTTGTTCAGGTTAAACAGCGACGACAACTTGAACACGGTCTTGATGCCGCCGCCCAAATCCTCGGTGCCCGTCAATATCCATAGATTTGGAAAGAGCACGCCGCTATCGGCCTTGTAATTGTGGTGACCGCCTTCGTTGTCGACGAACGTGATACCGTCGTCCAGTTTGCCCGCCATCGTGATGCTGCTCTGCGCAAAGCTCGCACAGCTCAAACCAGCGCTGCACAGCCCCGCGCCAATGACCGCGGCAATCAGCCTTCGTTTCATGTCTTCCTCACTCGCTCTTAGTAATGGATTCACTGCCAGCCGTTTCCGACTTCACAGCTCGCATTTATATATTCGTTGTACGAATCGTTCAGGAAAGAAAGACAAGCTAAAAGAAACACGCGACGCACCTGCACGACAGCCAGATTGCCTCGGTCATCGCCTTAGCCGGCTTTCCGCCCCACCACCACGCCAAATCCTTCCTAAAGATCTACTTCTGCAATACTGATGCAATCGATTGCCTAAAGACTCGTATTGAAGACCCGTTGGCCGCCCTATTCTTCCGGTACGTTCTCAACTGATCTCGTTAGCGATTACGTTTGTGTCGGCCGGATCGTTATTCAGATAATACGGAACATCCGGTTAAAGTCCTTGACCTCGAAGTCTCGCCGCTTATCAAAGCGTCCGTTTTCGTGACTAACGTCAGGTGGAAATAGCGACAACAACGGCAAAGGGCATACAGGACTAACAACACAATGAGCGACAAACAACCGTGAGGTCATGTATCGCCTGGCAGAGTCAGCCGATCCGCTCGTTTCTGCCCCGTCCGAGCACGTCCGCGAGTACGGCAATGAGCAGAACGGCGCCAATGATCAATGGTTGCCAGTTTGAGTTGAGGTTCAGGAGGTTCATCCCGTCGATCACGAGTGCAAGAATGAGGCACCCGGACAACGTGCCGAGCAAGCTCCCTGCGCCACCGAACAGGGACGTGCCGCCGATCAATATGGCCGCGATGACGGGAAGCAGAAGCGGCTCGCCCATGGCTGAATCTGCTGCATTGACCCGCGCGAGATAGATGAGCGCGGCAATCCCGGACATCAAGCCGCTTATCGTATAAACGGCAATTTTGCGCCGGCGCACCGGTATGCCTGAGAGCCTCGCAACTTCGCTATTGGCGCCGATCGCATAGATTTCCCGGCCGAAGTTGAGTCCTCCCGTGACGATCGTCGCGCCAATCAGCACGAATACCATCATGTAGACGGGCAACGGTATGCCGCCGAGGAATCCTGTGCCCAGTGTTCTGAACCCCGTCGGAAAGCCGTAGATTTCGTTGCCGCCCATGTAATGGAACGCGAGCCCCTGAACGACCCAAAGCATCCCATAGGTGGCGAGAAACGGCGGAAGCCGCAGCAACGTCACAGCGAGACCATTGAGCAGACCGATCAGCGTGCTGCATGAAAGCGCGGTGGCGGCTGCCAGAATCGGCGACCCGCCTGTCTTCATGACACCGGCCGCCAGGCAGGCCGACAGCGTCAGATTGGCCGCGATCGAGAGATCAAAGCCGCCGGACAGGATCACCAGCGTAAGCCCGGAGGCGAGCAGGAACATCAGGCTCGCCTGACGCAGAACGTTGAGCAGATTGGGGGCTGTGGAGAACGCCGACGTCGTGAAAGCCAATGCCATCGCAATCAGAACGATGAGTACGGCGCGATAGATCAGCGTGGCCGTTTCCTCGCGAACATGATGACGCACATCCAACTGGCTGACACGGGACCATACGAAGCGGGAGTTGTTCAGAATACTCATACTTTCGCTCCATTGACTCTGGACTTGCGCACACTATCGATAACAACGACAAGGAGCACCAGCATCCCGACGGAAACAACCTGAAGAGAGGACTCAATGCCAAGGAGATTCAAGGCATTGCGCAAAACGCCGATCGTCACGACGCCCATGACCGTGCCGAACAACCATCCTTCGCCACGCTCGAAAGACGTGCCACCGAGGACCACGGCCGCAATGGCATCGAACTCCATGCCGATTGCCGAATTGGGCTCTGCAGAATTCATTCGACCGACCAGCACCAGTGCTGCCAGGCCGACCATCAACCCACCGAAGACATAGATCGCAATGTGAAAGGCTTTGGCTTTGATGCCGGCTAGAAGCAGCGCATCCCGATTACCGCCGATGGCGAACACATAGGTGCCAAACCGGGTGTGATACAACAGGAGATGGGTAAGCGCATACGCGAGGAGCGCAAAGATCACCGGAAACGGAATGCCGAGAAGGGTCCACGCGTAGAGCTGGGCCACGCTGGGGTTCCCGACGACAACCGCATTGCCGTCCGTCAGCACTAGCGCGATACCGTGGGCAATGCCGAGCGTACCGAGTGTGACAACAAAGGGAGGAAGCCCCAGCCTCGCGATGAGGGCGCCGTTGAAGAGACCCGTCAGCATCCCTACCGCCACCGAAGCACATAACGCCAGCGCGATGCCCCACCCCAACCCAAGAGTCTGAGCGAAAACGACCGCACAGAGACTGAGGAGCGCACCCACGGAGAGGTCGAGCCCCTCGCTCAGGATGACGAGCGTCATCGGCATGGCAATCATGAGCAGGATCGAGACCTGCAGTCCGATGTTGGTGATGTTGCCACTCGATGCAAACCCGGGCACGCCGAACATCGCCGTCACCGTAAGTACACCGCTCGCCGCGACAATCGACGGCACTGGCCGCCGCTTTCGTATCACACTGATTCTTTCAGCGCTTGCGTCCATGATTTAACTCCCATGCATTGCCAGGCGAAGAATGTTCTGTTCGCTCAAGCTTTCTCTGGGCAATTCACCCGAGACCACGCCTTCGCGCATGACGTATGCGCGATCGCAAACGTGAACAATCTCCGACAATTCGGAACTGATGAGAAGAACGGCGGCACCGTCTTTAATCAGTTTCTCGATCAGATTGAAAATTTCCGTCTTTGCGCCTATGTCAATGCCGCGCGTCGGTTCATCGAATATGAACAGCCGGCAGCCGGCGCTGAGCCATTTGCCGATCACGATCTTCTGCTGATTTCCGCCGCTGAGGACACGAGCGCTCTTGCCGGGGTCGCCGGGAGCGATCCGCAAGGAATCGATGAGCGCTTTAGTCGCACTCCTTGCTTTCTCCGCTTGATACCATCCTCTCGGAAAGAGTTTCCACAGGCTGGCGGTGAGCAGGTTTTCGTGCACGGAGCGCTTCAGCGCCAGCCCTTCCTGCTTCCGGTTCTCAGGAATCAGACCCACGCCCATCGCCGCGACTTTGTGAGGACCGCCGGTCACAGCCTCACCAAAGACGGTGACCTGGCCGGTTTCGATCGGGTCTGCGCCAAAGACCGCCCGCACGACTTCCGTGCGCCCGGCACCGACAAGTCCCGAGAGTCCGACGATCTCGCCGCACCGGACCTGCAGATCGACACCTCGGACGCCTGTTGTGGTGGTCAGTTGGCACACGTCGAGCGCGACCTTGCCCGGCTCGCCGAAATATTGGCGCTTGTACACCGTTCCGACTGACCGGCCAACCATCAACGCGATCAGTTCATCGGGTGTCGCCGCGGTGGCCGGCATCGACTGCACCAGACGGCCGTCACGCAATACCGTGACGCGATCGCCCAGGTCGAACACCTCCTTCATGCGATGCGAGATATAGACAATCGCGGCACCGGACTCGCGCAGCTTCCTGACGACACTGAACAGCGCCTCGGCCTCACGGTCGGAAATCGCTGCCGTCGGCTCGTCCATGACCACTACGCGGGCATTGTGCGAGAGCGCCTTCGCGATCTCCACCATCTGCTGCTGCGCGACGCCCAGGTCGGCCGCATAAGCATAGGTATCGTAGGCAAGGCCAAGTTCTTCGAGCGCGGCTCTCGCGTCGAGATGCATCTTGCGATGATCGATCAGGCCAATGCGATTGCGCGGTTCGCGCCCAAGGTAGATGTTCTGCGCGACGTTTAGGTGCGGTACGAGAGAGAACTCCTGGAAGATCACCGCGATGCCGAGTCGTTTGGCGTCGGCAGGCGACTCGATTGTTATCGGTCGGCCGTCGCTGAAGAACTCGCCGGAGTCCGCTCTGTACGCGCCGAACAGTACTTTCATCAAGGACGACTTTCCTGCACCGTTCTCCCCGAGAAGCATATGCACTTCACCGGCATACAACTGAAGGTCGACGTCAGTCAGGGCGCGCACACCCGGGAAGCTTTTGCAGATCTTGCGCAATTCCAGAAGAGGCACGCCATCGGTCGGAATCATTGTTTCCATGTTTGCCTTCGTTTTGTGGCTTGAGCAGTCACTGGCGGTGCCGGCGTATCGTTCGAGCGATAATCCGGCGTCGCGACTGCACGAACTCCTGGCTCGTTAGTTACTCACGACATCGCCCCATTTCGGACACTGCCGTTTGTCGCCGGGCACTTCGAATGGCGCATAGTTCGTCTTGTCGATGACGATGCCTTTGATCAGAATGGTCTGCGGAACGGACTCCTTACGCACCGTCTTCACGGCCGCCATCGTGGCAATGCAGCCCATCTTGTAGCCGTTGAATTCGGCCGTCGCCAGCAGTCGACCGTCCTTGATGGCTTTGACCGACTCCGGCACGCCCCCGATACCCACCACCTTGACCTGCTTCTGCCCGGCCGCCTCCAATGCCTCAATGGCACCCATCGCCATCACGTCCGCTGCCGCGAGAACACCGTCGATCTTTGGATTTGACTGAATCAGGTTTTCCATCACCTGAAGCGCCTGCAAACGCTGATAGTTCGCAGGCTGGGAGGCAAGGAGCTTAACGTTCGGAAATTCCTCCAGCGCCTTGTGAAAACCGCGGACCCGTTCGTCACTCGTGGTGGAGCCCTTCACACCTTCAAGAATGACGACATTGCCTTTCCCGCCCAGGCTCTTCAGCAGATAGCGGCCGACGTCCAGCCCCAGATTGAAGTCATCGGCAACGACGACGGAGGCGAATTTTCCGCCTGCCACTCGATCGTTGTAGTTGATGATCGGGATACCGATCGCGTTAACCTTCTCGATCTCCGGAACGACGCCATGTGGGTTGACGCCCATGAACAGCACGACGCTGGGCTTCTTGACACTGACGTCCTCGAGCTCGCTGAGCTGCTCGCCGAGATCATTGGGCCGCGTCGGCGCATAGTGGGTCACCGAAACGCCGAGATCCTTTGCTGCCGCGTCGACGCCGGCGTGGACGAGCGCAAAATGCGGGTCGACCTGATTCTTGTAGAAAGCCGCAACGCTCTCGCCAGTCGCAAATGCGTTTGGCCCCGCGGCAATGCCCAGTGCAAACGCACAGGCGCTGAGAATGCGTTTTTTCGCCAGTCGGCTCGTCAGTTCTGTCGTCAGTTTCAAGGTCGTCTCCGTTTAACTGTTTTTTGGCGGCCCTCAAGCGAGTGCCCGAATCCGGTACGCCAGCCCGGTTGCGGGAATGCATCCCGGGAAGCACCTCCAATCTTGCGCACAATCGATGCAATCGTTTGCTTAAAGGCAAATCAATTATTAAGCTTTTACTGCATCGCGCCTGCCATTCCTACTTTTCTTTCATGCAACAAATTTTATGCAAACGTATGCACATACTAGCCAGGCAGATACCTTTGTCAATTCATTTATGACGCTCAGCGCATAGGGTTTGTACTTGCAACATTGAGAGCAACCTTTTGCACCTATACAATGACTTCCATGGCCAAAACATCAGAATCCCGGGCAACGATCCGCGTCACCATTCGCGAAGTCGCGCTGCATGCGTCTGTCAACGCGTCGACGGTTTCGCGCGCCCTCAATCCTGCAACCCGTCACCTGATTGGGGACGAAGTCGTCCGCAGAGTGTTGGCGTCCGCGAAATCGCTCGGTTACCGTCAGAACAAGCTCGCCTCCGCGCTTCGCGGCGGGCAGTCAAGGGTGATCGGGGTGTGCTTGCCCGATATCGAGAATCCGGTATTCCCGCCAATTGTCTGTGGCATCGAAGAAGAACTCGCGGCCGTTGGCTATGGCGTCCTGATCGCCAATACCGTTGGCACGTTGAAAGACCAGGAACGCATGCTTGAGCAGATGCTCGAGCGCCAGGTCGACGGCCTCGTTCTCGCAACCGCTGCTCGTCACGACCCGTTAGTACGGCGTTGCATTCTCGACGGCATACCCGTCGTGCTGGTGAATCGCGCGGAGGAAGGCGGACAGGTGCCGGAAGTGATCAACGACGACTTCCTCTCCATGAAGCTTGCGGTCGATCACCTGGTGGAGTTAGGGCACAAGCGGATTGCGCATCTCGCCGGTCCTGAGCGCCTCGCAACCGGGCTCTCGCGAATCCAGGGCTTCCAGATGGCGACGCAGCAGCATCGCCTGACTGGGACGGTTATCCTCGAGGCCGCCGAATTCACGCGCGAAGCGGGCCAGGTGGCCTGCGACCAGTTGCTGAAGGAGCACAAAGGCGTAACGGCGATCATTGCCGCAAATGACCTGATCGCGCTGGGGTGCTATGACGTTTTCGCAGAACAACGTCTGATTTGCCCGAAAGATATTTCGCTCATCGGTCACAACGACATGCCGCTTCTCGACATGCTCCATCCGCCATTAACCACGCTGCGTATCCAGCACCGGGAAATGGGCAGGCAGGCCGCGAGACTGCTGCTCGGGATGATCGCGACACCTGGCGCGGCTCCGCACCGCATTACGCTCCCCCCCGAACTGATGGTGCGCGGCTCGACCGCCATGCCACGCAACACGCCGCTGCGAGCGAGAACGCCGAAAACCGCGCCTGCTTCTGCTGAGTGAGTGCCGAATGAGCACAGAAGCGCCAAGCATCAACCTGAAGCGCTTCGTTCAGGCGGTCTGGTGCGCTGACGCGCGAGCCATTCGCGCGGTGCGTTACCGATCCGTGATTTAAAGAGCGTCGAAAACGCGCTCGACGTGAACCCAAGAACACGGGCCGTCTCCGCTACGGAAATCCCGTGAACAAGTGCGCACATCGCCGTCCCTACCTGCACCTCCCGGCGCCATTGGCCGACACTGGCGCCCAGTTCTTGGGTAAAAATCCGGCTCAACGTACGGCTGCTGACTTTGGCCCGGCTTGCCGCGTCCGCAATCGCCATATCCCTGGTTGGATGGATGAGCAGCGCCTCGCATAGCGCCGCGACCCGGCTTCCCGATGACGGCATGCGGACAGCAAAATGCCCGGCGATTTCAGGCACCGCACGCAGTTCGTCGGCTAACAGAGCCACGACCGCTGCAAATGAGCGTTCGATAGTCGATCGTTGCGTGGCCGCGAAAATCGCGATCAATACGTCAGAGCAGTTCAGAACGCGCGCCGCCGGTACGAAATCGGCGCTTAGCCCGGCATCGATTCGAAGCGCGCAAATATCGGCTCCGTACACCGCACAGACGCTATGTGCGACGGCCGGCGGAAGCCAGACGCCGTTGCCCTCTGTCACACAGTACGCGCGCCGTTCAGCCGTTATCCACACGCCGCCTCGCCGCACATAGAGAAAGCAGCCGACCGCGGCGGATTGGGCATGCCGCTGATCACGCGCGCCAAGCCGCACATCCGTCACCACACAGGCGGAATATGTCATGTGCAGCTTTTGCAGATCGCCATGGAAAGCACGCGGGCGGTAATCACTGCCGTCGCCTCATCCGCAGTGCTCAGGCCGCAGAAACGGCATCGCCAGCAGAATCTTCGCCGGGCGGCGGGACCGATTGTGCAATGCTCGCCGTTCGCCCGGCGCAATGCGGCACGAATCGAAGGTCGCGAGAATAGCCTCGCCCTCATCGGTCATGACGACGACTTCACCTTCCAGCACCACATAATGTTTTTCAACGGGCGACGCATCCGAGGTGGTGTAGCCGCCCGGCTCGATCGCCGAAATGCCTAGCCACAACGACTCCGCCGGTCCGGCTTCATGGCCTTGAAGCCGGACGCACCGCATCGAAAAGTGATTGGGCGGAAAATATTCCGGCGCATCTTCGAAGCGGGTTACGTTCATGGCTTGAGCAGGACCCGATTAGCCGCGCCGCGGAAAACGGCCTGATACGCGAGCGCCGCGTCGGAGAGATCGAAGACAAAATCCTCAACGATGGGAAACGGTTTTAACGTGCCACGTTCGAAATCCGGCAACAACGCATCGAGAATGAGCGCACCTTCCGTGCTGTCGAGTGCAAGCGTATCGATGCCGACATAGGTGTGCTGCCCCCGATAGAACGTAAAGATGTCAAATGGCACCGGACGTTCGACGGTAGAGATGAAAATCTGCTTCCCGCGCACCGCCATGGCCTTGTTGGCCTTTTCGAAGTATGGACTGCCAACCGTGTTGTAGACGATGTCCGCGCCATGGCCGTCTGTCAATTCTCGAACCACCTCGTCGAGGTTTTGCGACGAAGCGTCGATCATGGTGACGTCGGCGTTCGCATGGCCGATGTACGGTGCATTCGTGCGCTCGACACCCAACACCTTGGCCCCTGCCTGGGTCGCAAGTTGTATCGCTGCCTGCCCCACCTTCCCGTTTGCGCCCAGCACGAGGACGACGTCGCCTTGTTCCACGCCACCCGCCCGTTGCAGTCCTTCGAAGGCGGTAACGAAGGGGACGCCGATCGCGCCCGCCTCCTCCATGGTCAGATTGGCCGGTTTGACGCGCACGCTGCCCACGGGCACGGCGAGATAGCCGGCATGCGTGCCGTTGCGCCGGATACCCAGCTCGCCGCCGCTACCCCACACCTCCTTGCCGAGCATCTCCTGCGGCCCCTCGACAACTATGCCGGCGTAATCCCGACCCGGTGTGCGCGGCCACACCGCATGCGGCATGAAGCCCAGCACAGCCTTCACGTCGCTCGGATTCACCGCGGCACTCACCACGCGCACGAGACACTCGGCAAACTCGACGTCCGGCGCATCTTGCGCGCCAATGTGCAGATCGAGCGAGTCGATATCGACGCTCTTTTCCAATACACGAACTGTTTTCATTTTTTATTTTCCTAAAAGGTCAAGATGGCGGGTCGAGCCGAATACCGACGCGTCCTGAAGCGCGCTCATCGGTTCAGCCCCAGAAGCTCGCGAGCCTCCTGACTGGTCGCCAGTTCGCCGCCCAGCGAGTGCACGATGTCGCGCGCACGCGCGACCAGCTCCGCATTGCTGTAAGCGAGCACACCCTTGGCAATGTAAATGTTGTCTTCCAGGCCGACCCGGACATGGCCGCCCGCCAACCATGACTGGGCGACGATCGGGAATTCGGAACGGCCGACACCGAAGGCCGACCAGGTGGCCTGACGGGGTAGCAGGTTACGCGCGTAGAGAAGCGTTTCCGGACTGGCCGAGAAACCGTATTTGACGCCCATCACCAGGGTCCACAGCCCCGGACCGTCAAGAACGCCCTCCTTGATCAGGTCCAACGCCAGGTGCAAGTCACCTGAGTCGAAAATCTCCAGCTCCGGCTTGACGCCCGCCTCCCGGATGACGTGGGCCATGCGCGTGACATTCTTAGGTGTATTGATGACAACGTCGCCGCCGGAGTTCATCGTGTTCAGGTCGAGACTGCAAATGTCCGGCTTGAGCTCGAGAATATGCTCGACGCGCCTCTCCGGCGGCAGCAAGGTGGTGCCAGGCGCCGCAACTCTGGGATCGTCGTCGCTCGGAATAAAGCGGCCGCCCGGACCCGTGGTCAGATTGATGATGAGATCGACGTTCATCGCGCGGATGCGCTCGATGACTTCCCGGTAAAGCGCCACATCCATCGAGGGCCGCCCCGTCTCGGGATCACGCACGTGGATGTGAACGGCTGCCGCACCGGCGCGTGCAGCCTCGAGCGAGGCGGTCGCGATCTGCGCGGGTGTGATCGGCAGCCCCGGATGTTGCTCCGGTTTGGTGATATTGCCTGTTACAGCGCAGGTGATGATGGTCTTGCGGGAATGCATATCAGGCCTCGCTGCAACTAGTTCAGACGACGGCCACCGTCCACGACGATGGTCACCCCAGTGCTGAATGTCAGATGAGTGGCGCAGGCCTCGATGGCCGCTGCAATATCGTCCGGCGTCCCGATGCGGCCTAGCGGCGTGGTGGCCGCAACCTTGTCGTTGAAATCATCGCCACGGCCGGGAACGAACGACGTGTCGACCACCCCCGGGGACACGTTCAGGACACGAATGCGAGGTGCAAGTGCACGGCCAAGCGATGCGGCCATCACGTCAAGCCCGGCCTTGGCCGCGCAGTAGGCGATGTTGCTGCCAACACCCGTCGTGCCGGAAATCGATGAAACGTTGACGACCAGGCCGTCCCCCGACGCATCGAGCAGTTCGCGGAAAGCACGGATGGCGGCAAATTGCCCGCGCCAGTTGACCTTCAGAATCTCATCGATCAATTCGTCGGTAAGCGCATTCAGGTCGGAATGCTTGACGGGCTGGGTGAAGCCCGCCGTGTTCACGAGGATATCCGCGCGGCCATACCGGTCACGCACCAGCCCGGCCAGCGCGTTCAGAGTCTCGCTCGCGGTAATGGACGCGAGCGCCGCGGTGTGGCCCTCGCCCGGCAGATCGTCGGCCACGCGCTGAGCTTTGGTCAGGTCATGCTGACCGACGACAACGACGCGGGCGCCAGCTTGCCCAAGACGGCGGGCCGCAGCAGCGCCGATACCTCCGGTTCCGCCCAAAATAACCGCGACCTTCCCTGAAAGTGTGTTGGACACGTGAGACCTCTTCTTTACTTGATGGGGGGCGTGGGATAGGTCGGCGTTCCTTCGGCAAGAACGAAGTCGTAGTCGAGCGTGTAGTACAGCCTGTCTACGTCTCGCTTCGGACCCGTGCCGGAATCGTGGCGCTGGAACGTGCCAACGAGACGGCGATTGACACCGAACACGACGTCGGAATTCAGGTGCTCCGAGTCGTCGGCGAACACCTGCGAGACCAGGGTCGCGTAGCCTTCCGCGATGATGACGAAATGCAGATGCGCTGGCCGGAACGGGTGACGATTCTGCCTTTCAAGCAGCACGCCTACCGGCCCGTCGGTGGGCACAGGGTAGCCGGCAGGGCGCACGCTCTTGCAGGTAAACCGCCCTTCGCTGTCGGTGTAGAAGTGACCGCGCAGGTTCTTGTCGGGCTGGCTCGAGTCCTGGTTTTCGTACAAACCGACTGGCGAGGCCTGCCAGACGTCGACCTTGGCGTTGGCAACGGGCTCGCCTTTGGTGTTGAGTACGCGTCCGTTCACGAAGAGCGGGGAGCCGGGTGAGTTCTCGCATGCGATGCATTCACCATTCGCATACTGCGGCGAGTCACCCCGGTAGAACGGTCCCAACAAGGCGCCCGGCGTGCGACCGCTTGCGTCCGAGTTGTTCAGCAAAGTAACCAGGGTTGAGAGACCCAGCACGTCGGCGAGCAGAACGACCTCATTGTGCTTGTCGTTGCAAGCCAAGCCGACCGCCCTCACGAAATCAAGACCCTTCTCGAATTCCTCGTCGGTCAGCTTCACCTGCTTAAGGAACGCGTGGCCGTGGTCCACTAGCGCGTCGAGCAGTTCCTTGAGCCGAGGATTGTCGGTCTGGCTCATTGCCGCCTTGACAACCGCGGTTATCGAAGCGGCGTCGTCGACGATGTTCTTCAGATGGTTCGAATTTTCCACAGGGCATCTCCATCAGTGCAATCGTTTGCATAGTAAATTGCAAAAATGCCGATGTCAAAGCTTAAAGATGCCATAGTTAACCCTGAGTACGCGTGTAGACAGGGTGATGTAGGAATTTGCGAACTACGCAACCGATTGCGATTGAATGGCTGCGGCTGCGCCGCAGCCAGTTAGCGTCCCGTCTTTAGTCGAACTCTCTCAGAAGCTCGTGCGCAAGCCAATCCGCGCAAGCGTCTGCGACCGGTTGCTCGCCGCGCCGTCCGGCTGCAACAAGCCGTTGATCCACGCTCGCGTCACTGCCGCATCGCCGCCCGCGCGTTGATAAATCGCTTCGACGTAACCAGTGGTGCGCTTCGAAAAGTTGTATTGCAGCGCCGTGGTGATCTGCTGCGCCTTGTTGTCCAGCAGCACGTCGTTGCCTTTCATATAGGCATAGTCGAGACCGAGGGTCCATGCCCCGGAGATCGTCCACGACGCGCCGCCCTTGTAGACATCGATCTTCGCGCCGCTCGCGGTATTTTTCGTGTTCGTGTACAGCAGCATGGCCAGCACACTGCCGAAGTTATAGTGCGCACCCACGCCGAAATTGCGGATACCGTCGTGACCGTTGCCCAGTTGCGGATACTTCACTTCGATGTACGCCGCCCCCACGCCCAGTGGACCGTTCGCATAGTTCGTGCCGAAACTCATCGTCGAGTCCGAGGAGAACGAGCCGGGCACGCCGCCGAATCCGTAGAGCGCGCCGAAAGTGAAGCCCGAGATATCCGGGCTGCGATACTTGACCGAGTTCGCCACGCGCGTTGCGCCGGCCATCCGGTCAAAGTCAAATGAGCCGGTCGGATTGTTCGGCACGCCCAACGCGGTAAACGGCCCCTGGCGAAAATCGTAGATCCCGCCGAACAGGAACGCACCGTCATACAGTCCGAGCGTCAACGTTTCGAACATGAAGTCATACTGATTGCCGAAGGTCAGCGAGCCGAAGCGGTCGTTGGTGAGTCCAACCAGGGCCGTGCGGTTGAAAAGCTGCCCTGCGCCGGGAATCGTCGCGCCGCTGCCCAGATCGAACTGCGACGTGAGTTCGAAGATCGCCTTATTGCCGCCGCCCAGGTCCTCGCTGCCTTTGAAGGTCAGCAGATCCGGCGACAGCACGCCGCTGTCGAACAGCGTCGCGGCGCCGCCATGCTGGTTGTTCACATAAGTGACGCCCGCATCGATCACGCCTTGCAGTGTCACACTGCTTTGCGCGCCTGCGAAACCCGGCACCATCAACGCGACCGTGCAGCCTGCTATCGAAAAGCGCTTCGACTTCGTCCTCTTCATGCCCGTCTCCTTCATTCGCTGTTGAATATATTTCGCTGCTCGATACGAATGGCAACGCGCGTGAGTGCCGCCCCCTGACACGGACCGTCAATGCACTGACCATCTTCGAAACGGAACATCGCGCTGTGATGTGCGCACATCAGCAATTCGGCGTCGTAGGCCCAGAACGTGTTCGGCTCGTAGTTCAGCGGAATCGAAAAGTGCGGGCAGACGTTGCGATAGGCCCAGGCGTCGTCACCCCGGCGCACCACGACGATGCCAGGGGCACCCGCTTGCTCAGCGGCAATTTCCAGCGCGCCGCCGTCCGGAATATCGTCGAGCGTGCACATAAAACCCGCTTGAGGTTCGGGACTCGCCGCATTCATGACGTGCCCTCCTCACGCGAGTCGCCGACTCATCACGAAGTCGCGCTGGACTTCGAAGAACGGGCTCGGCAAGTCCCATTCCTTCGCGGCCGCCACGCTGTCGTTCGGCACGTAGTCGATTACGAGCGACGGCTTCGCGCCGAATACCGCGTCGGAGTCGACATATGGGTCACCAGCGGAATACAACGCGGTGGTGAGCGTCTCGTAGCCGGGCGCCTCGATCAGGAAGTGAATATGAGCAGGCCGCATCGGATGACGTCCGGTCGCGAGCAACATCTGTCCGACCGGGCCATCGGTCGGAATCGGATAACTGGTCGGCTTGATGGTTCTGAATGCGTATTCGCCGTTCGGTCCAGAACGGAATTTGCCGCGCAGATTGCTCTCGGGCTGATCGGGGTCCTGGCCTTCGTACATGCCGTTATTGGCCGTTTCCCACACCTCGATCAATGCGCCGGGCACCGGTGCGCCACGCTCGTCGACGAGACGGCCGTGGATGAGCGTCGGCTCGCCTTCGGTGCGCGCGATGTTGGCACCGAAGGCCTCATCTCTCGCTCCCTCGCGATAGAACGGGCCGAGCAGGCTGCTCTCGGTCGTGTCGCCGGTGCGTTCGTGATTGATCGCGTCGACCATGATCGACAGGCCGAGCGTGTCCGACAGCAGAATGAACTCCTGGCGAATGCCGCTGCACTTGTTGCCGGTCGCAGTCAGGAATTCAATGCCGCGGCGCCACTCCTCGCCGGTCAGTTCAACTTCGCTGGCAAACGCATGCAGATGCTTCACCAGCGCGGTCATGATCTGCTTGAGTCGCGGATCGGTGCAGTCGGCAAACGTCCTGAGCACGTTCTGCGTCAAGGGATGAATGGTTTCGTCGTTCATTGTCGACCTCATGCGCGATGGGGAGCCGACGGTGTCTCGACAGAATCGGTCGATGCATCGTGCGGTGAAGCTTGTTGTGAATCTTGCTGTGAAGCGCCGGCGTCGACGAACACGACGCGGCGTCCCACGGGGAACAATTGCAGTCCGTAGCGGCGCGATACCAAGCCCCACAGCCCTTGCGGAAAGAACATCGTCACGACGATCGCCAGCGCACCGAGTCCGATCAGATACCAGGTGCCGAAGTCGGAGAGGAACTGGTTCAGCACGAAGAAAATCAGCGCGCCGACAATCGGCCCTTCGAGCGTGCCCAGGCCGCCGATCATCACGATAAAAATACCGAACGCGGTCCAGTTCACCGAGAACGCCGCGTCCGGTGAGATACGCAGGTTGCCGACGAAATACAGACCACCGGCCAACGCCGTACCGCACGCGGATACCAGATAGACGAGCAACCTTGCACGCTTCACGTCGACACCCTGACTGCTGGCCGCCACGGCGTTGTCGCGCATCGCGGTCAATGCGAGACCGGCTTTGGAGCGCAGGAACAGATACAGCAGACCGATCGCCGCCGCGACGATAACGAGCGCGAGCCATAGCGTCAGCGATTCACGCAGCGCACGCGGCACGTCCTGCAGCGCGGTGAGGCTGGTGCCCGAACCACCGCCCAGCACCGATACGTTCGCCACCGTCAGCCGGAACACTTCGGCGATCACCCACGTGCCGATTGCGAAGTAACCGCCTTCCAGCCGGAACGCCACCATCGATGCCGGAATTGCGATGACCGTTGCGATTGCCGCCGCGATCGGCACAGCAACGAACGGCGAGATCCCGCAGTAGTTGGCGAGAATCAGCATCCCATAGCCGCCGATGCCGAAGAACGCCTGCTGCCCGATCGACACCATCCCGCCATAGCCCGCCAGCAGATTCCACATCAGCGCGAACACCAGATACGACGCGAGCTGCACGAAGTCGCGCATCGCATCGCGCCCTGCCCACCATGGCGCGCTCGCCACCGCCAGCGCGACGATCAGCAGCACGATCATCGCCACGCGGCTCGCACGGGTCGCGCGCCGCACTTCGAAGCCCCCTGCGGGCCGGTTCATATGCATCGTCATGTCGAGCCTCTATGCGGTTTTGGGCAGCAAGCCCTGCGGCCGGGCCACCAGCACGCCGAGAAACACCACGTGGCCAAGCCAGATACCCCAGCCGGGATCGAAGTAAAAGCCCACCTGCTGCGCAATACCGAGCGCCATGCCGCCGACGAAGGTGCCCCAGAACGAGCCCATCCCGCCGATGATCACTGCTTCGAACGCGTACAGCAGCAACGCCGGGCCATCGGTCGGCGACACCGCGGTGCGCATCGAATACAGCGCGGCAGCGACCGCGATCAACACGAACGCGATGCCCATCGCCAGCGCATAGGTGCGGCGATAGGAGACGCCCATCAGTTGCACGATCTCGCGATCATCAGAGGTGGCGCGAAACGCGCGGCCAAGCGGCGTGCGGCCAAACAGCCACTGCATGGCGAAAGCCAAAGCGGTGGTGACGACCAAAGTGACGAGCGGCAGATAGCCCAGCGTGATGCCGCCCGCGAGCGTGAGGCTCTTCGACTCGAAGCTGCCCGTTGCGATCGAACGCGGATCGGCGGAGAACACCTGTTGCAATACGTTCTGAATCACGATCGACAATCCGAACGTGACAATCAGCGAAGGCAGCGGATCGCGGCTGCTCACCCGGTTGAGGATCGTGTACTGCACCGCGTAACCCGCGCCAAACGCAATCACGAGCAGCAGAACCAGCGACACGGCGAGCGGCAGATGCGCGTAGTTCGTCAGCGCGAAGAGCACGAACACCAGCAACACGATGAAATCGCCGTGCGCAGTGTTGGTGAGCCGCATCACGCCGAACACCAGCGATTGACCCATCGCGAAGAGCCCATACAGCGCGCCCAGCAGCACACCCTGCACGACGATATTGATGAACGTGTTCATACGACCGCTCCAAAATATGCCTGCGTGATCGCCTCGTCCGACACCTCGGCCGATACACCCGCCAGCGACACACGCCCTTCCTGGAAGCAATAGAAACGCGACGACACGCGGCGCGCCAGTTGCACGTCCTGTTCGACGACGATCGCACTCATGCCGCCGGCGACGATCTCGGGCAACGCCGCATAGATCTCGCGCACGATCACCGGCGCGAGGCCGAGCGAAAGTTCGTCGCACATCAGCAGATCGGGATTGCTCATCAGCGCACGGCCGATTGCGACCATCTGCTGCTGACCACCCGACAAGGCAGTGCCCGCATGGTGACGACGCTCCCGCAATGCCGGAAACAGCGAGTAGACGCTTTGCAGGTTCCAGCGGCCGGGCCGTTTGGAAAATGCACCGAGCAGCAGGTTTTCCTCGACGCTCAGGCTCGCAAACAGACGCCGTCCTTCCGGCACCAGCGCGATACCCTTGCCGACGATGCTCGCCGCGGCCGCGCCGCCGACCGGCTCGCCGCGATACAGGATCTGCCCGGCGGAACGGGGACGCAGCAGGCCCGCCACCGATTTCAAAAAGGTCGACTTGCCCGCGCCGTTCGAGCCGATCAGCGCAATCACCTCGCCTTGCGCCACCGTTACATCGATGCCGAACAGCGCCTGGAAGTCGCCGTAAAACGCGCTCAGCGCGCGAGTCTCCAGTAATGCCGACATGGTCATGCCTCCAGTCCGAGGTACACGCGCCGCACTTCGGGGTCGTCCATCACGGCGCCGGGCAGGCCTTCGGCGAGCCGTTTGCCGAAGTTGATGACGAGCAGCCGGTCGGCCACCGCGAGCAATGCATGCACGACGTGTTCGATCCACACGATCGTCACGCCCGCCTCTTTCACGCGGCGAATCTCGTCAACGAGTTCGTGCGTTTCGGGTTCGGTCAGGCCGCCTGCTATTTCATCCAGCAACAGCAGTTGCGGTTGCGTAGCCAAAGCGCGGGCCAGTTCGAGGCGCTTGCGGTCCAACAGGCCCAGCGTGCCGGCCAACTGGTTGGCACGCGCTTTGAGACCCGTGCGTTCGAGTACATCCATGCAGACGTCGTAGGCAGCATGCTCGGCCAGTTCGCCGCCGAAGGTTGCGCCGACCAGCAGGTTTTCGAATACCGTCATGCCGCCGAACGGCCGCGGCACCTGATACGAGCGGCCGATCCCCGCCGCGCACCGGCGATGCGGCGGCAAGTGGTTCACATCCGCGCCGTCGAATTCGACGCTGCCCTGATCGGGCCGGACGTCGCCGCTAACGAGGTTGAATAGCGTGGTCTTGCCGGCGCCGTTCGGGCCGAGAATGCCGTACGTCTCGCCGCGTTCGACAGCGAAACTTATGTCATCGGTCACCTGCAGCGCGCCATAACGCTTCGACACACCGGTTAATCTGAGAACTGGGTTCATCGCCGCTCTCCGCAATGCGTTCACGCGATCAGCTTGAGCGGGCCGGATAGCGGCACGTTCGGCGCGAGCTGGTTGTTGACGATGGCGAGATCGAAACGATGCTTCTGCCCCTTCACCCATTGGCCACCTACCAACGGCGTTTTCGCGACGTTCTTCACCGGCCCACTGCCCCACGCGACATGACCGACCAGCGTATCGAGCTTCGTCGCTGCCACTGCGTCGCGGATCGCTTCATTCGAGTCGACATCTTTCGCGCGCTTTAACGAATCGACGGCGATTTCGAACAGCGCATGCGCGAAGCCGATCGGTTGCGTCCATTGCTTCGACGTGATGCGCTCGTAGTCGTCCGCGACTTGCCGCGCGCTTTGCCCCGTCAACGACGACTTGAACGGATGCGAAGGCGACCACCACACTTCGGTGGAGAGTCCGTCACCGAGATCGCCGAGCGCTTCGATCGAAGTGGGAAACAGCAGTGCCTTACCGATCGAAATGACCTTCGGCTTCAGGCCTTGCTGACGCGCCTGCACGAGAAAGTTCTTCGCGTCGGGCGGAATCACGACGCCGGTGACGATCTGCGCATTCGCCTGCTTGAACGACGAAATCTGTGCGGAGAAGTCCTGCGTCATGCTCTGGAAGCGGCCCGGGTCCTTCAGCGTGAAGCCCTTCTGCGCGAGCACGGGCGGGAAGCCAAGCTTCGCGTCACCCCAGGCGTTGCCATCGCCGTCGTTCGGAAACAGGCCGCCGACGCTGTGATTGGTCTGCACCGACTGCCACATGCCGGTGAAGACCGAGATCACGTCCTCGAGTCCCCAGAAGAAGTGATAGGTGAAGCGGAAGCCTTTCTTCGGATCGCCCTTTCTGCCGAAGAACCACGGCTGCCATGGCACCACCGTCGACACGCAAGGCATTTCGTTCAGCTCGCACGCATCGCTGACCGGATTAGCGGTCTCGGGCGTACCGGAGACGAGCATGATGTCGACCTTGTCCTTCAGGATCAGATCGTTGGCGACTTCGCCGGCGCGATTCGGATTCGACTGGCTGTCCTTGACGACGATCGATACCGGATAGGTTTTGCCGCCGATCACGATGCCGCTTTTCAGCGCCGTCTGCATCTGCTGGATCGTGAAGCGGTCGGCTTCACCGAACGGCGCGAGCGGGCCGGTTTGTGGCGATACGTAGCCGATTTTCAGCGTGCGCGGGCCGCCAGCGAAGACGAGCGGCGAGAACGCCGACGTTGACGCGGCGAGCGCGCCGCCTGCGGCGAGTGTGACGAAGCGGCGGCGCTTCGCATCGAAGGAATGTGCGTCCATGGTTGTCTCCTGAATTCTTTTGTATGAGTGGGGGGCGTTCGTGCTAATCCGGCCGTCTGCCTTCGAACGCAGCTTCCAGCAGCGCGCGTAGCGGCGTTCGTTCAACCGGCCGCGGATTCCAGTACGGATTCTTCAGCGCGAGATCGAGCGCGACGTCGAGATCGGTTGCACTTAAACCGATGTCTTTCAGCGCGGTAGGCGCGCCGTTATCGCGTGCGAGGTCGAATACGCCTTGCGCGGCGTCGTCGGCGTGCAGCGCGTGTGCGATACGCTTCATCGCCCCCGGTGCGGCCTCGCGGTTATAGGCGAGCACGTGCGGCAGCACGATCGTGTGCGTTTCCGCGTGCGGCAGATTGAACGTGCCGCCGAGCGTATGGCATAGCTTGTGATGCAGCGCCATGCCGACGCTGCCGAGCACCGCGCCGCACAGCCATGCACCGTAGAGGCAATCACCACGTGCAGCGAGATCGTCCGGTTTCAGCATCACCCGGGGCAGACCTTGGCCGAGCGCACGGATCCCCTCTTCCGCCATCAGCTCGATGATCGGATTCGTGTCCTGCGCGTAGAGCCCTTCGGCCGCGTGAGCGATTGCGTTGATACCGCTTGTCAGCGATAACGCGGGCGGCAGCGACGTGGTCAACGACGGGTCGTAGATCACGGTCTTCGGCAACACTCGCAGATCGCGACCGGTCTTTTTGACACCGGCTTCGGTGAGGCCGTAAATCGGCGTCATTTCGGAGCCTGCATAGGTGGTCGGAATCGCGATGATCGGCAGTGAGGTTTCGAGCGCGATCGCCTTGCCGAGTCCGGTCGTCGACCCGCCGCCTATCGCGATCGTGCAATCGGCGCCGACCTGCATGGCAAAGTCACGGGCCGCGCGAGCGGTTTCGATCGGTACGTGCATCACGGCTTCGGCGTAGACGCCCGCCGCCCGCGAGCCAAGACTTGCCGCCAGCGCTTCGGCCTGGGCACGCTGCTGCGGCGTGGACAGCACGATCGCGCGCGTGGCGCCGAGCAAGCCGATCTCGCGATCGAGCTGGTCGAGACTGCCCGCACCGAAGATCACGCGTGAGGCCAGCCCGTTATAGACGAACGATTCCATGGCGGTTCAGCGCGGGTAGTAAGGCGGAATCTGCGCATCCACGTTGACCCAGACCGACTTGGGCTGCGTGTACTCGCGCATCGCTTCGAAACCCATTTCGCGTCCATAGCCGCTCGCGCCGACACCGCCGAACGGTGACGCGGGGCTCACACGCTTGTAGCAATTGATCCACACCATACCGGCGCGAATCTCGCGGGCCACCAGGTGCGCGCGTTGCAGGTCGCGAGTCCAGAGACCCGCGCCGAGACCGTATTCGGTGCCGTTCGCGATTGCGAGTGCTTCTTCGTCCGTGCGGAATGTCGTGACCGTCATGAACGGACCGAACACTTCTTCCTGCGAGACCCGATGCTCCGGCTTCGCTTCGACGATGGTCGGCTCGACATAGCAGCCATTCGCGAGCGCGGCATCGTCCGGCGCCTTGCCGCCCGCCAGCACGCGGCCACCCTGTTCCCGTGCGACGTCGACGAACGACAGCACGCGGTCGCGATGCTGACGCGAGGTCAGCGGGCCCATTTCGGTCAGTGGATCGAGCGGATTGCCGATCCGGATCGTGCGGCTCAATGCGGCGAACTTCTCCAGCACTTCGTCAGCGATCGATTCATGCACGATCATCCGCGAGCCGGCGATGCACGCCTGCCCCTGATTGTGGAAGATCGCGAACGCGGAGCCTTGCACGACGGCATCGATATTCGCGTCGCCGAACACGATGTTCGCGCCTTTGCCGCCGAGTTCGAGCTGCACCTTCTTCAGATTGCCGCTCGACGCCTGCACGATCTTGCGCCCGATCGCAGTCGAGCCGGTGAAGGCGACCTTGCTGATCTCCGGATGCTCGGCAATGTACTGGCCGGCTACATGACCCAAGCCCGGCAAGATATTGACGACACCCTCCGGAAATCCAACCTCCGCCATCAGTTCTGCAATGGCGAGACTCGACAGCGGCGTGAGTTCAGCGGGCTTCATGATCACGCAGTTACCCGCGGCAAGCGCCGGCGCCATCTTCCAGCTCGTGAACATCAGCGGGAAATTCCACGGCACCACTTGCCCGACGATGCCGACCGGCTCGCGCGTCATATAGTTCAGAAAGCCCTGCTCGACCGGAATCACCGAGCCTTCGAACTTGTCGGCCATGCCGCCGAAATAGCGGAATGTAGCCGCCGTGCGCGGCACATCGAGATTGCGCGTGTCGCGAATCGGGTGGCCGGTATCGAGCGATTCGAGGCGCGCCAGCGCGTCGGCATTCGCTTCAATCGCGTCGGCGAGTTTGAGTAGCAAACGCCCCCGCTCCATCGCGGCGAGATTGCTCCACTTCGGAAACGCCGCCTTCGCCGCCGCCACGGCGCGATCGACATCGGCGGGTCCGGCCATCGCGACTTCGGCAATCACCGAGTTGTCGTGCGGATTAAGGGAGGCGAGCGTTTCGCCGTTTGCAGCCGGCACGAAGCGGCCGCCGATGAAGAGTTGCGTTTGCATGTCAATCCCGCACAAGTAAAACTTTGGACGTGACATTCCCCGCGGCGCCAGCGGTCTGGCGCCGTTCGATCGGCGATCGGAGGGAATATCTGAGAGTTAGATCTGGATCGGATACGGCGGCAGTTCACCGCTTTCGTAACGCTTCGGCAGATCGGGCGTGGCGTTCTCCCACACCAGCAGCATCGAGCGTTTCTGCGAGTAGCCCTTGTGGCGGATGTCGGCCGGCATCGCAGCGATATCGCCCGCGTTCATCGTGATGCGCGCACGCGGCTCGCCGCTGTCTTTATCGGCGACGTCCCAGATGATCTGGTCGGACAGTTGAAGGAACCACTCGACGCGGTCGTTGCCATGAAACACCGGCAGCACGAATTCCTCGGTGGTCGGACAGAACAGGCTCTGCTGGCAGACCGACGTGACCGACGGATTCCACGTCACGTCCGAGCGCGACAGGTACTTGAAGAGGCTGAACGCATGCAACGCGCTCTCGAATCCTGGCTCCGCATGAATCTCAGGTTCGTCCTGGACCACATCGGCGAACTGGCGATTGACCGGCAAATCGTCGCGCAACGGCGAATCGCCTTCGAGACCCGGCATGCGCTTCGTTGCGATCCGCGTGCGCTCAATCGCGGCGATGTTGTCGCCATGTTTCGTGCCGAACGCGGAGCCGGTTTCTTCGGGCGCGGCGAACGGATCGAAGCCTTCGTTGACCCAGTCCCGCAGAATCGCCTTGAAGGTCGCCATGATCAGCGGCGTATCGAACTGCTGCGTGTGATCGATACCCGCTTCCTTGAAGCTCGCGTTGTACGCACCGGCGTACATGTCGACCTTGCCGTAGTGGTTGCGCGTGCCGATCACTTCGTCGAAATTGACCCAGCCGTAGAAGAAGCCCCAGGCCACGTCGCGCATCATCGCGCGCAGGAAGTCGTCGGCATGCATCTGGTGCGAGCGGGTCTCGCCTTTGGCCGGCCATTTGACGGTGGCGAAATAAGCGTCGCGGCTGAATTCGAAATCACCGAGGCGGAACGTGCGATAACCGGACACCGCGTCGGCCTCGCTCGCGGTGACGTTTTGCAGGGTGCTTTTGTCCATGATGGGCTCCAGGAGAAGATCGATCGTGTAGAGGGAATCAGTGGATGCAGATGTCGGCCCACTTCTCGACCGAATAGCGCCCGAGGATCGTCTGCACGAGCAGCACGCCCTTCGTCCTCGCTTCGAAGCGATACGCGGCGCCCGCAGGCAGCAGCGCCTGATGGCCGCGACGCAGCCGCACATAACCCATCGACTGGCCCGACGGTTGGCCTTCGAGCCGCACGCTGCCTTCGGTCTGCGCGTCGACCAGCGGTCCGTCCGACGGCTTGATGAAATAGATATCGATCTCGCCGTCGAGCACGACCGCGAATTCATCGTGCGACGCAGCAAACCACGGCGACGCGCCTTCCGCGCGCAGTGTCTCGATCACGTACTTGAGATTCTTGCCGACGACGACTTTCTCGTAGGGCGCGGCGCGGCTCGCGACCTCGAACACGTTCGACATCGCGTAGTGCTCCGGTTTGCCGTTGATGATTTCGATGGAGCCTTTGCGGAAATTGTCCAGGCTACCGAACCAGGTCTGTTGCATGTCTGCCTCCAGTTGATCTAAGAATCCGCGAATGCGTTGCATGGATCGAAGATTAAGTGGCGGCAGGCGCAACAGCAATGTTCTGAGGGTCGGGAAACGCGAACCATGGGTGCTTCAAAATCGCGCCAGGGAAACTACCTGGTGGAGAACCCGGGCGGTTCTCCGCTGGTTCGCCGGTGGTTCTCAGTCTTCGGCCAGCTCCTCGCCGACGCTCTTGGTCTCGTCGTCCGGCGGTGAAATGCCGAGCGCCTTGTCCCACTGCGGTTCGCGCAGATAGCGGGCGCGCAGGAAGTCGACGAAAGCCTTGACCTTGGTGGTCGAGCGGTGCGAGGCGGGATAGACCGCCGACAGCCACAACGGCGGCGCCGCGTACTCCGGCAGCACCCGTTCGAGGCGCCGTTCGAGCAGATCGGCCGCAGCGACCATCGTCGGCAGATAGACGACGCCCGCACCGGCCCGCGCGAACTCGAGCAGCAGGTGCACGCTATTGGTTTTGAGCACCGGATTCAGCGCGATTTCGAAGCACTCGTTGCCTCGCATCAGCGGCCACTTGTCGCCCCATGGGTAGTACGAATAGCGGGCGAAATCGTGCCGCAGCAGGTCGAGCGGCGTTTCGATCACCGGCTCTTCCTTCAGATAACCCGGCGCCGCACACAGCACGCCACGCACGGGAAACAATCGCCGCTCCACCAGCAGGTTGGAGGCCGGCGGATAGATCTGCAAAGCCAGGTCGAAGCCTTCCTGCACCGGATCGATCACCCGGTCGTTGACGGTCACGACGAACTCGACGCGTGGGTAAGCGGCGCGGAATTCGATCAGTGTTTGCGAAAAATGGCCAAGCGCGAAGCCCGGCAGAACGTGGATATTGAGCGTGCCGGCAAGCGCCTGCGGATCGCCGCGCGAGCGTCCGGACAGATCGTGGACCTTGTTGACCAGTTCGGCACATTCGCGGTAGTAAGTCTCGCCGAGTTCCGACAGGCGCACCGCGCGCGTCGAACGATGAAAGAGCGGCACGCCGAAATGGTCTTCAAGCTGCTTGACGCGCGAGGTCACCACCGATTTGGCGACACCCAGCTGGCGCGCGGCACCGGCGAAGCTTTGCGCTTCCGCCGCCCGCACGAACGCTTCCATCGACATGAACAGGTCCATCTTGTCTCCTCCGGTCACCGTGGCCCGTAGTCTGCCTTGCTATCGGCAAGTGTAGTCTGCTTCGGGAGACTGGACGCAGAAACGGCATTAAACACCGGTGCGAGCCCCATGCTGTCGAGTAACCTGCTGAATTCACCGAGCCGTTTGTGCAGGTACGCCGGCACATCGACATCCGCGTAATCGTAGAAGCCACGCGCATCGCGCAGGCCATCGCGGCCTTCACGCATGTTGTCGCTGACGATCGCGGCGGGCAGGAAGCGTGGATCGATCGCCCTCGCCAGATAGTGCGACGCATAGTAGAGAATGTCGCAGCCGCCCCAGTCGATAAATTCGAGCAGACCCAGCACGGAAAACCGCAGACCGAAGCCGGTACGGATAGCCGTATCGATGTCTTCCGCGCTGGCAACGCCCTCCTCGACCATGCGCGCGGCCTCGTTCATCGCCAGCGCCTGGATGCGCGGCACGATGTATCCCGCCGACGGCGCGCACACCACCGGCACTTTGCCGACCCGGCGCAACAAAGCGACAACGCATTCAACGGTCTCTTTCGCTGTGGCATCGCTACGACTGATCTCGACGAGCGGCATCAGATGAGCCGGGTTGAGCCAGTGCGCGTTGAGAAGCCGCCGGGGATGCACGACCACTTGCTGAAGCTCGGTCACAAGAAACGTCGACGTAGTCGATGCAAACAGCACCTCTGCTCCGGCGTGTTCACATAACCAGGCGAACGCGGTCTGCTTGGCCTCCATCACTTCGGGCACGGCCTCGAAGACGATCTCGCCTTCTGCTAGCCCTTCCCGCGCGCGCTCACGATCCACGATGACGATGCGCGCCATCGTCTCCGCTGCCTGCGCCTCGCTGATGCGGCCCAACACCACCAGCGTCTGCAACTGCCGCACGATCTCGCCACGCGCGCCAGCCGCAAAAGCGCTACGGGCTGCCGGGTCGCGCGCCTTGAAGTCGATCAGCGTCACGCGCAAGCCCGCATAAGCGAAGGCAAGCGCGATGCCTTGCCCCATCCGCCCCGCACCGAGGATATGAACGTGCTGGATCTCGATGGCCGCGCTCATTGGTCGAAACCCCGTTCGAGCAAGGCCGTCATCGCCGCGCGCGAAAGCGACGCGAGGCCCAGCCGCTCGAGCGTGCGGCCTTCGCCGTACAGGTCGCGCTCCGACACTGCGCTCGCCAGATTCAGCAGACCTTCGGCGACGGGCGTCGGCATTCCGGCCCAACGTGCCGCCGAAACCAGAAACGACAAACCGAGCCGCGTATCTTCGAGCATATAGCGGTGCGTCTTCAGATCGATGTCCTCGCGCCAGTCGCCGCTATCCGTCAGCTTGCCGTGCGCGCCGCGGCCGTACATCCACTCGTCGCCCTCGCTCGCGTAGTGGTCGGCGAGCGGAAAATGCGGCGCGCCGTAGCCGAGCGCCTCGCGTACCGCCATACGCTCGCCGTCGAGCACATTCGTTACGCGGCGGATCGACGGTTGCGTGCCTTCGTTGTGGATGTCCCAGGCATCGAAGTGCTCGAGCGGGCCGGCGTTCATCATGATCAACGGCGGGTGGATCACCGGTCCCGCGTTCATCAGGGCGCCGCTCAACGCATCCTCGATCGGCTCGACCGATGGATAGGCCGCCTGCAGCACCGGAACCGCCCACGTCGCAAACCGTGCGGGAAAGACGCCGCTCGGCAGGCGCGTGGCGTACGCGCTCACCACCACATTGTCTTCGCCATGTTTTCGCGCGAGGTACGGCAACGTGCCGGTCTCCGCGAATGCCACCTCGTTCGCGTTGCCCGCCTCGTGCATCGCCTTCGCGAACACATAGCTGCCGAACGTGCCGGGCGGCAGGAACACCACCTGATGGTCCGCGAGAAATGGAGCCAGTTGAGCCGCCAGCGCTTCGTGCGTCGTTGAAGGCAAGGGAATCACGATGAGCGCTGCGCCCTCCACCACTTCCGCCAGGTCGTCGACGAGACGGATCGCGCCCGGCTGCGCGCCGATCGGCACCCGCCGCTCGCCGCGAAAGTCCTTGACCTTGAGCGCGCCGAGTTCGCGCAGCCGCGCCGCGGCGACCGTATCGCGGCGCCACCACGTCACGTTGTGGCCTTTTTCCAGCATGTCGATCACGGCCCCATAGCAGCCATGGCCCCCGCCCAGTACGCTGACATTCATCACACTTCTCCTTGTTCGATGATCGTCAGACTACGGGGCCACCGGCACAAAGACGCTTCACAGCGCGCAAGCCGCATTCAAATCCGGCAACTCAATGAAAGCGCAGTCGCGCGCCTGATGAACAATCGCGTTATCCGGGTCGATCCGTTCTTGCGCGAAAAAAATGGCCATCGCATGATAAGCGCGCTGCCCGCCCGCTTCGAGGCCCATGAATGGAAATCGCGATTTCACGCAGAAACCGTAACCGTTTGATTGCATCGCACGCCCGCGAGGATATCGAGCGGGAGGTGTCACAGGTGCTGTGCCCGCACCGGATGGAAGTCGCACACCGTGGCCCGCTCAACGCCGAGCTATACGGCGTCGCACTCCATCAGGCGATGCTCCTTGAACTCCACTACGGCAGCGAAACCCACATCGATGCCGGCGACATCGGCAATCACTACCTGTTTCGCACCACACTCAGCGGCAAATGCGCGCTGGAATCGGGCGGCGAACGCGTTTCGCTGCGGGCCGGGAGCCTGAGCGTGTCATCGCCCGCACGCATGAGCCGCATCGTCACGGACCGTGAATGCCGCAACCTGCTATTGCGGATCGACCGGCAGGCGCTCGAGGTCAAACTTGCCGAAATGCTGAACGACAGCGTCAAACAACCGCTCGTGTTCGATCTCGCTTTCGACAATGCACACACGGGCACCACGGTTTTTTTGTCGACCCTGCGCCACCTGTGCAATCTGTGCGACCAGTTCGACGAGCCCGCGCAAGAACGGATCTTCGGCCGCGATCTCACGCAGTGGCTGATGACCGTTCTGCTCAGCCAGTTGCCGCATTCGTACAGCGCGACGCTGGCCCGTGCCTCCTCGGCGCCACTGCCGGTCCACGTGCGCCGCGCGCGCGACTATATCGACGCCCACCTCGACGAGCCGCTGCGGATGGACGCCCTGGCGCGCGCCGCCGGTGTTTCGACGCGCACGCTACAGAACGGTTTCAGCCAGTTCCTCAATACGTCGCCCGGGGGCTATATCCGCGAACGGCGGCTCGAGGCCGTGCACCGCGCACTACAGACGCAGCCTGAACGCTCGGTGACTGATATTTTTGTCGAGCACGGCGTGCACAGCTTTGGGCATTTCGCCAAGGCGTACGCGCGGCGTTTCGGCTGCCTGCCATCGGCCACCGCGAAGCGCATGGTGCGCAACTGACTCCCATGCAGACCGACCCCGCCAATTCCGCTGATCCCACCGATCCCACCGCTTCCGTTCCGCACGAACATGACCCGCTGGCCTTCACAGAGACCACCGGGGCCCCGCGCGTGCGGGACCTCGATCTGAACCTGCTGAAGGCATTTCACGCGGTGTACATCGAGAAAAACGTCGGCCGTGCGGCGTTGCGGCTGGGGATCACACAACCTTCCGTGAGTCACGCGCTTGCCCGCCTGCGGCTCGTGTTTCGCGACGCGCTGTTCGTGCGTACGCCCGGCGGTGTCGAAGCGACGCCGCGCGCGCAGCGCCTCGCGATTTCCATCGATCGCGTGCTGGACATCCTCCAGGACATGCTCGATGAGGGCGCGCAGTTCCGCGCGGCCACGTCGCGCCGCGTGTTCCGCCTGCATATGAGCGACTTCGCCGAAGCCGCGTTTCTGCCGACGCTGATGCGCGAACTCGATACGCGAGCGCCCGGCGTGGTGATCGAAACCCATCAGATCGACGACAGCCAGTTCAACGTCGCACTCGAATCGGGCCGCATCGACTTTGCGCTCGGGCATTTTCCGCATGCGTCGAGCCACTTTCACCATAGCGAACTGCTGCAGGAGCGTTATGTGCTGCTGATGGCGCGGCGCGTGGCGGAGCAGTTCGAACTGCGGGAAGGCTATACGCTGAATGCAAACGTGCCCGCGGGACTGCACTTCATCGCGGTCACTTCGCACCCGCAATCGGTCGAACTGCTCGAACGCTATGGGCTCACCTCGCGCGTGCGGATTGCGGTGCCGAACTTCATGGTGGTGCCGGCCATCCTGAGCCGCTGCGATTACGCGCTGATTCTGCCGCGCACCGTTGCGCGCGCGTTCTCCACGCTCGGCGAATCGGCCGTGTTCGAACTCGAAGATGCGCTCACATGGCCCGTGAACGCGTACTGGCATCGCCGTTTCGATGCCGATCCCGGCCACCGATGGCTGCGCGGTGTGCTCATGGAACTGTTCCGGATCGGCGCCCGTGAGCCTTTCGACAGTTGGCTCAGCGCGCCCCTCGATCTCAATCCGAAAGGCGTACGTAGCGCCTGAACGCGTCAAAAGGGACGCGCCGGTTCATCAGCGCGTCCGCTTGATCGGCCGCCTAGAAGGCCGTCATGATGCCGGCCACCACCGAGCTTGCGGTCGCACCAGCCTTCGCCACCGACACCCCGCCACCCGCCGCGCCGTTGACCGTGAAGTTCGCGTGCGCGCCGTTGCGGATCATCGCTGCGCCCGTATAGAGCACGGTGCGCTTCGAAAGCGGATAGTCGCAGCGCACGCCGAACGAATCTGCATTGCCTTCGCTGTCGGCCACTTTGCGGTAATGGCCGTAGCTCAGCAATACCAGCGAACGGCCAACCGGCACGGTGGCGTCGAGCTCGAACAGATCGTTGTGCGGATTCGAACTGGCGGCGTTCACGCTCGTCGCGACGTCCGGCCCGCCGCGATGACGTAGATAGATGAAAGCCGGTTTGACGAAGCCGAAATCGTACGAGATTGCCCCAAGGGCGTAATTGCCGGCAGCCGTCCGACTGTTCACGTTCAGTGCCGCCGCGCTCGCCGGACTGAAGGTCTGCTGCATGTAGTCGGCGTCGACCGACAGACTGCCGTTCACGTAGTTAACCGACGCACCATACGTGTCACCCAGCGTCGAAGGAACGTTCGATGCGCCATTCGCTCCGCGCGCGGCGATAGCCCGCACCAGCACGCCACCCATACGGGGCGAGGAATAGCGTATCGAGTTGTTCACGCGCAAAAAGGCCGGCCCGACGAAGTTATTCGCCGCATTGCCCCATGCAAGACCGGCGCCGTCTCCCGGCAAGCTGTAGGTCACGAATGACGTATGCAGCACCGTGTAATTGACGCCGGCCTGCATCGCGCCAAACGGACCCGCCAGCCCGACCCACGCTTCGCGTCCGAACAGCGCGCCGTTGTTGCCGAGCGTGCCGTTGGCCGAGTTGAAGCCGTTTTCGAGCTTGAAGATCGCGCGATAACCGCCGCCGAGATCTTCACTGCCCTTCAAGCCGAATTGCGTCGCGGAGATATCGCCGCTTCCCATCCGCACCACGTGGTTGGGGCCGAAATTCGCGTATTCGATCGACGTGTCGATCCGTCCGTACAAAGTCACGCTCGATTGCGCAAGCGCGGGTGCCGCTGCGAGGCTCAGCAGCGACACGCACCACATCCGTTTGGTCATTCCTTTAGTCCCGGCGAAAGTCTGGTTCTAACTGCCGCGCGGATTTGCCGTCGCGACGCTCGTGTTCTCCGCCTTCCCCAAAGCCTTTCGTTTGATGGAGCGGAAAACGAGGCGAGTCTAGGAACACCAATTTCGAGCGTCGATGAATGCGCACATATAACACTTATAGACAGCGCGAATGAGGTGCGCCGCGCACCGCACAACGGCCTCTCGCGCCTTATGGGACAAGCCTTTCCGGCCGCCCCCTGGGGAAAACTTTAGTGACCCAGGGGAATCTCGCCGTGTGTGCGCAGGCCTTGCGTATATGTTTCAGAAATTTGTTTACATACGCTGCATCGCAACCTCATTGCAACCTCATCGCAACTTCGTCGAATATCAGGCACAGGAGAACCGGCATGGCCGTATCAACGAGCAATAACCCTGCACGCAGGCGCTATACGTACGAGTGGTACGTCGTCCTGATCTGCATGCTTGCGTATGTATTTTCCTTTGTCGACCGGCAGGTTCTCGCGCTGATGATCGAGCCGATCAAGAAGGATCTGCATCTGACCGACACGCAGTTCAGCCTGCTGCAAGGCTTCGCGTTTTCGCTCTTCTATGCGGTGATGGGCATGCCGCTCGCGTATCTCGCCGACCGCTTCGCCCGCCCTCGCATCATCGCGACAGGTATTGCGTTATGGAGCCTCGCCACCGCGGCCTGCGGCGTCAGCCAGAACTTCATCCACATGTTCCTTTCCCGCATGAGTGTCGGCGTGGGCGAAGCCGCGCTGTCGCCCGGAACGTATTCAATGTTGAGCGACTACTTCCCGAAGGAGAAACTGGGACGCGCGGTGGGCGTGTACTCGCTGGGTTCATTCATCGGCGGCGGGATGGCATTCCTGATCGGCGGATACGTGATCCATCTGCTCAAGCAGATGACGACGATCAGCGTGCCGCTTCTCGGCGACGTGCGTTCGTGGCAACTCACGTTCTTTATCGTCGGATTGCCGGGCTTTCTCGTTGCTTTGCTGTTTATCCTCACCGTGCGCGATCCGGCGCGTCGAGGACTCGTGCGGGATGGCGCCGGCCAGGCAAAGCGCGTGTCGATGGGCGACTCGCTGCGCTTCATCGGGACGCATGGCAAGACGTTCACCTGCCACTACCTCGGCTTCTCGTTCTATGCGATGACGCTGTTCTGCCTGATGAGCTGGACACCCGCGTTCTATATCCGCCACTTCGGACTCACGCCGGCTGAAGCCGGTTACACGCTCGGCACGATCCTGCTGGTCGCGAACACCATCGGCGTGTTCTGCGGCGGATGGCTCAACGACTGGCTCATGAAGAAAGGCCGCACGGACGGCCCGATGCTCGCGGGGTTCATCGGCGCGGTTGGGATGCTCGTGCCGGCAGTTGCTTTCACACAGGTCGATAGCCTGAACGTGTCGCTTGCGCTGCTGGTCGTTGCGATGTTCTTCGCGTCGTTCCCGATGCCCACTTCAACCGCCGCAATGCAGACGCTCGCGCCGAACCAGATGCGTGCGCAGATTTCAGCGGTGTTTCTGCTGGTCTCCAATCTCATCGCACTTGGGATCGGTACGACACTCGTCGCGTTGCTGACCGACAAGGTGTTCGGTTCGCCGAAAGCGGTGGGTGACTCGATGTCGATCGTTAATCTTGTTGCCACGTTGCTGGCTGCGGGGTTGTTGTGGTTGGGGTGCAAGCAGTTCCGACTCAGCCTTGCGCGTGAGACGGGTTCAACGGTGGCCGGGGCACATCACGACGCCGCAGACGCCGCGCATGCCGGCGGCGTTGCGCCGCTCGTGGGACAGTAAGCCTTTTCTTGCTTCGTTCTTAACCCGTATCTTTGCACTATCCGCTGAAGGAAGAACCGCCCGCTTTCGGGCGGTTGAGCATTGGACGGCAGTCAGCGAACCGAATTCGTCCGCCTTCTCGGTGCTTAATGTTGCACGGGAGCTGGCTGTTCGTCCGCGTCTTCTTCTTCGTTTGTCGCGGATTTCGCTGACGTTTGTTTGGCCGGGCTGGGCTTCGTGGCTGCCGGTGTTTCCGTCGTCGCTATTTGTGATGCCTCTGCGAGAAGGCGCGCTGCACGGCTCGCGGTGATGCGACTCTGCGGGATGCCCTTCGCGTCGAGCGAGATCACCTGGTATAGCTCACGGTCGCACTCGAGCTCCCGATGATATTGCTCTGCTGTGTCGACAAGCAATTCAAGCATGGTCTGCTGGCGTCGTCTTTCGTCGCTCGTGATGGCAGGATTCCTACACATTGAGGACGCAAGTGTGATCAATGTGTTGAGTTGGCTCAATTGCCGGTTGCAGAGGGCGAAGGTGGAAAGCGCAAGCTTTTCGTACTGGAGCGCGTCGACTGGCGGGCGTGAAGCGGGTTGGGATTGTTTTGTAGGTTTGTTGCTCATGGTGCGACCTCCCTGGTACTTCCTGGATCGCCCGACACTCGCTTGAGGAAGTGGGTGAGCGGGCACGTGGCGGGTTTGGAAGACCGGTGTTCTAACGAGCCGGCGAGCCTTGGGGCTCCCCCACCACAGCCCGGCCATAGAAATACAGACGGGGATAGGAAGACGCACGCCCGCCTGG
>NZ_VOSW01000094.1 GCF_009690905.1 Paraburkholderia madseniana
GTATAAAATTAGGAAATATAAAGAATCGTCTTGATTTGTATTATTTGAATTTTAAAAATGTAAGAATGTAATGATCCATTGATTTGATTAAAATAATGGCGTTGTGAAAATCGAATGAGGATTTCCTACATGAAGCCGGCGTTATGTAGGCAGTGCGGCGGAATATGCTGACAGTGTCGTGCCCGCATCCCGCCTGGTTTCCGCTTTTCCGCGCGTCGCACCCGCATCCACGTCAACCGCTGGTCACAGCAAACGTTCTACAATGACGGTTGTTCTCCGAAGTGAGTTTTCATGCGTAAATTTTTTCTTCCCGGCTTGACTGCCACGTTCGCCGCGGGTGCAGCGCTGGTCGCCGCCGCAGGCTTTTTTTCTCCGGCGGCTCACGCCAACAACGTGATCGTGCTCAATTCCGGCGAAGCCACGCTGAGCCTGATCGACGAGACCACTCATCAAGTCGTTGGCACGGTGCCGACGGGTAAAGAACCCCACCACCTGATGGCCACGCCGGACAATTCGTCGCTGATCGTCGCCAACTCGGTGTCGAACAACCTGATGTTCGTCGATCCGAAATCGGGCCAGGTTCAGCGCTGGGTCGAGAACATCGAGGATCCGTACCAGATCGGTTTTTCGCCCGACCGCAAGTGGCTCGTCACCACCGGGCTGCGTCTGGACCGCCTCGACATCTATCATTACGACAGCCAGAAGAACCAGATGACGCTGGCCTCGCGTCTGCCGCTTGCGGTGATGCCGAGCCACATGGCGTTCACCAATGACAGCAAGACGGTTTTCGTCACGCTGCAGGTTTCGGGCGAGCTGGCCGCTATCGATCTGGCCACGCAAACCGTCAAGTGGAAGATGAAGGTCGGCAAGGTGCCGGCTGGCCTGTGGATGACACCGGGCGAGAAGTACCTGCTGATCGGCATGACCGGGGCGGACTACGTCGCCGTGGTCGACTGGCGCAATCAGAAGATCGTCAAGACGATCCCGACGGGCAAGGGCGCGCACAACTTCCGTTCGCTGGCTGACGGCAAACATGTGGCGGTGTCGAACCGCGTTGCGAGCACGATCAGCATCATCGACGAAGATACGCTCACCAACGTTGGCGACATCACCGGCTTGATGCCGGGGCCGGACGACATGGAACTGTCCGCCGACAAACGCTATCTGTGGGTGACCTTCCGTTTCGCGAAGCATATCGGCATCATCGACCTGAACACGCGTAAGCTGATCCAGACGATTGCCGTCGGCCGTTCGCCGCACGGTATCTATTTCTTCAATCGCGCGCCGGTCACGGCGCCGAACGGCGCTTGACGCTGTTATCAGCGAACCGCCAGGAATGAAGTAACAGGCCAGCACCATGTTCCATCTGATTTTTTCTTCTCTCGACAGCTTCGTCTCAACGGTGCAGACGTTGCTGTACGTCGACGTGGTGCAGCCGCTGCTGTTCCGCTTCAATCTGATGGACTACGACGAAGACACTTTCGACAGCCTGTATTGGGTGATCGTCGGCGTCTTCGAGGTGCTGGCGATGTACGCGGTGCTGCGCCCGCTCGAAGCGCTGCGCCCGGTCGAGCGGTGGGAAAACCGCAAGGCGGTGCGCGTCGACGTGATCTACACATGGATCGTCAAGCTCGGCATCCTGAACCTGTTCTTCTTCTTCGCCCTGCAGCCATTCTTCGACAACGTGCAGGCCTGGCTGCGTCTGCACAACATCGCGAATATCGAATTCGACAATCTGTGGCCAGGCGTCACTACGCAGCCGCTCGTCACGTTCGCGATGTATCTGCTCGTGCTCGATTTCGCCGGTTACTGGTACCACCGCTGGGAACATCGGTTCGGCGTCTGGTGGGAGCTGCACGCAGTGCATCACAGCCAGCAGCAGATGTCGCTATGGTCGGACGACCGTAACCATCTGCTCGACAGTTTGTTGCAGGCGTCGTTTTTCGCATCGATCGCGCTGGTGATCGGCGTGCCGCCGTCGCAATTCGTCGTGCTGGTGGCAATCACGAACCTCGCGCAGAGCGTGCAGCACGCGAACATCCGTCTGTACTTCGGCTGGCTCGGCGAGCGCCTGCTGGTCAGCCCGACCTTCCATCGCCGGCATCATGCAATCGGCTATGGCCACGAAGGGTTGAAGTACGGTTGCAACTTCGGCGTGCTGTTCCCATGGTGGGACATGCTGTTCCGAAGCGTATCGTGGAGCCGCGAAATGGAGCCCACTGGCATCCGCGATCAACTCGAAGGTCGCCGCTATGGCGATGGTTTCTGGGCGCAGCACTGGCTCGCTCTTGTGCGCATCGCCGGGCGACTTTCGCCGAAGCGCCGCGCCGAAGCCAACGACGCCGCTGCGGTCTGAGCATTCGTCTTCTTCTCATGCCGCCGGTTTCCCCGGCGGCGCGTCACGTGGTTTATCCTGTCCACGTTTGCGCGCACGTTCCTGAGTCGTTTTCCGGTCTGCATTTCGGTCTGTTCACCGGACCCTTCGCCGGTTCGCCGCGCTATTTCCTTTATTCCATCGTTTCGTTCACCGGCACTGGCTCGCATGAATGATCTGTTGCGCTCGTTCGGGCGCGCACTTGCAAGCGCGCTCCACCCGCGCATGCTCTGGCTGACTTTCCTGCCGTTTCTGGCGGCAACGGTCGGGTGGGGCGTGATCCTGTGGTTTTCCTGGCAGACGCTGATCGGCGCCACGCGCACGTGGCTCGAAAGCTGGTCGTTCACGGTCACGCTTTATCATCTGTTCGACTGGCTCGGCTTTTCGGCGCTGCACACGGCGATCGCGCCGTTCATCGTGATTGCGATGGCGATTCCGCTGATCGTCGTCACGGTGCTGCTGTTGATCGCCACGCTGTCGATGCCGGCGGTGATCCGCTTTCTGTCGGCGCGGCAATTCCCCGGCCTTGAAATGCGCCGCGGCGGAACGTGGTACGGTAGCTTGGGCCACGCATTGTGGACCACGGTGGTTTGTCTGGTGCTGCTGGTCGTCACGTTGCCACTCTGGCTGGTGCCGCCGTTCTTCGCGCTGATTCCGCCGCTGCTGTGGGGCTGGCTGACGTATCGCGTGATGAGTTACGACGCGCTCGCGCTGCATGCCACGCGTGACGAGCGGCGCGCGCTGGTGCGGCGCTTCCGGTTGCCGCTGCTATTGATCGGCATCGCGAGTGGGCTGCTGGGTTCGCTGCCGACGCTGCTGTGGGCGTCGTCGGTATGGCTGATCGTGCTGTTTCCCGTGATCACCGCGGTGACGATCTGGATCTACGCGTTCATCCTTGTATTTTCGGCGCTGTGGTTCGGCTACTACTGTCTGCGCGCACTGCAACGCATGCGCGCGGAAGAGCACGGCCCGCGGCACGCGGCGCCGGTTCCCTACTGATGAATTACTGACAAAGCGAAAGAGGCGGCAATGGCATTTGGCGTCATCATCATCGGCGACGAAATCCTGTCGGGCAGACGTATCGACAAGCATCTGCCGAAGGTCATCGAATTGCTGGGCGCGCGCGGGCTGGCGCTCGGCTGGGCGGAATACATCGGCGACGAGCCGGAGCGCATCACGGCGACGTTGCGACGCACGTTCGCCTCGGGCGACATCGTGTTCTCCACGGGCGGCATCGGCGCCACCCCGGACGACCACACCCGCCAGTGCGCGGCAGCCGCGCTCGGCGTGCCGCTCGAACTGCATCCGGAGGCCGCGAAGCTGATTCAGGAGCGCATCCGCGATATGTATCCGGCGAACGCCGCAACGCCGCTCGATCTGAATTCGGCTGAGAACCGGCATCGTCTGAACATGGGCACGTATCCGCAGGGCGCGTCGATCATTCCCAACGGCTACAACAAGATTCCTGGCTTCTCGATCAAGCAGCACTACTTCGTGCCGGGCTTTCCGGTGATGGCGTGGCCGATGATCGAGTGGGTGCTGGATACGCAGTATGCACATCTGCATCACGCGATGCCGCACGCGGAAAAGTCACTGCTGGTGTTCGAGCTGCCGGAGTCGCGGGTGACGCCGTTGATGGAAAAGATCGAACACGATTTTCCGGGTGTGCGGGTGTTCAGCCTGCCGAGCGTAGGCGATGCGGAGCGCGGCGGCGTGTATGCGCGGCATCACATTGATCTCGGTGTGAAGGGCGAACCGGAAGCGGTGGCGGCGGCTTTTGTGAAGCTGCGTGAAGGTGTGCACCTGCTGGGCGGCGATATCGTCGAGCCGGAGGCGGCTGCGGCTAAACCGCGCGCTTGAGTAGTGATTGAGCCTGGTCGTGCCGCCGTTTGATCGCCGCGCACGCCATCCTTCCTTCGGGCGCGCTTGCGCCCGTGCCTGACTGAAAACTCAACGCATCATCGGCCTGTCACATGCAGCGCGGACGATGCGTCTGATTGTCCCGCCCATCGCCCGAAGGCCCCTGCGAATCAGCAATCAGGCGCCGATCCACGGCAACCCGCGAAAGCACCAGCCCGACACCGTCTTCCGATGCCCCTGGCCGTCCTTGTCGCCTTCGAAGCCCTCCAGCAGGTCATACGCCTTGGTAAAGCCGGCTTGGGTAGCGGCGATCGCAGCGAGCTTCGAGCGCGCGGCGCTGCGACACAAAAACAGCACCGGCGTATCGGGCGAGGCGATGTGGCTCAGTTGCTGAAGGAATTCCTGGTTCGGTACGGCGCCGGGATAGCGCGTCCATTCCACGTGGGCGTATTGCCCGTCGCCGATAACCGGCCGGCCGACCCAATCGAGTTCGGCACGGGTGCGCACGTCGACGAGACGCGTGCGCGGATCGAGTTGCAGCAGTTCGAACGCCTCGGCGGGCGATATCGCGCCCGCATAGGGCAACTGGCTCTCGGTGCGGCGCTTGTCCGCCTGGGCGTACAACTGTTCGAGCGTGCTCATGAGCGCAAATCTCCGTCGGACCAAATGAACATTCTAGCGCGCGGCGTGCGACGCGCATGCGGTTCAGAGACGGCGTCCCGTCCGCACGAAGCAAGGAGACGTGCGCTCAATAGTGGTGCATATTCTCCAGAATGCACCAAAATAGAGGCGTCACCCGTTGCTGATTTTGTGAATGCACTAACTCGGTGCGTTGCGCAGTGTAAAGATTTGAGGGCTGCATGCTGTTCGGTGCGCCCATTCCCCGCAAACGCGCGCGCAGTGTGGTTCTGCGCCGGGTTGGCGCATACATGGCACAGAAGCTGCTTTATTGGTGCCGATCGATTTGTTCCAGCAGGCTTTTATGTTCGTCCTCAATGATAGAGGGGTGGACGCGCCGGGACGGGTCAGCTAGATTGGGCGGCGGCTGAATCCGCCGAATTCGTTAATCAGGAGATAGGTTATGAGTAAATCCGTGGCCGACGTCGTTCAACTCGTCAAAGACGAGGACGTCAAGTTTGTCGACTTCCGCTTCACCGACACGCGCGGCAAAGAGCAACACGTTTCGGTGCCGGTGTCGGCATTCGATGAAGACAAGTTCGAAAGCGGCCATGCGTTTGACGGTTCGTCGATTGCCGGCTGGAAGGGCATCGAAGCATCGGACATGTTGCTGATCCCGGACGCGAACACCGCCTTCATCGACCCGTTCTACGAAGAGTCGACCCTCGTCCTGACCTGCGACGTCGTCGAACCGGCTGACGGCAAGGGCTATGAACGCGACCCGCGATCGCTGGCCAAGCGCGCTGAAGCGTACCTGAAGAGCACGGGCCTCGGCGACACGGCCTTCTTCGGTCCGGAACCGGAATTCTTCATTTTCGACTCGGTCAAGTGGGGCACGGACCAGTCGGGCACGTTCGTCAAGATCGGTTCGGAAGAAGCACCGTGGTCGTCGGCGATGGACTTCGAAGGCGGCAACACCGGCCACCGTCCGGGCACGAAGGGCGGCTACTTCCCGGTCGCTCCGGTCGACACGTTCCAGGACATCCGTTCGGAAATGTGTCTGTTGCTCGAACAGATCGGCATCCCGGTCGAAGTGCATCACCACGAAGTCGCGGGCCAGGGCCAGAACGAAATCGGCACGAAGTTCTCGACGCTGGTGCAACGCGCCGACTGGTTGCAGCAAATGAAGTACATCATCATGAACGTCGCGCACACGTACGGCAAGACGGCTACGTTCATGCCGAAGCCGGTGGTCGGCGATAACGGTTCGGGCATGCACGTTCACCAGTCGATCTGGAAAGACGGCACGAACCTGTTCGCAGGCAACGGTTACGCAGGTCTGTCGGAATTCGCGCTGTTCTACATCGGCGGCATCATCAAGCATGCTCGCGCGCTGAACGCGATCACGAACCCGTCGACGAACTCGTACAAGCGCCTCGTGCCGCACTTCGAAGCACCGGTGAAGCTGGCTTACTCGGCTCGCAACCGTTCGGCATCGATCCGTATTCCGCACGTGTCGAACCCGAAGGGCCGCCGTATCGAAACGCGTTTCCCGGATCCGATGGCGAATCCGTACCTGTGCTTCTCCGCGCTGATGATGGCGGGTCTGGACGGCGTGCAGAACAAGATTCACCCGGGCGAAGCGGCCGACAAGAACCTGTACGACCTGCCGCCGGAAGAGGATGCAAAGATCCCGACCGTGTGTGCCGGCCTCGACCAGGCGCTTGACGCACTCGACGCGGACCGCGAATTCCTGACGCGCGGTGGCGTGTTCACGGACTCGATGCTCGACGCGTACATCGAACTGAAGACGGGCGAGCTGCAACGCTATCGTCAGTCGGTGCACCCGATCGAATTCGAAATGTACTACTCGCTGTAAGCGGCAATGGCGCTTCGCCCTTCAAACGGCGAAGCGCTTTGCCCGACGCTCGCGATCGGTCACGAAGGGACGGCGGCGCCGTCCCTTTTTTGTTAGGCGCGAATGAGTCCATTCGCAGCGTTCGCGGCGCAGGGGCAATGAAGTAGCGCATCAGGCAGGACAATAAGCGGTACACCTGATTGATCACCATCTCCTATCGGCCAGACTGCAAGATGGTTCTGAAGAATCTGATGAAGGCAAGGAAAGGGCACGAGCAGACGCTGTCGGACGACGCTCAGCTTGTGGGTTCCGGTTTGCTGCCGGGCTTCGAGGCATTGCCGACGGTCGTGCTGGTGCTGGAGAAACGCACGTTGCGCGTGGTGTTTGCGAACCCGTCGGCGGAGTCGATGCTGGAGCTCTCGCGCAAGCAATTGACGCAGATGGCGTGGCCGGACATCTTCTCGAATGCGGACGAACTGCTCGCCACCATTTCGGCGATCGCCGCCCACCGTTTTCACGCGACGCATCTGGACGCCGTACTCGAGCGTCCGGGCCACGAGCCGCTGCATGTGCATGCGATCGTCGGCTTTCTGGAGAGCGTGCAAGACTACGTGCTGCTCGAACTGTTCGAGAACGAGCGGCATATCCGCACCGACCGCGAGGAACGCATCAACGACCTCACGGCGGTCAACAAACAACTGATCCGCAATCTCGCGCACGAGATCAAGAACCCGCTCGGCGGGATTCGCGGCGCGGCGCAACTGCTCGAATTCGAACTCGGCGAGCGTCAGCGCGACGAGTTGCGCGAGTACACGCAGGTCATCATCAAGGAATCGGACCGGCTGCAAACGCTGGTCGATCGCCTGCTGGAGCCACACCGTCATCCGCATATCGTCGGCGACGTGAATATTCATGAAGTGTGCGAGCGCGTGCGCCAGGTGATTCTCGCGGAGTTTCCGCGCGGTCTCACGATCGAGCGCGATTACGACGTGAGCGTGCCGGACCTGCGCGGCGACAAGGAGCAACTGATCCAGGCGTTGCTGAACATCGTGCGCAACGCTGCCGAAGCCTTGCGCGAACGCATCTCGCAAGGCGATGCGCGCATCGAATTGCGCACTCGCATTGCGCGCAAGATCACCGTGTCGAAACGTTTATGTAAGCTGGCACTGGACTTGCATATCACTGACAACGGGCCAGGCATTCCCGAAGAAATCCGTGACCGCATTTTCTATCCGCTCGTGTCGGGGCGCGAGGACGGCAGCGGTCTCGGCCTGACGCTCGCACAGACTTTCGTGCAACAGCACGACGGGCTGATCGAAGTGGAAAGCCGGCCGGGCCACACCGAGTTTCAGATTCTGCTGCCGCTCGACTGCTAAACATATGTATCTCAAGACTTCTGAACGACCTATATGAAGCCGATCTGGATAGTAGACGACGATCAATCGATTCGCTGGGTGCTTGAAAAAGCGCTCGCCCGCGAAAACTTCGCGACACGCAGCTTCGCGAACGTGCGCGAGGCATCGGCCGCGCTCGATCACGACAGCCCGCAGGTGCTGGTGTCCGACATCAGGATGCCTGGCGGCTCCGGCCTCGAATTGCTGCAAACCGTCCGCGACAAGGTGCCGGGCCTGCCCGTCATCATCATGACGGCGTTCTCGGACCTGGACAGTGCGGTCGCCGCATTCCAGGGCGGGGCATTCGAATACCTCGCCAAACCGTTCGACGTCGACAAGGCAGTCGAGCTGATCCGTCGCGCGGTGGACGAAAGCATGCGCGGCGAACAGACGTGGGACGACCGCGTTGCCGATGCACCGGAAATGCTCGGCCAGGCGCCGGCGATGCAGGACATGTTTCGCGCGATCGGCCGGCTGTCGCATTCCGCGGCCACCGTGCTCATTACCGGCGAATCAGGCACCGGAAAGGAACTGGTCGCGCGTGCGTTGCACCGACATAGCCCACGCGCGAACGGTCCCTTCATCGCGCTTAACACGGCGGCAATTCCGAAGGATCTGTTGGAATCCGAATTGTTCGGTCATGAGCGCGGAGCATTTACCGGCGCGCAGGCCATGCGCCAGGGGCGCTTCGAGCAGGCCGAGAACGGCACGCTGTTTCTCGATGAAATCGGCGACATGCCGTTCGATCTGCAGACGCGCCTGTTGCGGGTGCTGTCGGACGGGCAGTTCTATCGCGTCGGTGGTCACAATCCGTTGCGCGCCAATGTGCGCGTGATCGCCGCGACGCATCAGAACCTCGAATCGCGCGTGCGTCAGGGCTTGTTCCGCGAGGATTTGTATCACCGGCTCAATGTGATCCGCTTGCGTTTGCCGGCCTTGCGCGAGCGTAGCGAAGATATTCCGCTGCTTACGCGCCACTTCCTGCAAAAGAGTGCGCGCGATCTGGGCGTGGAGCCTAAGCGTGTGTCGGAAGAGGCGCTCGCTTATCTGGCATCGCTGCCGTTTCCGGGCAACGTGCGTCAACTGGAGAATCTTGCCAACTGGCTCACGGTGATGGCGCCGGCGCAGACCATCGAGATCAAGGACTTGCCGCCCGATCTGGGCCCCACGCAAGTCGGCGTGGCCGATCTCGCGGGCGGTGGCAACGGCGTGATCGGTGCGGGTGAAGCAGGGCTCGCCGGCGGCGCGCCGATCAACGGCATCAGCGCGGCCACTCATCCGGCCAGCGCTGCCGGCATGCCTGTCGCGACCACCGTCGCCGCTTGGGAAGGCGGCTTGCGCACCGAAGTCGCGCGGATGTTGCGCGAGAATGCGGCCGACGTCATGGATGAACTCGCGCGCCGCTTCGAAGCGGCGGTGATTCGCGAGGCGCTGGATTTCACGCGCGGACGCAAGGTAGAGGCGGCGGAGCGGCTCGGCATTGGCCGCAATACGATTACGCGCAAGATTCAGGAACTCAATCTCGAGCCCTGAGGTTTGCGCGGTTAGCCGGGGCGGTTTGTCAGCCGCCCCGGCAGTTGTTACTTAGGCTGCCCCGTTAGGTCGGCTCCTGGGCAATCCCGCAGGCACCGCCGCATGGACAGCTTCGTCGGCTGTACCGTCCGCCGCTCCGGCGCGCAGCGGCAAAGGCTCTCCGGCCCCCGCAAGGCCTAATCGAAGCTGTTTTCATTCGACAGCCCGCGATGCCCGCTTCTCCCGCTCTTTTCTCCTGGCCGCTTTCTTCCGATCCCTTTCTGTCGCTCGAAGCGCTCGACGACCCTGACGCGCTCGCGTGGGTCGAATCGCAGAACGCCCGCACGCGTGCCGCGTGGTGCAGCAGCGCGGAATTCGAGTCGCTCAAACAGCGGCTTGCCGACGCTTATCTGCCGCGCGAGCGTCCGGTCGTCCCCGATCGCTGGAAGGAGTGGGCCTACGATCTGTGGCAGGACGAGCGCAATCCCAAAGGCATCTGGCGGCGCACGACGTGGGCGGCCTGGCGCAGTGGCGCACCCGTCTGGCAGAACCTGCTCGACTTCGACGCGCTTGGTGCAGCCGAAGGCACGCCATGGGTCTGCGCCGAACTCGACATTCTTTATCCGGATGGCGATCGCGCGCTGGTCACGCTGTCGCCGGGAGGCTCGGATGCGCTGGTGGTACGCGAGTTCGACATTGACGCGCGACGGTTTGTCGACGACGGCTTCGTGATTGCGAAGGCCGGCAAGCACACGGCCTCGTGGATCGATCGGGACACGCTTTATGTCGGCTGGGACAACGGCCGCAAGACGCTGACGCGCTCTGGCTATCCGCGCGAAGTGCGGCGTTGGACGCGAGGGAGCGCACTGACCGACGCGCCGGTGGTCTTCAAAGGGGCGTTTGGCGACATCGGTGTGGAGGCTCACTACGATCCGATCGAGCGGCGCCACACGGTGGTGAGCAGCGTCGATTTCTTCGATTCGTATACGTACTACCTCGATGGCACCGATGGCGCTGCGGACGCGACCCATGCCGCCGGTGTGACCCACGCGGCCAATGAGCGCAATCCCGCTAATGCGGTTAATGCAGGCAGCGTTACCAATAGCGCGAGCGCTTGGCTGCAGTACGACGTGCCGTCGCACGTCGCGGTCGGCGGCTGGCAAGGCTGGCTGCTGCTCGAGCCGCGCCTCGATTGGGACTGCAATGGCGTGCGCTATCCGGGCGGCGCGTTACTGGCGATCCGCGAAGCCGCATTCTTGCGTGGCGAGCGTGACGTGGTGCCGCTTTTCACACCGACATCGCAAACCTCCGCCTGCGAGTGGACACACACGCGCAATCACCTGATCGTGTCGTACCTGGAAGATGTGCAGAGCAAGACCTTGCTGTGGACCCCGTCGCAAGCGGCCGATCAAGCCTGGCAATGGCATCAACGCCTCTTTCCGTCGCGTGACGATGTGCAAGCCGACGTCTCACCGATCGAGCCGACGCTGAACGATGAAGTGTTTGTCGATACCGACGACTATTTGCAACCGCCTGCGTACTGGCTCACCGATCTTGCCCAGAATGACCTGACCGATTGGACGTTGCTCGACCGCTGGCCGACTCAGTTCGATGCGGCGCCGTTCGCGGTGACGCGTGGGCACGCGGTGTCCGCGGACGGCACGCGGGTGCCGTACACCGTGATCGGACCGCGGGTTGCGCAACAAACTGCGCAAGAGCAGACGACGCAGACCGCGCAGCAGACGCGCGATCAAGTGTACGAGCGGACGCATGAGCAAACGGACGAGCAAGCGCAGGAGCAAGCGCGCCCCTGCTTGCTCAACGGTTACGGCGGCTTCGCGATTCCGTTGCTGCCAGGTTATCTGACCGGGCCGGGCATCGGCTGGCTCGAGCGGGGTGGCGTGTACGTCGTGGCGCATATTCGCGGTGGCGGCGAGTTCGGTACGCAGTGGCATACGGCGGCGCAGGGCGAGCATCGGCAGCGCTCGTTCGACGATTTCATCGCGGTGGCCGAGGCGCTCATCAGCACAGGCGTGACCAGCGCCGCGCAACTCGGCATTCAGGGGGGCAGCAACGGCGGCCTGCTGGTCGCGGCGAGCATGGTGCAGCGACCCGAATTATTCGGCGCCGTGGTGTGCGAGGTGCCGCTGCTCGACATGAGCCGCTATCACCTGCTGCACGCGGGCGCGTCATGGATCGATGAATACGGCGATCCGGACGAACCCGACGCAGCACGCGTGCTGGCGGCTTACTCGCCCTATCATCGCGTGAGTGCGGACGTGGCGTATCCGCCGGTGCTGTTCACCACGTCGACTGCTGACGATCGTGTGCACCCCGGACACGCGCGCAAGATGGCCGCGCGCATGCAGGCGCTGGGCGCAGTGAAGGTCTGGTATCGGGAGAACACGGAAGGGGGCCACGGCGGCTCCGATGAGCTGGAGCAGGCCGGGCATGATGCGATGGTGTTCGAGTTCTTGTGGCGCTGTTTGAACGGGCCGGCGTAGGCTTTTGAAACAGAGGCCGGCTGCCGCTCCGCTCTGATCTTGCTGAGGCCCCGCTTGGGGCCGCGCGTTCAGTCGATCTGGGCGACCACCGGCGCGTGGTCCGACGGTTGCTCCCATTTGCGCGGCACCTTGTCGACATCGCAGGCCGAGCACGCTTCTGCAAGCGCTTTCGACAGCAGAATATGGTCGATACGCATCCCCGCGTTACGGCGGAACGCCATCATCCGGTAGTCCCACCACGAATAGATTTTCTCCGGCTGCTCGAACTGACGGAACGCATCGATGAGACCAAGTTCGACCAGCCGCACGAACTCGGCGCGCTCTTCGGGCGACACCAGATTCTGGCCTTCCCATGCTTTCGGATCGTGCACGTCGCGATCTTCCGGCGCGATGTTGTAGTCGCCGAGCAGCGCGAGTTTCGGATACACCGCCATTTCGCTCGCGATCCAGTCGTGCAGGGCGGAGAGCCAGCTCAGCTTGTAGGCGAATTTGTCGGTGCCCGGCGCCTGGCCGTTCGGGAAGTATGCGGAGATGATGCGCACGCCCTCGACGGTCGCGGCGATCACGCGTTGCTGCGGGTCCTCGAAGCCGGGGATATTGCGCACGATGCTGCTTTCGTCGACGTTCAGGCCTTCGCGCACGAGGATGCCGACGCCGTTATAGGTCTTCTGGCCCGCGAACCAGCTCCGGTAACCTTTTGCTTCGAGTTCGGCGCGAGGGAATTTGTCGTCGGTCAGCTTCAATTCCTGAAGGCACAGCACGTCCGCGTGACTGGTTTCGAGCCAGTCGGTGACGTGCTGCAGGCGGACTTTGAGGGAGTTGACGTTCCAGGTGGCGATTTTCATAAAGTTCTCACATTCTTGCTGGGCAAGGCTTTGTGGGGCACTGACCCCGCGTTCCGCTTTGTTTTTGCTTCAGCGACGACCCGTCTGGCGACCCGGATTCGGATTGGCAGGATCGGGGCGATTCCGATAGTCCCGCATCTTATCGCGCGAGGCGAGCGACGGTGAAAATTGCCCCGGCGGCCGTCGAAAATAAAAGCCCGACGCCGTCATGCCGCGGCGTATAGTGGGATCACCTTTACGCGCATCGGGAATGCATCATGGCCCAACTATATCCAGCCCTTTATAAGGACTTCGAAGTGCATCCGCTGGTGTTTTCGCGGCAGTTCGACAAGTTCGACGGTCACAAGCGTCATGCCGAAGGTTACGACGTGGCGGTACGTGTATGCCGGCCGGGCGCGATCAGCGGCTCGAAGGCAAGCCGCGTGTTTCGTCTGGTGCTGCCGTCCACGTTCTCCGATTTCGGCGTGGCGAAACGCAGCGCGAGCCAGTACGGCGCGGACATCATCGACGGCAAAGTGGACGGCGCGACGGTCGAGGATCTCTGAGTCGCCTGCTCATGCGCCGCATTCACTTGCTGCACGAGTGTGGACACGCGACGGGCACCTCATTTGAAATTATTTGATCCGATTGTTTGACGTCTCGCGAACGGCCCTATATACTCTTTTTCTCTGACGCGGGGTGGAGCAGTCTGGCAGCTCGTCGGGCTCATAACCCGAAGGTCGTAGGTTCAAATCCTACCCCCGCAACCAAGCATTGTTGAAAGCCCGCTAGCGCAAGCTACGCGGGCTTTTTAACTTCTGCCGTCTGCTCACATGCGTGCATGCGCCACGCGCGCTTGCATTCACTCCGACTCGATCGCCCAGTCCACCGCCGCTTGCGCATGCAATGCGGTCGTGTCGAACACGGGTAGCGCCGAATCTTCCGGCTTGATCAGCAAGGTGATTTCCGTACAGCCGAGAATCACCGCCTGCGCACCCCGCGCGGCAAGTGCTTCGATCACACGTTGATATACCGCACGCGAGGCGTCATTCACTTTGCCGTGGCACAGTTCGTCGTAGATGATGCGGTGCACATCCGCGCGTTCGGCTTCATCGGGAATCAGCGTCTCGAGGTCGTAGCGTTCGCGTAAGCGCCCTGTGTAAAACGTCTGCTCCATCGTATAGCGCGTACCCAGTAAGCCCACCCGCGTGATTCCTGCGGCGCGCAGCGCGTTGCCGGTCGGATCGGCGATGTGCAGGAAGGGCACGCCGATCGCCTGTTCGATCGATTCATACACGCGATGCATGGTGTTGGTCGCCAGTATCACCAGGTCGGCGCCGCCGCGTTCGAGTTGGCGTGCGGCGTCGGCCAACTGATCGCCGAGCGCGGTCCAGTTGCCGGCGCGCTGGTTGGCCTCGATCGGCGCGAAATCGACCGTCAGCATCAGGCTGCGGGCGTTGTGGTGGCCGCCGAGGCGCGCCTTGGCGTGGCGGTTCAGGAGCCTGTAGTACTCGGTGGACGACTCCCAACTCATTCCGCCGATCACGCCGATGGTTTTCATGGTCTTGCTCCGTTGGTGGATGATGCAGGCGGTTGCGTGTCGAATGCCGGGCATCGAACGTGTGGAAAGTCGAGTATAGGCGGGCGTTGTCATTCGTAGCCGGTACGGATTGCTTTCCGCCCGCCGGTACGGCGTCTTGCTAAAACGCCGGCACGCAATTTCTGACGCCGATAGAATCGCAATCAGTCAAAGAGCGGTCAACAGGGAGCGAATCATGGATCTGATCATCCGCCGAGCGATGCTGCCGCCGGGCGCCACATCACAGCACAAGCAGCACAAACAGCCGGTCGACATCGGCATCGAAGCGGGCCGTATCGTCGCCGTCGAACCGAATCTGGCCGCGAGCGCGCACGAAGAAATAGACGCCGCCGGGTCACTCGTCACGCCGCCATTCGTCGATCCGCATTTCCACATGGACGCGACGCTGTCGTACGGTCTGCCGCGCGTGAACGCGTCGGGCACTTTGCTGGAAGGCATCGCGCTGTGGGGCGAACTGAAGCCGGACCTCACGCAGGAGGCGCTGATCGAGCGCGCGCTGCAGTACTGCGATTGGGCTGTCGCGCGCGGTCTGCTGGCGATTCGCAGCCACGTGGATGTGTGCGATCCGCGCTTGCTCGCGGTCGAGGCGCTGCTCGAAGTGAAGCGTCGCGTCGCGCCTTATCTCGATCTGCAACTGGTCGCGTTTCCGCAGGACGGCGTCTTGCGCAGCGCCGGCGCATTCGAGAATCTCAAGCGTGCGATTGCGATGGGCGTCGACGTGGTCGGCGGGATTCCGCATTTCGAACGCACGATGGCCGACGGCGCGCAGTCCGTGCGCATGTTGTGCGAGTTCGCGGCGGAGCAGGGCTTGCGCGTCGATATGCATTGCGACGAATCGGACGATCCGATGTCGCGCCATATCGAAACGCTCGCAGCCGAAACGCACCGGCTCGGCTTGCATGGGCGCGTCGCCGGTTCGCACCTGACTTCGATGCATTCGATGGACAACTACTACGTCAGCAAGCTCTTACCACTGATGCGCGAGTCGGGCGTCGCGGCGATCGCCAATCCGTTGATCAACATCACGCTGCAGGGTCGCAGCGACACGTATCCGAAACGGCGCGGCATGACACGTGTGCCGGAGATGATGGCAGCGGGCATCAACGTCGCGTTCGGCCACGACTGCGTGATGGATCCGTGGTACAGCCTCGGCTCGGGCGACATGCTCGAAGTTGCGCACATGGGTTTGCATGTTGCGCAGATGACGGGCGTCGACGGTATGCATGCGTGTTTCGACGCGGTCACGGTGAATGCCGCGCGTATTCTCGGACTGGAAGGCTACGGCGTCACGCCGGGTTGCGCGGCGAATCTCGTGCTGCTCGACGCACGCGACCCGGTCGAAGCGATCCGCTTGCGCGCCGCGCGGCTCGCGGTGGTGAGTCGCGGCAAGGTGGTGAGCCGCGCGCCTGCTGCGCGCGCGGCGTTGTCGCTGGAAGGGCGTCCTGCCGAGGTGGATTTCAAATTGCATCGCGGTTAGCCGCCGTGCACCGTTCGCGACATACGCGCGAATGGAAAATGCAGGTGCTTGCTCATGAAAAAACACCCCGCATCGTTGGACGGGTATCCAACGATGCGGGGTGCAGTTCAATCACCGGATTTTTAGCCGATGTCGGCGTTTATCTACAACGCCGCCGAATGCTTCAACGCAAGATTCAATGCGTCGCAGCAGGCGTCATGCCATTGTGGCGTAGCAGCGCATCGATACTCGGCTCGCGGCCGCGGAACGCCTTGAACGATTCCATCGCGGGACGGCTACCGCCCACTTCCAGAATCTCCTTGCGATAACGCATGCCGGTTGCCTGATCGAGCACACTGCCGCTCGCGGCTTGTGCGGCTTCTTCGAACGCGGCATACGCATCGGCGGACAGCACTTCAGCCCACTTGTAGCTGTAGTAGCCCGCTGCATAACCGCCCGCGAAAATATGGCTGAACGTATTCGGCCAACGCGAGAACGAAGCTTGCGGCACCACGTGGAAACGCTCGTTGATCTCGCTCGCGAGTTCAGTCGCGTTCTTCGTGCCGGACGCATCGAAACCGGTGTGCAGTTGCATGTCGAACATCGAGAACACGATCTGGCGCAGCGTACCTAGACCGCTCTGGAAATTCTTCGCTGCGAGCATCTTGTCGAACAGATCACGCGGCAGTGGCTTGGCGGTGTCGACGTGTGAGGTCATGTCGCTCAATACGTCCCACTCCCAGCAGAAGTTCTCCATGAATTGCGACGGCAGTTCGACCGCGTCCCACTCGACGCCGTTGATGCCCGACACGCCCAGTTCATCCACACGCGTGAGCATGTGATGCAACCCGTGGCCGAACTCGTGGAACAGCGTGATCACTTCATCATGCGTGAAGCAGGCGGGCTTGCCGCCGACCGGCGCTGAGAAGTTGCAGGTCAGATACGCCACCGGCGTTTGCACGCTGCCGTGCGTGTGCTTGTGACGGCCACGCGCATCGTCCATCCATGCGCCGCCGCGTTTGCCTTCGCGTGCATACAGATCGAGATAGAACTGGGCGACGAGGCCGCCGTCCTGATTCTCGACGCGGAAAAAGCGCACGTCCGGGTGCCACACGGCTGCTTCGTCGCGACGGATGCGCACGCCGAACAGCGTTTCGGTGACCTTGAAGAGACCCTTGAAGACGGTGTCTTCCGGGAAGTACTGTTTGACTTCGTTCTCGGAGAACGAATAGCGCTTCTGACGCAGACGTTCAGCGGCAAACGTCATGTCCCACGGTTGCAGGTCGGCCATGCCGAGTTCGTTCGCTGCAAATTCGCGCAGTTCCTTCCAGTCCTGTTCAGCGTGCGGGCGTGCGCGCGTGGCGAGGTCTTCGAGGAAGGCCATGACCTGCGCCGGCGACTCGGCCATCTTCGGCGCGAGCGAGACTTCGGCGAAGTTGTTGTAGCCGAGCATGTGCGCTTCTTCGGCGCGCAGCTTCAACTGATCGGCGAGCACGGCCGTGTTGTCCCATTCCGGCTTGCCGTTGCCATATTGCGGGCCGAGTTCCGACGCGCGCGTCACATACGCGCGGTATATCGTTTCGCGCATCGCGCGATTTTCCGAGTACTGCATGATCGGGAAATACGATGGGAAGTGCAGGGTGAATTTGTAGCCGGTTTTGCCCTCGCGTTCGGCCGCTTCCTTCGCGGCTTCGATCACGTCTTCCGGCAGGCCGGCCAGTTGCGCTTCATCGCCGGCTTCGACGATATAGGCGTAAGCGTTGGTCGCATCGAGCACGTGATCCGAAAACGCTTTCGACAACCCCGCCTGCTTTTCCTGCAATTCGGCGAAATGCGGCTTCTGGTCTTCCGGCAATTCCGCGCCCGAGAGGCGGAAATCGCGCAGCGCATTGCCGAGGATCTTCTTGCGCTCGCCGGTCAGCGACGAAAAATCGCTGCTGGCGTGCAGTGCCTTGTACTTCTCATAGAGCGCGAGATTCTGGCCGACGCTCGACCAGAACTCGGTGACGCGCGGCAGATTCTCGCCGTACACGGCGCGCAGTTCCGGCGTATCCGCCACGGCGTTCAGATGGCCGACCACGCCCCAGGCGCGCGACAGCGGTTCGGTTGCGCGTTCGACCGGCTCGACCACATCGGCCCAAGACGCGGGCGTAATGGGCTGGGCGGCGCGTTCGACCGCGGCGGCCGCATCGGTGAGCAGGATATCGAGGGCGGGTGTGACGTGTTCGGGGCGGATTTCGCCAAAGCGCGGCAGGTCGGAGAAATCGAGGAGCGGATTGTCGTGCTTCGAGGGGGTAGTGGACATAAGGCTTCCTGTCTGACGCGGGTGAACGGGTAATCGGTGCATCGACGGGCGCGCGATGGCGCCCCAATGACACTCCATAGGGACATTATTGGGGCAGGGCGCGCCGATTCCAATCCGTCGGTAGACAAATTATCAGATGTCGCGTGACTGTGCCCGGAGGAGCGAATCCGGAATGCGGTTCAGACGGTGGCAATGCGCTAGCTGGTTGCCGCTGCTTGAACCGCTCCCGCTGTGCCGCGACGCTCTGTGGGAAAGCGAACGGTGCAAATTGCTGCCATGCCGCATTCTGGCGTGTCTGCACCCGTTAGTGACGCTTTCTGTAAGAGGTATCGATGAACCCGCTTTCGCACGCTCTATCGCGCAACGGTAACAACTTCGATCTCGTGCGGCTCCTTGCCGCCATCGCCGTGGTGTATGGCCATTCGTATCTGCTGCAGGCACCCGACGGCACGACGGATTGGGTCCAGAATGCGCTCGGCTTCGATGGTTTCGGCGCACTCGGCGTCTATGCGTTTTTTCTGCTGAGCGGCATGCTGGTGACCGCCAGTTTCGACCGGCAACGTTCGGTGCCTCGTTTCGCCGCGTTGCGCATCGCGCGCCTGTGGCCGGCGGTGGCGGGCGGCTCGCTGGTGACGGTGTTCATCCTCGGGCCGCTGTTGACGACGCTGCCGCTGCGCGACTATTTCGCCTCCGGCATGACGTGGGCCAACCTCGACAACTTTTCCACCATCGTGCTGAAAACCGGCTGGGCGCTGCCTGGCGTGTTTGAACACAACCGCTTTCCCGTCGACGTCTGCGCGCCGCTGTGGACGTTGCCGCTCGAAGTGCGCTGCTATCTGATCGTGATGGTGACCGGCATGCTGGGGTTGCTGTCTAGCGCGCGCGGCGTGGCGCTGGCGGCGGCGCTCGGGTGCGCTGCCTTCGTTCTGCGCGTGCATCTGCCGCATCTGCAGATCGGCCTGCGCGACTTCAGCGAAACGCCCGGCGGCTATTCGTTCTGGCCGGAACCGTTTTTCATGCTGGGAATGCTGCTGTACGGCTGGCGCGAACGGCTCGATATCAACGGCCTGACCGCGCTCGCGCTGGCGATGGTGTTTCTGGTGTTCCGCGACACGGCGGGCGCTCAACCGCTGTTCTATCTGGCTTTCGCATACGGCGTGCTGTGGGTGGGCGCGACGCCGCTCCTGCGGCGCTTCGTGCCGCGTCACGACTACTCGTATGGGATTTATCTGTACGGCTTCATGGTGCAGCAATGCGTCGCGAATATCGCGCCGCAGTTGAGCCATGTGACGGCGGTGCTGATCGCCGCGCCGTTCATCGTGCTGTGCGCGGCGCTGTCGTGGCACTTCGTTGAGCGGCCGGTGCTGAGGTGGTGCCGCGAGCGTCTTGCGCGCCGGTCAACGACGCTTGGCGCGGGGATAGCGACGCGGTGAGTGTCCTGTTTGGCGCCGATGTCTGCCACCGGCACTTGCTGCCCTGGTTTGACGCCGGAGTTTGAAGGTTTGCATGCCGGCGAAATCACTTCGCCGGCATGAGCCATCAGCGTTACGCCTTTGCTGCCGCTTCGCGCTCGGCGGCTTCGATCGTGTTGACCAGCAGCATCGTGATGGTCATCGGACCGACGCCGCCCGGCACCGGCGTGATGTAGCCGGCCACTTCCTTGACGCCTGCGAAATCGACGTCGCCGCACAGCTTGCCGGCTTCGTCGCGATTCATGCCGACGTCGATCACAGCCGCACCCGGTTTCACCATGTCTGCCGTGAGAATGTTGCGCAGGCCCGTGGCGGCGACCACCACGTCGGCGTTGCGGGTATGGGCAGCCAGATCGCGCGTCTTGCTATGGCAGATCGTGACGGTCGCGCCCGCTTCGAGCAGCAGCAGCGCCATCGGCTTGCCGACGATGTTCGAGCGGCCGATCACCACCGCATTCGCGCCTTGCAGCGGAATCTCGTAGGCCGCCAGCATTTTCATCACGCCGTACGGCGTGCACGGGCGGAACAGCGGGCGGCCGGTCATCAGCGCACCGGCGTTGGCAACGTGAAAACCGTCGACATCTTTTTCCGGGGCGATCGCCTCGATCACCTTGTGGCTGTCGATATGCGGCGGCAACGGAAGTTGCACCAGAATGCCGTGAATCCGCGGATCGTGGTTCAGTTCGTCGATGCGTGCCAGCAGTTCGGCTTCCGGCAGATCGGCCGGATAGCGGTCGAACGACGAACCGAGGCCGTTGTCATTACACGCCTTGACCTTGTTGCGCACATAGACTTCGCTCGCTGGATTGTCGCCGACCAGCACCACGGCGAGGCCCGGCTGATGCCCGCGGGCGGTGAGGGCTGCGGCGCGCGTGGCGACTTCGGCGCGCAGGGACTTGGAAAGGGCTAGGCCGTCGATCAGTTTGGCAGTCATGGTCGGTCGAGATGGGCGGTTTGGAAAGCGGAGCAGGGCGCAGGCGCGCGTGCGCGGCACGTGCGATGGCGCTTTTCACCGGAAACGGGTCGGCACGTGAAAAGCGTGCGGCGCGAATCAGAGATAAGCAGCGCTGCAAAGTCCGACATTATACCGGCCCGGCATGGCGTGCCATGTACGGATTCCGGGTGAGCGGGCGCGCCGGAATCCGCGATGCCTCCAACCGTCGAGCGACTTCTCCCGCTACTCCTGCACCGGCTGCCAGCTATCGTCCGGGTCGAACGATTTAATGGCGGCCGCGGCACGCGCGGTTTGCGACCCGAGGTTCTTCTGATAGACCTGACCGTCCTGATTGACGATAAAGCTCATCACGCCGGTCTTGCCGTACTCGGCCGGCGAGGCGATCAGACCAAACCCTTTGGTCAGCACGCCGTTTTCGACGTAGTTCTGCGCGCCCCCCTTCGCGTGCGCACCTTGCGCCGTCAGGATCCGGTAGTGATAGCCGTGGTAGGCCTCTTTCGGCAGGGTGCCGTTGGGCATGGTGGCGGCGAGCGGTCCGAGCGGGCTTTCCGTTTCGCCGGGCGCCGTCGCCCAATACAGGCCGTCATGCTGGCCCTGCGTACTGACGAAGCGCTGTGCGTAGTGCTGGGTCAGGTTGTGGTAATCGTTTTGTGCGTCGAGGTAGGCGAGCGAGGTGAGGATCGCCGCGTGTTCGTTGCGTCCGATGCGGCGTGTCAGCATCTCGTCCTGCGCGGCGGGCGGATCGAAACGCCAACCCTTGCCAGCTTGCACGAGCGGAATCGGCAAGGTCCAGCCACTGTCGCCGACCGCCAGATGCGCGGTTGCGCGACCCTTGCTCTTCGCTGGGTCCTCGATGATCTGATGCCCCTTCGACCAAGCGCCGAGGAACTGGTAGATGTCGTCCTCGCCGATTCCTTCGGAAGGAATGTAGCGATGAAAATCGTTGCCGAGTACGTGTTTGAGCGCACCTTCGTCGTTGCGGGCCAAGGCGTCGACGAACGCACTGGCTGCTTCGTCGGCAGTGGGATAGATCGCCTGCGCGTGGGCGGCGGTCGTGCCGAGCAGCAATACCGGCGCCACCAGCAGGGTGCCGGTCGTGCCGAGGGCGACGGCGAGTGTCAGAACGTGGGCGCGCAAGGCGCCGCGTGGGAATAAGCGAATCATCAGGGACTCCTCTTGATCGTTCAACGGTTGCGGCCGAGGGGGCGCTCACCGCCGCCACCGCCCAGTCTGCCGCCACCAGCGCCGCCACCGCCGCCGCGCTCGACTCCGCCGCCGTTTGCACTGAGACTGGCGCCCGTGCGTTGCTGACCGCCGCCGTTGGCGCCGAGGCCGCCGTTGCTGGAACGGTTCGCGGCCGCGTTGCGGCTCGCCTCGCCGCGCTGCGTGTCCTGCCGCGCGGTGTTCCCGTCACCGGCCCCGCGTAACGCGTTATCGCGGTTGGCGTTCTGCGCGCGGTTTTGCAGATCGGCGTTCTGCGTGCCGCCCTGGTGGATCCCTTGCACGCGCTGGCTCGCGCTGCCGCTCAGGTTCTGGCCGGTGCGGTTCTGCAAGGTCTGCTGCGCCTGGGCGCGGGCGGCGTCGTCACGGCCGCGATAGGCATCGTGCTGCGCACTGCCGAGGTTGTTGTTGACGTTGCGGTTGACGTTCGTGTTGTTGACGTTGCGGTTGACGTTGGTGTTGCGGTTCCAGTTCGTCGTGCTGCTATTCACGTTGATCTGGTTGTTCACATTGATGTTGTTGTAATGGTTCACGTTGATGTTGACGTCGTGCGTGTTCCAGTTGAAGCCACCCCACAGCGAATTGGCAACCGCGACACCGGCGCCGAACGCAAGGCCGGTAGCGAAACCGGTAGCGATTGCATAACCGGGCGGCGGCGGCACATACACGGGCGGGTAGGCCGGATAGGGCCATGTCCCATAGACGACAGTCGGGTTATAGGTACGGCACGTACACCACTTGCGGATTGGCCGGCACGATCTGAATCGTGCTTTCCTCGACCACGACCTTCTGCTGCGAGCTCGTCTTCAGATTGCCCGCGGCCTGCGCCTGTTTGCGCAGGCGTTGCACGGAGTCCATCACGTCATTCGACTGACCCAGAAAGGCCGTGCCGAGTTGCGAGACCCAATCGGGTTTCGACGCCATCGTCGCGAGAACCTGAGGGAAGGCGACGAGTGACTGCACGCTCGGGTCCCAAGGCTCCGACGCGACCGCTTTGACGGCGTCGTCGCCTTGCAATTTCGAGTTTGCTTTCGACCATGCGGCCGCGGCCTGCACGTCTTGTGGGAAGGTGGCGGCCATCAGCACCTGCGCAAGCAGTGCGTCGGGATAGAGCGCGATGGGCGCGGTCAGCGAATCGAGTTGCTGGTTCGACATCTTCGCGGCGCTTTGCGCATAGACCGCGCTCGGCATGGCCAGACCGGCGAAGAGTGGCGCGCCCACAAGTGCGGCGCAAACAAGCAACACACGCGAACGGTGTGTTCCGGATCGTTTCACGATGAAATCCTCCCGGCTGCGTTAGACGCGCGAAGTCGATGAGCAGCGCATGCTGCGTTGCTTCGGCGCGATGGAATGGAGAAGGAAGCGAATAAAGGTCGGCTCAGCTTCGCTTGAACCGTTCGATATGACAGATGCCTCAGCAATGCGGCCGAACCGCTTTAACTGATTTGCGCCGCACGGCGACGCCGCATACGACAACGACAGCACACTTGTTCTGCGTTCATCGGGCATCAAAGATTCCTGTTGAGGAGTTCTTTGTAAATTAAGGGGCGCAGCGAAGCTTGTCAATCTTGTCAGAGGAAAGAAGTTATTGCTGCGCAGCGTAAGCGTTTGCTGAGTAATGCGTAATGATTAGCGGATGTGCCGAGCCATGCCGCGCGTCGCTGTCGCGAAGCGGGAGAAGGGAGGAGAGGGGAATGGAACAGACCGGACTAGTCGACAGTCCGGCCGTTGAACCGCAATAGCGAGCCGCGGGCTGTGCCGCGGTCGTTAAGTTTATTGCGCCGGTTGCGGCTTGTTCGACAGCGCAAGTCGCAGCAGGTCGGCGACCGTGTTGACGTTGAGTTTTTCCATGATGTTCGCGCGGTGCGCTTCAACCGTCTTGATGCTGATGCCGAGGTCGTCGGCGATCTGCTTGTTCAGGCGGCCGGCGATGATGCGTTCGAGCACCTGATGTTCACGCGCGGTCAGCTTGCCGAGACGTTCTGCCGCAGCGCGTTGCTGCTGCACGCTGGTGCTTTCGCTGCGCGCCTTGTCGAGCATGCGCTCGACAAGCTTGCGCAGTTCGGCTTCGTCGAACGGTTTTTCGATGAAGTCCATGGCGCCTTTTTTCATCGTCGACACAGCCATCGGCACATCGCCGTGGCCCGTCACGAAGATGATCGGCAGCGACGCGTTGTCGGCGATCAGGCGTTCCTGCAACTCGAGCCCGCTCATGCCGGACATCCGCACATCGAGAATCAGACAAGCGATCTGGCCCGGATGCGTATGCGGCTGCCATGCGTCGATAAACTGCTCGGCGCTGGAGAAGCATTGCACGCGGTAGCCGTTCGCCTCCAGCAGCCAGCGCAGCGAATCTCGCACGGCCTCGTCGTCGTCGACGACAAAGACAGTTTCCTGTGTGGTGACTGGGCTGTTCATAGCTCTCCCGTAACGGTTTGTGGTGTCGGCGCCTCTGACCCGCCGTTGCTCGGGCCGTCAGGCTCTCCAATAGGCAGACTGCAATGGAACGTGGCGCCTGTGATGTGGCCGTCAGATTCGACGTTGTTGACCACCCACAGACGGCCGCGGTGCGATTCGATAATCGAACGGCAAATATTCAGCCCCATGCCCATACCATCGGACTTGGTGCTGTAAAACGGTTCAAACAGACGCTCGGCTGTCGCTTCGTCGACACCCGGTCCCTGGTCGACGACGCTGATGCAGACAAACCCGCTTTCCAGTCGCACGACGACGCGAATCACGGGGTCGACCGCATTCGGACGCGCATCGTGCATGGCCTCGACGCCGTTCTTCAGCAGGTTGACCAGCACCTGCTCGATCAGCACCGGGTCGACGTAAATCACCGGCAGGCGCGAGCGCAGATCGGTCACGATGCGAATCTTGCGCTTGCGCGCTTCGAGTTCGGCGAGACCCACGGCATCGGCGACGATATCGGCCACGCGCGTAGCCTGGCGTTTCGGCTCGCTGCGTTTCACGAACTCGCGAATGCGCTTGATGATCATGCCAGCCCGCACTGCCTGTTGGGCGGTTTTCTCGAGCACGGGCAGAAGATTGTCAGGCGTCGTTCGACCGGATTTAACCAGTGCCACGGTTCCAGAGCAATAGTTATTGATCGCGGCGAGCGGCTGATTCAGTTCGTGCGCGAGCGACGAGGCCATTTCGCCCATCGTCATCAGGCGGCTGGTGAACTGCAGCTTCTCATCCTGCTGGCGCGAGAGTTCCTGAGCCTGCTTGCGGGTGGTGATGTCGGTCGCGATCTGCATTTGCGCGAGGTGGCCGTCCACCCACTGGATGTACTGGCGGCGTACTTCGAACCATTTCTGAATGCTTTGCACGTAGACTTCCTGCGCGTCGGCGGTGCTTTCGGTCAACGCGGCAGCCGGCAGACCCGCATAGGCATCCACCATATCGATCGAATCGGACGACGCCTGTGCGCTATCGAACCCGCCGCCCGCCAATTCCAGATGGCCGTCCGGGCGAATGCCGAACAGGTGGCGGTAGTAGCGGTTGGCGAACAGCAATTCGGCTTCGTCGGCGGCCAGCACGGACACGGCGGCGTCGAGACTTTCCAGCACGGTCGTGAAGCGTTCGTGTGCGGCGGCGAGCTCTTCGCGCGCGCGCTTCGGTTCGGTGATGTCGGTCATCGACGACATCCAGCCAGTCTGGCGGCCCGAGCTGTCGATCAGCGGCGACACATAGAGGCGCGCATGGAAGAGCGAACCGTCCTTGCGGCGCACCCGCAATTCGAAGCCCGAAGAGGGGGCTTTGCCGCGCAGCGTCATGTCGAGCTGGCGTTGCATCTCAGGGTAGGCGTCGCGCGGCCAGTAAGCGAACGGCGCGTTCTTGCCGACCAGATCGCTTTCGTCCCAACCGGTCATGCGGCAAAAGGCCGGATTGACGTGAGTGATGCGGCCGTGCATGTCGAGCACGCGCATACCGATCAGCACCGAGTTTTCCATCGCGCGCCGGAAGAAGGCTTCGGCGTAGAGCGCCTGCTGCGCCTCGAAACGTTGCCGCGTGTGCTTCCACAAACTCCACAGACTCCACAACACGAAGCACGACAGGCCGGCCACCAGCCAGACCAGCGTGTTGTTGGTGAAGTTGGTCATCTGCGGGAACGCGTAGACGCGTACCGAGACGCCCTGGCCCGGCGGGTCGAGCGGCAGATCGTAGAACATGTCGCGCGGCAGGCGCGGGCGGGTCGACGTGGTGGTCAACTCGCGGTTGTTCACGTCGATGATCGAGATTTTGTATTTCGCCGACAACTCGGGCGGAATGTCGTGCTTCAGGATCCCTTCCACGGAGAACACGGCGGCAATCGTGCCGAGGAAGTCGCGGTCGCGGTAGACCGGCGTCTGCAGCGTGATGTAGCCGTTGCCGAGGTCGTCGTAGATCAGCGGCGAGTACACCTGGCGGCGCGTATTGCGCGCCTCGTTGAAGGCGGCTTTGACGGCCTCGTCCATCTGCGCGTCGTTCGGCTTGGCGAGACGCTGGCCGAACACGGGGAGTGCGGTATTGGGCCAGCGCGGCTGCTGCAGGCTCGTGTACCAGTTCATGTAGAGGATCTCGGGATGCCCCTGCATGATGTCCGTGGTGGACACCTGGAATGAATGCGGATCGGCGTGGCCGGCGACGAGATCGCGGGCGAGGGCCTGAATCTGTTCCTGCGCGCCCGTCATGGACAGGCGGATCTGCTGCTGCGCCCACGCGACGTTACGGTAGAGCGTGTCTTCCTGTTGCTGCTGTTCGCGCCGGTTCAGGCTCCACAGAATCAGGCTCATGACGACCAGGAAAACCAGGATCGACAGCAGCGGCGTGAGCAAATAGGAGTTCGACCACCACGGTCCGTGGTGCCAGCGGGAGGACGGCGTCGAATCCGCCGGCGAACCAGCGGTGCGCGCCGAGCGAGCGAAAAGCCGTTCGGTCAACATGCGTGGCATTGTAGCGCAGCGAGTCACTAGCAAATGGCGCAAAAAAGCGCTGAAAGAACCGTTATTCGGCGCAAACTAGCCGACGTATCCGTCGATCGGCAGTCAAATCAGGTTGCGCCGCAACAATTTTCCGCATTATGAGAATCGATCTCGTAATTCGAAAATTTTGTTGCGCGGACGTCGGGACCCCTTTTACAATCGGCCGAAGCTGCCGCGGTCGTGCTTCGTCCGCGTCGTCTGTTCAAAGAGCGTTCCTCTATATCCAGGAGACGAGCATGTCCGCTGTACCCGACGAAGTCATGAAATATGTCGCTGCTGAAAAAGACGACGATCCCCAGGAAACCGGCGAATGGCTGGAAGCGCTGGATGGCGTGATTTCTGCTGTGGGCCCCGATCGCGCTCACTACCTCATCGAGAAACAGATCGAATTCGCCCGCGTACATGGCGAACATCTGCCGTTCTCTGCAAATACCCCCTACATCAATACGATTCCTGTTTCGCGTCAGGCGCCGATTCCCGGTGACCAGGACCTCGAACACCGGATTCGCTCGTACACGCGCTGGAACGCCATCGCCATGGTGCTGCGCGCGGGCAAGGACACGAACGTCGGCGGCCACATCGCCTCGTTCGCGTCGGCCGCCACGCTGTACGACGTCGGCTACAACCACTTCTGGCACGCACCGTCCGCTGAACATGGTGGTGACCTCGTGTTCGTGCAGGGCCATTCGTCGCCGGGTGTGTACTCGCGCGCGTTCCTGCTCGGCCGTCTGACCGAGAACCAGCTCGACAACTTCCGTCAGGAAGTGGGCGGCGAGGGCATCTCGTCGTACCCGCACCCGTGGCTGATGCCGGACTTCTGGCAATTCCCGACCGTCTCGATGGGTCTCGGCCCGATCATGGCGATCTATCAGGCGCGCTTCATGAAGTACCTGCAGGCGCGCGGCATTGCGAAGACCGAAGGCCGCAAGGTCTGGGCCTTCCTCGGCGACGGCGAAACGGATGAACCGGAATCGCTCGGCGCAATCGGCATGGCCGGTCGCGAACGCCTCGACAACCTCGTGTTCGTGATCAACTGCAATCTGCAGCGCCTCGACGGTCCGGTGCGCGGTAACGGCAAGATCATCCAGGAACTCGAAAGCGAATTCCGCGGCGCCGGCTGGAACGTCATCAAGGTCGTCTGGGGCAGCCGCTGGGATGCGCTGTTCCAACGCGACAAGTCGGGCGCACTGATGCGCCGGATGATGGAAGTCGTCGACGGCGAATATCAGACGTACAAGTCGGAGTCGGGCGCGTATGTTCGCGAACACTTCTTCAATACGCCTGAATTGAAGGCGCTGGTTGCCGAGTGGTCCGATGAAGACATCTGGAACCTGAACCGCGGCGGCCACGATCCGCACAAGATCTACGCAGCGTTCTCGGAAGCTTCGAACTCGCAGGGCCAGCCGACCGTCATCCTCGCGAAGACGATCAAGGGCTACGGCATGGGCGAAGCCGGCCAGGCGATGAACATCACCCACCAGCAGAAGAAGCTGCATGTCGATCAGCTGAAGAAATTCCGCGATCAGTTCCGTCTGCCGATCCCCGACGAAGACCTCGTCAACGTGCCGTACCTCAAGTTCGAAGAAGGTTCGAAGGAACTCGAGTACATGCGCGCTCGCCGTCAGGACCTCGGCGGCTATCTGCCGGCGCGTCGTCAGAAAGCCGAGTCGCTGCCGGTGCCGGCGCTCGACGCGTTCGAGCCGCTGCTGAAGGGCACGGGAGAAGGCCGTGAGATCTCCACGACGATGGCGTTCGTGCGGATCCTGAACATCTTGCTGAAAGACAAGGCGCTCGGTAAGCGCATCGTGCCGATCGTGCCGGACGAGTCGCGTACCTTCGGTATGGAAGGCCTGTTCCGCCAGATCGGTATCTGGAATCAGGAAGGCCAGAAGTATGTGCCGGAAGATTCCGACCAACTGATGTTCTACCGCGAATCGGAAACCGGCCAGATCCTGCAGGAAGGGATCAACGAAGCTGGCGGTATGTGTGACTGGATCGCAGCCGCGACGTCGTACTCGACGCACGGCGAGATCATGATCCCGTTCTACATCTTCTACTCGATGTTCGGCTTCCAGCGTATCGGCGATCTGGCATGGGCGGCGGGCGACATGCGTTCGCGCGGCTTCCTGCTGGGCGGCACGGCTGGCCGCACGACGCTGAACGGCGAAGGTCTGCAACACGAAGACGGCCACTCGCTCCTGTGGGCGGCATCGGTGCCGAACTGCATCAGCTACGACCCGACGTTCGGTTATGAACTTGCAGTCATCATGCAGGACGGTCTGCGTCGCATGGTTGCTGACCAGGAAGACGTGTACTACTACATCACGGTGATGAACGAGAACTACGAGCACCCGGCGATTCCGCAGGGCGATGCCGTAGCGGCCGACATCATCAAGGGTATGTACTCGTTCAGGAAGGCCGATGCTGATAAGAAGGCACCGCGCGTTCAACTGATGGGTGCAGGCACGATCTTTAACGAAGTGATCGCCGCTGCTGATCTGCTGAAGAACGACTGGGGCGTCGCTGCCGACCTGTGGAGCGTGCCGAGTTTCACCGAACTGGCTCGCGAAGGTCACGAAGTGCAGCGCTGGAACCTGCTGCATCCGACGGAAGAGAAGAAGGTCTCGCACGTCGAGAAGCTGCTGAAGGATGCACAAGGTCCGGTCATCGCTTCGACCGACTATGTGCGCGCGCTGACCGAGCAGATCCGCGCGTTCGTGCCGCAGAAGTTCGTCGTGCTGGGCACGGATGGCTACGGCCGTTCGGACACGCGCGAAAAGCTGCGTCACTTCTTCGAAGTCGACCGCTACTGGGTCACGGTTGCCGCGTTGAATGCACTGGCAGATGAAGGCACGATCGAACGCAAGGTCGTCGCCGAGGCGCTCAAGAAGTACAACCTTGATCCCGCCAAACCCAACCCGATGACCGTCTAAGGCATCATTCCCCGTGTGCCACGGCGTGCGCGCCTGCTCCTGATCGACAGGAGCGGGCGGCGTGCGCGGCCCAGGAGACACTAACAATGAGTCAAGCGATCGAAGTCAAGGTGCCGGACATCGGCGATTACAAGGACATTCCTGTGATCGAGGTGCTGGTGAAGGCGGGTGACACCGTCGAGAAAGAGCAGTCGCTCGTTACGCTGGAATCCGACAAGGCGACCATGGACGTGCCGAGCTCGGCCGCCGGCGTTGTCAAGGAAGTGAAGGTCAAGGTTGGCGACAACGTGTCGGAAGGCTCGCTGATCGTCGTGCTGGATGGCGCGGGCGCGGCTGCTCCGGCTCCGGCGCCTGCCGCTGCACCGGCTCCCGCAGCGGCCCCGGCTGCTGCGCCTGCCTCGGCGCCGGCTACGAGCGGCGGTGGTCTGCAAGAAGTCAAAGTGCCGGATATCGGCGACTACAAAGACATCCCCGTGATCGAAGTCGCGGTGAAGGTCGGCGATCGCGTCGAGAAAGAGCAGTCGCTGGTGACGCTCGAATCCGACAAGGCGACCATGGACGTGCCGAGCTCGGCCGCCGGCGTCGTCAAGGAAGTGAAGGTCAAGGTCGGCGATAACGTGTCGGAAGGCTCGGTCATCGTCGTGCTGGAAGCGGATGGCGCGGCTGCACCGGCTGCGGCTGCCGCACCTGCTGCCAAGCAGGAAGTGCTCGAGAAGCCGTCGGATGCGCCGGCTGCTCCTTCGCCCGCGCCGGCTTCGCCGTCAGCGCTTGCACAAGCGCCGCTGATCCAGGCTGGTGAGGGTGGCGCTCGCCGTGCGAGCCACGCTTCGCCGTCCGTGCGCAAGTTTGCGCGCGAACTCGGCGTCGACGTGACGCAGGTGCAGGGCACGGGGCCGAAGGGCCGTATTACGCAAGCGGACGTGACCGGCTTCATCAAGGGTGTGATGACGGGTCAACGCGCTGCACCGGCAGGTGCTGCTGCGCCGGCTGCCGCGGGTGGCGGCGAATTGAATCTGCTGCCGTGGCCGAAGGTCGACTTCACCAAGTTCGGCCCAGTCGATCCGAAGCCGTTGTCGCGCATCAAGAAGATCTCGGGTGCGAACCTGCATCGCAACTGGGTCATGATTCCGCACGTCACGAACAACGACGAAGCGGACATCACCGATCTCGAAGCGCTGCGCGTGCAGTTGAACAAGGAAAACGAAAAGGCCGGTGTGAAGTTCACGATGCTGGCGTTCGTGATCAAGGCGGTGGTTGCTGCCTTGAAGCAGTTCCCGACGTTCAATGCGAGCCTCGACGGTGACAACCTGGTGTTCAAGCAGTACTTCCATATTGGATTTGCTGCCGATACGCCGAATGGTCTGGTCGTCCCGGTGATTCGCGATGCGGACAAGAAGGGTTTGATCGATATCGCGAAGGAAATGACCGAGTTGTCGAAGGCGGCGCGTGACGGCAAGCTGAAGCCGGATCAGATGCAAGGCGGCTGCTTCTCGATTTCTTCTCTTGGCGGTATTGGCGGTACGAACTTCACGCCGATTATCAATGCGCCTGAAGTCGCTATTCTCGGTTTGTCGCGTGGCGCGATGAAGCCGGTTTGGGATGGCAAGCAGTTTGTGCCGCGTCTGATTCTGCCGCTGTCGTTGTCGTATGACCATCGGGTGATTGATGGTGCTGCGGCGGCGCGGTTCAATGCGTATCTGGGTGCGATTCTTGCCGATTTTCGGCGTGTGATTCTTTGATCGGATGACGGTTGCGCGGGGCGCGGGTTTGGTTCGTTTTGTCTGTTATCCGCGTCCTTCTGTAGAACCTGCTTTCTTAGTGGTCTATTAGCGTTGCCCCTGTGCGGGGCGGCACCTACTTTTCTTTGTCTTCCAAAGAAAAGTAGGCAAAAGAAAGGCGCGTCCTTGGGCGGACAGCAAAGGAAGTTTCTGTTCGCCGCGTTGCCGGCTTTTAGGCTGCTTTTTTTTGGTTCTTCGTCTCATCACGATCAATAAGAGAAGGGGACACTATGAGTCTCGTCGAAGTAAAAGTGCCGGATATCGGTGACTTCAAGGACGTCGATGTCATCGAAGTCAATATCAAACCGGGCGATGTCATCGAGAAGGAGCAGGCGCTGATGACGCTCGAGTCCGATAAGGCCTCCATCGAAGTGCCGAGCGATACCGCCGGCACCGTCAAGGAAGTACGCGTCAAAGCCGGCGACAAAGTCTCGCAAGGTACGCTCATCGCGCTAGTTGAAACGTCTGCGGACGCAGCGCCGGCTAAGGCGCCTGAGAAGGCGCCCGCTCCGGCAGCAGCGCCTGCACCGGCGCCTGCGCCTGCGTCCAAAGCGGCAGCGCCCGCGCCGCAAGCCGGTAGCTTCTCCGGCAACGCGGATATCGAGTGTGACATGCTCGTGCTCGGTTCGGGTCCCGGCGGTTACTCGGCTGCGTTCCGCTCGGCCGACCTCGGCATGAAGACGGTGCTCGTCGAACGCTATTCAACGCTCGGCGGTGTCTGTCTGAATGTCGGTTGTATTCCCTCGAAGGCGCTGCTGCACACGGCGCTCGTTATCGACGAAGCGGAAGCGCTCGGCGCGCATGGCATCACGTTCGGCAAGCCGCAAATCGATCTCGACAAGCTGCGAGACTTCAAGTCGGGTGTCGTCAAGAAGCTCACCGGCGGTCTCGCCGGCATGGCCAAGATGCGCAAGGTCGAAGTCGTGACGGGTACCGGCTCGTTCGTCGATCCGTATCACATGGAAGTGCAGACCGAAGGCGGCAAGAAGGTCGTCAAGTTCAAGCAGGCGATCATCGCCGCAGGCTCGGAAGCGGTGAAGCTGCCGTTCATTCCGGAAGATCCGCGTGTGGTCGATTCGACCGGCGCGCTCGAACTGCGTCAGATTCCGCAGCGCATGCTGGTGGTCGGCGGCGGCATCATCGGGCTCGAAATGGCGACGGTCTACGCCACGCTCGGCGCACAGATCGACGTGGTCGAAATGCTCGACGGTCTGATGGCCGGCGCGGATCGCGATCTGGTCAAGGTCTGGGAGAAGTACAACAGCAAGCGTTTTGCCAACGTCATGCTGAAGACCAAAACCACCGCGGCGGAAGCGAAAGACGACGGCATCTACGTGTCGTTCGAAGGCGAAAAGGCCCCGGCCGAAGCGCAACGCTATGACCTCGTGCTGGTCGCCGTCGGCCGGTCGCCGAATGGCAAGAAGATCGGCGCGGACAAGGCAGGCGTGGCTGTAACGGATCGCGGCTTCATCGACGTCGACAAGCAGATGCGCACCAACGTGCCGCATATCTTCGCGATCGGCGATATCGTCGGTCAGCCGATGCTCGCGCACAAAGCAGTGCACGAAGCTCACGTCGCCGCTGAAGTGGCTCACGGCGAGAAGGCGTACTTCGATGCGCTGCAGATTCCGTCGGTGGCCTACACCGATCCGGAAGTGGCGTGGGCCGGCAAGACGGAGGATCAGCTAAAGGCCGAGGGCGTCAAGTACGGCAAGGCGGTGTTCCCGTGGGCAGCGTCAGGCCGCGCGATCGCCAACGGCCGCGACGAAGGCTTCACCAAGCTGCTGTTCGACGAAGAAACGCACCGCGTGATCGGCGGCGGGATCGTCGGTTTGAACGCCGGCGACCTGATCAGCGAAGTGTGCCTCGCAGTCGAAATGGGGGCGGACGCAACGGATATCGGTAAGACGATTCACCCGCATCCGACGCTCGGCGAATCGATCGGTATGGCCGCAGAGTTGTACGAAGGCGTCTGCACCGACTTGCCGCCGCAGAAAAAGAAGTAATGCTGCTGAACCCGCCTGCATGCAGGCGGGTTCGAGGAAGCGGATGCAAAAAAACGGCGCGCCCCGCAAAGGGCGCGCCGTTTTTCTTATGCAGCAAGCAGCGTAGAGCGTTTGACGCGAAGCAACGCATGCGACATGCGCCGCGCGTCTCAGGCGGCGGGAAAAAAAATCCCGGCCTTTCGCCGGGCAAACGATACGCTATTCAACGTATCGGAGCGTTCGGCCAGATGAAACCGTGTGAGCGGCAACGGCACGACGCTGTTGCTTGCATGTTGTTGCTGCAATCGCGCCAGCCCTGCCGTGAGGCGGGCCGGCGTGATGTGCGGCTTGAAACTTAGACTGCCTTCTTTGCCGAGCGCGATGCTTGTGCAGCGGCTTGCGATGCTGCCTTCGATGCGGCCGTTGCGGCTGCATTGAAGTTGCTTTCGGCGATTTCGACAGCTTGCTTGGTTGCCTTGTGGACCGTTTCGTACGTGGTGTTGGCGGCGGTGATTGCCGACTTCAGCACGGCGACGGCGGTTTCCGAACCGGCCGGGGCATTCTTCGCAACGTTTTCGACGAGCGACTGGACCTTGCGGTTTTGCTCTTCGAATTGGGCTTCTGCGACGCGGGTGAATTCACCTTGCGTTGCCGAAACGATCTCATACACGTGACGGCCGTACGACAGCGCCTTTTCAGCCACCGGCTGTGCGAGGCTAGCTTGCAGTGCCAGCAGTTCCTGCGCGTCCTTCACTGACAGTGCGCGTTGGGCATTTTCCTGGCTTTCCGCGAGAGTCGATTTCACGACTTGCAGGTTCAGTTCAACCAGCTTTTCGACGCCTTCAAATGCTTTGGTCGTCAGGCCGAACAGCGTTTCAAAGTTGGCTTTCTGGGCTGCAGCGAATTGCTCAGGGGTCAGCAGAGTCATGGTTTACGCTCCTGGATCGCGGTCTGTCTGTGCGGACCGCATTGGGTTGGTGGCGAGACGCTCTCAGATCGTCTCCCCGGACCGCGATGTTTTGTGCATCGCAGCAATGGTTCCCATTTTAGGATGGTGTTAACGAATGTCAAGTGTTTTTTGTGCGTCGCACAATGTTAAGAAATTACTGATAAAACAATATGTTATGCAGTGGGCATGACATTCGTTTGACGCAAGTTGATTTGTCTGTCGCACCGCACTGGTGCAGGATAAATCCGCATTTGTTACCGATTTCAGGAGAGATTTTGACCGCGCGATGAGGTCCGGCGCGGGTGGAAGGGCAAATCGACATTTGACAAAAAACCCGTCGATTGCCCATTCCGATGTAAACCAGAAAGTGTCACGGAACGTTAATGCTCTATGCCGGTCGAATGCGCGTTGGCGGTCTCCAGCAGGTGTTTAACAGCCCGCAGCAGTACCCGCTCGACGTTCCGGTGCGCCGGCAAGGCTTTACATGCCTGCGCTCTGACCGTATTTCCCCTGATCAAGGTTGTCTCGAAATTGCCGTTATGCTGAAAGAATCGGTTCGATTCCTGCAATTGGCGGCAAAGGCGAGGCGAAGCGCGTTGGCGATCGTTTTTTTCGATCGAAACGCGGCACTTATTTGTGTTTTTGCGATCGGAGCTTACAAGCCGGTTTAAGGAGCGCGTATAAGTGCTTCAAATTGCTAATTTTTCGTTGTTTTACTACACTTGCGGAAACCTCTCGCCGCTCCCTACTGAACACCCATGAAAACCGACATGTTTTCGTCGCTAAAAGTGATCCACGGCGCGGCTCGCAGCACCGCTCTGTCGGTGGCCGCCTCCATGGTCATCGCAGCGGCGTTCGCCACGCCTGTCATCACTTTTGCCGCCACGCCCGCCACCACGGCAAAAACCTCCAAACACGCGAAAGCGGCCAAAAAGCCCGCCGCGGCCCCCGCTGACAAAGTGTCGAGCAAGAAGGCCGCCAACGGCGCTGCTGCGAACGTGGCCGCTGCCGCCGGTGACGACGCGCCGCGCACGAGCGTCAAGCGCAAGCGCGTGACGTACTCGTCGAACGGCCGTCACCACTCGGTGATGCGCCGCGTCGCGTACGAACCGCGTCCGCCTACCGTCGGCCAGGCTTTCGGTCTGCATGACACGCCGGACGCGCTGATGCTGCGTTCAAGCGTTGCCTATGTGATCGATCAGAACACCGGCGAATCGCTGTTCGACAAGAATTCGCGCGCCGTGGTGCCGATCGCGTCGATCACCAAGCTGATGACCGCGATGGTCGTGCTCGATTCGAAAGAGCCGATGACCGACCAGATCGAAGTCACCGACGAAGACCGCGACTACGAGAAGAACACCGGCTCGCGTCTGTCAGTGGGCTCGGTGCTCTCGCGTGAAGACATGCTGCATATCGCGCTGATGGCCTCGGAAAACCGCGCAGCCGCGGCGATGTCGCGTTATTTCCCGGGCGGCCGTCCGGCGTTCCTCGCGGCAATGAACGCGAAGGCCAAGCAACTCGGCATGACCGACACGCACTTTGAAAACCCCACGGGTTTGACGAGCCAGAACGTCTCGAGCGCACGCGACCTCGTGAAGATGGTCAATGCGGCGTATCAGTATCCGATGATCCGCAAGTTCTCGACCGACCACAGCTACGAGGTGTACACCGGCAAGCGTTCGCTGGCGTACAACAGCACGAATGCATTGGTGCGTAACCCGACGTGGGACATCGGTCTGCAAAAGACCGGGTTTATCAACGAAGCGGGCGAGTGTCTCGTGATGCAGGCGACCATTCACGGTCGCCCGATGATCATCGTGCTGCTTGACTCGTCGGGTAAGTACTCGCGCTTTGCGGACGCGACGCGTCTGCGCACGTGGCTCGATAACGGTGGCGATCAACCGCGGATTACCAGCGCGGATGCCAGCGGCGCGGGCACCTGAAGCGCGCTAGCTTACTCTGCCGGCCGGTTTTCGAACCGGCCAGAAAAAAGCCTCGCAGATGCGAGGCTTCAGACTGCTGACCAACCCCACGTTTTTCGGAGCGTGGGGTTTTGTTTTTCAGGCCAGGCGGGTCGCGGCGTAAGGCGCGAGTTTTGGGTCAATCAAGGCCCGGAGTGCGCTGATGAGCCGCT
>NZ_VOSW01000095.1 GCF_009690905.1 Paraburkholderia madseniana
TGCGTCCAGCCTTCACCAGCTCGACCATTTGCGCCCGGAATTCCGCCGGGTACGGGGTACGATGCTTGCCCATAATCGGCACCTCCTTCTCCAAAGGATAGATGTCCGTTTTTCTGGGTCAACTTCAGGTGAGAAGAGAGCGGGACGCTTGCGTCCCGCTCTCTTTTCTACGTTCACATTGAGTCTAGTACGAAAGTTTCCTGATTCCTTCGAGCTGCTACGTCCGTCGGCCCTTACAGGGGGAGGCATCCATTCCATTCCCGGTTGCTTTCAGCCACTGTCGACGTTTCAACTCCTGGTGGTGCCACAAGCAGCCAGCCTCCCGGAGAAATGAAGAACAAACCCGAGCAATGCCAATGCGCCGCCGAATATGCACGCTGTGTGCCATCCACCTAGTCGCCAACTGAGACTTGCTCCCCAGGAACCCGCGGCACCGCCTACGAACATGCCGCTCATGAATAGCGTGTTGAGTCGGCTTCTTGCCTCCGGGCGAAGTGCGTACACCACATGTTGGTTGGAGATGAGAGCCGACTGCTCACCGAAGTCCAACAGGATGATGCCGACGATCAGGCCAACGAGGCTGCCCCAAAGGCCGAGAACCGCGTATGACAGCAGCATGATCAGACAACCAAGCCCGATAACGGCATGGGGTCCACGACGATCGGCGACACGGCCGGCAAGTGGGGCAATCAGAATACCGGCCGCACCAACGATCCCCATGAGGCCTGCGACATCAGCCCCCAAGCCGAAGGCTTCATGCAGACGCAATGCCAGAATCGTCCATAGCCCAATAAAGGAACCGAACATCGCGGCTTGAATACACGTTGCACGGCGCAGTGACGGTTCTTCTCGCCACAACTCGATGAGTGACTTCATGAGACGAAAGTAGCTGTGACTTGTCTTGGGTTCACTGTGTGGGAGTTTGACTAGCAACATGACCCAGATAATGGCGGTCATCGCGGCCCCTAGCCAAAACGTGGCACGCCAGCCCCAATGATCGGCAGTAAATCCGCCGACGGCCCGTCCCAGCAGAATGCCGCAAAGCAAGCCGCTCATCACAGTGCCGACGACCTGGCCACGGCGACTGGATGCGGATAGTTCTGCCGCGAACGGTACGACTTGTTGGGCAACAGATCCTGAAATACCTACTACTGCTGAAGCGACTACCAGCAACCAGGCATTCGGGGCTGCAGCAAGGCATACCAACGCCACAACTAACACTGCCGTTTGCCCGAGAATCAATTTTCTCCGATCAATCCGGTCTCCCAGAGGTACCAGAAAAAACAGACCACAGGCGAAACCCAGTTGTGTCGCCGTCGGAACCAGATTGACGAGGCCAAGCGATCGCGGGAAAGCCTGCTGCAACAGTTCCAGGATCGGCTGGTTGTAGTAAATATTAGCGACGAAGACACCGCAGGCGACCGCCATCACCATCAGCAATGAACTGTCCAGGTGATGTGTTAACCCGGGCTCTTCAGGGGCGGCGGACTGCGCCGGAGATTCGCTACCAACTGTATTGGGTGACATGTCCAGACTCACGACGTAGTACAGGGACCTTCATCGTGATGCAGCGCACACAAGAAGTCTTTGGCCTACAATTTCAGACGTCTGAAATTCCAGTTGATCCCTGCAATCTTGCTGTGTGACATTGACAAATGCCTACAGGTACAAAGACTCGCCATGAAAGGTCGTCGAAGGGCCCTGACGCCCGCGACGACGATATGGTTGCTTTCGGCCGCTACCAGTTGTTCCCAGGTTTGCGGCTGCTGTTGAGAGATGGTGTACGACTGGACGTAGGTGAGCGTGCGCTGGACGTGCTAGTCCAGCTTGTCAGTACGGCAGGCCAGGTCGTATCCAAAGATTCGCTTCTTTCCCGGATATGGTCGAAGGAGGTCATCGAGGAAAACAGCTTGCAGGCGCAGATCTCGTCGTTGCGAAAAATACTGGGGGATGATCGGGACCTTATCGCGACGGAATTCGGTCGAGGCTATCGTTTTACAGGTTCAGTGCAGGCGCATCGGGCTGTCACGTCGTCCATAGGCGCCCCTCAACCACGAGTTGGCCTGCCGAGCCCACGGTCTCCTTTGATCGGCCGCGTTGAGGAGCTATTGGAATTAAACCGGCTGCTGGCTACCCAAACGCTATGTACGCTCACAGGCCCTGCCGGCATAGGTAAGACCCGCCTGGCGATAGAGGCCGCGTCAGAATCCAGCCCCTGTTTTCCCGACGGGGTTTACTTCGCCGACTTGTCGCAACTAAGCGCAGCCTCAGTGTCGCCAGCTATTTCGAGCGCGTTGGCGGGGCTTGCTGGGACAAGCACACAACAGTTGGCGTCTCACCCGGGAAGGGCACTACTGGTCGTTGATAACTGCGAACACGTTACGTCGGCCTGTGCAGCGGCCCTTGAGCGGGTTCTGGAATCTGATCCGCAACTGAGCGTGCTGCTCACCAGCCAGACCCCATTGGGGCTGGACGGTGAGCAGGTCTACCGGCTCAGTCCTCTCACGTTACCTCCGCGCACCATCAACGCAGCAAACGCAAGAAGCTATAGTGCGGTTGAACTGTTTGTCCGCCGTGTAACTTCCGCGGACTATCACTTCGAGCTTACGGAAACGAACGTAGAGCAGGTTACGACGTTATGCAGGGCGCTCGATGGGGTTCCACTGGCATTGGAAATCGCTGCAGCTCGCGTGCCATCGCTGGGTCTCGCAGCGGTCACCGAGGATTTAGCCCTTTCGTCCGGATTGCTTGCCGCTCAGAAACGCCAGACCCCGGGTCGCCATCGGACGCTTGGTGACGCGCTGCAGTGGAGTTACCAATTACTCGACTCCGTGGAACAAGCGGTGTTCCAGGATCTGGCCATTTTCCCTGCCGATTTCACCGTCGCTGCCGCAGAACGTATCGTATCCACCAAGCTGGAAAGGCCCACCCGACTGGTTGATGTGCTTTGCAGCCTCGTCGAAAAGTCGCTGATCACGTTGCAGGCCGGAACCCAGCCGATTCGCTATCGCTATCTAAGCATGCTGCGGGCATACGCCCTGGAGCAGCTTGCGAACCGCACGGCGGCCGTGACTGAAAAGCATGCTCGCTTCGTTGAGCAATTGACTTCTCAAGCCCAACGGGATTGGACGTCGCTACCCACGACGCAATGGAAGCGACAATACGAACACCACATTGACGATATCAGGGCCGCTCTTGACTGGTCATTGTCAGATAGTAAGCGCCGTGCCTCGGGTCTGCTCATTCTCGCGAACTCCGCCCCATTCTGGATACAACTATCACTCTACGACGAGTGTCGCCAGCGGATTACGAACGTACTGGAAGAAACGAAAATTCCTCCCGTTGAAGAGCGCCAGGAGATGATGATCCAGACCGCACTGGCCACTTCGCTGACCTGGTCACGTGGACCCGTTCCGGCTAATGGGCGGGCCTGGAGCAGGGCCAGCGATCTCGCGCTTCGGCTGGACGACGCGGAAACGCAACTGCAGGCTGAATACGGTCTATGGCTTTATCATCTTCGTGGCGGTTGCTACGCACAGGCCCTCAGGCACGGGAAACGCATGGCAGATTTAGCCGTGAGGCATCGCGATCAAGCCGCACTTCTGACGGCGCGCCGTTTGATTGGGACATCTCACCATTTTCTTGGTAATCACACAGAAGCTCTGATTGAAATTGAGTGCATGCTCGACAGTTATACGCGCGACGAACGTCATGGTTCCCATTTCAGATTTGGAATGGACCAGCGCGTGGCAGGTTGGGCCTTTCTTTCGCGCATTCTGTGGGTAATGGGGAACACGGCAAAAGCGCGACGGGCTGCCCAGATAGCGATTGACGAGGCTATGGCATTGGATCACGCCTGCACCCTATGCTGTGCCCTTGCGGAGGGAAGCTGTAACGTGGGAGCACTTTCGGGAGACGTAGAGGGCGTCAAGCGTGTGTCCCAGCAGCTTATCCAAGTGGCAGGAACTCACGGTCTGGACTTTTGGGGACTCTATGGTTCGGCTTTTTCACTTTGGGCGAAAGTATTCCAGGATCCGAACGCTGTCTCTTTCGTCGAGCTTCGATCGACACTGGAGACGCTGCAAGCCCGTGGATTTGATCCGGCTTATTCCGTTTTCTTATCCGACTTTGCGAGCGCAATGCTGGAACAGGGCCGTATGCGAGAAGCAGTCAGCCTCATTAATGCCCGGCTGGCAGGCGACGCGACTGGACAGTTTTGGAACGCCCCTGAACTGATGAGAGTCAAGTCTCGGACGCTATCGGAGAAGAGGTCGTCTCGGCGAGCGCCACGGGCGTTGATTTTGCAGCAAGCGTTGACGCTGGCGCGCGCTCAGGGCGCCAAGGCGTGGGAGCTAAGACTCACGAACGAACATGTCGCATAGGCGCGCGTCGTAATGCGGTATCACCCGTTTGCCGCGCCGAGCGCTTCGCCGAAGCGGGGCAAGCCCGCGAGCGGGCCCGTTTCCGTCGATTCGACCAGGTAGTCGAGGAAGGCCCGCACAGAGGGCGACGTGCGTCGTGCGCGTTCGAAGAGCACATTCACAGGCGCAGGCATAGTCTCGTAATCCTGAAGGATGCGCCGCAGCCGGCCGCACTCGATGTCGGCCGCTACTTGCCACGACGGGGCGCGCACGATGCCCGCACCGTCGATCGCCGCGGCCGCGAGCACGTCGAGCGCGTTGGCCCAGAGGCGGCCTGTAATGCGGGCGGAATGACGAGTACCCGCGGACTTGAAGCGCCAATCAACGGGGCCAGGCTGGTCGGAGAAAACGAGGCAGTCGTGCCGGCGCAGCTCGTCAGGCGAGCAAGGCGCGCCGCGGCGCTCGATATAAGACGGTGCGGCGCAAACGATCATGCGCACGTCACCGAGCTTGCGTGCCACGAGCGCTGAATCGGGCAGGCGGCCCACACGAATCGCGAGGTGGATGTCCTCCTCGATGAGATTCACGGCGCGGTCGATCAGCAGCAGCTCGACCGAAACTGCGGTGTGGCGCGCAAGGAAGCACGGCAAGAGCGGCGCGATGACGGTTCGGCCGAGCAGCGTGGGCACAGCGATGCGCAAACGGCCCGCCGGCTCGCTCTGGCCCGCGCTGAGCAACGTGCCCACTTCGTCCAGCTCGGCAAGGATCGACTTCGCGCGCTCGAAAAAGAGGCGCCCCTCGTTTGTCAGCGCAATGTGCCGTGTCGTGCGACGCAGCAGCTGCATGCCGAATTGCTTCTCGAGCGCCGACAAGTGGCGGCTCACCGAAGTCAGCGACATCGGAATCGCACGGGCGGCTGCAGACAGACTGCCGGTTTCCACCACTCGGACAAACACGTTCATCGCGTCGAATCGGTCCATTGGTCACCTTTCCTCGAAGCGGAAGAGTCATTATCGCTTTATGACCGTACTCCCGAATCGGGGAATAGTCTACATTCCCCTTTGAGCAAACCGCAAAAGCCCGCGCGCCACGCCTGGAGCGCGTGAGCTCTTCGAACATTTCCGGCAAAGGATGGACGCAGATGAAGCAGTCGATCTACTGGGTCATGGCACTCGCAGCCGGGCTCGTCGTCGCCAACAACTATTACAACCAGCCGCTGCTCGTCGATTTCGCGCATACGTTCAGGGTTGCTGAAGGGCAGGCCGGCGTGGTTTCCATCGCCGCGCAGGCTGGTTATGCGCTCGGCCTGCTCCTGTTCATTCCGCTGGGCGACAAGGTCGAGCTTCGCAAGCTCTTCGCGTTCACGTTGGCGGCGTCCGTCGTTGCCCTCGTTGCGATGGCGGCGGCGCCCACGCTGCCTTGGGCTGTGGCGGCGAGCTTTGCCGCGGGCATGGCAAGTGTGGCACCGCAACTGCTCACGCCTCTTGCGGCGCAGATTGCAGGACCCCAAGGCCGCGGCAAGGCCGTCGGAATCGTGATGTTGGGCCTGCTTTGCGGCATCCTCGTCTCTCGCACGGTATCGGGCGTGATCGCTGCGTATTTCGGATGGCGCGCTGTCTACGCCTTCGCGGCAGTCGCAATGGTGGCCGTTGCCGTCATGCTTGCGCGCGTGCTTCCGCGCGTCGAGCCGACCTTCTCGGGCAGCTACGGTGCGTTGATGCGTTCGCTGCTTGCGCTGCTGCGCGAGGAGCCCGTGGTAGGGCAGACCGCTTCGATCGCGGCGTTGCAATTCGCCGCATTCAGCGCCTTCTGGACGACGCTCGCGTTTCACCTGCACGGCCTCAACGCCAGTTACGGCAGCGAGACAGCCGGATTGTTCGGGCTTGTCGGTGTCGCCGGCGCGAGCGCGTCCTATGCCGTTGGAAAGCTGACCGATAGGCACGATCCGCGTCGTGTCATTTTCGTGGCCAGCATCGTGTTCATCGCCTCGTATATGCTGCTTGCCTGGAAAGGCGCGAGCATCGGTGGGCTAATCGTCGGCGTGGTCCTGCTCGACCTAGGCTTGCAAAGCTCGCATGTCTCGAACATGGCGCGCAATCTGGCAGTTCGGAGCACCGCGATGAGTCGCGCCAACACGCTCTATATGACGATCCGCTTTGCGGGCGGGGCGCTCGGCGCGACGCTTGGCAACTATGCATGGAGCGTGTGGCATTGGCCGGGCGTGTGCGGTGTCGGCCTCGTTTTTGCCAGCGCCTCAATGCTGCTGCAGATCATTCCCGCGTCCGGTCCGCGGCCGTTTGCGGCGGAACGCGAGAGAAGCGCCGACCATAAGGTGCATGAAGCGCGATAGGCGATCTAGCGTTCGAATTAAACTGATCGCTCTGCCTTAGGCATATGGAAGGACTGCTCGCGGGTCACGACGATGGCAGGAGCAATACCGACGTAGGTAACAACGTTCATTGATGCTCATAGCAAACCTCACCTATTGTTCGAAGCAGCCGCTTCAGGGGCGAGACACGCCGACGGGTAGGATAGAGGCAAATCGGGCGTTAAAAAGGCGGGGACTTTGCTCGCGGAGCGGTCACCGCTTTATTCAAATGTAGAAAAAGGCAATGCCTTTGCACTCTCAAATGTAAAACGCAGCACCATGGAAAACCTCCTCAAAAAGCTCGACCTCACCTCGCTGCGCCTGTTCGTCGCCGTCTGCCAGGAGCAGAACATCGCGCGCGCGGCTGAGCGTGAGTTCATCGCCTCGTCCGCGGTGAGTCGGCGCATTGCCGAAATCGAGGCGCTGATCGGCTTGCCGGTGATTCAGCGCCAGTCGCGCGGCATTACGGTGACGCCGGTCGGCGAGACCGTGCTGCGCTATGCGCTGGCGATCATCGGCAACATCGAACAGATGAGCGCGGAGTTGTCGCGCTTTTCGTCGGGGGCGAAGGGGCGGGTGCGGGTGGTGGCGAATCTCTCGTCGATCGTGCAGTTTTTGCCGGAGGACGTGGCGGCTTTCGGGCGCGCGTTTCCGGAGGTGTCGATCGAACTGGAGGAGGAGAACAGCGCCGACGTGCTGCGTATCGTCGACGAACACGGCGCCGACTTTGGCATCTGCAATCCGGTGGCGGGCAGTGAAGCCTTCGAGCAGGTGGCGTATCGGGAAGACCGACTGGCGGTGCTGGTGCCGGGCGGCCATCGTCTGGCCTCCGCTTCGCGCGTGGCCTTCGACGAGTTGCTCGACGACAGCTTCGTCGGCCTGCGCAGCGAGAGTGCGCTGACCAAACTTCTCGCACAGCAGGCGGCCAGCGCAGGGCGGCAGATCGACGTCAAGATCCGCGTCAGCAGCCTCGATGCGCTGTGCCGGATGGTCCATGCCGGCCTTGGCATCGCAATCGTGCCCGAGCAGGTGGGGCTGCTCTATGTGAACGCGCTCGACGTGCGCCTGCTGTCCTTGAGCGACGCCTGGGCGGTGCGGCATCTCATCATGATCTTCAAGTCGCGAGATCAGTTAAGCGCCAGCGCGGCGGCACTGGTGGGGTTCCTCGGCAGCAAGCCCTAGCCCGCAGGGCGCCTCGCACCATTCTCCAAACGAGACGTCTGTGTTGCTGGACCGGCACTTCGGCATTGCCTGCGCGCGCCGTATAGTGGGCGCAAGGAGAATGCTCATGAGCGATACGATTCGTCTGGACGGCCGCGTGCTGTACCTGTCACAGGACCCCGCGGTGATCGAGGCGCAACTTGCCGGTGAAAATTTCACGCGCGCCACCGCCGGTGCGCTGCGCGATAACGTCTCCACTGACGAAATCACACCGGTCACCGTCATGCTCACCTATGACGAACGCCTCGGCCAGTATCCGTACGTCGGCTTCAAGGCCGGCGAGCGCATGCCGATCGGCCGCCATGCGGTCAAGAACGGTGGCTTCCAGGTGACGGTGGCGGGCAAGCGCTACGGCAAGGGGTCGTCGCGCGAATCGAGCCCGTTGGCGGAGTTGTCGGCGGGCATTCGCCTGATCGTCGCGGAGAGTTTCGAGCGTATCTATCAGCAGAACTGCGACAACATCGGCATTCTCACGACCACCGATTTCTCCGTGCTCGATCGTCTGATCGCGGGAGAGACGGTGCCGATCGACGAGTTTCTCAAAGGCCGCGATGCGCTCACGCAGCAGATCATTCGCAGCGGTGGCTTGCTTGCGTACAGCAAGTTCGCGAACTGGCCGGCGCCGCGTGTGCGGGAGATGGCAAACCCGGCAAACGCGGCCAACGCAGCGAATGCGGCAAGCACCGCCGAACCGAAGACGCTGGTCGAGAAGATCATCGAGCGCCATCTTCATCCCGGCATTGAAAGCGCGCAGCGCGGCGACGGCGTGTTCATCGCCGCCGACTGGCGCTTCAGCCACGACTATTTCACCGGCATGTGCGCGCATCTGATGCATCGCGCGTTCGGCAAGCCCGCGCCGCTGCATGCGCCGGATCACATCATCGCGTTCCAGGATCACCTGGTGCTCGCTTCGCAAAGCATTCCGCACGTGCGCGACGGATTGCTGCCGGGCGTTGCCAATCTGATGGAAGGGCATACGTCGTTCTCGCGCGACTATCCGGTGCGCTCGCACGGCGCGCTCGACAACTCGCCGGGTTCCGAAGGCATCTGTCATGCGTTGATGGCCGAGCAGTACGCATTGCCAGGACAGGTTGCATGCGGCACCGACTCGCATACGCCGCATTCCGGCGCGCTCGGCTGCCTTGCATTCGGTGCGGGCGCAACGGAAATCGCCAATAGCTGGGTGACGGGCTACGTGCGTTGCAAGGTGCCGGAGACCTTGCGCATTGAAATCGACGGCACGTTGCGCGAGGGCGTCACCGCGAAGGACCTCGTGCTGCACCTCTTGCAGATGGACGTGATCCGCTCGGGCGGCGCGATCGGCCTCGTGTTCGAATACGGCGGTGCCGCGGTGCGCGCGATGTCGGTCGACGAACGCGCCACGCTCACCAACATGGTCGCGGAACTGGGCGGATTCACGGGCATCGTGGAACCGGACGAACGCACCGTGGCGTTCCTGAAGGAGCGTCGCGGTGTCGATTTCGCCCTTGAAAACTGGATGAAAAGCGATGCGGGCGCCACGTATCGCGACACGATCCGCATCGACGCCACCGCCATCGAACCGATGCTCGCGCGTCCGGGCGATCCGGGCAATGGCGTGACGGCGCCGCAACTGGAGCAGGACGTCGCAATCGATATCGCGTATGGCGGCTCGTGTACGGCGGGCAAGCGCGAAGACTTCGACTTTTATCACGAGGTATTGCGCTGGGGCGTGGAGCAGGGCATGCATGTGCCCGAGGGCACGCGTCTCTTCCTGCAATTCGGCACCATGGCCGTGCGCGCCTACTGCGAGAACCAGGGCTATTTGCCGGTTTTCGAGCGCGCGGGCGTGACGCTCGTGATGCCGGGCTGCGGTTCGTGCGCGAACTGCGGACCGGGGCAGTCGGCCGATGCGAACGAGGTGACGATCAGCGCGATCAACCGCAATTTCCCCGGCCGCTCGGGGCCGGGCAATGTGTGGCTCGCGAGCCCGTACACCGTTGCGGCGAGCGCGCTGGCCGGAAAAATCACCACCTTCGAACAATTGAAGCACGCGCGCCGCTAGAATGCTGGCCGGACCTTGCGGCCCGGCATCGTGGTGCGCGTGACATACGAAAGTACCCAAGGCCGGCACAAGACCGGCCGCGGCGAGCATCATCGTGCATCGCCTGAATGACCGCATCACCAGGAGACAAACAATATGGCATCCCCCGATCACGCCGGGTCCGTCGCGCGCAGCGCCGGCGGCGCGGCGTCTTCCGCAAGCGCGACTGCCGCGGCGTCCGCTGCATCCACCACGCTCGACGCCGGTAGCATCTCCGCGCGCCTCGACCGACTGCCCGCCACGCGCTCTGTGTGGAAACTGGTGGTGCTGCTGAGCCTCGGCTTCTTCTTCGAACTCTACGACCTGCTGTACTCGGGCTACGTCGCGCCTGGCCTCGTCAAAAGCGGCCTGCTGACCGCAACGACGCACGGCCTGTTCGGCTCGACCGGCGTCGCGAGTTTCATCGCCGCACTGTTCAGCGGGCTGTTCATCGGCACGATCGCGTGCGGCTTTCTGGCGGATCGCTTCGGCCGCCGCGCCGTGTTCACGTATTCGCTGCTGTGGTACACGGCGGCCAACGTCGTGATGGCGTTTCAGGAAACGGCGACGGGTTTGAACTTCTGGCGCTTCGTGGCGGGCGTCGGTATCGGCGTCGAGCTGGTGACAATCGGCACGTATATCTCGGAGCTGGTGCCCAAGCAGATTCGTGGCCGCGCTTTCGCATGCGAGCAGGCCGTTGGTTTTACGGCCGTCCCGGTGGTGGCTTTTCTCTCTTATCTATTGGTGCCGCGCACGCTGTTCGGCCTCGACGGCTGGCGCTGGGTGGTGCTGATCGGCGCACACGGTGCGCTGTTTGTCTGGTGGATCCGGCGCGCGTTGCCGGAAAGCCCGCGTTGGCTTGCGCAACAAGGGCGTCTCGCGGAAGCCGATCGCGTGATGAGCGAACTCGAAGCGAAAGTACGCAGCGAATACGGCAGTGAACTGCCGCCGCCGGCGCCGCCCGCACCGGTCGCGCCGCGCGGCAGCTTCCGCGATATGTGGGTGCCGCCGTACCGCAGCCGCACGCTGATGATGACGATCTTCAATATCTTCCAGACCGTCGGTTTTTACGGCTTTGCGAACTGGGTGCCGACGCTGCTGATCAAGCAGGGCATTACGATCACCACTAGCCTGATGTACTCGAGCGTGATCGCGTTGGCCGCGCCGATCGGTCCGGTGATTGGCCTCTTTATCGGCGACCGCTTCGAGCGTAAGACGGTGATCGTGGTGATGGCGGCCGTGAATATTGTGTGCGGTTTGTGGTTCAGCCGGGCGTCCGGTGCGGTGCTGCTGGTGAGCCTCGGCGTGTGTCTGACGCTCGCGGGCAACATCATTTCGTACAGCTACCATGCGTATCAGACCGAGCTTTTTCCGACAAGTATCCGCGCGCGGGCGGTGGGTTTCGTCTATTCGTGGAGCCGCTTCTCGGCGATTTTCACGGCCTTTCTGATCGCTGCCGTGTTGAAGCACTTCGGGACGACTGGTGTGTTTGTGTTCATCGCCGGGGCAATGCTGATTGTGATGCTGGCGATCGGCTTGATGGGGCCGCGGACGAAGGGGCTCGAGCTGGAGAAGATTTCCAGGTAGTCGGGCGTGGGGCACGAATGAGTGCTCCCGACTCATCCAGACGGCCCAGGCAAGAAGAACGGCCGACCCGCTGCTGACAGTCATGAATCCGGCACCGGAATGGTCAACATCCGCCCACCGATATCAAGCGGCTGCTGAAGTCTGCCTGTGTGCAATAAAGTCAATTTCGACGAGCGCGTCCCGCGCCAATCCAGTCACGCCGATGCAAGTCCGCGCCGGCAATTTCGCAGGCGGGAAGTAGGCAGCATAGACCGCGTTCATCGTCGCGTAATCGCGTTTGAACTCGGTCAGAAAGATCCGCGCGGAGACGACATCTTCGAGCCCAAGCCCGATCCCCTTTAACACGAGAACCAGATTGTCCATCACCCGGGTTGTCTGTGCGGCAACACCTTCGGGAAGCGGGGCGTTGTCATCGTCAGGCGATGTCGGCATCTGGCCAGTGAGAAACACCCAGCCGTGCTGCTCGGTGGCATGAGAAAAGGGACCGACTGGCGTAGGCGCATCCTCAACCATCCAGAATCTCGTCGATAAATCCATCTACCGTAACTCCATGAAAAAAGAAAAGCGTCGTACGCGTACGACGCCTGGCAGCGCCATAGCGAACGTCACAAAATAATTAATCCGCGAACAAGGCCTTGCGGATAATCGCGTGCATCCCCCAGTTGCCGTCGACAACCTGTGTCACGCCGAAGTCGACCGCAACCGACATCAACGAGATTGCTTCATCTTCGGTGAGACCCTTGGTCGTCATCAGAAAGCGGCGCGTCTTGATGAACGCGTCGCGCATCGCGAGGTCTAGCGTCGACTTCTCGTAGACCTTGCTCTGCGCGTGCGTGCCGAATTCAGTCAGATAGTTTGCATGGCTGAAGCCGTGCAGCACCCACTCTTCGGGGGTTTCGACGAGCGGATACGTGAGGTCCGCATACGGTTGACCGGCAAGTGTCGCTCTCTTGTGCAACACCAGTTGGAAGTCGCCGGTCAGCGAGCATTCGATGGCGGTCCCACACAGCTCCGAATCGCCCTGCGACGCGTGCGGATCCCCGACTGACAGCAACGCGCCGGGAACGCCAATCGGCAGATAGACGCTTGCGCCCTGCGCGACACGCCAGTTGTCCAGGTTGCCGCCGAACGCGGACGGCGGGATCGAATCGATGAGGCCGTCCTGTTGCGGCGCGACCGCGATCAGGCCGAAATGCGGGCGCACGGGAATCTTGACACCCTTCAGGATCCCGTGATTCTCCTCGACCGTCGAATGGTCGACGGGCACGCCCGGATAATCGATCGTTGCATGCACCACACCGAACGGATCGCGCTGCGGCGTCCAGCGGTAGTTGTAGACCGCACGTGCATATGGCGGACCGTCGTGCGGCTGCGGCTCGGCGTCGAGTTCATAAATCGTGACAACTTCGCGCGGTTTAGGCTCGGTCAACAGCTCGCGGTAATGGAAGCCCCACCACGCGGCCGCATTGCTGCCGAACGCGCGCCCGCTGAATTGCGGATTCGCGCAGCGCCGCGGATGTACATCGAGAATCCTGACTTCCAATACGTCGCCCGGTTCGGCGCCGCGCACCGCGATCGGACCAGTGCAGATATGCACCCCGAACCCTTCGCCGGCGCCGCGTCCGTAGATCGATGCATCGATCGGCCCGGCACCGCGCCGGTTCACGTTCTTGCGCTCTGCGGTCCAGTGGAACACGCTTTCGGCGCCTGGGTCACCGGCAACCATGCGCGCCCAGTCGTCCGATGCATGCTGCGTCAGCGTCTCTATCGTCACGGTATCGCCGCTGTCGACTTCGAGCACCGGCTTCAGGTCGTGCGAAAAATAGCCCCAGTGCACCGTGTTTGCCGTCGCACGCAACAGGTGGTGGCGCGGCTTGCCCGGCCGGCGGGCGACGCCCCTTGTGGACTCGGTCCGCGTCTCGACGGTGGGGCTGGCCACGACCGTACCCGCATCGTCGAGCGTTGCTTCCCGCGGCCGCGCTTGCGCGCTGGCCTGCGCCGCGGCTTGCGCATGGAGCAGCAGCGCTTCCGTGTTGAACGGCAGTCCGCGCGAAATGCGCTGCACCAGATGCCGGGCCAGATCCAGGCTCGCTTCGTTACGGAAGGCACGCGGCGAGGTGTGATACTGGTCGCGAAACGCACGGCTGAAATGCGCGGGATCGTTGAAACCCCAACGGAAGCAGATATCCGAGATCGACATCTTTTCGTGTAGCGGATCGACTAGTTCGGCCCTGCAACGTTCGAGGCGGCGCAGCCGCAAATAGGTGGAGAAGCTCTGGCCAGCGGTTTCGAACAGCTTTTGCAGGTAGCGCTGCGAGACGCGCTCTTCTGTGGCGAGAAGCGCGAGACTGATTTTCGGGTCGCTGAGCCGCTCATCGATACTGCGGCAAACGCGCGAGAAGATGGCCGCCTGCGACGATGTCAGCCCGCTGATCGGCGTTTCGCGCTGATGCACTGCGAGAATCGCTACCAGGAACTCAATCAGCGCGAGTTCAAGCGGACGCAACTCGTTGGCCGACAACGTGTCCACGCTTTCCGCCAGCGACGCCAGAAAACCGGAAAACACATGTCCGATGCCGGCATCTCCGGCGATCCGCCCGGCACACATCGACGACGGCGCAAGCAGCCGCCCTCTGATCGCCGCACGCGGTATACGCACGACAAAGGCGCGGAAATCCGTGGCGAAAACCAGCGAGCAACCCTCGCGTGACGGCAGATAGACGAGGTCGTTCAACGTCAGGGGCTGGCGTCGGCCGTCGGCGAGCAGCGTCGCCACGCCGTCAAGGTGCAGCATGATCAGCACGCTGTCGCCGCCGGCAGCATTCGGCTCGAGCGTCTGCGCAACGGACGCCAGCAGGCTCAGATCGAAGCCCCCGACCGACCGCTGCGTCTGGATCGTCCCGTGCAACGCTCGTGCCGGAGGTATTGCGCCGCTACGCCATCCCATCCTGTCGAGCGCTTCCCGCCAGGCGCGCAGCCGTTCGACTTCCGGATAGGATTCGGTAGTAAAGCGCAGCAGATCCAAGTGGACTCCAGGGCCGATGCCTGCGGCGCGAGCGCGTCGCAGGGCGCCCGCTACCCTTGGATGGATTCGGGGAGCCGGACGGGTCATCGCAGAAGAGCAATATTCGCGCCATCGCACGTCGACTGCATCGATGATGCCCGGCCGGCCCTGAGCGGCAGCGCGCGCGAGGCCGCCACAGTCGTGCGCGAGACCGCACCAGCAGCGCGCATATGCACCGTACCGATGCATCCGGCACGCCAGCCCTTGTGGGCTCCGCATCGCCTCGCGGCCCACACGGGAACGCTCAGCCCCGCGCGCCGTCGACGAAGACGTTCTTGCGAATCGAACCATGCACGCCCCAGTTGCCGTCGACAACTTGCGTGACGCCGAAATCCGCGGCGACCGACATCAGCGCGATGGCCTCGTCCTCGCTCAGCCTGTGTACGGTCATCAGGAAGCGGCGCAGCTTGCGAAACGCGTCGCGCATCGCCTTGTCGAGGCTGGAGTGCTGTGCCACCTCGATCTGTCCGGCCGGGCCGAGTGCCGCCAGGTAGTTCGGGAAGGTGAAGCCGTACACCGACCATTGGTCGTCGGTTTCCAGCATCGGGTGCGTGAGGCCTTCGAGGATCGTGCCGCCCAGGTCGTTCTTTTTGTGCAGCACGAATTCGAAGTCCCCCGTCAACGAGGTCTCGATCGCGGTACCGCCGAGCTCGCTGTCGCCCTGAGCCGCATGCGGATCGCCGACCGAAAAGAATGCGCCTTCGACGGCGACCGGGTAATACATCCGCGCCCCCTTGCCGACACGCCAGTCGTCGATATTGCCGCCGGTGTAGCTGGGTGGATTGGAGCTGACGTAGTCGGCCTCCGTCGGCGCCAGCCCCATCGTGCCGAAATGCAGCCTGGCCGGCACCTTCACGTTCGACAGGATGTTCTCTCGCTTGCGAACCAGCGAATGATCGACCTTCACGCCCGGATAATCGATCATCGCATGAACGACGCCGTCCGGATCGGTCTGCGGCGTCCACACGTAGTTGTAGACCGCACGTGCGAACGGCTCGCCGGAGGTATCGAGCTCGAAGATCGTCACGACTTCACGCGGCTTCGGCTCCTCGATCAGATCGCGATAGTGGAAGCCCCAGGATGCGGCGACGTTCGAACCGAAACAACGGCCGCGATAACACGCATTGCAGCTCGGCCTCGGCCGTACGTCGAGAATCCGCACTTCGAGCACGTCGCCGGGCTCGGCCCCTTCAATCGCGACCGGCCCGGTCAGCAGATGCACGCCGACACCTTCGCCCGAACCTAGCGTAAAGGGTCCGTCGGTTGGCCCCGCGCCGCGGCGCGGCATGGCCTTGTGCTCCCGGGTCCAGTGAAAGATGCTTTCGGCGCCGGGGTCGCCCGCGACCATGCGTTCGTGATCGTCGTTTGCATGGTGTGTCAGCGTCTCGATCGTGATCCGGTCGCCGGAGCGCACCGTCAACGCCGGCTCGACTTTTTTGCTGAAGTAACCCCAATGAACCGTTTCGGGCGACACGGGGAGAGTATGGTGCTTCATGTTTGTTCGAACCTCGTAAGGCGCCGGGCGCAAAGGGCCGGGCGATGCTGAATGGCGCGTGCCGTCACGACGCGACTTTGAGTCGGTCGTCGGCGCCCATCACGCTCAAGAATCGCGCCGTCAAAGGATGGCGTGGGTGTGTGAGCACTTCGTGCGCAGGCCCCTGTTCGACCACCGCGCCGCCGCTCATGAACACGACGCGATCCGCGACCTGATCGGCGAAGCGTAACTGGTGCGTTGAGATGATCATCGTCAGACCGCCTTCGTTCACGAGCCGCTGGATTACGTCGAGTACTTCGCCGACGAGTTCGGGGTCGAGCGCGGACGTCGGTTCGTCGAGCAACAGCACGCGAGGATTGGGCGCAAGCGCGCGGGCGATCGCGACGCGCTGCTGTTGGCCACCGGACAGATGGCGCGGCAACGCATCGGCGCGATGACTGAGGCCGACGCGTTCGAGCAGTTCGCGCGCGCGGCGCTCGGCATCGGCGGGCGCCATGCCGTGCACCCAGCGCAACGGCCCCGCGATGTTCTCGCACGCCGTCAGATGACTGAACAGGTTGAAATGCTGGAACACCATGCCGACACCGGCACTCGCACGCTCGTTGGCGATATCGCCCTGGGTCATCTGCTGACCATCGACCCGAAAACCGAGGCGCTTGCCGGCGATGCGGATTTCCCCCGAATCCCACTGCTCCAGGTGATTGATACAGCGCAGCAGCGTGCTTTTGCCCGATCCGCTTGGCCCGAGCAGCGCAATAACCTCGCCGAAGCGGACTGTGAGGTCGAAACCGTCGAGTACCGTCTGCCCGCCGTAACGCTTGCGCAGACCCTTCACCTGCACGGTCGCGCTCTGCTTTTGGAGCGCCGTGTAGCGCTGCGCGCGCTCTGCGTGAAGGTCATCCGCGTTGGGCATGGGCGACGGCGTCGGTCCGAACGGCGCATCGACGGGTAGCGTCGGGGCCGCGCCGGTCGAGTTCGCCGCAATCCCGGCGCGGCGCCACGGCAGCAGCCCTGCGAAGCGCCCGGACGGGCTACGATCGAGATCGAGCGCGGTTTCGGCGAACAACTGGATCGCGGCGATCACGCCTGTCAGCACGAGATACATCAGCCCGGACGCGAAGAAGATCGAAAAGAAATCGAACGTCGACGACGCGAGCTGGGTGCTGCGCAAGGTCAGTTCGTCGACCGCGATCACGGAGGCCAGCGACGAGTTTTTCAACGCGCTGACCGACTCGTTCCCGAGCGCCGGGATCATCGTGCGGATGGCCTGCGGCGCGATCACACGGCGCAGCAGCACGGTCGGCGTCATGCCGAGCGCCTGCCCCGCGAGCAGTTGCCCGCGGTCGATGCCGAGCACGCCAGCGCGCAGGATCTCCGCGATGAACGGCCCCTCGTTCGCCGCGAGCGCGAGACCCGCTGCGCCCATCGCGCTCAACTTCAGCCCGATGTGCGGCAGCGCGTCGTACGCGAACACGAGTTGCAGGATCAGCGGCGTGCCGCGAAAAATCACTGTGTAGCCGCGCGCGATCGCGGCGAGCGGCCCCACCTTGCTCAGTTGCATGCTCGCGAGCACCAGTCCCACGATCAGACCGCCCGCGAGCCCGAGGGCCGTGACTGCGATCGTAAAACCGATGCCGCTCAGCAGATACGGCAGGCCGAGATAGTGCAGAAACAGATTCATCAGTTCGAGGCAATCAGCTTGGGGGTTTCGAGGTTTTCAACACCGAGCGACCACTTCTTCAGCAAGTCAGTCTGGATGCCGGCCTTCTGGATCGCGACAAGCGCTGCCATCACGGCTGCGCGCATTGCCGGATTAGTTTTCGGAACGCCGATACCGATCGAATACGGCAGTGTCACTGCACTAGCCTTTTCGAGTTGGTTCGGATACGCCTTGACCGCCTGGTCCACCGTGTTCACATCGTTGATGTACGTGTCGGCGCGGCCCGAGAGAATCGCCTGGATCGCGTTCGCGTTGTTGTCATACAGCTGCACGGCCGCTTCCGACTTGTTCGCCGCCTTGCAGGCCGGCGCAAGGTTCTGGATCAGCGGCACTTCAACGTAGCCGGTGTTCTCTGCGGCAGTCGTGCCGCACATTGTCGGGTTTATGCCGCTGATCTTCTTCGGATTTCCCTTCGCGACGAGCACGCCGTCGAACACTTTCGAATAGGTGATGAAGTCCGCCGCCTTCGCGCGCTCTTCGGTCGCATAGATGTCGGAGATTACGATGTCGGCCTGGCCGCTTTGCAGCGTGGTCAGCAGCGCCGCGAACGAGACAGGCTTGTACGCCATCTTGAAGCCAAGACAGTTGCCGATCGCTTCGCCGAGGTCGATGTCGAAGCCGATGTATTTACTCGGGTCGTTCGGGTCCAGCGCTTCATAGCCCGGCGTGTGTGGGTTGATCGCGTTGATTAGCGTCTTGCCCTTGAATTGCGGGTATTTCGCCTGCAGCGCCGCGCATTCGGCAGGCGCCGGCGCGGCAGCCTGTGCGTGACTCGAGATCAGCAGCGCCAGCAGACTGACGGCGCCAAGAACCAGCTCGCGCCAGCGGCGGGCAAGAGCGCCTGCGCGCAGCACTCCATGCCCGTGATCGACAAGATTGATATACATCCCGGAACTCCCTGAGCGGCAGATGGCAATGGCCCACACCATGTACGCCTTGTTGCATCGCACCAGCGCAAGGGTAGATAGACGAAATTCCGCATACTTGTTCCAGCGCGCACAAATGTTTGCACAGAGGCGAAGGAGGTTGGCATACAGCGAACCGCAATCGAGCGTCACACGAAAGATCGATCAGTAGATCTTCCGCGCGACCGAAATGCCATTTCGCCGCCGACGCTCCGGAGGAGGCGACAACACTGACTATCCAGGACTTCGAGGGGGGCGTGCGAGCCGGCGCCGAGTTCGTCAAGCGTCCGGCGCTGCGATGGATGAGAACACGCAATCGGTGCAGCGCGTGACCAACGTCATGAACGAAACCGCCGCAGCGTCCCTCGAGCAGGGCAAGGGCAGCTAACTGAGCAGAACGGACCTTCGAAAGTCCGGCCGAGATAGGCAGTCGAGTCGCTCTCAGATTTCACTGGTGCGTAGCTACTACCTGTCGAGAGACCTCTGACCTCCGCACACACGAACCCTTCCGTTAAACCGAGGGCGCGGCGGAAAGTCAGTTGTCGTCTGATCGGACTGGCGGGCGCTCATGCGGTACCGGCTCGTCTTTATCTGCGTCCCGTGCCGATGACTCGGCCTGCGGCGCCGCGGCAGGAAGCGGCTTGTCTCGCGGCGAAGGTGGCTCGGCGGATTTTGTGGCGGGGTCTGACGGCATCGCGTTCTCCCGGTGACTGGGGAAAATCCCCACCACTACACTAGCACTGAACATCCACGGTGGCTTGCGCGCGGAACTGCTTGAGCGCGGGCCGCGCATGGGTGGCGGATGCTACGATGGCTGGAAATTGCCGCAGAGGTCTCAATGCAAAGCCCCGCTCTGTTCCACGTGCTTCTCGACCACCTCGAAGCGAACGGCACCCAGCCTATCGATATTCAGCGGTTTGTCGATCGGTGGCACCGACTTCGATCGCACGAAGCGTTTCCATGCCCAGTCTGCTACCTCGCCGGCGAGGAGCAGCCGCTCGCAGCATTGCCGGCGCAAGGTAACTTCGAGCCATTCAAATGCCCAGGTTGTCGGACGCGGTTCGACGTACCAATCGACGGGTAACGCCACGTTTTCCGAAATGAAGGGAACAGGGCAAAACGCCGGTTTCCACGAGCGCATCGGCATGAGACCAAGATCGTGCTAGTCCCGTAAAACGCATAATCAAAGGGAACCCCTAGCAGACTTAACGAACTTCACCGGATGCCGCGTCAAGCGATGCCAACAGGCGAAACAGGCAGCGCCGACGGCAAAATCGTCTAAAATTAATCTGGTCCGATCCTGATTTGAACAAGGGGAAGATAATGATTCGATTGATTGCATGGATGCTGATTGCTGGTACCGTAGTTCTCGGCGGCTGCAACACGATGGCGGGCGCAGGCCAGGACATTTCGAAGGGAGGCCAGGCGATCAAGAATGAGGCACAGGAATCCAAGTAAGGGAACCAGCTGAGCGAGTGCGCCAACGAAGTCAAGACCCGAAGTCAGGAGCCGAACTCAACAAACTCATTCGCTCCCAATCATCGCAGCAGACGAAGCGGCGACATACGTTGCGGATGCCGGTGCCGTTGTCACGGCGGAAGTCAGCTATGGTCTTGAAGTCCGGCGCAAGACGGCCGGTGAGCCACATCAATTCAACATTGCGTTGGCATTCGCGTTCCAGGCGGCGGCTCGACTGAACCCGGTTCAGGTAGCCGTAGATGTAGATCTTCAGCAGCACGGCCGGATGCTTCTCCGAATGTCCCAACCTCGCAAAAAGAGCGGCCGCTCACCATCCCGACTACGCACGGTCAGCGAAGCCTGAACGACCATTTGTCTAACGTTTAGCTCTATCTCGACGAACGGTCGTGCCAGCGAACAGCCGAGGCATCTGTACCTCGGTTTGTCAAAACGTACCGGCAACATGTCGAGGCCAGATCGAGGTGTCGGCGTGCGTGTCGTTGTGTCAAAGCCAGATACAGATGGGCGCTGTCAGATGTCATGTCAGTGGTGGGATGCCGGCTAACCTGATGCCGTCGCTTCAATACAACGGCGATGCGTCCCGGATGCGTCCCGGATGGGATGAAAAACAGCAACGCGCCTTTTCTGGCAGGGATTTCGCCAGAATTATTTCGGATTTATGACGAATTATCTCAGCAAAACGTAACGGTGAAATCCAGCCCGGAAATGACATCATGAGGCTACCTGCCTCTTATACTCGCGCCGCTGTTTTCCGCCTGAATCGCAATCCGCTGGAGTTAATTCATGAAAAAGATCCCCGTAGCTCTCGCCGTATCCGCTGCACTCGCCGCATCGGCCGCCCATGCACAGAGTTCGGTCACCCTGTACGGCCTGATCGATGCCGGCCTGATGTATACCAACAACGTCAAGACCTCCGCCACTTCGCACGGCGGCCTGTTTCAGGCAACCAGCGGCACCATTAACGGCAGCCGGTTCGGTCTGCGTGGCGCCGAAGACCTCGGTGGCGGCCTGAAGGCCATTTTCGTGCTGGAAAACGGCTTCAACGTGCAGAACGGCAAGCTCGGCCAGAACAGCCGGATGTTTGGTCGTCAGGCGTTTGTCGGCCTGAGCAGCAGCGATTTCGGTACGGTGACGCTGGGCCGCCAGTATGACTCGCTGGTGGACTTCGTGGCACCGCTGTCCGGTACGGCCGGCACGTTCGGCGACACGGGCTTCGCGCACCCGTTTGACAACGACAACCTGAACCACACGCTGCGGATGAGCAACGCGGTTAAGTACACGAGCAGCAATTATGCAGGCCTGAAGTTCGGCGGCCTCTACGCGTTCTCCAACAACACTGACTTCACGCTGAACCGTGCTTACAGCGCGGGCGCAAGCTACGAGTTTGGCCCGTTCAAGATGGCCGCCGGCTACCTGCAGATCAACGGCAACGGCGCTGCCCCCCAAGTGAACACCAGCGGCGCAGTTGACCTCGGCGAAGCGCCTGCCCAGACGGCTGGCTTCCGGTTCGGGGCGAACGTTCAGCGCACGATCGGCGCGGGTCTGAACTACACCTTCGGCCCGGCAGTGGTCGGCTTCGTGTATACGAACAGCTTTTATCAGGGCACGCAATCGTTCAACCTCAACAACGGTTCGCAGCGCTTCAACAACTATGAACTGAACGCCAAGTACACGCTGACACCGGCGATTACGCTGGGCATCACTGACACGTACACCGATGCCCATCTGTCAGGCGCGTTTAATGCGACCGGCACGCAGTACGGCAAGGATCCGAAGTGGAATCAGGTCAACTTGCAAGCTGTCTACGCGTTTTCCAAGCGCACGGATGTTTACGCCGAAGCCATGTATCAGCACGCAATCGGCCAAAACGTTGTCGCCTTCATCAATACGTCGGGTGGTGCGTCGTCGACGGCAAACCAGGTGGTCGGCACGGTCGGGTTGCGCACGCGCTTCTAAGGAAGCCTGAAGCGGAACTCGTTTAGCCCTGTCTCAGGGCGCAGCAGCAGTGTGCGCCGGCAAAGGCACCCGCCGGCGCAAATTCATCTGGGCACGACCGCTACAGCTTGCCTGAAGAGGTCGCGTCCAGATGTGTCGGGACTCTCGTCGCTGGTCCAGACGAAACGGCGGTCACGGCGCAGTGAATGCGGAGCGAGAGTCCAACGACGATGGACCGTTCCTGGCCGACCTCTGCCTGATGACGCCAGCCTCAAACTGCCTCAGTTCACATCATGCCGCCGGGGGTGCTCCCTGTTCCGCCAGTGCCGGATGAAGGTGTGGACGTCGTTGTGAGCGGATGGGCGAGACCCGCCGCGGACAGCAGCGAGACGGCAGCCGGATCGGGCATGCCATTGACGTCGATGGCGCCTGCTGTCGCCAGCGCGCCGAGATCGCTGTCCACCCCTGCTTGCCCGACGACAAACGGCGTCGTCAGAAACGCCGGTGTCGTCAGCGTGACCGCATATCGCTGCTGCAGATTCGCGACAACTGCCGTTTGCGCAGCCAGTACATCGGTCTGATTTTCCAGCACCCGCTGGAACTGTGAATTGTTCTGGAAATTCGCAATCAGACTGGTCTCGGTTGTGCCAAGTTGCGAAGCGAGATAGACGAGCATCAGTTCGGTCTCAGGCGTCGTATTGAAAGTGCCACCGGCAAATGCCAGCGAATGCAGGGTCGTGCCGCCGGCGGTCACGGTGAGGATGCAGGGAAGCGTGGCGTTGAGGGTCGTGCTGTAGTGTCCACCGCCGTCTGACAGGGTGGAGCCCGAACCCGACGCGCAACTGAGGCTAACCGTCGCGCTGGCGAGCGCCTTGCCGATGGCTGCCGTGCCGGATACGGCGACGTTCGGCGTCCCGTTTCCGCCGCTACAGCCGTCGAAGCCGAAGCAGGCGCTTCCGCCGCACGCGGCGAGTGTGGCGAGCGAGGCCGCGCAAAGTGCAGCCAGCACCGGGCGAACAAAAGGCGCATCGTGAGCGTTCATGGCCGCCTGCCGTTGACAGAAGAGGATAAGGCGAGCCGCCCCACACAAAGGGACTGGCGCTATTCTTAATTTTAGGCCCTATACGCTGAAGTCGTTTATCGCATCAGTCTCATTCACGCCGTTATCATCCATCGCAGTCATCCGAGATCCGTCGTTTCAGCATTCAGCGAATGTCAACTTCCGAGCGAGACGTGGGACGGGAGTCGACCCACCTCAGACGGTCGTCCATGCAGCATCTAGACGACCGCTTTCAAGGTTAACCGGCCACCCCGGCTATTCTGGCGTCTAGTCGCGTTTCTGCGGCTTTGTGCCGTCAGCCTGGCCTGCTGCCGCTCAACAACGCTGAGCGGCAGCAGGCATAACAGGGCTGTTCCGACCATATACAAGAATTCGCTGGCACTGTCCGGTGATACGAAAGTCAATCCAATGTTGTAAACGGGAGACAAAAATTGAAAACAGATCCCGATTTAATTTGACGGAAATATCATTGCGCGCAGGCCAAAAGCCGCGCATGAACCGCAGCGGTTATATAGACCAGCGGTTTGCCTTACAACTAAACATGGGGAGATACTCTGTGAAGAAAACCATCAGCGCCATCGGTGGCGCACTTATCGCCATCGCGGCCCAATCCGCTTTCGCGCAAAGCTCGGTCACCCTGTACGGCATCGTCGACACGAGCGTCCGCTATCTCACCAACGCCAATGCGAACAACGACAGCCAGGTATCGATGGGCGTCGGCCCGATCACCGGAAGCCGTTGGGGCTTGAAGGGTTCTGAAGACCTGGGCGGCGGCTTGTCTACGGTGTTCCGGCTTGAGAATGGCTTCAACCTGTGGAACGGCCAGTTTGCGAGCCAGAATACCCTCTTCAACCGGATGGCTTATGTTGGGCTGTCTAGCAACCAGTATGGCACGGTGACCTTCGGTCGCCAGAATACGCCGCTATTCGACCAGCTAGGGAACGTCTACGACCCGCTGACCGTCGGTAACTACGATCAGGACGGCTGGCTGCCTGGCGCACTCGGATACGGCCTGCGCCAGAACAACTCCGTCAAGTACAACGGCCAGTTCGGCGGCCTGAACGTGGAAGCCATGTATAGCTTTGGCGGTGTGGCCGGCAGCACCGGCGCGAACAACATGTACGGCTTGACGGCGGCCTATACGTACGGCGGCTTGTCCCTTGATGCCGGCTTTCAGCAGAACAGCGATGCACACAACAACAAGTTCAATGTTGTCAACGTGAGCGCTGTCTATGCGTTCAGCACGGTCAAGGCTTACGCAGGCTGGCTGCATGCGCAGGACAACACCGGTATGGTCGACCTTTTCATGTCGGCCGCGAACTCGCCGGCTGCCGCCTTTTCGGCGCCGGTGACGAATACCAACCGCATCGACGACGGCTTCTACGTCGGTACCACCTGGCAGGTCACGCCGCCGCTGCTGCTGACTGCCGCAGCCTACTACGATCACTCCCGCAATGCGTTGAACGCCGACGGCACCACGCTCGGCCGCGGCGTCCGCTACTCGGGCGTGCTGCTAGCCGAATACTCGCTGTCCAAGCGGACCGAAGTGTATGGCACGGTCGATTTCATCCGCGGCACTGGCGCGGCGAAAGCAGACTTTCCAGGCCGCAACAACCAGACCGGCGTCGCGCTCGGCCTTCGCAACATATTCTGATTCGTGCTGCCCGGTTTGCCGCCGGGCATCGCGCTTCCGAACCACCGGCGCGCGCTTTTTCTATACGCGCGCAGGTGGGGCGCAATGTGCTGCGGATGACCGGTCCGGCCGACAACACGCCTGACGTGTGCGGCGCACGAAGGGCCGTTATCGGGGCGGAGCGGTCCTTCGAACGTCCGGGTGAAAGCGTGGGGCAACGTCAGTAGATGGCCGAACCCGGAGCCCGTCAGTCACCGGCTCTGCCTCGACGCGAATTTCCCTTGTCGACCCTTCCCGTACGGCCACCTTCTGTGCACGTATGGCGGGATTACGCGTCGAACGGGACATTCGGCGGATACGCGGTAAAGTACACAGCGTCAAGCAGGACGGCCGGTCGTCGAATGGACCGTGCTGCTAGTGTCGCTGGCTTCCGCTGGTGTGTTCATCCTCGCCGTACGCCTCGCCATAGAGAAAAGGTTCGGCGATCCGAGACGGAACGCTCCGCGGCACGGTCACTGCGATTCGAAAGCGCCTTGGATGCTCGCAGTCGAAGGCCGTAGCCCTTCGCAAACATCTCGTGCAACACACGCAATCCAGTCAGGCGACGACTAAAGCGATAAGTCAATCCTCAGAACCGCGAGAGGAGCGATACGCAGCGAAAAGCATCCAAGCCGCTCCGGCAACGCAAAAAAAAAGATACCGGCCGCGCGCAATACACTGCATCGCTCGGCCGGCCCTGAAATCGCGCCGAATCCCGCGTAGGCTGGCGCCGCGCCGGCCGGCGGCCAACTGCATCAAAACGAGCCCCCAAGAGGAGAGCAGGCGGGGAGGCGGACTGCGATCTTGAAGCTGCTGGGACCACCCTCGGCCCGCACGACCGATCGGCGGCCGCATTGGCGCGCACGGTTGCCGGACCGCCCCCCCAGCCCGCTGTAGGCCAGCAAAACGTGCCGGGGGCATATTTCGCACTTTACTTATCGTTTTCATCAAACTTAACAATCCTCTGGCCTTGCATGCCAAGACCGGCCATCAGGCCCGTTTGGCCAAAAATGAACGAGTAGACATCGGATTTCAACGTAGTAGTTGTCATAGACCTGGCCATCCCTGCATCCACTACTACGACACTCGGCCCCATACCAACCGATAATCCGGCGCCGCTGGTGAGCGTAGTCATAGCCGAGTCGGTCATGAGAAACAAGGCCTCCGAGAACGATTGGGCGCCAGCCTGCAGGCCATACGAGACTGCGCGTGCTCTGTAGTATCCAAGGACTTTCCCGTCTGGACCAAACATCACCCCTTTCCCGCCTTGCGCACCGACGATAAGCCCGGCCTTGACAATGTCGGGAAACACGACGACGGCCTTCGCCTGGTATTGGAGTTCCTTCGCCTTTGGAGTGCTGGCAAATAGTTGTTGAAGTGCCGCTTGCGCTTTGTCGACTAACTCAGGGTCTCCGCCATTAGCAACGGTCGGGTTCGTCGAGCAGGCCACGACAAACAGAAAGACAGGAATCGCGAGAACAAACCGAAGGGATCTGATCATGATGCAGGCTCCATTAAACATATCGTAATCGCGGTATTGAGCGCGCACGCGCCGCGACAGCGAGACTCACATGAATAGTGGTAGTTGCGGTCCGATCAAACAATTGGACCTTGGTCCAATAGCGTTGTCCTGAGTCAGCCGACCAAGAACTCCGTCGACGACGGATGATGGGTGAGACGGATGGCCGTTAACCGAAAGCTTTAGATCCCTCGATAGGCCTAGCCGGGCGTCCCTTGATGGCCGCATCCCATCCGAAGCTGAACTTCCGTGACCATGACCGGATCTTGCCCGCGATCAAGTCGATTCACACGCCAGATGTTGCCGGCGGAAATACACTCCTCACCGCCGCCGCCAACGATGACATGCTCGTCGGTTCCATTGCCGCCGGAGCAGGCAAGAATTTCCGGACCGACAACGTCAGTATTGCTATGGTTGTTCGGCACATAGGCTTTCGCCTGGGTTATACCCGGAAACACTACCCTGAGCCCTTAAGGACGTGCTAAAAATAGTCGATATCCCGTAAGCGCGAGTGAAGGTCCGGTCCGGAGATTGGAGAATCCCACGCGGTCTGTCGCACGGAATTCCGAGGTGAAAGTATGGAAAAAAAAGTGCTCGTCGCGGTAGCCGCTGCGCTTATGTCTTCTGTGGGCGCGCTGCATCCCGAATCCGCCCGTGCCGCTGATGCCGCAGCCTCGGCCTTCGAAGACTCGACCGTCGACGCATCTCTCGACCCCGGCGAAAAACGCGTCTCTACCGATGCCGACATTCAGGCGCGCCTGGCAGACCTGCGCTATGCGTATTTCATCGGCTATAACGCGCGCGCCAGGGAAGACTCGAAATCCTATGCGACGTTGGGCGACGAAGTGAAGCATCGGCAAAAGCAGCTTGCTGTGCCGGCCATGCCCGCATCGCCGAAGCCGGTTGCCGAGCGGGTTGCATCCCCAAGGCGGGTCGTAGCGCAAGCCGCGCCGCTGAGGCAAGTATCCGCGCCGGTCACATCGCCGAAGCGGGATGCTGCTGCGCGAGCCACGCCGCCCCGGCAGGTCGTCGCGCAGGCCGGCCCTGTGCTGCTGAAGCACGGCTCCGCGCAAGTCGCGTCTGCGCCGCCGAAGCGGGTCTCTGCACCGGTCGCGGTCGCGTCGTTGAAGCAGGCTTCACTGCGGGTTACGCCGCCTAAGCGGGCTGAAATGCAGCCCGTGCCTCTGAAGCAAGTTTCTACGCGGACTACGTCGCCGAAGCTGTTTGCCACCGAGTCCGAGCCTCCCATACTGATTCCGACGCAATCCGTGACGGCATTGCCGCATGATGACGACGCGCAGTTGACGCAGAGGCGCGATTTGCAGAACGCTCAGCGGGCGGTGCCGCAATATCGGCAGGCCGATGAGGAACCGCAATACGCGGCGGAGCAGGGGACTCAAGCGGCTTACAACCGGCAAGCCCGGCAATATCAGAATCAGCAGCTCCAGCAATACGCAGCGACGCCGGCGTATAACCAGACGTCAACAGAGTCTCAGGAGTCAGGTGGGTACGCCAGGCGGGAATACGCGCCGCCGCCTCGAACTGTTCAGCCTAACCAATACGCGCCAGCTCCGTATCCGCCCGCGCGGTACCAACCGGCTGACGCGCAGTCCGCCTATGTACCTCGGCCGCCCACTCAAGCAGCGGCGCAGCAGGTCATCATAGTGGGCCGCCCGCCTGCCTATCCGGCATACAACGAGATGTACACGCCGCCTGAACTGCGCCGGCCGTACCCCACCGGTTACGGCAATCCGGCGCAGCCTGTCGGATATCAGGGATGGGAGTAGGCGCACTCACTCGCATGTGCCGCTGGGCGCGCGACTCACGTATGCAACGGGCCGTTACAGGCGTCCCGTTTCCATGATGGCAGCAACATGCGCATGCCGGACACGTGCGATGGCACTGCCGTGACTCCGGCCGCCCATCAGGGCGATTCCTGCGAAGGTCCATAATCGTACCGATTGTCGCCACTGGCGCATTCCCAACCGGCGTGACTCGGCGGCTGGTTCATGCCGAAACTTGCTGGATGGGTAACGGGGGCGTCTCGGCCGATACCGTTGCAGGCGGCTTTCGTTAGAATGTGTTTGCGATCCTTATATTCGTTTATAACCGGAGACAAACGTGCCAGGCTTACTTCCCGATGTCGACCGCGAGGGACTGCTCGAGTATTCAGTCGTGTACACCGACCGATCAATCAATCATATGTCGCAGCTCTTTCAAGGAGTCATGCGTGATGTTTCCGGTTCTCTGAAGAAAGTCTACAACGCGAAGTCGGCCGTTGTCGTGCCGGGCAGCGGGACGTTCGGCATGGAAGCCGTTGCCCGGCAGTTCGCAACGGGCAAGAAGTGTCTGGTGATTCGCAATGGCTTGTTCAGTTTTCGCTGGTCGCAGATTTTCGACATGGGCGGCATTCCGTCTGAATCGATCGTGCTGAAGGCGCGCCCGGTCGAACAAGGGAGACAGGCTGCCTATGCACCGCCACCGATCGAAGAGGTGGTCGCTGCGATCAGGGAAAACAAGCCGGATCTGGTCTTTGCGCCGCATGTCGAAACCGCATCCGGGATCATGCTGCCGGACGCTTATTTGCGCGCGGTGGCCGACGCTGTGCATGCCGTCGACGGCATGTTTGTACTGGATTGCATCGCGTCCGGCACGGTCTGGGTCGACATGAAGGCGAGCGGCGTTGACGTCCTGATCAGCGCGCCGCAAAAGGGATGGAGCGCGTCACCGTGCTGCGGGCTGGTCATGCTTAGCCCGCTTGCCCGCGAAAGAATCGACAAAACAACTAGCACCAGTTTCGCTTGTGATCTTCGCAAATGGCTGCAGATCATGGAAGCCTACGAGAACGGTGGGTTCGCGTACCACGCAACGATGCCCACGGACGGTCTCGCTACGTTGCGTGATGTTATGAAGGAGACCGAGGCATACGGCTTCGATAAAGTGAGAGTAGAGCAGCTTGAACTCGGCAAGCGCGTTCGCTCACTCCTCGTGGACAAGGGTTTCAAAAGCGTGGCGGCCGAAGGTTTTGAGGCTCCGGGCGTCGTCGTCAGCTACACGGACGATGACGGAATACGATCGGGTAAGAAGTTCGCTGATGCCGGCTTGCAGATCGCGCCTGGCGTTCCCCTTCAATGCGACGAGCCTGAAGATTTCAAGACCTTCCGCATTGGGTTATTCGGCCTGGACAAACTGCATGACGTTGAAGGTGCGGTGGCCAGGCTCGCGAAGGCGCTGGACAGTATTCTTTAGGGCATTTTTTTTTTGTTTTGCGGAGGATGTGCGTATTGGTCGTCATCGCGAACGCCTCGGGAGGAGGAAACCGAGGCTAGGCTATACGCACTATTCGGCCTTATGGAAAGCTTCGCATAAGGCCGATCAACGGTCTGGCACTTCGCATCGGTGATCGGCAGGTCATCGGGGCGGATTCAACCGGGGGATGCAATAGTTTGCTGGAATCGCTCGGCTGGCGTCTCGTAGCCCAGGGTCTTTCTCGGACGCTCGCTACGCACGATTTCAACGTCCGTTCGGCCCCGAAGTTGTTATGGAATCCTGCATTCAGTGCGCCGTTACCCGCCGAGCTGAGGCACGCCGAAGCCGCGCCGCTGCCTGCCAGCGGGCCACAAACCGCCAGCCTGTTCCAGGGCTGGTGTTACTCATCCCCACGGATCAGGGTTGGCGTTTGCCGCGGCCACCAGCGGGTTTGCCAGCCGGCTTACGTGAACCCGCAGCTGGCTTGCTGCGTGGCTTTTGCACGCTGAATGGGCTACCGCTGGAAAAGCTTGTGCCTTTGCCCGCGGCCACAGTGCCCTGCGCCGCAGGCTTGCGTTTGTTTTCGCCACTTTGCGGGCGCGGTTTATTGCTGGGCACCTGCGTGGCGCGCGGCGCAGCTTGCGGCACTTTGGGCTTCTTGGGCTTTTTGGGTTTCTTGATGATCTCGCCTGTCGCGCTAGTTTGCGGCACGCGGTGTTCGGCTTCAAAACCCGGCTCTTCTTCACGGCGCAGTGTTTGCCGGATCAGCGCTTCAATCGCGGCCAGTTGCGGCGCTTCATCGGCACACACAAGGGACACCGCCACGCCGCTGGCGCCCGCGCGGCCGGTACGGCCAATACGGTGCACATAGTCTTGCGCCACGATCGGCAGATCAACGTTGATCACCAGCGGCAGGTCGTCGATATCCAGCCCGCGTGCAGCCACATCGGTGGCCACCAGCATACTTACTTCGCCCGTCTTGAAGCGCTCCAGCGCACGCAGGCGCGCGGGTTGCGGCTTGTCGCCGTGGATGGTGTCGACCGCATAGCCCGCTTCATCCAGCATGGCCGCCAGGTAATCCACGCCAATGCGGGTTTTGACGAACACCAGCGCGTGCTCCCAGTTGTTCTCAGCCACAAGGTGCATGAAGAGGTCAGGCTTGTTCTTTTTATCCACCGGCACCACCCACTGCTTAATCTTGCTGGCCGTGGCATTGGGCGGGCTGACGCTGATATTGACCGGGCTGCGCAGAATGCCCGCCGCCATGGCGCGGATATCATCGGTAAATGTGGCAGAGAACAGCAGGGTCTGGCGCTGAGCGGGCAAGGCAGCAAAGACGGCGTTGAGTTCGCGCGCAAAGCCCAGATCCAGCATGCGGTCGGCTTCATCCAGCACCAGCGTTTGTACTTGATCAAACTGCACTGCGTTCTGGCGATTGAGATCTAGCAAACGGCCCGGCGTGGCAACGAGCACATCCACGCCTTTGCGCAACTTCATCATCTGCGGGTTGATACTCACGCCGCCGTAGGCGGCCAGAAATCGTAAGTCGAGGCCTTTGCCGTATTCGATAAAGCTTTGCAGCACTTGTTCTGCCAGTTCACGCGTGGGCACCAGCACCAGAACACGCGCGCGGTTGCTGGACACCGCCGGGCCGTGTTGCACTAGCCGTTGCAACAGCGGCAGCGCAAAACCCGCCGTTTTGCCAGTGCCGGTCTGTGCCGCAGCCATGACGTCCTTGCCACTGAGCACAGCAGGAATCGCCTTGGCCTGCACCGGCGTAGGTGTCTGGTAATTGAGGTCCTGCACATTACGCAGCAAGGGATCGATCAGGCCAAGCGAGGCAAAAGACATTGGCGTATTCCGGGCTAAAGCCGCAATTCTAGCGGTTACCGCCTGATTGCGCCGCGCAGATCAAAGGTCAAAAAGATCGACGTTGATCGCCACTGAAAAACGTAGCGGTCCACACAGATCGTCAACAATGCGATATCTATCCGGAAGCAACCTGTTGCATTCGGTTCGAAGTAACCGATAGCCTCGTCGATTTACTTGAGTTCCGATATCAGGATCAACATATGGCCCGCTCTGAACGTCTTCTTAGTCTCCTGCAAGTGCTACGGCGTTACCGACGTCCCGTGCGTGGTCAAGCTTTGGCCGAGGAACTCGGTGTGAGCATTCGCACGCTATACCGGGACATCGCCAGTTTGCAGGCGCAAGGAGCGATGATCGAGGGGGAGCCGGGCGTTGGTTACGTGATGAAACCGGGTTTCATGCTGCCACCAATGATGTTCCGCTCAGAGGAACTCGATGCTTTGGTTCTTGGCATGCGCTGGGTGGCTGATCGCTGCGACAAGACGCTATCGGACGGCGCGCTGAGCGCGCTTGCGAAGATAGCCGCACGATACTGCCAGAATCTGACAGCATCGTCTTTTAGACTGAGCTCCCTTTCTTAGCCAGGAGCTCAAAATGAAGTTTGCGTCTGTTCGTGTTGTTACCCAGGATATCGAAGGTCTGGTCGAGTTTTACCGAAGGCTTTCCGGTCTCGAGGCTGTACGGCCGGCTGATGGGTTTGCGGAAATACAATTCGAAGAGGCGGTGCTTGCGATTTCGTCTGAGCACCTGATCAAGCTGTTTAATGTCGGTGCCGCCACTGCGGCTGCGAATCGGTCGGCGATCCTGGAGTTTGAAGTGGAGGACGTTGATGCAGTGTTCGAACGGATGAATGCGTCGGGGACAGAAATCGTTATGCCGACGACGTTGATGCCGTGGGGCAATCGCGCTCTCTTGCTGCGCGACCCGGATGGGAACCTCGTCAACATATTTTCTCGACCCAAGCGTTGAGAAAGTCCACCGGACCACGGTAACTTTCCCTGACAGTTCGCGACGGGCAAGAAGTGTCTGGTGATTCGCAATGGCGGGTTCAGTTTTCGCTGGTTCGCTTGCGATCTTCGCAAATGGCTGCAGATCATGGAAGCCTACGAGAACGGTGGGTTCGCGTACCACGCAACGATGCCCACGGACGGTCTCGCAACGTTGCGTGACGTCATGAAGGCCAGTGCGGGATATGCGGCCAATGTCAACCGGACTGCATCGGCTCGACGCTCTTACCGAAGCGCCGAGCGTACTCTGCGGGACTCACCCCGAAGCGGCGTGTAAATGCCTTTCTTAGCACGTCGACGCTGTCGTAGCCATTCTGACGACAGATGTCTTGCATCGATCTCTCGCCAAGCGCAAGCGAACGGCAAACGGATTCCAGCCGGACGTTTTCGACATATCTTGCGGGTGTGGTCTGCAATTCTCGCTGAAACATGCGTATCAACGTTCTGACGCTCGTTGAAATTCTGGCTGCCATGACTTCGGCTGTGAGGTCCATGTGCAGATGCTCACCGATCCAGAGACATAACTCGTTCAGACCTGAGTTGTGCGCGCGCTGCGACTGAAGTGCGAAGCTGAACTGCGCCTGTCCGCCCGGACGACGTAAGAACAGGACCAGATTCTTCGCAATTTCCAGGGCGAAGTCATTTCCCAGATCTTCGCTGACCAGCGAGAGCGCGAGGTCGATTCCAGACGATATGCCGGCCGACGTGTACACGTTGCCGTCTTTCACCCAGATAGGAGTCGGGTCGACCTGTACCTTGGGATAGCGCTCCGCCAGGCGCCGTGCCGCGCCCCAATGCGTCGTCGCCCTGCGACCATCCAGTATGCCCGCAGCAGCCAGGGCGAACGCTCCAACACATATGGAGCACACGCGACGCACTGTCTGTGAGCGGGTCCGAATCCAGTCTATGGCTGCCTGATCGATCTGTTCGAACGTCCTGGAGCCCATAGTCACAAGTAAGGTATCGATCGGCTTGTTCGCATGACGCTCCTGCTCGAGCGTGCTATGCCCTTTGAGGCCAATACCTGTTTCGCTGTCCAGGTACACATCATCAGCTGAGCAAACCAGCTCGAGCATGTACGGGGCAGTTCCACTGCCGTCCAGTTGGTTCGCCCACGCGAAGACTTCCGCCGGGCCGATCACGTCGAGCGCGTCCACTGGCGGTAGACCCAATATGACAACGCGCTTCTGTCTCGGGTCTGCAGGCGGGGCGATCGGTTTCGTCCGTTTTCTCATTGAAAGAGGAGCTGCGTATCAGGGCATAGGGAGAACGATTGTGGCAGAAATCGTCCGCGATCTGTCATTTGAGCCATCGACGAACCGCCTACACTGGATCGCTCTGTAAGTTCGCACGACCCGGAGGGTATGCAATGCGTGAAACTGTGATTGTTGGGGGAGTGAGTGCTCCAGACTCGGAGATCGCTACCAAAGCGGCTTCTCTGGTCGAGCGCGTCCATTCCGGAGCGATGATGCATCACGTGCATCGGACATGGTGGTTCGCCGAATTCCTGGGCAGGAAGCGAGGTCTTAAATACGATCGGGAAGTGGTGTATCTCGCATCGCTGCTTCACGACCTTGGCCTTACGGATGAATTTTCTGCCGACCAACGCTTTGAGGTGGATGGTGCCGACGCGGCCAGCCGCCTTTTGCTGGCCCATGACTACCCGGAAGCGAAAACGCAACTCGTGTGGGATGCCATCGCGCTTCACTCCGCTGGCGGCCTCGCCGATCGCAAGCAGCCGGAAATCGCTCTCGTCTATATGGGCGCACATCTCGACGTCTTCGGGCTGTTTCTGGACGAAGTCACGCCGTCGCTGATCGATGACACGCTCGCGCTCTACCCCCGCGTTGGATTTAAAGCCGCGTTTACCGAAGCGCTGGCTGAGGTCGCCAGAAAAAAACCCCATACGACCGTCGGTACCGGAATCGCCGATATCGGCCGTCGCCATGTACACGGTTTCGATATTCCGAACGTGTGCGACCTGATTAATGATGCGCCGTTTGAAAGCTGAGGTAGCGCACCGCAAGCGCGCCCGCCGTGTCCGCAGCCGCGCATGTTGCGCGCGAAGCTGGTTTCGGCGCTTCTCTCCCGCTTGCGAAACGGCTTGCACCGGCAATTCGCACGGTGCCCTCCGACATCGAAAATAAGCTGCAGATCAGGAAAACCGAAATGCATGTCAAAACACGAGGAACGCAAATTTATGTAGACGAGCGCGGGAACGGCGAACCAACGCTTCTGTTTCTGCATTACTACGGCGGGTCAAGCCGAACCTGGGACGGCGTGATCCGTGACATGGCGGGCCAGTATCGATCGGTAGCTATGGATCATCGCGGCTGGGGTGATTCGGACGCGCCCGAGCAGGGTTATGGCATCGGCGATCTCGCAAACGACGTGCAGGACGTAATTGAAGCACTGAATCTCGAGCGATATGTCGTCGTCGGTCACTCAATGAGCGGGAAGGTCGCGCAGCTATTCGCGTCGCGTCGGCCTGCGGGGCTCCAGGGCGTCATCCTGGTGGCGCCGTCGCCTCCGTCACCGATGACCTTTTCCGCTGACCAGCGAGCCGAGATGGCCAAAGTCTACGACACTCGGGAGTCGATTACCTGGGCGCTTGATAACGTACTCACCGCGAACAGGTTGGCACCGGAGCTTCGCGAACAGGTTATCGCCGATAGTCTGCGGGGTGCGCCGCAGGCCAAGATTGCATGGCCACTCGGCGGAATGGTCGAAGACATTACCGCTGACGTCTTGTCCATCAATGTACCCGTCGTAGTTATTGCTGGGGAACTTGATCAGGTGGATCTGCCAGAGACATTGCGCGGCGAGCTATTGCCGCGAATCCTGGGCTCCCAAATGCTTCTGCTGCCCGGTACGGGGCACTTGTCACCTCTCGAGAATCCGGCTGCGGTCGCAGCAGTAATTCGCCAATTCATGCAGCAACTGAAGACATAACTTCGAGGACCCCCTGAACGACGGCTTCCCGCAAAATTGACCGTCGCCTGCCGGCCGAGGGGTTCATCGCGCTAGTCGGCGGGCCGTTTGCCGCCGATGCACGCAGCGCGAATTGGCGTTGAGAAGCGCGACAGAGAACGCTTCTTCATCTGGATGTATTCGCCAATGCTTGACCGGCTTCGCGCGACCGATAACGGTTGGAGGATCGCGGAGCGCTACATAGGTGGCTCAACGACGAATCGCCGCCTGACGCCGCCAGACATCTCCGCCGCTGCGATACGACCTTTCCTCCCTGGTGCTTAAAGAACGCCGGCGTCTGGCTGCTCGGCCAGGCCAACATTTCTGCAGCCCGGAGTGAAGGCCTGTCACAGTTCGCACGGCGCCTCCGTCTGTGCAATTCCATAGATCTGAGCCAGCCCTCTCGCCAGTGCGCTCTTTGCGTGGGCGGTTGCAGACAGTGTGCGAAGCTGGTTTCCGCGCTCCTCTCGTGGCGGTAGTCCACGGCATCGTTTGATATTCGAAGGGCGCGCGTGAATCAGGGCCTGTCCTGAAGGTTAAGTGGAGATGCGCTCATGGCAATCCGTCTTTACGGAGCACAAACAGGCAACAGCCGAAGGGCGGCCATCGCCCTGGAAGAGGCTGGCATTTCGTATTCCGTCAGCCGCGTGGATTTGAGAGCCGGGGAGCACAAGACTGCTGCGTTTCGGGTGCTTAACCCGCGTGGGCTTATCCCGGTCATGGTCGAAGAAGGCAAGGCAGGAACAGACCTTGTCGTTACCCAATCGAACGCGATCATGTTCTATGCGGCGAGTCGATCGCGGGAGAGGCTAACGCCCGATCCGGGCCAGGAGGCCGCCTTGTTTTTCGATCGCCTGTTCTATTTCATCACCGAAGTGATTGCGCCAAACGGTGGTGCTTTCGCGCTTAGAGCGTGTTAGGCACTTTGAAGTACTGGCACCGCGTGAACGAGCATAAGTATTGCGAAGACCACGAAATGAAGCCCGGCAAGCGTTTCGGGTAGTCGCTCGTAATCACGTGCGAGGCGACG
>NZ_VOSW01000096.1 GCF_009690905.1 Paraburkholderia madseniana
ACGCCACGCTGCCCAACATCATGAAGGCGAAGAAGAAGCCGCTCGATGTGGTGACGCCGGACGCGCTCGGTGTCGACGTCAAGCCGCGGCTCACCACGCTCGGGCTCGCGGAGCCCGCCAAACGCGAGGCAGGCATTCGCGTCGCCGATGCAGCCGAACTGATCGACAAGCTGCATAACGTCGCCCACGTCATCTAACACACAAGGGGAGAAAAATGCCCGTACTCGTTATTGCTGAGCACGACAATCAGGCGCTCAAGACAGCGACCCTGAATGCCGTTACCGCCGCCGCCCGACTCGGCGACGACATTCATGTTCTCGTGGCCGGCTCGCAAAGCGCGGCAGTCGCCGAACAGGCGGCCCGCATTGCCGGCGTCACCCGAGTTCGTTTCGCCGACGCCGCGCATTACGGCCATGCGCTGGCCGAGAATCTGGCGGCGCTCGTCGTGAAGATCGCCGCTGACTATAGCCACGTGATCGCACCTGCTACCACGACCGCGAAGAACGTGATGCCGCGCGTGGCCGCGTTGCTCGACGTGGCCCAGATCTCCGAGATCATTGCCGTCGAATCCGCCGATACGTTCGTACGCCCCATCTATGCGGGCAACGTGCTGGCAAAGGTGCGAAGCGCCGACCCGATCAAGGTGATTACCGTTCGCACGACGGCCTTCGCGGCCGCGCCCGCCGAAGGGGGCACAGCCGCAATCGACGCGTTGGAGCCCGCCGCTGACGTGCAAGGCTCGCGCTTCGTGAGTCATCAGCTCACGCGTTCGGAACGCCCGGAGCTGACGTCCGCGCAACGCGTGATCTCCGGCGGCCGCGGCATGGGCTCCGGCGAAAACTTCGCGTTGATCGATGACATTGCCAACAAGCTCAACGCGGCGGTCGGAGCGTCGCGCGCCGCGGTCGATGCCGGCTTCGCGCCCAACGATTATCAGGTGGGTCAGACCGGCAAGGTCATCGCCCCGCAGTTGTATATCGCGGTCGGCATCTCCGGCGCGATCCAGCATCTGGCCGGGATGAAGGACTCGAAGGTGATCGTCGCGATCAATAAGGACGAGGAGGCGCCGATTTTTCAGGTCGCCGATTACTGGATCGTGGGCGACCTCTTCAAGGTGTTGCCGGAGTTGTCCCGCGAACTGGACAAATTACAACAGGCTTAATGCGGGAGCACATGATGAGCACTTATATTGTGCCGTTGCGCGACATGCGTTTCGTGATGACGGAACTGGCGAATCTCGGCGAGTTGTCTTCGCTGCCGGGCTACGAGGAGGCGACGCCGGAACTTGCCGAGGCGGTACTCGAGGAGGCCGCAAGACTCGCGACTGAAGTGCTTGCGCCGCTCAACAATCCGGGTGACGAACAGGGCGCGCGGCTGACGCCTGATGGCGTGGTGGCTGCCGACGGTTTCTCAGCTGCCTACGGGCAGTTCGTTGCCGGCGGTTGGAGCGGCCTGAGCGGCGACCCCGAGTTCGGTGGCCAGGGGCTGCCCGAACTCCTGCAGGCAGCGACCGTGGAGATGTGGAACTCGTCCAACATGGCGTTCGCGCTGTGTCCGCTGTTGACCGCCGGCGCCACCGAGGCGTTGCGGCAGCATGGTTCCGATGAGTTGAAAGCACGCTATCTGCCGAAGATGGTCAGCGGCGAGTGGACCGGCACGATGAACCTGACCGAGCCGCAAGCCGGGTCGGACCTCGCGGCCGTGCGCACCAAGGCCGTACCTGACGGGAATCACTATCGCCTCTCCGGCCAGAAGATCTTCATCACGTGGGGCGATCACGACATGACGGATAACGTGATTCACCTCGTGCTGGCGCGCACGCCCGACGCACCAGAAGGTGTGCGCGGCATCTCGCTGTTCCTCGTGCCGAAATTCCTCCTCAACGCCGATGGATCGCCGGGCTCGCGCAACGACGTGCACTGCGTGTCCCTCGAACACAAACTCGGCATTCACGCGAGTCCGACCTGCGTGATGAGCTTTGGCGATCAGGGCGGGGCGATTGGCTATCTGGTGGGGCAGGAGAACAAAGGCCTCGCGCATATGTTCACGATGATGAACGAGGCGCGTCAGAAGGTGGGTATCCAGGGACTCGCGATCGCGGAACGCGCTTATCAGCAGGCCCGTGAATACGCGAAGGAACGCGTCCAGGGACGGCTCGCATCGAGCAAATCAGGTGGCGCCGTGGCCATCATCCATCACCCGGATGTGCGGCGCATGTTGATGACGATGAAGTCCCAGATCGAAGCGATGCGTGCCTTCGCGTACGTGATGGCCGCGGACATGGACCGCGCGCACCGTGACCCGGACGCCGGTGAGCGCGCACGTCGTCAGGTGCGTGTCGATCTTCTGATCCCCGTGTTGAAGGCGTGGTGCACGGAGTTGGGCGTCGAGATCGCGTCGACGGGCGTGCAGGTGCACGGCGGGATGGGTTACATCGAAGAGACGGGCGCATGCCAGTTCCTGCGCGACGCACGGATCGCGCCGATCTACGAGGGCACCACAGGCATTCAGGCGGCGGACCTTGCCGGTCGCAAGCTCGCGTCAGATCAGGGCGCGGGGATGGCCGATCTTGTTGCGGAGATACGTGAGGCCGCGCTGGAGCTCACGCGCAGCACGGATACGCAAGTGGCCTCCGTGGGCGCGGCACTCGCGGCCGGTGTGCAGGCGCTTGAAGATGCCACCGCCTGGATGCTGCAAGCATTGGCGACTCAGCCCGATGCCGCGCTTGCCAGTTCCGTCGACTATCTGATGCTCACCGGCTACGTGTGCGGCGGCTGGCAGATGGGGCGCGCAGCGCTCGTTGCGTCAGTGAAAATCGCAGCGAACGAGGATCCGGACTTTCATCACACCAAGCTCGTCACTGCGCGCTTCTACGCCGACAAGATCTTGCCCAAAGCGAATGCGCTTCTGGAAGCGATCCGCAGCGGGGCATCGGGCGGGTCGAGCCTCCCAATCGAGCAGTTCTGAGCGGCGATGCAAGAGGTGCTGCAAGAACAGGCGTCGATACAAAATTATTGATATGTAATGCCAAATAAAGTGGAGGGGATATGTTTAAAAAAATTGCGTGCCTTGCGTTAATACCAGGCGCGATATGTACCAGTAGCGCAATGGCGCAGAGCGCAGGCAGTCTCATAACCAGCGCGGGTGGAGTTTGGCTCGACTTTGCCCCGTCTTCCGCAACATCGTTGCAGAGCAGTTCGGCTTTGGGCACATTCACGTCAACGGGCACGGGTGGTCAGATACATAACACGTTCACCCTGGAGCTCTCGAACACTTATTTTGTGACGGACAATATTGCCGTTGACCTGGCGGCGGGCATACCACCCAAGCTCCAGCTCTTTGCGCAGGGCAAGGCCGCACCATTCGGTGCTGGCGGGCCATCGCTCAATCTGGGGAATCTGCAGCCGCTCGCTACCACCCGGTCATGGTCACCGATTCTGTTCCTGAAGTATTTCTTCTTCGACGCACAGGCGAAGCTGCGCCCGTTCGTCGGTGTCGGCGTGAACTATACCTGGTTCTCGCATACCAATCTCAATTCAAGATTTGGGGGAGCGTTGCAGCAGATTGCAGGGCCGGGTGGACAGGTGACGGCATCGCTCAGTCCGTCATGGAATCCCGCGTTCGTCGCGGGCGCGTCTTACAACATCAGCAAGAACTGGTACGCGACTGCGTCGGTGACCTATCTGTCTCTCAAGACAAATGCGACGGTCAATGCCGTGGCTGCCAACGGTCAGACGGTGTTGTCCAACAAGACGCACATCACGGCGGATCCGGTGATCGTCTTTCTTGGACTTGGATACCGGTTTTAGCTGGCGGACGTTCCAGTTGCGGCTGCCCTGCGCGGTTCTCGGGACGAGCGCGCACAGGTGAGCTTTGCCAGCGGCGGTTTCGTTTCCGGCCGAGCCGGCGTCCGGGATGATTTGAAGGCACGGAAGAGGGCGCTGCGGCGCCTTTTTTTCGTGTGCCGGGCATGCTCAAAAGCCAGGGCATTTCGCTGCGTCGGCCAGTACTTCCTGCGTTTTGAGCGATTCCACGTTGTCATCGATACTGTATGAATGTACAGTATCGTGCGTGGACGGCCAGTGGGCGCAAGTCCATTGGGCGTGAACAGGCGCGGGGACATGGGGTGTGCCGAACCTCGTCTCGCCCCGCCTCATCGAGTCATGAAAATTTTCAGATGCGTGGCCAAGCCCGCATCGATGCGAGGAGATTCTTCGAAATGTCTGCGTCACCCATTCAGGCGCGCCATGCCTGAGCAACTCTGGCTGCCGGGGCTCGAGGCGCCACCTGTGCCGACAGACGGCCTGTTCTTCGCCGTCGTTCCAGATGCGCGCACGGCGGCGGGCATCTCGAAGCTGGCGCAGCAGCTCTGCTCAGAGACGCGCTCGAAGAGCAAACCTCTCGCGGCCAACCGCTTGCACGTCACGTTGCTGCACCTCGGGAATTTCGCGGGCGGCTTGCCGCCGGCGCGCGTCGATGCAGCCATGAACGCGGCCGCGTCGGTCAGCATGGAGCCTTTTAGCGTCGAGTTCGACAGTGCGCTCAGTTTTGCGGTGAAGCCGCGGCCGGGGCCGCTGGTGTTGGGTGGAGGCGAGGGCGTCGTTGGACTCCGCGCGCTTCACGATACGCTTGGACTGGCATTGCAGAACGCTGGATTTGAGGATCGTGCGGTCTCGCCGACTACGCCGTACGTCCCGCACGTGACCCTCGCTTACGGCATGCCCTGGATCGCAACTCGTCCTGTCGAAGCCGTCAGTTGGAACGTGCGGGAGTTTGCGCTGGTGCACAGCCTGCTCGGCCGCACCCGGCATGTCGTTCTGGCGCGTTGGTCATTGGCGGCTGGGTGAATGTGCGGGTTCGCGTCGGCCGTAGGGAGGCGGATGCGTTGCGGCGCAGGGGTGGGACGTTCATGATGAATCGCGAAGGCGTAGCGCCGGACTAGAACCGCACGCCGGTTGCGCAGCCGCCGGCAAAGCCGCCGCCGCTTCCACCCGCACCTCCGCAAAACACGCCGCAGCCTGATAGCGCGACCGACATGGCAATGGCCATCATTGTCGCGCGCAGATATCGTTTGCAAGCGCGCTTTCGAAGCCGCGCCGTCAATGCGCCAAGGCGCGGATCGCCGCGTGCGGCGCAAGCTGGAGGTGCTGTGTCGAAGTGGTGGTCGGTGATTCCGGATCGCATAACGTAAGTGGACTCCATGAATGGGGCAATGGCAGGGCCGAGTGGCCGTTTTCGCGGTGCATGCCGAAAGATATTCGTAAGTTTTTCCGGTGCGAAGCAGCGGCGCCGGCAACCCTCCACCCTAATTCACGCCATGCGCCCCTCAAATACGCAGAATCTGAAAACCAGGGGGATTCGTCGGTCAGACAGCCCGAATCGTCGCGCGCTCCCTGATAGAATGCTTGGGCCGCAACGTAGTGGACTGCAGATGAAATTGCTTGATGCGTTAGTCGAACAGCGTATTGCCGCCGCAGCCGCGCGCGGTGAGTTCGATGATTTGCCGGGCGCGGGCGCGCCGCTGCCTCTCGAGGACGATGCACTGGTTCCGGAGGAAGTGCGCGTCGCCAACCGGATTTTGAAGAATGCGGGCTTCGTGCCGCCGGCTGTCGAGCAGTTGCGCGCCTTGCGCGACCTGCAGGCGGAGCTGAACGCCGTGAGCGACCGGAGCACCCGCTGCCGTCTCCAGGCGCGCATGCTGGCGCTCGATATGGCGCTTGAATCGCTGCGCGGCGGCCCGCTGGTCCTGCCGCGCGAGTACTGCCGCCGTATTGCCGAGCGGCTGTCGGAGCGCGTCGGCAACCTCAATATGGCCGATGCGGGTTCGCAGTGAGCGAGCCGCTTGTCCGCTCCACCTCGGCAGGTCCGGGGTCTGTCGAGTCCGGCGAATCGGCTGAGGCGGCAACACTGCCGGCTGGCCAGACCGGGTCCGTTGATCCCGATGCTCCAGCGTCCGCGGCGAGTGATCCAACGCCAGCAGCGGCCGCCACAATGCTGATCGATACCCCAACACCTGACGAATCACCCGCAGCGGAATCACCCACAGCGCCTGTGTCGGAGCGTGATCGTCGCTTTATGGCGCTCGCCCAGGCCGCTGCCGAAGAGGCCCGCGCAGCCGGCGAAGTGCCGGTTGGCGCGGTGCTCGTGCGGGGCGACGAAGTCATCGCCAAAGGATTCAACCATCCGATCGGGGCGCACGACCCGTCGGCACATGCGGAAATGATCGCCTTGCGCGCAGCCGCGCAAGCTGTCGAAAACTATCGTCTGCCGGGCTGCGAGCTCTATGTGACGCTGGAACCTTGCCTGATGTGCGCCGGTGCGATCATGCACGCGCGTATCGCACGCGTCGTGTTCGGGGCGCGCGATCCGAAAACCGGAGCGTGCGGCAGTGTCGTCGACGCATTCGCGAATCCGCAGTTGAACCACCACACCACGGTGACTGGCGGCGTGCTCGAAACCGAATGCGGTGCCGCGCTGAAATCGTTCTTTGCCGAGCGGCGGCGCGCTAGCCGGGAAGCACGCGCGGCGGCACGGGGCGAAGCGCACGCCGTTGCAAGCGGCGAAGCACATCCTGGCGCGCACGTCGAAGTGCGCACCGAAACGCACACCACAGCACGCAGCGAAGCACACGCTGAAGTCCATCTCGGCGCAGGCATCGAAGCGCACGCCGAAGCACGCAACGAACCGGGGCCGGCTGAGCCGCTCTAAAACAACAACGTCCAACAGGTCTTGCCAATGACCGTCCATCGCACCATTGAGTTGATCGCGCCGTCCGGGTATCCGCATGATTCCGAGGTGTTGCATCGCGCGTTGCACCGCTTGCATGCGCAGGGGCATCGCGTCGAAGGTGTGGAGGCGACAAGGCGCCGTTACCTGCGCTTCGCCGGCACCGACGGCGAGCGTGCAGCCGATCTGAACCGGCTGGCGGACCCCTCGCGTGCGTTGCCCGACATCGTGCTGACCGTGCGTGGCGGCTACGGCGCAATGCGCATTCTGCACGGGCTCGACTACGAAGGGCTGCAACGGCGGTTGACCGGTCAGCCGGTCGCGCTGGTGGGGCATAGCGATTTCACCGCGGTGCAGCTTGCTTTACTGGCACGCGCCGGCGTGAAAACTTTCGGTGGCCCGATGCTGATGAGCGACTTCGGCGCGGAAGATGTGAGCGAGTTCACCATGCAGCACTTCTGGTCCGCGCTGACCCGGCCGACCCTGACGGTGACGAGCAATGTGCCGCAAGCGCAGACTACCGACGTGACGGGCATGTTGTGGGGCGGCAATCTGGCGGTGGTGACATCGCTGATCGGCACGCCGTACATGCCGCCGGTGCAGGGCGGCATTCTGTTCCTCGAAGACGTCAACGAGCAGCCGTTCCGGCTCGAGCGGATGCTTTATCAATTGCACCTCTCGGGCATCCTCGCGCAGCAGCAGGCGCTTGTGCTCGGCGATTTTTCCGGCGGCAACCCGTACGAGTACGACAACGGCTACGATCTGCACGCAATGATCGAGCAGATGCGATCGGTGATCGGGATTCCGGTCATTACCGGTCTGCAATTCGGCCATATTCCCAACATGCTGACGCTGCCGGTCGGCGCTGACGCGCACCTCGTCGCCAACGCGCATGGGTTCAAACTGTCGTTATCGGGCTATCCGACACTTGCCTGAAACGACGTGGGATAGGGAAGCGGGCGTTTGCCCGCTTTCTTTTTGAGTCGCATACGCAACTAACGGTCATCTTTTCAGGGCAACTCGCAACAGAACGGCCCCATGGAGGTCCTTCACTTTGTTGACAAAACCCGTCTCCAATAGACGACCATCCCATACATTAATTAAACTGGTATTGAAGCTGAGTAAGGCCTGCGCTGGCTGTCCGCCAAGCCACAGCATGGTCAGGGCATCCAGATTGTCGAAATTAAAAGCAAAAATTGTTGACAATTTTTATGTCCATCCTATGATGACCAACATACCGAGACGAACATCATGTCCGACACAGATTCCGCCGCCGCCAATAGTTCGAAACCCGAAGCGATCGCCGAGCGCATCCGCGCCGCGATCCTCGAGCATCGGCTAGCGCCTGGCGCCAAGCTGACAGAAGCACAGTTATGCGAAGTATTCGGCGTGAAGCGCGGCCCGATCCGGCAGGCGCTCGCGCAGCTGGCGACCGACCACCTCGTCGACCTCGAACCGAATCGTGGTGCGTTTGTTGCCAGCCCGTCGCTGCAGGAAGTGCATGAAGTGTTCGAAATGCGCCGGATCATCGAACTGGCCGTGGTTGAAAAGATTTGCGGCGGTCATGGCCTGCGCCGTTTGAAGAGCATCGGCAGCATGATCGGCCGTGAACGCAAAGCGTTCGAAACACGTGATTTTCCGGCGTGGATTCGCCTGTCGGGCGAGTTCCATACCGAGTTGGCGGGGCTCACCGGCAACGCGGTGCTGTGCGACTGCCTGAACGGACTAGTGGCGCGCTCCACGCTGATTTCGGCACTGTACGAGTCGCTCGGACGCAGCCCTTGCTCGTTCGAGGACCATGAAGCGATTCTCGCCGCGCTCGACGCCGGCGATGCAAAAGAGGCGGCGGCACTGATGTCGCGCCATTTGCAAAGCGTCGAGTTGAAGATGCTGGAGCGCCCCGCACGTGGCGCGGCCGATCTGCATGAAGTGTTTGGCGCCCTTGGCGGCGCGTCGAAGGAAGCAGCTAGACCCAAGTCCGCGCCAGGCTGAGGCAGGCGGCCGGTGCGCGCCCGTTGCCGGTGCGCGCCGCACTGAATTGAACTGAACCGAATCAGGCGTTGCAAGGCGGCTCTGCGTGAGCGCTGCCGGCTTGCGCACGCGTGGCCGTCACGGGATGACAGCCTTGGAGTAGTAACGCATCGCCGGGAATTCGCGGCGACAGGCGGTGCGATAACCACAAGTACATCAAGTACGGAGACATCCGCGGCACGGTTAATCAATCGGCTCGAACCTCCCGTTTTCCGATCGGGGAGAAGAGGGCCGCTGGCATGGCCGATGCAACGTCCTTCGATTCGCTATCGATGGTCCCTATCCCAAGGAGGAATCATGGCTCAGTTCAGTGCAGCGCCCAGTAGTCCCGCAATTCCCACATACGCAGACGATGGCGCGCCCAGCGATCCGTCGACACCAGCAGGCTACAGCGAGAGGCTGTACAACGAAGATCTGGCGCCGCTGCGTCATCAAACCTGGGGTGCCTACAACATCTTCGCGTTCTGGATGTCGGACGTGCACAGCGTAGGCGGCTATGTGTTCGCGGGCAGTCTGTTCGCGCTTGGGCTGACGAGCTGGCAGGTGCTGATCGCGCTGCTGGTCGGCATTACGATTGTCAACCTGCTCTGCAACCTGATCGCCAAGCCGAGTCAGGCGAACGGCGTGCCTTATCCGGTGGCCTGCCGCGCAACGTTCGGCGTGCTTGGTGCGAATATTCCTGCCGTGATTCGCGGCCTGATCGCGGTCGCATGGTATGGAATTCAAACTTATCTGGCTTCGAGTGCGCTGGTAATCGTGGTGCTGAAGTTCGTCCCGCAACTGTTGCCGTATGCGGACATGCATCACCATGGTTTCATGGGTCTCTCCACCTTGGGCTGGGCCGGTTTCATGTTGCTGTGGGTCCTGCAGGCGCTGGTGTTCTGGCACGGCATGGAGACCATCAAGAAGTTCATCGACTTCGCCGGCCCGGCGGTCTATGTGGTGATGTTCATTCTCGCGGGCTACATGGTGTATCGCGCAGGATGGCGAAACATCGGCATCAACCTGGGCGGTGTCAAATATCACGGCATGGAAGTGGTGCCGGTGATGATCACGGCGACCTCGCTGGTGGTGTCGTACTTCTCCGGACCGATGCTGAATTTCGGCGACTTTTCGCGCTACGCTAAAAGTTTTCGCAGCGTGCGGCGCGGCAACTTCTGGGGCCTGCCGGTCAACTTCCTCGCCTTCTCGCTGGTGACAGTGGTTACAACCGCGGCGACGCTGCCGGTGTTTGGCCAACTGATCACGGACCCGGTCGAAACGGTGGGCCGTATCGACTATCCGACCGCGGTGATTCTCGGTGCGTTGACCTTCACGATTGCAACGATCGGCATCAACATCGTCGCTAACTTTGTGTCGCCGGCCTTCGACTTCTCGAATGTCGCGCCGCGTCTGATCAGTTGGCGTGCGGGCGGCATGCTCGCGGCGGTGGCGTCGATTTTCATCACGCCGTGGAACCTGTTCAACAATCCGGCCGTGATTCACTACACGCTTGACGTACTGGGCAGTTTCATTGGACCGTTGTATGGTGTCCTGATCGTTGATTATTTCCTCGTGAAACGTCAAAAGATCGTACTCGATGATCTTTACTCGGTCTCCCCGAGCGGCTCGTACTGGTACAAAAACGGGGTCAACTACCGCGCGGTGGCTGCATTGTTGCCGGCTGCGGTCATCGCCGTGATCTGCGTGATGGTGCCGACGCTCGACGGGCTGGCCAATTTCTCCTGGTTCATCGGGGCTGCATTGGGTGCAGTGTTTTACCGCGTGCTGGCTCGCTGAGTCAGTGCCGCAACAGGAGTCGCTATGCGCATCAAACTGATCAATCCGAATACGACGCAACGCATGACGGAAGCGATGGGCCGCTGCGCGCGCGATGTCGCCGCGCCCGGCACCGAAGTGATCGCGGTCAATCCGACAATGGGGCCACCATCTATCGAAGGCTATTACGACGAAGCGCTCGCGACACCCGGTTTGCTGGCCGAAGTCATCGCCGGCGAACGTGAGGGCTGCGACGGGTACGTGATCGCCTGCTTTGGCGACCCCGGTTTATACGCGGCGCGCGAGTTGGCGCGCGGTCCGGTGATCGGCATCGCCGAGGCTGCGATGCACGCCGCAAGCGTGCTGGCGCCCGGATTTTCGGTGGTGACCACGCTGGCGCGTACCTGCGGAATGGCGTGGCATCTCGCCGAGCGCTACGGCATGAAGCGCTTCTGCCGCAACGTCCGCGCGACCGATGTCGCTGTGCTCGATCTCGACAAGCCCGGCTCGGCGGCGCGTCGCATCATCCTCGACGAATGCCGGCGCGCGCTGGAGGAGGACGGTTCGGACGCGATCGTGCTCGGTTGCGCCGGCATGGCCGAATTGTGCGCGGAGATCGAAGATGCGCTGGGCGCGCCGGTGATCGAGGGCGTGACGGCGGCGGTCAAATGGACCGAGGCGCTGGTCGCGCTGCGGCTGTCGACAGCCAAGCGGGGCGACTATGCGCGGCCGCTGGCCAAGCGTTACGACGGCGCACTGGAAGCCTTCAGTCCGACCGATGCGGACCCAAATCCGCAGCCGTCGCGCAGTTCGGCCGCAAGCGCCACGGAAAGTGCAAATTCGAGTGGTTTACTGCGGGTAAACACCACGGAACGCCCGGTGGGGCCGGCTTCGCACATACATCCAGTCTGACACGCACTATCTGCCCGGGTGTATGGGCGCACCCGGGTGTTTTCGCTACACTGGTCCCACTCGGCGCTGGTACCTGAATGCTGTTTTGCTGATGCTTCTGGTGCCGCTTTTTCAGGGCTGTTTCCGCCTGCGCCGGCCGGCCTGCTTGCAAGGCAAACGCACACACCCGCATGCAGAACGCACGCAATCCCACGTGCATGTCACGTGAGTGCCGCGCGAATTTTACGGTCCGTCTCCACGCTTTCGTCAAACCATGCCACTCGACTCGAACTATCCACGCGATCTGATCGGCTACGGCCGCCACCCGGTGCAGGCGAACTGGCCGGGTCGAGCGCGCGTCGCGGTGCAATTCGTCCTGAACTACGAAGAGGGCGGTGAGAACTGCGTGCTGCACGGCGATCCGGGCTCGGAACAGTTTCTGTCGGAAATCGTCGGCGCGGCGTCGTATCCATCCCGGCACATGAGCATGGAGTCGATCTACGAATACGGCTCGCGGGCAGGCGTGTGGCGCATCCTGCGCGAATTCGAAAAACGTGGCCTGCCGCTCACGGTGTTCGGCGTCGGCATGGCGATCGAACGGCATCCTGACCTGGGCCGCGCTTTCGTCGAGCTCGGCCATGAGATCGCTTGTCACGGCTATCGCTGGATTCACTATCAGGACGTGTCGCCGGAAAAAGAGGCGGAACACATGCGCCTCGGAATGGAAGCGATCGAACGCATCACCGGCGAGCGCGCGCTCGGCTGGTACACCGGTCGCGACAGTCCCAACACGCATCGTCTGGTCGCCGAATACGGCGGCTTCCTGTACGACTCGGATTACTACGGCGACGATCTGCCGTTCTGGATGGATGTCGAAGTGACGGGCGGAGCCAAGAGCCCGCAATTGATCGTGCCGTACACGCTCGACACGAACGATATGCGCTTTGCAAGCCCGCAAGGCTTCAACACCGCGGACCATTTCTTCACGTACCTGCGCGACGCATTCGACGTGCTGTACGAAGAAGGCGACGAAGCACCGAAGATGCTGTCGATCGGCATGCACTGCCGTCTGCTCGGCCGTCCGGGGCGCTTCCGCGCGCTGCAACGTTTCCTCGACCATATCGAACAGCACGATCGCGTGTGGGTGACGCGGCGCGTCGATATCGCGCGTCACTGGCGCGAACATCACCCTTACCAACAAAACAACCGCGGGGCAGCGGCATGAAGGCGATGCAATACACTCTGGATCAACTCAACAGCACCTCGACCGACGCGTTCGTCGCAGCGCTGTCGGGCATTTTCGAGCACTCGCCGTGGGTCGCGGAAATTGCCGCGCAGCAACGGCCTTTTGCCAGCATCGACGAACTGCACAGCAAGATGTCGAACATCGTCGAGACTGCGGGCGAAGAGAAGCAACTGGCGTTGATCAACGCCCACCCGGAGCTCGCCGGCAAGGCTGCCGTGCGCGGCGAGCTGACGGCCGAATCCACGCGAGAGCAGAGCGGCGCGGGCCTTGCCCAGTGCACGCAGGAAGAATTCGACAGGCTGCTGGCGTTGAACAGCGCCTATCGCGAGAAGTTCGGCTTTCCGTTCATCCTCGCGGTGCGCGGCTACGACCGCCACGGCATCATCGCGAACTTCGAGGCGCGCGTGAACAACAGCCGCGCCGACGAATTGCGCGCGAGCCTCGATCAGATCTACCGCATCGCACGTTTCCGGCTCGACGACCTGATCGACGCGTAAGGCTTCAACTACGCGTCGCGGACCTCGAACCGAAACGTTTTTTCAGTACCAACAAACATTAAGGAAGACAAAGATGGCACTCCCGATTCTCGACCCCAACGCACCGGAATTCACGCGCCGCTATGTGAACCTGGCGGACCCGCGTCTGGGCGCGCAGGCGCTCGAGGCCAGCGACGATTTCTTCGCACCGAAGGAACGCATGCTGAATCCGGAGCCGGCCGTCTTCATTCCGGGCAAGTACGACGACAACGGCAAGTGGATGGACGGCTGGGAAACGCGCCGCAAGCGCGCCAACGGTTACGACTGGTGCGTCGTGAAGCTCGCGCGTCCGGGCGTGATCAAGGGTCTCGACCTCGACACCAGCCACTTCACGGGCAACTTCCCGCCGGCGGCTTCGGTTGAGGCTGCGCGCGTCGTGGACGGCGTGCCGAACCAGTCGACGCAATGGACCGAAATCGTCCCGTCGACCACGCTGCAGGGCAACAGCCACCACTATCACGAAGTCAGCGACGCGAACGCCTACACGCACCTGCGCGTGAACATTTACCCGGACGGCGGTATTGCGCGTCTGCGTGTGTATGGCCAGCCGCAAGTCGACTGGGCAGGCGCAAGCCGCACGGAGCAGTTCGATCTGGCCGCGATGGAAAACGGCGCGTATCTGGTCGCGGCGAACAACCAGCACTTCGGCGCTGCATCGACGATTTTGATGCCGGGCCGCGGCGTGAACATGGGCGACGGCTGGGAAACGCGTCGCCGCCGTGAACCGGGCAACGACTGGGCGATCGTCGCGCTGGCGCAACCGGGCGTGATCAGGAAGATCGAAGTCGATACGGCTCACTTCAAGGGCAATTATCCGGACCGTTGCTCGATCCAGGCCGCGTATGTGACGGGCGGCACGGACAGCTCGCTGATCACGCAAGCCATGTTCTGGCCGGTGCTGCTGGGTGAACAGAAACTGAAGATGGACAACCAGCACTATTTCGAAAGCGAAATCGCTGCGCTGGGTCCTGTCACGCACGTGCGCTTCAACATCATTCCGGACGGCGGCGTGTCGCGTCTGCGTCTGTGGGGCACGCTCGCATCATGAAAACGCTGGCGATCGAACCCTTGACGAAGGAAGCGTTCGCCGCATTCGGCGACGTGGTCGAACTCGAAGGCGCGAAGCAGATTCCGATCAACCTCGGCACCACGATCCGCTATCACGACCTTGCGAAAGTGGACGTGACCGACGAGAACGGCCGCACGCTGGTGAACCTGTTTCGCGGTCAGCCGCGCACGTTGCCGTTCGAAGTGAAGATGCTCGAACGTCATCCGCTGGGCAGCCAGGCCTTCGTGCCGCTGAACGACAAACCGTATCTGGTGGTCGTGGCCCCGGCTGGCGAGCTGGACCCGAAGCAGATTCGCGCGTTCGTGACGAGCGGCTGGCAAGGTGTGAACTATGCGAAGGGCGTCTGGCACCATCCGCTGATCGCATTGGGCGACGTGAGCGACTTTATCGTCGTCGATCGTGGCGGCGACGGGTTGAACCTGAACGAGCAGGATCTGGCCGAGTCGCTCTGGCTGACTGAAGATGCGTTGAGCGCGGTGACCGTTTGAGGTCGTTGCCTTAGCTTGCCTTAGCGTAGTACGTTGAGCAAGCTGGTTATAAAAAAGCCCACAGTGCACGCTGTGGGCTTTTTTTCATATGCGGACTATTTCGCACTGCGGGACGCAAGCTCGTACGTCGAGCCTCATGAGTCCGCGTCCGGCATGCGTTGTTCAGCCAGGATATCTTCGAGTGTCCGCCCGTGGCCGTGCGCGACGAACTTGAGGTCGTAGCCGGCCGCTTCGAGCAGGCGCACGAGCACCGACACGCTCATATCGTTTTTGGCCAGCGTTTCCATACGCGCGGCGCGCCAATTCCTCTTGAGACAGGTGACTTTCGCGCCGAACGGTCTTCAGCATGTTCGATACGTCAGCGAGATTGGTCATTTGTAGCCCCGGAGCGTCAAATCGGTAGATTTTAGCCATGTTGTAGCCCATGAGACACAATTTGTTCTTATGGTTTTGTGTCTCACGGGCTACAACTTCCCTTGTCATTCTGACAAGCCGTCTGAACCGAATGACCAACAAAAAAACGGGCTTCCCGCTCACGCGAAAAGCCCGCTTCATGCTTTGCGAAGCCGGGCGCAACACCCGGCCAGCGCCTTACTTCACCGCACCGCCTTCGAACCACGCGGCGATCTTCATCCGCTCGTCGTCGGTCATGTGCGTGACGTTGCCCAGCGGCATCGCCTTCAAGGTCACGGCCTGCTGGTAGATCCGCTGCGCGTTCTGCGAGATCTCGTCCGGCGTATCCAGCAACACGCCAGCCGGGGCGCTGCCCATCATCGTCGGATGGGCGGAGTGGCATGCCACGCAGCGCTGTTGCAGCACCGGCGCGATATCGGCCACCTTGACCGTCGGCGCGTTCGCGGCCTGCGCTTGCGGCACGATCGGCTTGGGCATCGTCGAGAAGAGGGCGGCGAACATCAGCACGATACCCACCAGCGGCAAGTACCACAGCACCTGGCCACGGTGACGCATCACGAAGAACTGGCGAATCAGCGCGCCGGCCAGCATGATCATCAGGAGCACGACCCAGCTGTACCGATTCGTATACGTCATCGCATAGTGGTTCGACAGCATCGCGAACACCACCGGCAGCGTGAAATACGTGTTGTGCACCGAACGTTGCTTGCCGCGCTTGCCGTAGATCGGGTTCGGCGTTTCGCCCTTGAGCATCGCGGCAACCATCTTGCGCTGACCCGGGATGATCACGAAGAACACGTTCGCCGACATGATCGTTGCCAGCATCGCGCCCATGATCAGGTAAGCCGCACGGCCCGCGAAGATATGGCACGCGAGGTACGCCGCGATCACCACATAAATGCCGACGCAGATGCCGAGCACCTTGTCTTTATTGCCGAGCAAACGGCACAGCGAGTCGTACACGATCCAGCCTGCGGCGAGGAAGCCGAGTGCCGAAGCAACCGCGACCACCGGGCCCATGTCGAGCACGTTCTTGTCGATCAGGTACGTGGACGGCGAGAGCAAATACAGCACCGTGAAGAGGCTCGCGCCCGACAGCCACGTGGTGTACGACGGCCACTTGGACCAGTGCAGGTCGTCCGGCATTTCCGGCGGCGCGACGGTGTACTTCTGCATGTTGTAGAAGCCGCCGCCGTGCACGTGCCACAACTCGCCGAACACGCCGCGCTTGCGCTGGTTCGGGTCCGTAGGCGGTTTCAGGCTGTTGTCGAGCGCGACGAAATAGAACGATTCGCCGATCCAGGCGATGGCGACGATGACGTGGAACCAGCGCAATGCCAGGTTCAGCCAGTCAGTGATAAAGCCTTCCATGAAACTCCTCCACTTCTGATTCGTTGTACGCGCAACGACGCTTGTGCCTTGATTACGCCTTCGGTGACCCGGCTGACGGGTTGTCGGCATGCACGGTGTCGCTGCGCAGACTGCGGGGTGAGAGACGCGGTGCGCTCAGTTCGCACAGCGCCGTTTTTTATTGGAACTTCGGGTCGAGTCGCTCGCGTTCGATTGCGCTTCGCGGGTGTCTCCAAAGATCCGCACAGTGCAATCGGGCGCGCTCGCAAATACAGCCAGCGCGACTTCAACCTCGTCTTCCTCCAACGCCTATCAATACGCTCCGTTCGGCTTAGCTGCCCCGATAGGTGCTGTACGACCACGGCGATACCAGCAGCGGCACGTGATAGTGCGCACCGGCATCGGCCACGCCGAAGCGCAACACGACGCGATCGACAAAACGCGGCTCCGGCACTTTCGTGCCGATCGATGCAAAGTAGTCGCCGGCGCCGAATACGAGCTCGTATTCGCCCGGGACCAATGCGTCGCCTTCGAGCAGCGGCTGGTCGCAGCGGCCGTCGTCATTGGTGGTGGTGGTTTTGAGCGCGCGGCGGGTGTCGCCGGAGAGCGCGAAGAGTTCGACCTTGATGCCCGCGCCGGGACGGCCGTTCGCGGTGTCGAGCACGTGGGTAGTGAGCTTTCCCATTCGCAATTTTCCTTATGTGAATGCGAGGTTTCGGCGGCGGCCCGATCCAGAATACGTTGCGGCGGATCGAGGCTCCACGTCAGTGGCTACATACCCGTCGGCGAATTGAAGCGAGCGCCGTGGCAGCCATTGTAAAAAGGATGTTCACGTCAGCGCGCGCGAGATAGGAAAGATAATACCTGGCGCATGACAGACAGCCTGTTGAAAGCCACTTTGAGTCGATTCATTCGACTATTGCCGTGCATTTCATTCACCGGCGGATCGTACCGGCGCCAAAAAAGGCCCACTATATCGACAGCGTGAGGTTGGGTATCGCACTGGCGCGAGTTGTCAGCATTATTTTGACCGTTGAAGGTTACACCTGTGCGCCGCAGCAAACACAAGTGAAGCGCGGCACACCCCGAAGACGGCGGAAATACGCTGGGTAACCGGGCCAACGGCGCTCGACGGGACGCGGCGGCGCGGTTGGCGTGCCGTCCCATCGCGTTCGAACGGCTTTGCACGGAAGCAATGAAGCGGAGAAACGAATGACGATGGAGCAGGCGGCTATGAAGCCAAACAAGCCTAAGAAAACGATGCTGGTGAAGCACGCGGACGTGCTGGTCACGATGGACGGCGCCCGGCGCGAACTGCGCGACGGCGGCATGTATATCGAGGACAACCGCATCGTCGCGGTCGGATCGACGGCGGAATTGCCGCAAACGGCCGACGAAGTGCTGGACATGCGCGGCCACCTGGTGATTCCAGGGCTGGTGAATACGCACCACCATATGTATCAGAGCCTGACGCGCGCGATTCCGGCCGCGCAGAACGCCGAGCTATTCGGCTGGCTCACCAACCTCTACAAGGTGTGGGCGAACCTCACACCGGAGATGATCGAAGTCTCGACCTTGACGGCGATGGCCGAGCTGTTGCTGTCCGGTTGCACGACCTCGAGCGACCATTTGTATATCTACCCGAACGGCAGCCGCCTCGACGACAGCATCGTCGCGGCAGAGCGGATCGGCATGCGTTTTCATGCAGCGCGTGGCAGCATGAGCGTGGGGCAGAAGGACGGCGGTTTGCCGCCGGATTCGGTGGTCGAGCGTGAAGCGGACATCCTGAAGGACACGCAGCGGCTGATCGAGACGTACAACGACGAAGGACGCTACGCGATGCTGCGTGTCGTGGTCGCGCCGTGCTCGCCGTTCTCGGTGAGCCGCGATCTGATGCGCGAATCGGCGGTGATGGCGCGGCACTATGGTGTGTCGCTGCACACGCACCTGGCGGAGAACGTCAACGACATCGCGTATAGCCGCGAGAAGTTCGGCATGACGCCGGCGGAGTATGCGGAAGACCTCGGCTGGGTCGGCCACGATGTGTGGCACGCGCACTGTGTGCAACTCGACGACGCGGGCATCGAACTGTTCGCCCGCACCGGCACCGGCGTTGCGCACTGCCCGTGTTCGAACATGCGGTTGGCGTCGGGGATTGCACCGGTCAAGCGGATGCGCCTCGCCGGTGTGCCGGTGGGCCTGGGCGTCGACGGTTCGGCGTCGAACGACGGCGCGCAAATGGTCGCCGAAGTGCGCCAGGCCCTGTTGCTGCAGCGGGTCGGCTTTGGGCCGGATGCGATGACCGCGCGTGAAGCTTTGGAGATCGCGACGCTAGGCGGCGCGAAGGTGCTGAATCGCGACGACATCGGCGCACTGGCGCCGGGCATGGCGGCGGATTTCGTGTCCTTCGATCTGCGTCAGCCGCTGTTTGCGGGCGCGTTGCACGATCCGGTCGCGGCACTGGTGTTCTGCGCGCCGTCGCAGGTAAGCCATAGCGTGATCGGCGGCAAGGTGGTGGTGAAAAATGGTCAATTAACGACGCTGGAACTCGGACCGGTCATCGAGCAGCACAACCGGTTGGCAAAGACGCTTTACGAAGCGGCAGCCTGATGATGGCGTAAGGGCGAAGTAGAAGAAGCAGCTCTATCGGCATCCACAAAGACTGGATGCCGATAGAGCACATAGCAAAGATTAAGGCTTGTCGATCAACGTCTTGGTCGCCTCGGCAACCAGACTGCGCAGCCAGCGCACTTCGTCGGAGTAATGCACGCGCTCGTGCCACAACTGGTAGTACTGCATCGGCGGGAAATCCAGCGGCGCGGGCACCACGGTCAGCGGCAGAAACTTGGCGTAGTAGTCGGCAAACAGGCGCGTCGTCGTGAAGATCAGATCGGACTTGATCAGCACGTAAGGCGCCAGATTGAAGTACGGCAACGTGACGACCACGTGACGCTTTAACCGTTCGCGCGCGAGATGCACGTCGATCGCGCCGCGTTGGCCCACCGAGTAAGGAGTAGGCGCAAGATGCGGGGCATTCAGGTACTGGTCGAGCGTCAACCCGCCACGTTTGGCGAACGGATGCGCGTTGCTCATCAGGCAGACGATCTGATCGACGAACAGGTTCGACAGGTGCAATTGCTCCGGCGGTTCCGGCCAGTTGCCGACCACGATGTCGAGCTTGCCGTCCTCGAGCGCGAGTTCGTAGTCGAACGCCGGCCCGAGCGAGTGAAACTCGAGCGTCGCGTTCGGCGCGGCCTGACGAAAGCGTTCCACCACCGTCGGCACGAACAGCACGTTCAGGTAGTCCGGGCAGCCGATCCGGTAGCAACGAATGGACGTGGCGGGATCGAAGTTGTGTTGCTGGAACTTGATGCGTTCGATCTCGCGCAGCGCGTTCTGCACCGGTTCGAGCAGGCGCAGGCCGTACTCGGTCGGCACCATGCCGGATTTGCCGCGCACCAGCAGCGGGTCGCCGGTGATGTCGCGCAAACGGCGCAGAGCCGCGCTGATGGCGGGTTGCGATTGATTCAGTTTGACGGCCGCGCGCGTGACGCTGCGTTCCATCAACAGGGTGTGCAAGACGCGTAATAGATACGTATCGATCGCCTCGCGTTGCTGACTCATGACTTCTCCGAAATATATGTTCTGGCTGATCGAACGGGCGTGGGTATATATGGCTTTTAATATGAACACAAAACCACGTCAAGAGTGGGATACCCGCAGAGCACGCTGCGACGGGGGTTTGCGGGGAATTTTGACGGCTCGACTGAGCCGGTCGATTTAGGTATTGTCATCCGGTTGTGGTGACGGATCGTCTGCTGACAGGGCGGGCGGACGCGCTGCGACCGGCAGTCTCTGACGTACTACGGAATCACATGAGCGACTCTTCTTATAGCGACGGCGCCGCCGCGCAGCCGGCAAACAGGCCGGAACAGGCGGCGCCCCGGTTGATGCTTCAGGGCATCACCAAACAGTACCCGGCCGTACGCGCCAACGACGACGTCACGTTGATCGTCGCGCCGGGTGAAATCCATGCCGTGCTCGGCGAAAACGGCGCCGGCAAAAGCACGCTGATGAAAATCATCTACGGTGCGGTGCGGCCCGACGCCGGCGAGATCCGCTGGGAAGGCCATCCGGTCGAGATCGCGAGCCCGGCGGCGGCGCGCAAGCTCGGCGTCGGCATGGTGTTCCAGCATTTTTCGCTGTTCGAGACGCTCACGGTCGGCGAAAACATCGCGCTCGCGCTCGACGAACCCTTCGATCTGAAGACACTCTCGAAACGCATCCGCGAAGTCTCCGCCGACTACGGCCTCGACATCGACCCGCAACGTCACGTGCATAGCCTGACCGTGGGCGAGCGGCAGCGCGTCGAGATCGTGCGCTGCCTGCTGCAGAATCCGCGTCTTCTGATCATGGACGAACCGACTTCGGTGCTCACGCCGCAAGCGGTCCGCAAGCTCTTCGAGACGCTGCGGCGTCTCGCGGCAGAAGGCTGCAGCATCCTCTACATCAGCCACAAGCTCGACGAAATCCAGGAACTGTGCGACACAGCGACGGTGATGCGCGGCGGTCGCGTGACCGGTCACGTGAAGCCGAAAGAAGAAACGCATGCGTCGCTCGCGCAGTTGATGGTCGGCCATTCGCTGCCGGATTACACGCGCCGTGAACACACGCCGGGTGCGGTGCTGCTCGACGTGAAGCAGTTGTCGGTGGAAAGCGACGATCCATTCGGCACGTCGCTCAATAACGTGTCGTTCGGCGTGCATGCAGGCGAGATCTTCGGCATCGCGGGTGTGTCGGGCAACGGTCAGGCCGAATTGCTGTCGGCGCTTTCGGGTGAAAAGCGCGGCACGCGTGCCGATGCGGTCACGATCTGCGGCAAGGCGGCAGGGCGCCTCGGCGCAGGCGGCCGGCGCGCGCTCGGTTTTGGTTTCGTGCCGGAAGAGCGCCTCGGCCGCGGCGCAGTGCCGGCGATGACCTTGTCGGAAAACGCGCTGCTCACCGCGCATCGACAGCAGATGGTGAATTCCGGCTGGATCAAGGCGGGCGCTATGCGTGCCTTCGCCAAGCGTTGCATCGAAGCCTTCGACGTGCGTTGTGGCGGCTCGGAAGCGTTGGCGCAAAGCCTCTCCGGCGGCAATCTGCAGAAATACATCATGGGTCGCGAGATTCTGCAGGCGCCCAAAGTACTGGTGGTCGCGCAGCCGACCTGGGGCGTCGACGTCGGCGCGTCAGCGTTTATTCGTCAGCAGTTGCTCGACCTGTCCGCCCGCGGCGTGGCGATTCTGGTGATCTCCGAAGAACTGGAGGAGTTGTTCGACATCTGCGATCGCATCGCGGTGCTGGCCGGCGGCAGACTCTCGCCGGTGCGTGCCACGGGGGCGACCAATGCCGAAGAAATCGGCCGCTGGATGGCGGGCCTGTTCGGCGACCGCGAGGGCGCGGCGCCGTCGGCGGAACAGCCGGCGCATGCCTGAACAGATCGATGCGCGATCGGCTAGCTGATCGACGCTAAAGGCCCATAAGCACCAGAACCAGATATAAGCACTCACATAAGCACACGCTCCCATGATTCTTCCGTATCGACTCGAAGCACGCACGACGCCCTCGCGCACGATGCAGATCGCCGTGCCGCTGATCGCCGCGTTGCTCACGCTTGTGATCGGCTTCCTGATCTTCAGCCTGGTCGGCCGTGATCCGCTCGAAGCCATGCACGCGTTTTTCATTGAACCGCTCTCCAGCGTGAACGGCTGGTCCGAACTGCTGCTGAAGGCTTCGCCCTTGTGCCTGATCGGCCTCGGCCTCGCGATCGGTTATCGCGCCAACGTCTGGAACATCGGTGCTGAAGGGCAGATGCTGCTTGGTGGCATCGCCGCCAGCGGTGTCGCGATCTATTTCGATCAGGCCACCGGCTGGTGGATTCTGCCGACCATGATGATCGCCGGCGTGCTCGGCGGCATGGCGTGGGCCGCGATTCCCGCGCTCCTGAAAAGCCGCTTCAACACTAACGAGATTCTCGTGAGCCTGATGCTCACGTATGTGGCCACGCAGTTGCTGATCTATCTGGTGAGCGGCCCGTGGCGCGATCCGCAGGGCATGAACTTCCCGCTCTCGGAGATGTTCAGCGGCGACGCGTTGTACCCAACCTTTTCCGGCGATTGGCACTGGAAATGGCTGCGCGGCACGCGGCTGAACGCGTCCGTGTTCATCACGCTGATCGCGATTCCGTGCGTGTGGCTCTTCATGCGCAAGAGCTTCGCGGGCTACCGGATGAACGTCGGCGGTCTCGCGCCGCTCGCCGCGCGCTACGCCGGGTTCTCCGACAAGAAAACCATCTGGACGTCGTTGCTGATCAGCGGCGGTCTGGCGGGTCTCGCCGGGATGGGCGAGATCGCTGGTCCGATCGGCCAGTTGCAGGCGACATGGTCGCCGGGCTACGGCTTCACCGCGATCATCGTCGTGTTCGTGGGACGGCTGCATCCGGTCGGTATCGTGCTCGCGAGCTTGCTGATGGCGCTGCTGTACCTCGGCGGCGAAGCGGTGCAGACCTCGATGCAATTGCCGCAGGCGCTCTCCGGCGTGTTCCAGGGGCTGCTGCTGTTCTGCCTGCTGGGTGCCGACCTGTTCGTGAACTACCGCGTGCGCCGGCGCTCCGCCGCCGCGCAAGCCCACTGATTTTCCCGGCGGATCTCCATGGATATTCAACAAGCCAGCGCGCTTACCTCGAGCGCCGTCACCGCCGCGATCCCGCTGATGTTCGCGGGCGCGGGCGAACTCGTCACCGAGAAGTCGGGCGTTCTCAACCTCGGCGTTGAAGGCATGATGCTGATGGGCGCGGTGACCGGCTACGCGGTCACCGCCATTACGGGCAACCCGTGGCTCGGTGTGGTCGCCGCGATCGTCGCGGGTCTCGCGATGTCACTGCTGTTCGCGTTCCTCACGCTGACCATGCTTGCTAACCAGGTCGCCACCGGCCTGTCGCTGACGATCTTCGGCATTGGCCTGTCAGCCTATGTCGGAAAGCCGTACACGTCGGCCGCGGTGCGCGCCACGATCGACACGTGGACCATTCCGGGTTTCTCGAAGATTCCGGTGCTCGGACCCGCGCTTTTCAGCCTCACGCCGCTCGATTACCTCGCGTTCCTGATGTTCGCGGTGATCTGGTGGTTCCTGTATCGCACGCGTGCGGGCCTCGTGCTGCGTTCGGTCGGCGAATCGCCGCAAGTGGCGCACTCGGTCGGCTTTCCGGTGGTCGGCGTGCGTTACGGCGCGGTGGCCTTCGGCGGCGGCATGGCGGGTCTCGCTGGCGGCTATTACTCGATCGTCAACCTGCACTTGTGGCAGGAGCAGCTTACGTCGGGCCGCGGCTGGATCGCGCTCGCGCTGGTGGTGTTCGCGACATGGCGCCCGGGGCGTCTGCTGATCGGCGCGTTGCTGTTCGGGGCCGTGACGGGTCTGCAGTTTTACGCTCAGGCCATCGGCGTGCCGGTGCCGACGCAATTTCTGGCGATGCTGCCGTACGTCGCGACCGTCGTCGTGCTCGTGCTGATTTCGCGCAACCCGAACACGATTCGTCTGAATGCACCGGCGTCGCTTGGCAAGCCGTTTTTCTCGGCGGGATGACACGCTTGTCGCTTCATATGACCGATCACACGTTTCAAATCAATCGACAAACACGACAGGAGAAAACATGAAGAGAAGAAATCTGCTGACCGCCTTCGCATGGGGTGCGGCCTCCCTGGCGCTTGCCGCGCCGCTCGTGCAAACCGCGCAAGCGGCCGACGCACCGGGCGTCGCGTTCGTCTACCTCGGCAATCCGGGCGACGCCGGCTGGACTTTCGCGCACGATCAGGGCTCGAAGGAAGCCGAAGCGAAGTTCGGCAACAAGATCAAGATCACCCGCATCGAGAACGTGCCGGAATCGGCCGACTCGGAACGTGTGTTCCGCGATCTGGCGAACAAGGGCAACAAGATCATCATCGGTTCGAGCTTCGGCTACCAGGACTTCGAACTGAAGGTCGCAAAGGACTTCCCGGACACGGTGTTCCTGCACGCAACCGGCTACAAGAAAGCGCCGAATTTCGGCACCTATGACGTGCGCATGTACCAGGGCGCCTACCTGGCAGGCGTCGCTGCCGGCTATGTGACGAAGACCAACACGCTCGGCTTTGTTGCATCGGTGCCGATTCCTGAAGTGATCCGCAACATCAACGCGTACACGCTCGGCGCGCGTTCGGTGAATCCGAAGATCCACACCAAGGTCATCTGGATCAATAGCTGGTTCGATCCGGGCAAGGAAAAGCAGGCCGCTGAAACGCTGATCGGGCAGGGTGCCGATGTGCTGCTGCAGAACACGGATTCGAGCGCGACGCTCGCGACCGCATCGGAAAAGCACGTGCATGCGTTCGGTTGGGATTCGGACATGAAGAAGTTCGGTCCTGAGGCGCACCTCGGGTCGGTGGTCGCGCACTGGGGCGTGTATTACAACGCGGCTATTCAGCAGGTGCTGGACGGCAAGTGGAAGAACGATCCGGTGTGGTGGGGCATTCCGCAGAAGGCTGTCAATCTTGAAGACCTGAACACGTCGGCGATTCCGGCTGATGCGCAGAAGCAGGTGGCGGCGAAGCGCGATGAACTGGCCGGCGGCAAGTGGGACGTGTTCACGGGCCCGATCAAGGATCAGTCCGGCGCGGTGAAGGTGCCGGCAGGCAAGACGCTGGCCGATCCGGAACTGCAACGCCTGAACTGGTATGTGGAAGGCGTGGACGGTTCGCTGCCGAAGTAATCCGGCTCGCGCGGTCGTCGGGAGCGAATCGCGTGACTATTGACCGGGTCGCGAATGATCGGGTCGCGATCGACGGGATCACCATCGACCAGGCGGCGGTCTCAGCAACCGCTGCTTTAAGACGCTGCGTCCAGTACGGACGCAGCTTTTTTTTGCTTCAGATTATGTGTTGAAGCTGTTTCAGCCGAAGCGCTAGTCGATGCGCAGACCGACCTTGATGGTCACCTGCCAGTAGGCGACCTTGTCGTTCTCGATCTGGCCCCGCGTTTCCGTCACTTCGAACCAGTGCAGATTGCGCAGCGTCTTCGACGCTTTTGTAATCGCGGTGCTGATTGCGTCGTCGATCGATTTGGTCGATGAGCCGGTCAGTTCGATTTGTTTGTAAACATGTTCTGACATGAACTTCCTCCTTTGACCTTCGTTGGTGTGCAAAAAAAGTATAGGCAATGGATCGCCGTTGACGTCCCCCATGTCCCGCGCGTGAGCGGGTCATTCCGCACATCGCGTGCCCGATATGCCGCGGCGGGGAGGGGCCGTTATGATGTCCGCGCAACTCAATCTGAAACCTGACGAGGCTTGAAAGTGGAAATTGGTTTTTGCGGTCCCGGTCTGATGGGCGCGCCGATGATTCGGCATCTGCTGCGCGCGGGGCATACCGTGCATGTCTGGAATCGCACGCGGGCCAAGGCGGAAGCGTTGCTGGCGGACGGGGCCAAGGTGGTCGATACGCCGCGCGAACTGGCCTCGCGGTGCGAGGCGGTGCTGCTGTGCGTCGCGGATGCGGCGGCGGTTGAAGAAACGGTGTTCGGCGCCGAGGGACTGCTGAGCGTGGATGCCGCCGCGCCGAGACGCGTGCGTTGGATCGTCGATCACTCAAGCATTCCGCCGGCCGCCACGCGCGCGTTCGCGCAGCGCGCGGCGGCGGTGGCGGCCGTTGCGGCGGAAGGTCCGATTGCTGCTACGGGCGAGGGTGAGCGAGAGCGAGAGCGAGAATCTGCGGGCACAGGCACCGCGAGCGTCGGCTGGATCGACGCGCCGGTATCCGGCGGCGTGGCGGGCGCGACGGCGGGCACGCTGGCGATCATGGCGGGCGGCGCCGCGGCAGACGTCGAGGCGGTCACGCCACTCCTTGACGCCTATTCGGCCCGCGTCACACACATGGGCGAGGTCGGAGCGGGGCAGACCACCAAGCTTTGCAATCAGACCATCGTCACCGCGACCCTGGCGGCGATCGCCGAGGCCGTGAGCCTCGCGCAACGCAGCGGCATCGACGCCGCCAAACTGACGCAAGGCCTCGCCGGCGGCTGGGCCGATTCGGTGCTGCTGCAGATTTTCGTGCCGCGCATGACGCAAAGCGGCCTCGCGCCGATCGGCGCATTCCGTACGTTCCAGAAGGACATCGACACGGTCGCCGCGACAGCGTACGAGACGGGCACGCCGATGCCGGTTTCGTCGACGGTCCAGCAACTGTTGCGACTCGGCGCGGCGATGGGGCTGGGCGAGGCCGATCTGTCGGCCTTCATCGGCGTTTTGCAGACGCCGCGCGGCGGCTAGAAGGCGTGCGGGGAAGCGCGAACCGGGGGTGAAAGCGGCGTCGAAACGCGTGAACACGGCGCTTGCGTGGGTTGAATTCGCGATAACCTGCTAAAATATTGGGTTGTTCGCCGATATCACATTCAAAGGACGCGCCGTGCTGTCTACCGCCAATATCACCATGCAATTCGGGCCAAAGCCCCTCTTCGAGAACATCTCGGTCAAATTCGGGGGAGGGAACCGCTATGGCCTGATTGGTGCGAACGGCTGCGGCAAATCCACCTTCATGAAGATACTGGGTAGCGATCTGGAACCGAGCTCCGGCAACGTGATGCTCGAACCGAACGTCCGCCTTGGCAAGCTGCGCCAGGATCAGTTCGCGTACGAAGACGTGCGCGTGCTCGACGTCGTGATGATGGGGCACGCCGAAATGTGGGCCGCGATGACCGAGCGCGACGCGATCTACGCGAACCCCGACGCGACTGACGACGACTATATGCACGCCGCCGAACTCGAAGCGAAGTTCGCCGAGTACGACGGCTACACTGCGGAAGCGCGTGCGGGCGAGCTGCTGCTCGGCATCGGCATCGCGATCGAAGACCACAATGGCCCGATGAGCAACGTCGCGCCGGGCTGGAAACTGCGCGTGCTGCTCGCGCAGGCACTGTTCTCGAAGCCGGACGTGCTGCTGCTGGACGAACCGACCAACAACCTGGACATCAACTCGATCCGTTGGCTGGAAGACGTGCTCAACCAGTACAACTCGACGATGATCATCATCTCGCACGATCGGCACTTTTTGAACCAGGTCTGCACGCACATGGCCGACATGGACTTCGGCACGCTGAAGGTCTATCCGGGCAACTACGACGACTACATGCTGGCCAGCACGCAGGCACGCGAGCGTCAGCAGAATGCCAACGCCAAGGCGAAGGAACGCGTTGCCGACCTGCAGGACTTCGTGCGCCGCTTCTCGGCGAACAAGTCGAAGGCGCGTCAGGCCACCAGCCGTCTGAAGATGATCGACAAGATCAAGATCGAGGAATTCAAGCCGTCTTCGCGGCAGAATCCGTTCATCCGCTTCGAGTACGAGAAGAAGCTGCATAACATCGCGGTGGTGGCCGACAAGATCTCGAAGAAATACGAGCGTCAGATCTTCAACGACTTCAGCGTCAGCGTGCAGCCGGGCGAGCGTATCGCGATCATCGGCGAGAACGGCGCGGGTAAGACCACGCTGCTGCGTTCGCTGCTCGGCAAGCTGACGCTCGACCACGGTACCGTGAAGTGGGCCGAAAACGCGAACGTCGGTTACATGCCGCAGGATACGTATGAAGAGTTTCCGACCGACGTCACGCTGATGGACTGGATCGACGGCTATCGCCAGGAAGGCGATGACGAGCAGATGGTGCGTGGCACGCTCGGCCGTCTGCTGTTCAATGCCGACGACATCCGCAAGTCGGTCAAGGTGCTCTCCGGTGGTGAGAAGGGCCGCATGATCTGGGGCAAGTTGATGCTGGGCCGTCACAACGTGTTGCTGATGGACGAGCCGACCAACCACATGGACATGGAGTCGATCGAATCGCTGCAGATCGCGCTCGACAAGTACGAAGGCACGCTGATTTTCGTGTCGCACGACCGTGAGTTCGTGAGCGGTCTTGCGAACCGGATCATCGAAGTGAAGACCAACGGCACGCTGAACGACTTCGGCGGCAACTATGAAGACTTCCTGTTGAGCCAGGGCGTGCAGTAAGCGCTTTCTGCTTCACGGTGTAGTGCAAGAAAAAGCCTGCTTCTTCGAAGTGGGCTTTTTTCATGGTGGGCGTCGTGCATGCTGGCTCTGGTTTGTCCGTCCGTACGAATCAACCTTACCGTGACGTGACCAACGTCAACCAACCGCTCTCAAAACCAAACCAGCAAACTGCCTCCTTGACCCAAAGCAAGGCACGCCGCGCCCGACGATCGATTATCACCGTTTCGATAGTCCACCAATCGGGTCGTCAATGCACACCTCTCACTCTTTCCCACCACTCCTTACCCGCGGCCGCTCGCTGCTTCCGATCGTGCAAGGCGGCATGGGCGTCGGCATCTCGGCCCACCGGCTGGCCGGCAGCGTCGCTCGCGAAGGCGCACTCGGCACCATCGCGAGCATCGACCTGCGCCATCATCATCCCGATCTGATCGAACGCTGCCGGCAATCTCCCGACCGGGCTACGCTCGAACAGGCGAACCTCACCGCGCTGGCGCGTGAAATCCACGCCGCCAAGGCACTCAGCGAAGGCCGCGGCATGATCGCCGTCAACGTGATGAAAGCGGTCAACGCGCAGGCGGATTACGTGCGCGTTGCCTGCGAAAGCGGCGCCGATGCAATTGTCATGGGCGCTGGCTTACCGCTCGATTTGCCGGACATGACCCACGGCCACGACATCGCGCTGATCCCCATTCTGTCGGATAGCCGCGGTGTCGCGCTGGTGCTGAAGAAGTGGATGAAAAAGGGCCGTCTGCCAGACGCCGTGGTGATCGAACATCCGGCCCACGCGGGCGGCCATCTTGGCGTGAGCAATCTCGCCGACATGCGCGACCCGCGCTTCGAATTCTTGCGTGTGCTTGAGGAACTAGATGCGGTATTCACATCGCTTGGTTTGCGTCGCCAGGACGTGCCCTTGATCGTCGCGGGCGGCATCAATAGTCACGAAGCTGTGCGCGAACTGCTGAGCGCCGGTGCCAGCGGCGTGCAGCTCGGCACACCGTTCGCCGTGACCGAAGAAGGCGACGCGCATCCGAACTTCAAACGCGTACTGGCCGAAGCGACGCCCGACGACATCGTCGAATTCGTCAGCGTGACGGGGCTGCCCGCGCGCGCCGTGAAAACACCATGGCTGATGCGCTATCTGCGCCACGAAACGAAAATCCGCGCGAAGGTCGGCGCGCTCAAACACGTCTGCCCGACCGGGCTCGAATGCCTCAGCGTGTGTGGCTGGCGCGACGGTGTCGAGAAGTTCGGCCACTTCTGCATCGACACGCGACTCGCCGCGGCATTGCGCGGCGACGTGGCCAACGGTCTGTTCTTTCGCGGCCGCGAAGCCTTGCCGTTCGGCACGGCCATCCGCAGCGTCCACGACCTGATCGAACTGCTTCTGACCGGCGCGACGCGACCCGCTGTCGCAGGTCGTTGGGCGTTCTCGCTCGGTTGATACGGGTCAACGTGAAACCTGACAGGAACTTCGACAATCCCCGCACGCAAACAACACTCGGGGAAGCACATGAAGCACTTGCTCAGGAACAGAATCAAGGCAACCTTCGTCGCGACGTGCCTGTTAGGCGCGGGCGCGCTGGCCTCACCGGCGCAGGCTGCCGGCGACGACCAGATGAGCGGCATTCACGCCGGAGACGTACTGGTGCGTCTGCGCGCAATCAGCATCATGCCGAACGTGGAGACCAACCAGTCGCTGTCGGCGCTCGATGTGGGCGTCAACAACGCCATCGTGCCGGAGCTGGATCTGACCTACATGATCCGCGACTACCTCGGCGTCGAGCTGATTCTCGGCACGTCGCGCCATCAGTTGACGTCGAGTCTCGGCAATCTCGGTGGTGTGAACGTGTTGCCGCCCACGCTGCTGCTGCAATATCACTTCAACCACGCGGGGCGTATCCGGCCGTACGTCGGTGCGGGTCTGAACTACACGTTGTTCTATAACAACGGCCTGAATGCGGGCGGTCAGCCGATTTCGGTCACCAATCATAGCTTCGGTCCCGCGTTGCAGGCAGGTGTGGACGTGCAGGTGACCAAGTCGCTGTTCGTCAACGCGGATATCAAGAAGATCTGGATGCACACCGACGCAACGCTCGGCGGTCAGTCGCTTGGCCGGCTGAATATCGATCCGGTGGTGGTCGGTTTGGGTGTCGGTATGCGGTTCTGATCGCCACGCGCGGGAAGCTGCGCTCCTCACGCAAAAACGCCGGAATGTCCGGCGTTTTTTATTGCAATCGCGATCCCAGTCGGGAGACGGGTTTTCCGGCAAGAGGGCCGATGCGGGTGGCCACGGCGCGCGGGAGGCTACAGCTTGTCGTTCTTGAAACGCATCGCGGTGCCGTCCTGCTCGATGCGTACCCACACCGCGCGTTTTTCCTCGTCGCTCAGGAACACCCAGTTGGATACTTCGGTGGCGGTGCGGCCGCAGCCTTTGCAGACCTCGTCGAAAAGCGTGGAACAGACACCGATGCACGGGCTGTCGGGAAGATCGTGGAGATTCGAAGCCATCGGAAACCTTGGGGCGGAGAAGCGAAGTTCCGCTATGTTAACCGATGCGGCCATCGCGCCCCGGCGTCGCGCTCGCCATGGCACAGATGCGTGCACGGTTGGCAGTATCCATTGCCGCCTTCGCCTCGATTCGAATTCCACCACTCAGCGCGCAATGCTGTACCTGATTCGCGCCGTTCATTGCTGCTAGTTGGTCTTAGTCGAGTTGCCAGCCGTTCGGACTGCCGTAGACGGTTGGAAAATACTTACAAAACCACTTCGGTCACAAATAAATCACACAAGGCGGCCTTGTCCGCCGAACGCCAACTGCCACAACAACGCGCCGTCGCACCGACGATGCCCGCCGCGAGCCGGCGGCCGCCTGCCTGCTGGAGCGCCAGCAGGACGAAGGTGCTGACCGCCGACATCAGCATGCCGGCCGTCAGCCACAGGAACAGCGTGACGCGGCGGCTGGAGCCTTCGCGGCAGATCTGTGCAAGGTCGCGCCCGGTGCCGATGCCGTGGCGCGACGGGTGGCTTACGCTCGCATCGAGGTTAGCTGTAAGGCATAAGATTCAGGGAAAGCGGCCTCTGGCTGCCGCCTTGATGCGAACCCGGTGGGGTGCGGTCGGCGTAAGTTGACAACGAGATAACACCGGGGCCGCCACTGGTGTTTTTTTCGGGTAGACACGCGCCGATAACCCGCTAAAATTGCGCCCATTTTGTAGCGGCGCGGCTTACGCTGTACCGTTTGCGCGACAGCCCAGCATTTTTTTTGGTGCGCGCAACAATTAATGGTAGTTTTCGGATTTTTCAGGGGAGCCGCGTGCGGTGTGCCGCGGCGTGGTTGAAGACAGCCGGGTCGGGCCGGTCAGGATCGGAGAACGGGATGAAAAGACGGGTAGTGGGACAAGTGGCGGCACTGGTTCTGTGCGCGACACCGTGGTTGACGGCTGCTGCGAAAGACACGCAGCTCAACGTGTATAACTGGTCCGATTACATCGCCAAGGACACCATTCCGAACTTCACCAAACAGTCCGGTGTCCAGGTCAAATACGACAACTACGACAGCGACGACACGCTGCAAGCCAAGCTCCTCACCGGCAGTTCCGGTTACGACATCGTCGTGCCGACCAGCAATTACGCCGGCAAGCAGATCGCCGCGGGCATCTTCGCGCCGCTCGACAAATCGAAGCTGCCGAACCTGAAGTACCTCGATCCCTCGCTGATGGTCCTCGTGGCCGGCGCCGATCCGGGCAACAAGTACACGGTACCCTGGGCATACGGCACGACCGGCCTCGGCTACAACGTGACCAAGGCGCAGCAGATCCTCGGCAAGAACGTGCCGCTCGACAGCTGGGACGTCCTCTTCAAGCCGGAAAACATCTCGAAGCTGAAGGCCTGCGGCGTGTCCGTGCTCGACGCGCCGGACCAGATGTTCGCCGCCGCGCTGCACTACATCGGCAAAGACCCGATGAGCACGAACCCGGCCGACTACCGCGCCGCGCTCGAGATGATGAAGAAGATCCGCCCGTACATCACGCAGTTCAACTCGTCGGGCTACATCAATGACCTGGTTGGCGGCGACGTGTGCTTCGCGTACGGCTGGTCGGGCGACGTCGTGATCGCCAAGCATCGCGCGGTCGAGGCGAAGAAGGCTTACAAGATCGAGTACTACATTCCGAAGGGCGGCGCCCCGGTGTGGTTCGACGTGATGGCGATTCCGAAGGACGCGAAGAACAAGGAAGCCGCGCTCGAGTGGATCAACTACATCGAAACGCCACAGGTTCACGCCGCGATCACCAACGCCGTCTACTATCCAAGCGCCAACCTCGAAGCGCGCAAGTATGTGGACAAGGACGTGGCGAACGATCCGGCCGTGTACCCCTCGCCTGAAGTCATCAAGACGTTGTTCCTGCTTAAGCCGCTGCCGCCGGAAATCCAGCGTCTGCAAACGCGGCTGTGGACTGAATTCAAGTCCGGCCGCTGATTCGCCGCCAGAGTGAACGGGTAAGTATCATCAAGAAGCCCTCGGTGTCCACCGGGGGCTTTGTTCGTCAAACGCCGGAGTAAAGCATTGTGATGAGTAGTGACCAGTCGGGCGCGATGGCAGGGGCCGCCGTGCCGTCCCCGGGCGTGAACGCCGCAGCAGGCGGTGCAGCAGAGAATTTCGTCCAGATCGTCGACATCGTGAAGAAGTTCGGCGAGACTGCAGCGGTCAAAGGAGTCAACCTGTCGGTGAAAAAGGGCGAGCTGTTCGCGCTGCTTGGCAGTTCCGGCTGTGGCAAATCGACCTTGTTGCGCATGCTGGCCGGCCTCGAATCGATCACGTCGGGCAAGATCCTGATCGACGGCGAAGACCTCGCGCAATTGCCGCCTTATCGCCGGCCGGTCAACATGATGTTCCAGTCATACGCGCTGTTTCCGCACATGGCGGTCGAGGCCAACGTCGCCTTCGGCCTGAAGCAGGAAGGTGTGCCGAAGTCTGAACTGAAAGACCGCGTGCAGACCGCGCTCGATCTCGTGCAGATGGGCCGCTTTGCGAAGCGCAAGCCGCATCAGCTCTCCGGCGGCCAGCAGCAGCGTGTGGCGCTCGCGCGCTCGCTCGTCAAGCGGCCGAAGCTGCTGTTGCTCGACGAGCCGATGTCCGCGCTCGACAAGCAGATCCGTCAGCGCACGCAGATCGAACTGGTCAACATTCTCGACAAGGTCGGCGTGACCTGCATGATGGTGACGCACGACCAGGAAGAGGCGATGACGATGGCGGACCGTCTTGCCGTGATGAGCGAAGGCGAGATCATCCAGCTCGGCACACCGCACGAAGTGTACGAATATCCGAATAGCCGTTTTTCGGCCGAGTTCATCGGTTCGACCAATCTGTTCGACGGCAACGTCGTCGAAGACGAACCCGATCACGTGTTCATTGAAACGCCCGACTTGCCGGTCCGTCTCTACGTGAGCCATGGCATCACCGGGCCGCTCGGCATGCCGGTGACGATTTCCGTGCGGCCCGAGCGCATCGCGCTCACGCGCAAACCGCCTGAGGGTGCGTACAACTGGGGCAAGGGCGTGGTAACGAATATCGCCTACATGGGCGGCTATTCGCTGTACCACGTGAAACTCGACGCCGGCAAAACGGTGATCGCCAACGTGACGAGCCTTGCCTTGACCGAGATCGATCCGCCCACCTGGGGCGACGAGGTGTATGTGCGCTGGAGCGCATCGGCCGGCGTGGTGTTGACGTCATGAAGCGCTCGATCAGTTCTTTCGCGTCGTGGCCGGTGCGCCGTTTCAATCTGACTGCCCGCACCGCGGTGGTGGCCGGCCCGTTCATCTGGTTGCTGCTGTTTTTCCTCGTGCCGTTCCTGCTGGTCGTGAAGATCAGCTTTGCCGATTTGCAGCTTGGCATCCCGCCTTATACCGAACTCGCCAAGTACACCGATGGGGTGGTTCACGTCGCGCTGGACCTGTCGCACTATGCGTTTCTGCTGACCGACAGCCTCTATTTCGCGACCTATGTGAATTCGGTGGTGGTCGCGGCGATCTCCACGTTGCTGTGTTTGCTGATCGGTTATCCGATGGCGTATTACATTGCCCGATCGAATCCGGCGAGTCGCAATCTGCTGATGATGGCGGTGATGCTGCCGTTCTGGACGTCGTTTCTGATTCGCGTATATGCATGGATCGGGATCCTGAAGAACAACGGTTTGCTGAACAACTTTCTGATGTCGACCGGGCTGATCCATACGCCGATCGAGTTGTATCACACGAACACCGCGGTTTATATCGGCATGGTGTATTCGTACCTGCCGTTCCTCGTGATGCCGCTGTACGCGCACCTGGTGAAGATGGACATGACCTTGCTGGAAGCCGCCTACGACCTGGGCGCGAAGCCGTGGCGGGCGTTCTGGCAGATCACCTTGCCGCTGTCGAAGAACGGCATTATTGCCGGGTGTTTGCTGGTATTTATTCCAGCGGTGGGCGAGTACGTGATTCCGGAATTGCTGGGCGGCGCGAACACGCTGATGATTGGCCGCGTGATGTGGAATGAGTTTTTCGACAATGCCGATTGGCCGATGGCGTCTGCCGTGACGTGCGCGATGGTGTTGTTGTTATTGGTGCCGATGGCGTTTTTCCAGTACGCGCAGGCGAAGGCGATGGAGGAAAGGCGCTGATGAAGCCGAACCGAATTTTGCAGATCATTGCTTTGGGGATCGGTTTTCTGTTCCTCTACGTTCCGATCGTGAGTCTGGTTGTGTATTCGTTCAACGAATCGCAACTGGTCACGGTGTGGACACGGTTTTCGACGCGCTGGTATGCGGCGTTGTTGCAGGACAGCGAGTTGATCGCGGCTGCGTGGTTATCTTTGCGCGTGGCGTTGCTGACGGCGTTTGCTTCGGTGATTATTGGCACGTGGGCCGGGTTTGTTTTGGCCCGGATGGGGCGGTTTCGTGGCTTTACCCTTTACACTGGGATGATCAATGCGCCGCTGGTGATTCCCGAGGTGATTCAGGGGATCTCGCTGCTGCTGCTGTTCATCGAAATGGCCAAGTGGTTGGGGTGGCCCGCCGGGCGCGGTATTTTCACGATCTGGATCGGGCACGTGATGTTGTGTATTTCGTATGTGGCCATCATCGTGCAGTCGCGGGTGAAGGAGTTGAATCCTTCGCTTGAGGAAGCTGCGCTGGATCTTGGGGCTACGCCGCTGAAGGTGTTTTTCTTCATTACGTTGCCGTTGATTTCGCAGGCGCTTATTTCTGGGTGGTTGTTGTCGTTTACGTTGTCTATCGACGATCTGGTTTTGTCGGCGTTTTTGTCGGGGCCTGGGTCGACGACGTTGCCGCTGGTTGTTTTTTCTCGTGTTCGGCTTGGGTTGAATCCGGAGATGAATGCGTTGGCTACGTTGTTTATTGCTGTTGTTACTGTTGGGGTTGTTTTGGGGAACTATTTTATGCAGCGGGCTGAGAGGAAGAGGGCTGTAATGGCGGCGTAGTTTTTTGCCTTTGGCGGCGGCATTGTCTGTGTTCTTAGGGTGTTGGCCTTTCCTTGAATTGTTAGTGGTCTATTAGCGTTGCCCCTGTGCGGGGCGGCACCTACTTCTCTTTGCCGGCTGTGTATAGACCGGGGACATGGTTGACAGACGTGCGGGGACATCATTGACACTTTATGGTCAGTGAT
>NZ_VOSW01000097.1 GCF_009690905.1 Paraburkholderia madseniana
CGTCTTCGAGTCCGCTACGAGCGCCTTGCCAGGATCCATGAAGCTTTCTTGAAGTTCGCCGCTTGCCTCATCTGTTGGAATACCCTCCAGCGATCTATGCAGGAGCCTTTTTGAAACCGTCTCTAAGAAAACAGCGGCAGGATTCGACGACGGTTTGGCGCCGACGTCGCGGGGGGACGTGAATCGACTAGGCGCTGCAGCAATTTTCTCGCTGGCCGAGCCTCCGGTTCAGATCCGACAGCGCTCGACAGAGGGACGTGCGCGCGGGCGTCCCCGTCAGTGCCAGTTCAAACCGGTCCAGTAGTTCCGGCAGATTCACTTCCCCTGCACTTTTTCTTGCGAACTTCCGCTTCTGCATAAGGCCACTCCCCTGTATGTGTCGACGATACGCGCTGGCGTCGACGTCACCGCCAATCGTCAGGATCCAGCGACATCTATTTCCTCGTGCTTGCGCCAGGAGCACCGTCGGATGCAACGCCCTTTGGCAACGGTGGCTTCAGCACGTCGGGATGGAAAACCACATCCAGAGGATCGTCATCAGCCAGCAGATATTCAATAAACAGTTCTTCACCGGCCCCGATCGGCCGGAGCGTGTGGACGAAGAATCCGCGTGCGGCGTGCCCGGAACACGTCGCCCGATTGGCGGCTCGACAATGCAGGGCCGTCCTGTCGTCCGCCTCGCTGAAAACTTCAGCGAAAAGCGCCCTTAAATCAAGGGCGTTTCTCGTTGAATTCGCTGAGCGGCTCCGGCCGCTTGCGCGGATCGAAGTCGGCCCACCGCCCTTGCTGCCAACGGCCGGTCGCACGTTCGATCGTCGCGCCTGCCGTGTCGCGCAGCACCCGTGCGGCATCCAGCTGATTGTCCGGCGACACGTGGATGGCGACCAGCACACCGGAGTCCCGGATTTCTTCATAGTAGGACACCCAATGCCCGGGCTTCCCGGCTTCGAGAGTGCGCGACATCGCGCCGACCAACGACCCGACATACGCCCCGACCCCGGCCGCGATGAGCGACACGGGAAGCGGCGACAAAAACGCCGCGAAGATCGCAACGCCGACGACTGCTTCCACCACCGCACCAATCGTGACATGCTGGCCGCTCGAATTGACGAAAAACAGGGTGGCGTCCTCTTCGACAAGACCCCCGTTGAAGAGCCATTGCGCCGCGTCCTCAGCAGCGGGAGATCTCGTAAAGCGCGCTGCGACGATGGGTGACATATGGCCTGCTTTCATCCTTGAATAGCCGATGCGGACTATGCCGTGGTGCCGCGATCGGGTTCCATGCCTTCCACTCTGAACAGTCCGCTATGTAGCACAACGCTTTCTCCGTCGTTCTGGCCGAGCGCTTCCGCGCAAACCGAACGGATGCGATTGCGGCCGTTGTCGAAGGCGGCCATCAAGGCGGGTTCCAGCGCGGAATCTGCGCCAAAATGATCTTCCAGTGCCTCGGCGGTTATCGTGCACTCAACCGGCTCGCCATCGATGTACGCCACAAAGCGCACTGTCAGATTCGCGCCGTCGAAGACCGCGCGGTCGTCGGGAAAAGTAATGTGCATAAGGGAATCCTCATAGGCCAGCCGCAGCAGCATCACGTTCATGATGGACCCTTCACTGCGCCGGCGAGTTTCTGCGCCATCGCGAGGTGATGTTTGATTGTCGGCAATGCGTGAGTGGCTGCGGCCTTCAGTTGCGCGTCAGTGCCGCTCTGGCTCTCCTGCTGGAACAGGTCAACCGCTCGTTGATGCGCTTCTACCCCGATCTGTTCGACGTAGGCCTGATCGAATTCGCGGCCCTTGAGCGTCTGCAGTTTGCCGACCAGTGCTGAATCGGCGGACTGCGCCGTGGCCAGCCCCTTCTTCGTGGCGAGAGCGGCCACGCCGTGCGAAAGTTTCGTATGGTCAACGATCATTTGCTGTGCGAATGTCTTGACGTGCGGATCACTCGAATTCCTGAGCGCGATTTTGCTTGCCGCGATCTCGGTGGCGTCGGACTGTGAGGCATCCTGCACGAACTGCTGGTCTGCCGGCGAGAGCTTCGTGCCGCTCATCGGCGCATCGTTCGCGGGTGCGTCACTCGCTTGCGCGTACGCAGCGCCGATCAACGCTGCGCCCAGCCCCAGCGCAAGCGCAAGCGTCATCATTTGCAGGGAATACCGGAATTTCATGCATTTTCTCCTTGGTGGACATATCACGGACTCAGGCTGAACGACGAGGTGCAGCATTTAACAGAACGTCTGCACGCCTCGTGCAATCAAGCTTCGCTTAGCCAGCCTTGCGCTTTGACAATTGCGCAATCAGTGTCTTGGTGAAAGCTGGAATATCGTCAGGTTTGCGGCTGGTAATCAGATTGCCGTCCTCGACTACCTCCTGGTCCACCCAGGTGCCACCCGCATTGCGAATATCGTCTTGCAAACTCGGCCAGCTCGTTACCGTGCGCCCGTTGATGATCCCTGCCGACACTGGCAGCCACGTGCCGTGGCAGATCACGGCGATCGGTTTCTTTGCGCTGTCAGCGGCCTTAACGAAAGCCTGTGCCTGCGGCAGCAAACGGATGGCGTCGCCGTTCACCACACCACCCGGCAGTACCAAGGCGTCGTAGTCGTTTGCAGTGGCCTCGTCGAAGGTCGAATCGACCTCGATGGTGTCACCCTTCTCGAGATGATTGAAACCCTGGATCTTGCCAGGCTTCGCTGATATGACGTGGACCGTTGCGCCAGCCTCGGCGAGCGCGCGTTTCGGTTCGACCAGTTCGGCCTGTTCGAAGCCGTCGACGGCGAGTATCGCCACCTTGCGAGCTTTCAGCGTTTTAGCCATGCGTTTTCTCCTTCAACCTAGATGCAGGGAGCGGGCGCCTGACACCGCATGCCTGCTTAGCCAGCAAAAGATATGCCCAGGCAAAAGCGCGCGGAAAGCGAGGCGCCGGATGCCTGGCGGGCACAGTCTTGGCGACCCGTCGGGTCCTCGTCGAGGTCGTCATCGTCAGTTGCCGATGAGTCGACGATTCGATCTGGTTCAATGTCGGCGTCGTGGACCAGCCCCGGATCGCTGTCGGCCGCAGCCCGCTCGCCTGTGCCTGAATGGTCCGTGTCACTGCCGAGATCCGTATCGCCAGTGTCGAGCGCTTGGTTGTCCAGTTCGAAATCGACATCGAAGTCATGACGCTTCGCGCCGACAACATCGCTGCCGCTTTTCGGACGAATCGCCCGGACCGCGCGCACCTGTTGCGCCGCCGGTTTGCTTCACTTGCTGTCGCGGCTCCTCGTCGGGATTCCGCGTGCTGCTCGTGACGCTCTCCTTCGTTTGTCCATTGCCCACGGCGAGCAATCGGCGGGACTGGTCCGCCCGTGCATCCTGCGGTGCCCGGCACGCGCACCGGGCACCGCCTTTGCTTCCAGCGAGACATCGGCGCAACCCGCGCCTCCCGCTTGAAACTTCTACCTGCAACGATGGCTGCCACGACCGACCCGACCCAGCGCCGCACTGACGACATCGCCCAGCAAGCTGCCCCTGCCGCGATGCCGCCCGGTCTGCGGCATTCGGACGACACCAGGCCCGGCTACACGCGCAGGCGCGAAAAAGATGGCTTCGCATACTTCGACGTGAGCGGCCAACGCATCGACGATGCAAGCGAAATTGATCGCATCGCCGCATTGGCAATTCCACCGGCGTACGAGGACGTATGGATTTGCCCCGACGCCCGCGGTCATTTGCAGGCAACCGGCCGTGACGCGCGCGGCCGCAAGCAATACCGCTATCACGCGCGCTGGCGCGACTCACGCGACGCCAACAAATACGAGCGCATGGCCGCGTTCGGCCGCGCGCTGCCGAAGATCCGCAGGCGCGTCGCATGCGACCTGAAGTTACCGGGCATGCCGTGCGACAAGGTCATCGCCGCAATCGTGCAGCTGCTTGACACGACGCTCATCCGTGTCGGCAGTGTCGAATACGCGCGCGATAACCAGTCGTACGGCCTGACGACGCTGCGCAAAAAGCATGTGAAGATTGAAGCGGACCAGGTGCGCCTGAAGTTCCGCGGCAAGAGCGGTATCGAGCACGATGTCACTGTGCACCATCCGCGCGTCAGGCGCATCGTGCGGCGCTGCGCCGAATTGCCGGGCCACGATCTGTTCCAGTATCTTGACGAAGACGGCACGCGCCGCACTGTCGGCTCGGCGGACATCAACGACTACCTGCGCCGCGCGACCGGTGGGGATTTCAGCGCGAAGGACTACCGGACCTGGGCGGGCAGCGTCTATGCACTCGCCGCGCTGCGGCGGCTGATTTGCAACAGCGCGGCGGAAGCACGCCGGCACTTCGTCGCGACAGTGAAGGACGTCGCGACGCTGTTGCGCAATACGCCGGCGGTATGCCGGCGCTGCTACATACATCCGGCCGTGATCAGCGCATTCGAGGCGGATGAATTGCAGGACCTGCCGCCCGGCCAGGCGCGTCGCGGTCTGAAAGCGGATGAAGCGGCGTTTGCCGTGCTGCTCGCGCAGGCGGACAAGCGTGCCGCGAAGCTCGCGCGTCAAGCAGACGCCAGGGGTCGCAAGACGCGCGACTCGGCGGTGACCGGCGGCATCGAAGGCTCGCTGACAACGTTGCTGAAGAAGTCGCGTACGGTGCGCAAGGCAACCGTTGCGAAACCCACTGGCAGATCCAGCTCGCTAACATCTCGCCGTGCGGTCAATGCAGGCCAGGCGGCGTCCTCGCGCGCGGCGAGGCGGCCTCGTTGAACACGTCGATTACGGGCTGCGAGCAGAGAAGATGCGGCGCGCGGGCCGCCTCAAGCTTCTTCTTCGAACGCTGCCATCACTAGCCATAGGTCGCGCTCGCCGCCGTGAATCTCGGCGGCGAGCGCGTAGGGATCGCTCGGTCCGCAAACGCGCTCGAGCGCCCGGTGCGCGACCTCGCCGTCGTTGAACACACGTCCGGACAGTGGACTCACTTCCTGTTTTCCCTCGCACGTCCGCTGGTTCCAGCGATACACGAGTGGCTGCGATTTCCAGTCACGGAAGCATTCTCTGACATGCGTGAAATCGCCGCCACAGATATTCATCTGGTAATGGATTTTTGAGTCCATGATTGCATCTCCGCGATGCAAGCGCACGCGCTTGTTCCCACCGTCGCGAGAACCGAGCGGCATGCATAGATTGCACCGATACAGCCGGAGCAGTATGTCCGCGCCTGTCCACCTCCTCAACCTGCCTATATTGCCGCTCCTGCGTCTGCCTGGTCATGAGGCATTTCAACCCAGACCGCCCTACCGCAAATCGGCGCCGGACCAAGGTCATTGGCTCGCGCCCGATTGCGCGGCGGCTGCGGCGGGCATGCTCGCCTTATCGGCTGCACCCGCTGCGCCGCTACTCGTGTCAGCGGTGCTGCCGGTCGCCGCGTGACCGCCCATCACGCCGCTGCTGCCCAATGCGGCGCCGGCGTTGTCGCTAGAGCAGGGCTTGCAGCCGCCTACGGCCGTCAACAATACGAGCGCCATCACCATCAGTAATTGTTTGGCCGTGCTTTTTTGGTTAGCTTTTTCAAGATCTCTCCTTACTCGACGTCTCCGTAGGGTAAATGCGGCATTCAACGCTTGCGACGCAACTGTTGTTGCTGTCACCAGTGATCAAGCAAGGTCGGCGCCTTCCGGGCGTGCGCTCTCGGAAACAGCAACGATGCGGGCGTGGAGAACATTGGCACGCGGCGTGCGTCGTCTTCGTGCATCAGTGTCTTTATGGTGAAAGCGATGCAAACCACGCCGATATCCAACGAGGTCTCCAGCACACCGGGATCGGAAGACGATCAGGCACCACCGAACGACAGCCACAATCTGCCCGAGTTGCCCGATCCCGCGGAAGTCGGCGAAGACGGTCAGGCAGCGGAGACGCCGACCACGCGCAACGCCGCATCGTCCCTGATGCAGCGCAAGACGTGTTTCTTCTGCATACGCAGGAATGCGTGCAAAAACGTTCATTAGTTTTACTTATCTATTCATACGAAAAAATTGCAAACCAGCCAGTATCCTTTACGCGCGCCGTACCGCGGCGCGTCGACCTTCCTAGACCGTTGCCCGCGGCTGCACAACCGAAGGAACGCCCGTTGCTGCGACACCCTTACACTCAACCTGTAGAGGAGGAAGATCATGCCGATGCCGATCCAGCCACAGACGCAAGGCAACCTGCGCCAGCGCCAAGGCGCACGCATTGGCGGCAAGGGCAGCGCAAGCGCGGACGGTCCCGGGGCCGGACGTGATGGCAGCAGCGACCCTCGATGGCAACAAGGTGCTCAGCAGTGACGGCAAAGACATTGGCGAGATCAAGGACATCATGCTCGACGTCGGCTCCGGCCGCATCGCGTATGCGGTGTTACCGAGCGGGGGCTTTCTCGGCATTGGCGACAAGTTGCTGGCCATTCCATGGCGCGCGCTGACGCTCGATACGCAACAAAAATGCTTCGTACTGTCGATGACGGCCGAACACGTGGAAAACGCTCCGGGCTTCGATAAGGATCACTGGCCTTCTATGGCGAATCAGACATTGGCCACCTCCATGCATCAGTACTACGGCAGCGAGCCGCATTGGGGACGCGATCCGTTCAACCGGCGCGACGATTTGGGCGTCGCCGAGATTCCGGCCGGATCGTCGGATGCGTCGAAGGCCGGCGGCCTGAAACTGTAATCCGGCCGCTGTTGCAGGCTGGTCCGGACAGCTTCAGGTTCGGGGCTTGCTCACCGTGATCTGCCGGCAATCCGTCAACGCGATGTCCGGCGCGTTTCGCTTTGAGCACGCGAAACACACGAAGCACTCCGCCAAGCGACTTCACACGAAGGAGGCAAAACCATGGCCGCCAGCAAACCGAAACATCCAGTCGCGCGCGGCAAGGCGGGACGCCCGCCGCGCCAGCGGCATGCGCGAGCGCATGCGCACGCCAAGGCGAAGACCGTCAAAAACGGCGCCACGAAGAGTGAACAGAAATGGTCGCATCACGTAATGGAAACCAGTGACGCGCTGGATATCGAGCACAACATTTTCAAAACCGGCAGCGCGCAGTCGATTGCGGAGTCGCTCAAACGTTCGTCGATGCAGAGCCGCCGCCGCAAGGGCACGCCGTTCCAGTCCGCGATGTCGATGCTCAACTTCTATATCAACCGCGCGGGCAGAAATCTGCCGAAGACGCGCCGCGATACGTTGCAACAGGCCAAGCGCAAACTACGCGAAGCGTTCGGACGTTCGCCTTGAGGCGCCACCGCGCCCACCATCGGTCCGACAGCGTCCGATGCCATACGCGCAGGCGCGGCCGGGCATCGCGCGGAATGCGCGCCTTTCAACCGGCGACGCGTGCAATGTTCGCGCGCCAGCCTCAAGCGGATGCTCATGCACGAAGAATCACTCTGGTTTCTCATCGTCGGTGCTGTGCTTGTTTTCATAGGCATTGCGGCGACGACTTTGCGTCGGCTGCCCTGTAGCGCTGCGATGTTCTACCTGGCCACCGGTTACGCGCTCGGGTCGCCGGGCATTGGTCTGCTGCGCCTCGATATCGCCGCCGACGCGCACCTTCTTCGCACCATCACCGAAATTGCGCTGCTGGTGTCGCTGTTTGCGATCGGTTTGCGCTTGCGGCTAGGAGTCCTCGAGAAGCTCTGGACCGTGCCGCTGCGGCTCGGCTTCCTCGCCATGCTGGCGACGGTTCCACTACTGACGCTCGTCGGCGTCTTCGTGTTGCATCTCGGCTGGGGCCCGTCTTTGCTGCTCGCGGCGATTCTCGCGCCAACCGATCCGGTGCTGGCTCACGACGTCCAGGTGCACGATCCTGGCGACCACGATCTGCTGCGCTTCGCGCTATCCGGCGAAGGTGGCCTGAACGACGGCATTGCACTACCCTTCGCGATGCTGGGCCTCGCGTTATGCGCAGCGCCTGCTGCCAATGCCGGCGACGTGCTGACCTTCACGCTCGCGGGCAGCATGGTGTGGGGCGTGGCCGGCGCCATCGCGATCGGCGGGCTGCTCGGTTGGGTCACGACGCACGCGGTTGCATGGTTGCGCACGCGCCATGCGCAGGCACTCGGCCTCGAAGGATTTTTCGCGCTCGGCCTGATCGAACTCACGTACGGCGCTGCCCAACTCGCACATACGTACGGTTTTTTAGCGGTGTTCGCAGCGGGTGTCGCAATGCGCCGCGTCGAGCATCGCGCGAGCGGGGGAATTTCGCCTCGCAAGGCAATCGGCACGGTCGATTCCGAAGACATCGACGCGACCGCAACGAATCCGAGCAAAGCGCATGCGTATATGACGGAATCGGTGCTCGGTTTTACGATCGAACTCGAACGCATCGCCGAAGCCGCGGTGATGGCGATGGTCGGCAACGTGCTCGCCAATCTGCAAGTGCCGCTGTTCACATGGCAAACGGTCGCGCTCACCGTCGCGCTGTTCGTGCTGGTGCGACCGGTGTCGGTGGAATTGTCGCTGCTGGGATCGAACGCGACACATACCCAGCGACGGCTGATGAGCTGGTTCGGGATTCGCGGCATCGGTTCTTTCTACTATCTCACGTACGCGCTCGAGCACGGCGCCGCTGCGGACATCGCACCATTGGTGCCGCTCGCATTGGCCGTTGTCGCGACGTCGGTAGTAATACATGGCGTCTCGGCCACGCCCTTGATGAACTGGTATCACCGGCTGCGCGGCAGCGAAGATTAGCCGCGCGAACTCGTACCCGCGAGCCTCGATCTGCTCGATCGTCAATCGACGAGGCCGGCGTCCTGACGGCTTCAGGTCATGCGGCTGGCCACCTGTCACATGCACACGGCACGATTGATGCTGAAACATCAAAGTGCTGGGTAAGGCTTCCCTACTGCCGCTGCTGCGGGTCTTCCCACACGCTGGGCTCTTACCTGGGCAGTATGAATGCTGTTTGCTAATGCAGGAGAAAGATCATGCGCAGAAGACAGTTCATCTTGACCACCAGTGCCACGCTCGCGGCAAGCAGCCTCGGGCTCACTGGCTGTACCACCACGTCAGCGTCGAAGGCTTCAGACAATGCCGATAAACGCCATTCCATCAACGCCGGTGTCGACTCGACGCTCGCGCGTCTTTATACCACCGTCAACGGTTCGCACGAGCTCGTTTCGAAAGCTCGTGGCGTGCTGGTGTTTCCATCCGTCATCCAGGCCGGCTTCTGGATCGGTGGCCAGTACGGAGAAGGCGCGTTGCGCGTTGGCGGCCAGACGGCCGGGTACTACAGCACGGCCGGCGGCTCGTTCGGGCTGCAGATCGGCGGGCAGTCCAAGTCGATCGTCTACCTCTTCATGACGCAGGACGCGCTCGAACGGTTCCGCGACAGCGAGGGCTGGGCAGTCGGTGCCGACGCGACCGTTGCGGTGGTGAAGGTGGGGGCGAACGGCAATATCGATACGTCGACCGCAACCGCGCCGGTGCAGGCGTTCGTGCTAACCAATGCCGGCCTGATGGCCGGCGTGTCGCTCGAAGGCACCAAGATCACGCGGCTTCGGATCTGACGGCAGGCTCGACGCAACGATAGCGGCAGCTCTTTGCCTGTAAGCCCTCTATATCTTGACGCGAGGCACCGAACGCTTGGCCAGGCGGACCGGCATCGCTGCCGCCTGTGAAGGACACGTTCTGATGGTACAGCGGCGGATCGCCGCCCTCCCCGGCACCGCTTGTCCAAGCCCTTCCGGCAAGTCCGTGCAACGCCGCGTTTATGGCGACGCGTATCTGATTTCGGGCAGCGCCTTCAGTCGCGACTTGCCTGCCGATCGGCGATGGCAGATTTCGAGCGAACACCTTCAATCGTTCTTTCCCGATCGATCGAGACGCTTCCGCATTGCCGCGATGATGCGCTGCCGGCACTTCGAGTAGCCGGCCCACGGGTCGCTCTTAAGCGCGTCAAGGCGCTCGCGCAGATTGCCGATGGTCCATTGATCAACACGGGTCGTGAGTCGTGTGCTCGACTTCATTCCACGCAAGCTGCACCGAAACGCCCAGCCCTGCCCGTGCGCCGAAAACGCCGCGATCGTGCTCGAACCGCGATTGCTGCGCATATAGTCGACAAGGATCTTTTTGTTGCGGTTTTGCTGCCTTGGATGGCCGGTTATACGGCACGCATTGGCGCAAGCGGGTCCGGTGCTGGAGTCAGACACCAACGCGCAGGCACTCGGTTACAGAACCGATGCCACGAGGGTCGACAGGGGGCGGCTCCCGAAACATCAGGCTGGGCAGACCTGCGCCAGCTGCCAGTTCTTTCAGGGCAAGGCAGGTGACGCCACCGGGCCATGTCAGGTCTTTGAGGTCTTTGCGGGCAAGCTCGTGAACGCAAAGGGGCTGTGCAGTTCCTATGTGACGAATGCGTGAAAGGGGGCGCATAGCACGTAGTTACGCAGTCCGTCACAAATGCCTCTGGCGGGTATGGGGTAGATCCTCATTCGTTTTCTCATCAGCCATGCTCGTGCGCCATCTGGCGGAACAGGACTCTGTCGCTTTCCTGGTTTCCTGAGAAGGAACCATGCAAGGACCGACGCGGCCCAGCACAATTCAGTCCGATATCCGTTTCGGTCGACGTGTCACAGGCATGGTTGTTGCGCACGTGAACAAACTGAGTGAACGTAGAGTGCGCGACCGTTGACGGCCAGATAATGCGGATGCGGACAAACACGAAGCGTGCACCGATCCGGGGAAGTTCCGATTCCACGAATCCTTGTAATTGTTACTGCCAGCGATGAACCACGCTCCAGCCTCACGACATCGTCGGGCATTGATCGTCGTGCCTGGCGTCCTCCGCGATTCGGGTGGCTTTGCGGACGGACTTTGGGCCCTGTCAGTTCGTTGCCCGACAGGACAGCTCCGGGTCGCCACGCTGTGGCAATTGATTCGGCCGTATACCTCGCACCTGATACGGACCCGCGCACGTTGTGACCGCAAGGCGGGTTTCGAGGAACTCAGTCTGGTCTTTGCCGGAACGCCGGGCGAAACGTTACCCGCGATGGTCGACCGTCTTGCCGCGCAGTCATGGGTGCTCCATGTGTGGTTCGTTCCATGAACACCTTTACGGGTGCTTCCACTAACGACGTTTGATGAATCTGGAGATCCTGATTGACGGGTTGCCTCACAGTGTACTTGGGGGAGGAGTGTGAGACGCTGTGGTGACGCGTAATCGCGCTGCGACGACCGGACAGTGAAGGCAGCGCCCGGAAAAGCCGGGAGTCTGCCAGAAGGATAGAAGAGCAGTGTTGAACCTTCAGGAGCAACATGAACTTATTTCCCTGCACGCTAGTTTATGTGGATCTCGATGCGAGCCCCGGTCCCAATGCAACGAATCGCGACCCTCTGTCGTACGTGAGTCAGGCGATCTGCCTGAACAACAGTTTGCGACGGGTGGGCATGCCGACGCTGACCATCATGAGCAACGCGCCCGCCGAAGTCGCGCGACGGCTCGACAGCATGGCGCCTGAGAATCGTCCGGCGCTGATGAGGTTGAACGCGACCATCGAGTTGTCGAAGGACACACCGTTCTACGCGGCGCATTTCAAACTGGATCTGCTGGATCAGGTCGCCGGCGCGTTACCCGCCGACACCATGCTGCTGCTGCTCGACACGGATATGGTAGCGATGCGGCCACTCGAGCAGAAGCTGATGGGGCGATGCGCTGAAGCAGGTCTCGGCGCGTTCGACATCTCCGATCAGGTATTTCCGGCGTACGGGAGCGAAAAGGTCGTCGCGGATCTGGAAATCGTCGCGGGCCGGCGCTTCAGGAATCCGCGCTGGTACGGCGGCGAGTTTCTGCTGGGTACCCCCGCGGCGTTGCGCCGGCTGGTGCTGCTCGCGCGCAGCACTTACACGCGATATGTCGGTGAAATTGACCGGTTGGGGCATCACGGTGACGAAGCGTTTATCTCGGCGACACTGAACACACTGGCCGATGAAGGACAGGGAATTGTCGAGGTCGGTGCTTACCAGGCGGTAGGCCGCCATTGGCCCGGTAATAACTATCGCGACCTGCGGTGGTTTCGCGGCTGTTCGTTCATCCACCTGCCGGGCGGCAAGGCGTTGCTTGAGAAAGAGGCGCGTTCTGCCGGATTCGTGCCGCAGCGCTTCTGGCGCCGTGTGCAAGCGGCGCACCTGCATGGCCGGGCGCGGTATGCCTTGAAATGGATCGCCCGCGCTCTCGGAGTCGAGCGCCCCGTGACGCGTTTTGCTTGCACGATGCGTCGCCTGAAAAGCCAGACAATGCGGTAACAGCAGGCGGAAGACCCGGCACTGGCGTGCTGCATGGAAAATCGCCCGACTGTCGCGCTCGTTACGGGATCAATCTGGCCTAGCAGAGCGATTCAGTGCGATCCTTATCGGCTCACCGTGCGCGCAAAGGCAGGGGACTTGAGGGTCATTGCGGCCTGGCAGATTCTCGGTTGCGAGGCACACCAGGCGGACCACGTTCGGATCCGTGTGGATAGCAGTCGTTGCGACGAAGAAGTGACCATTTCGTTCGCGGCCGTGTCGCCAATACACTCGCGGCTATGATGGGCCGCCTGATCACGCTACCGTGGGCGCTCGATGCGTACTTTTATCCCTGAGCATTGCCTCAGACGTAAGGACTTCCAGTGTCCTGTACTTCCAGAAGCATGTCGTCAACATAGAGCTCGATCGAGCAGGCGCCCTCTAGCGGAGGCGGCTTGTACTGTTCGTCCAAGCGTTGCCGGACGGAAAGCCCCAACCGGTCCCGGAACGCCCTGCGCTGGGCGGTGCCCATCTCGCCGTTGCGATCGATCTGTGGTTCCGCAAATCTGATCGCGATAACGCAGCGCGAATCCAGCAGCGTATCGCGTTCTGACTCGACAACCCAGGATAACAAAAAATGCAGGCGGTCTCCTTCCTCATAAGATCGCACCGACGGTGCTTTTGGTTAGGCGAAAAGCCCTGCCAGCCCCAGTTCGATCACTTCGATTCGCGGCTCCGGGTCAAACGACCTCATGATCATTTCCCCCCTGTGTTCCATCACCTGACGGGCACCTCGCGCGCGTGTGCGTCGAACTCGACGGATAGCTTGAAGAACTCAGGAATCCGTGCCCGCCCGCGGCGATGACGCACCGTTGCCGTTGCTGTTATGTCCACCTGGAATAGCGATTCCGCTGTCGTCCTTGCGCGAGCATCCGCCACACGAAGTGGCAATGACAACGATGAGGAGAATTTTCGTCAATGTGCTGACCATCGTGACCTCCACTCGCATAGCAAATGGGATGCAACATATTTACTGCCTGCACGGCTAACCTCGCGCGGCCGACAGCATGATCACAGGAATGCCGGCCGTTGCGATGTCGCCCTTCAACCGTCGACACAGTTCAATGCCATCGACGTGCAGCATCATCCAGTCGGTCACAACGAGACTGATACTCTCGATGACAGCGACCGCCTGTGCCGCCTCGCCATTCTGCGCAGTCAGCACACGATATCCCTCGCGCTCCGCCAGCAGCTGAAGCGGGCGCAAAATATTCGGATCGTCATCAACTATAAGTACCGTCGCCAATTCAGGTGCCGCGTTTAGTCGGAAGGGCAATAGATAAACGATGCAATAAGCGTACCCGACGCGCATTTACGGCTTAGCGGACGGCAGCGCGGACGCCACGGAGGCGCTGGGCACGTTGCTGGAAACTGGACGGGCACGAAGTGAAACGGGCACAGAACAGACCCGACGCACTTCGGATCGTGGAGTCATTCAACCCTGACGTTGCCCTGATTGATATCAGCATGCCCGTCATGGATGGCATTGCACTTGCACAGTTACTTCGTCTGCGCGCCAAGCTCGTGGCAATGACGGGCTACTCCGGCAGCACCGGCAGACTGCAAGGTGACGAACGGGTATTTGAATGCCATCTTATCAAGCCGTTGTCGCTCGATGACCTCGCAGAGGTTCTACAAACCTCATAGGGCCGGGTGAACGTCAGTCCGTCTCTTCCCAGGGGCTTCGGATGATGTCTGCGCCCGCGTTGACTCACTGCCCTGCGACGTCGCCCCAACCCTGAGTACCAATCAACGGTACAAAACGCACAAGGTCGAGCATTTCCTCATGATAAGTCGTGCTGCTGTCGCGAGTCAGCCGGATCAGCCGCTGATGCTCCGGATCCGACCCCACTGGCATCACGAGCCGGCCGCCAATTTTGAGTTGCGCGCTCAACGCGGGGGGCACACCCGGGCCGTACGCGGTGGCGACGATTGCATCGAACGGCGCGCGCTCCGGCAGCCCGAGTGTGCCGTCTGCGGTGTAGACGTTCACGTTGCCGTAGCCGAGCGTGTTGAGCCGGTCGCTGGCGCTCTCAGCCAGTTGCGGATGACGCTCGACCGTATCGACGTGTGCAACCATTTCCGCGAGCACGGCCGCCGCATAGCCGGAGCCCGTGCCGATCTCCAATACATGGTCGTCCGGCTCGAGCCGCGCCGCCTCCAGCATCCGCGCGACGATGAACGGTTGCGTGATGGTCTGGCCGGCTCCGATCGGAAGGGCTGCGTCCGCATAAGCAAATTCGCGCAGATCGGGACTCAGAAATGCCTCGCGCGGCACGCGCCACATCGCGTCGAGAATGCGCGGCTCCGCGATGCCGCGCGCGACCAGTTGCCGTTCCATCATTGATTCACGCGGCTCCGCCAAATCCTCATGCACTGTTTTTCTCCCTCCTTCTGTAGCGGCTCCCTGCCCTAGGCGTGCATAGACCTTCGCATTTTCTCAGGCAGATTTGCGCATCGAAACTGCCCTCGGAGACGATCTCACCACCGAACGCTCCCACCGCCGGATTGCGGCTCACACGCGTGGCAGATTCTTTTATTCCGATTTTGATTTATGGGTTGGTTTGTTTTTCTGGCTGGTCGATGCAAATTCTTCAAGCTGTTCCTTGCTCATCGACTCATACATCGATTTCGCCGCACCCTTGAGTTCTGCTTCCGGCTTCTCCCCTTTCTTTGCGGCCAGCGCCACTCCGGCGGCCATCTGTTGCGCTTTCGATTTCGCAGGCATTTGTTCCTCCGCTGCAAGTTAAAAGATTAGCTATCGATCCACTGATAGGCCTGTCGCTGACGGCCCTCCTACTCGTCAGCAACTGACGTGCCTCAAGGGCCTCTGCACGTACAGCTCATCACGCCACCTCGTCGAGATCGTCATGCTCGGCTACTCCGGTGAAAGTGCCGGTCGACATGTGCGAGGATCCTGCGCGACAGACGCGTCGCGTCCCTGAATCATCCGGTCGGAGACGCGTGACGCGACTGCGAGAGCAGACGAATAGCAGAAACGCGACTGCGCTGCACGCAGCGAAGACCGGCGCGAGTTCATGTGCTTTCGCGAGCCACGCACCAAGCGTCGCCGTCGCGAGCGCGAAACCTGAGGCGAGCGAAAAAAACAGCCACGCTGTGCGCCGCGTCACGCTGGATAGGCCCGTCAGATGCGAGCGAAACGCGTACCACGCCCACATTCCGACGATGAAGCATGGCCCTTGCACGGACGGCCAGAAATAGCTGAACGAGTTGTTCGTCACATGACAGTCGAGCGTGCCATGACAGTCGCCGATTGACAACGCGATGACCGACAGTGTCAACAGGAACGCTGTCGCGATCAGCAACCGCGTGCGGTTCATCGCGACAAAAACCAGCAGCGGCGCGATCAGATAGGACAGCATCTCGACACCGATCGACCACCCTCCCGGCACCACGTTGTTGATCGCGGTCGGCGACAGCGCATGCAGAAACAGCACGTCGAGCAGGATATCCGTGGCGCCGTGGGCGCCGAGCACCCACGCGGGTTCGTAGCCTGACCGCGTCGCGCCGTAGCTGATCAGTCCGTACACGGGGATGGCGGCGTAATACATTGGGGCAATGCGAAAGAAACGTTTGATATAGAACGCAATGTGACGTGCCGTGCGCCCGTGCAACGTCCCTGGTCCGCTTCAAGCGTCATGAAGATCGTGATCGCGCTGATTACGAAGAACAGCTGCACGCCGTATTGGCCCATGCGTGCCAGCAGCGTGACGCTGTGCGGCAGATTTGGAAACTGAAACGACAGATGTACTGCAACGACACCGACTATCGCGAGCGCCCGACCGTGTCGAGAGCGGCAACACGTCCTTTTTCCATCGATACCTCCTCCTCGCGATTCGTGCCGCACGATCGGGCGGCCGCGAGCTTCGTGGACCAGGCTCGATTCGCGGAAGTTCTTTTTTTTTGCCACAAGATGGGCCATGGACCGCCACACGCGCGATTCGATCGATGGTGCGGCGACGCATCGCCGTGAATGTCGATGATCCGCGATCACTCGTAGTGATACAGCTTCCAACCCATCCGCGATGGCCGGTTCATGCGATCATCAGTCATGGCTCGACCAACCGTTCGCATCCGATTTCATTTTCCTCGCCGGGGACCCGAAGCCGGGCTTCGCGGTTGCGGGGTGGATCAATGCGAGCCGCATTTCCGATCACCAGCCGCTCTGGTTCGAACCGCGCTGCCCCGTGAAACCCGACACCAGTAAGCCCGAGCGGCCATCGAATCACGCCGTGCGTATCGTATCGCGCTGGGTCAACGGGCTTGCTGTGGCACGGAACTACCGGCTGGCATGGCTGCCCCACGACGCGATCGCGGGCCTCAGTCTGAGCGCCGTCCTCGTGCCTGCAGGAATGGCCTACGCGGAAGCCACCGGTTTGCCCGCCGTATCCGGGCTCTATGCATCGTTCGCGGCGCTGCTTGCCTATGCCCTTTTCGGCCCGAGCCGGATCCTCGTGCTGGGTCCGGATACCGCGCTGGTCGCGCTGATCGCGCTGATCGCCGCGAGCGTCGCGCCGCTTGCGCACGGCAATACGGAGAACGCGCTTGCCCTCGCGGGCGGTCTCGCTCTGCTGTCCGGCGCGATCTGCATGGTGGTCGGCATGCTTAAGCTGGGCTTCGTCACCGAACTGCTGTCGCTGCCGATCCGCTACGGCTATCTCAACGGCATCGTGCTGACGATCGTACTGGGACAAACACCCAAGTTGCTGGGCTTCCAGGTGCACGGCGCTTCATTCCTGCAGCAGGTGCGCGACCTCGTGAGCGGCGTCGTCGCGGGCAAGACCAATGAACTGGCCGTTACGATCGGCGTCGCGGCGCTCGTCGTGATCCTGGGCTGCAGGCGCTACTTGCCAAAGGTGCCCGGCGTGCTCATTGCGGTCGCGGGTGCGTCAGTAGCGGTCGCAGCGCTGGATCTCGCACAGCGCTTCGGGCTGGCGATCGTCGGCAACGTGCCGCAAGGGCTGCCGGCGCTGCGCATTCCGGCCCCGGCACTCAACGAATGGGCGGCGCTTCTCGGCGGTGCTGCCGCCGTCGCGCTCGTTTCGTTCACCGATATCAGCATCCTGTCGCGCACCTATGAGGCGCGCAGCGGGGAAGCAGTCAATCGCAACCAGGAATTCGTCTCGCTTGGGCTCGCGAACATCGCGGCGGGCATTGCGCATGGGTTCGCTGTGAGCGCGAGCGGTTCGCGCACACCGGTCGCGGAGGCGGCAGGGGCGAAGACGCAGGCGACGGGTCTCGTCGCCGCGCTGATCGTCGCGGGGCTGTTGCTGTTCGCTCCACAGGCGCTGCGTAACACCCCGCAGGCAGCACTTGCCGCGGTCGTTATCGCCGCCTGTCTCGGTCTGCTCGAGGTGCGCGGCGTGTGGCGGCTCTATCGACTCAGGCCGAGCGAGTTCGTGCAATCGATCGTTTGTCTGGTCGGTGTCGCGATGATCGGGGTCGTGAACGGCATCGGCGTTGCGCTTGCGCTCGCGGTTCTTGGGTTCCTATGGCGCGGGTGGCGTCCGTATTCCGCTGTGCTGGGTCGCGTCGAGCAGATGAAGGGCTATCACGATGTCGTCCGTCATCCGGAGGTCCGCCGCATTCCCGGGCTCGTCCTGCTGCGATGGGATGCGCCGCTCTTCTTCGCAAACACGGAGATTTTTCGCGGGCGCATGCTGCAGGCAGTGCGCGAAGCGCCGACGAAAACCGCGTGGATCGTGATCGCAGCTGAACCGGTGACAGACGTCGACCTCAGCGCCGCCGACACGCTCGCCCGACTCCATGACGAACTGCTCGCATTGAACGTGACGCTATGCTTCGCGGAGCTGAAGGGACCTGCGAAGGACTGCCTGAAACATTGCGGTCTGTTCGGGACGATCGGCGAGCAACACTTCTTTCCTACTGTCGGGCAGGCGGTGAACCGCTATCTGGAGTCGCATCCGGTTGAATGGCACGACTGGGAGGATGAGGCGTAGGCGTGTCGCGCTAGCAAGGCGGTGTGAGTATCCGGTGTCAGGATGAATCGTGCATTCGAATGTCTTCACGAACGAGCGTTCCTGCGGCGGTAAATGGCCGAAGGACCGCTCGCGCGGTAAGGGCTCCGGTCAGGCGCTGGCCGTCAGTCTCGCTATCTCGTGAATTCAGGATGCTGATCCGGCCAATCTCACCATTCGCTGGATTCCATTGCGGCCCTAAGCATCGTCATCAGAACGCGCTGAGCGTTAAAGTCAATCCCTGGACTGGCCTATTTTGCGTTCGCCGCGCTGGCGGGCGGGCTTCTTATGATTTTGTCGTTGGTCGGCTTGTCCGGATTCTTCACGGGCATGTTGTCAGGATTGGTCGCGCTCGCTGCGCCTGAAGCCGCCGCGGGCGGCGGTTTCACCATCGGGGTTTCCGGTTGCGGCGCGACGGCTTGGGCCTGCGCCGTGGCCGCGAAGGCCGTCGAGATCGAGAGCACGAAGGCCGTACCGGGCCCCGCGAGTGCATGACGAGGCTTCATCGACTTCTCCAGATTGTTCTTTTCCGGCCCGTCGCGAAACGCATGCCCGACTCGCGCCGTCGAAGAATGGCCGGACCAAGCCATGAGGGCACTCTGATGCTGGCAATGCATTCCTTTGAATCATAGTCGTTTCTTCGACAAAACCGCCGCCACTTTTCGCACGAAAGGTACGATTACGCCTTATAAGCTTCCGCGTGCACATTGATCGAAACTATCTAAGCTAGTTACGGCCCGATTACCTAAAACTTGGCATGGCAACCTGACAGCCGCGAAGCAAAGGGTTTCTTGTCGAAGCTGAACGTGATCGCCTCGTCGCGTGATTTCGGTAAATCCAACGAGGCGGGACCCGCGAACGAGGATGGGCTTAAGGGGCAACAATCGGGTTGTTTGATGCCTGCCATCATCCACAGGAATGTGAGTGCGCCACCGCGCGTTGCTGGCAGGCGTCGAACGAGCCTCGATGGAGGAAACTGCGGAGTGCTCCGATGCGGTCGGAGTCTTGGAGGCTATGGCGATTGATAGGCCGTTGTGCCCAGCGGTGTTGATGGATGCGCGCTGACGCAGTGATGAAGCGGTGCAGTGGCGCAATTGTGAAGGTGAAGCGGACGTGCGAGGCACTGCGCCTCGTTGCCCAGCAGCCCATTGATCTCGCCAAACAGCTGGCCGCGCGCCGCGTCGGCGCCGGAAAACCACCCGGCGACAGCCAGCACAATCAGGAGGGTCGGCGCCAGCGAAAAGGCGCAGTAGAACGCAATGCTCGCGGCCATCATGATGCACCGGTCCGTGCTGAACCGTTGACCCACGCCGATGGCCAGTGAGAGGAACGAAGGTATCGCGGTAACCGGAAGTCGCCGACCATGTATGAGCGCCATCTACGTCTCCGCCACGGAGGATCGCCCTGAACGTCAGGGACGCAAGTAGCGCGCCTGCCTCCAGTTGACTTCGCGATAAGCGCGCGCGGCGGCCCCTCAACCCAACGTCATCCGTTCAGGTAGCGTGCCTGCGGACGTTGCCCCAGAGCCCTGTTGATCAGCCCAGCTCCTCCAGGTCGTTGATCGAAAGGCGCTCCTCGCCCGCTCGTGCGAAAAGCGCGTCGCGCCTCACATCCAGGCTCAACGTCCCCGGTACTGCGCCTCGCTGGCTGCCGCTGGACCCGCAGGCGCCGTCTTCCCTGCCGCCGGCGTGCGCGCGGAGCCGCCCGGACTATCCTCTGCCGGACCCGCTGTGCCCGACGCCAGGTACGCCGGTGCCGCCTTCTCACGCTGCTTCTGCCCCGCCGGCGGTGCGCTCGGCGCCGCCCGCATGTCGGCGAGCATCTGCGCACATGGCAGCGGCTTGTTGTTGCTCGGCGCGATCAGCGGAATCAGCGTCGCAAACGGATTGACCAGCCCGAGCACCACCACCGCCCCGCCACGCACGGCCAGCGCGGCGGCATTCACACCGACGTGCGGGTTCTTGAACGTCCCCTTCACATATAGCGGCGAGCGCAGCGTAACTACCCTGAAGCCCTTGGTATGCGGATGAATCCCGAGATCCATCTGCTCGGTCCGCAGATCGATGTGACCATCCATGTTGATCACGGCGTCGTCAGTATCGAGGGCGAACACGCGCGATTCCAGCACGCCGTTGGTCACCACGAAGTCCGCCGCCGCACAGTTGATCTTCACGTCGCGCTTGCCGAAGAGCTTCTCGTAGACCACGTTCGCCACATTCAGCCCCGCCGCTTCCATGTACAGGCGGCTGATTGTGCCATCGGTGACGAGTGCCTTCACTTCGCCATTCGACGTCGCCGCCAGCGCCGCGGGAGAATTTCCCGTTGCCGACAACGCCGCGTCGCCATTCACTTCGCCGAGCGCCGACTGCATCGTCTTCACGGTCGGGAAAAGTTGCTTGAGCTTCAGGTGCCGCGCCTGCGTCGCAAAGCGTCCCTTGAGCGGCGCCGTGCTCCCATCGAGGTGAATGTTCGATGCCAGCGTGCCGCCCGCCACGCCGAACTTGAGCGGCTCCAACGCCAGCACGCCGTCGGTCAGGATCACGTGGGTGTAGAGATCGGTGATCGGCAGAGCCGGGTTCTTGATGATGCGCCGGCCGGTGAACTTCACATCGGCATCGATGGCCTTCCAGCGATCCGTCCTGAATTCCTCGACCGGCAACGCCCTGTTCGCCGGCTGCCTGGTTTCGTCGCCGCGCTTCGCCTTGCTCGCGTTGGTGTCGGCGCCGATGATCGGAGCGAGATCGGAAAATTGCAGCAGGTTGGACACGACTTCACCCGACAGCATCGGCCGCGGCTTCTTACCCACGTAAACCGTCGAGCCGTTCACGTCGCTGCCGCCGACGCGGCCCGTGAAGTTCTCATATTTGAAGACGTTGCCGTCTTCCGCGAACTGTCCGACGAGCCGCCCTTCGGTCGCGTACGGCGGGGTTTCGGGCAATGGCACGCCAGCGATCGGATAGAGATGCGCCATGCTGACGCCCTGCAGCCACAGCTGCAGGTCGAGCGCGGCGAGGTGCGCCGGGGCGGTCACGGTACCGGCCAGCGCGATATGCGTATCGCCGATCTTCACATCAGCCTGCACGGGGAACGGCCGCGTCGTGTCCTGCAGCGCGAGCACGCCTCCCACCTTGCCGCTGCCCGACACAGCCGTCTTCCTGTAGGTGCCCCTGACCGTCCAGCCGAGACCATAAGGCGGCACCGAAGACTTCGACTTCTGCTGACTGGTCGTGCCGGTATTCGCCGACGTGCTCGCCGGACTCGCCGGCCCGCTGCTCGCGGCCGCGGCAGAGGACGCCGCCGATGCCGCCGACGCTTCGGCCTGCCTGGCTTCGACCTGCTTGTGGAGCTGGGTCGCGCCGCTGTTGCCGACCACCTGCGCCGACGATTTGCGCGACGCCTGCTCCTGCTGCTTCATGACGTCACCGATCGGCACGGGCTGACCGAGGGTATCGAGGCCGACCTGCATGTCGGCCTGGGTGATCTGGTCGGCGTAGGCAACGCGACCCGTCGCAAAGGCGATGTCGTGCAGTTTGAGATTCCACGTGGACGGCTCGGTCGGTTGGTTGAACCTGAACGTCCAGTTGTTGCGGTTATCTTCGAGGCGTTCGAGATCGATCGACGGGTTGACCAGGTTGATCGTCGGAATCACGATGTCGCGTGCCAGCAGCGGGAGAACCTCAACCTGAAAATCGATCTCGTCGAGGGTGGCGAATTGCGGGTGTCTGGCCCAGTCCGGATTCGCGATCGTGATGTTCTGGGCGGAAAAGCGTGGCCACGGTACCCAGCGCCGCCAGCCGGTTTCTCTCGGCGGACGCTGCCAGCCGATCTTCAGGTCGCCGGTGATGTGGAACTGCCGGCCGATCGCCTGAGTGACCTTATCGTCGATCCACGGCCGCGCGCGGTTCCAGTCGAAAGTCAGGAAAAAGACGACGAGCGCCGCAATCAGTACCGCCAGCACGGCAACAAACCATGCAGCAATTTTTCCGACTGGCAGGCGCTGCGCCATGACGGCTCCATCATTTTTCCTGTTTCACTTCGAGCAGCACGTGGTATGCCCGGTGGCCGCAAGTGCCCGGCCAGCGGATTTCCCCAGGATGACGAATCCGGTCCGCCTTGCCGGGCCTGCGTGTCCCGAATTCCGCACACGGTGATTGCCAATCGAATGCCGCGGATTCTCCCTTGTGAGGCGGCACAGAGGCCCCGAAAGCCGGAGGACCACGGGTCCAACCGTCATGACAGTCACCCGAAGACCTGAGCTGGCAGACACGGCCCTTGTTGCTGACGGTACTGGATGTGGAAAGCGGGTTCCGGGGGTTCTGGCGCAAATAGGCTCGGGGGAATGGGTTAAAGTTGCGAGCTTGACGAACTGGTGGCCGGTGATGAGCAAACGGAAAGGTCTGGAGGGGTTGTTCGATGGACGGCATTTTGATCGGGAGATCATTGTTCTGTGCGTGCGCTGGTACCTTCGCTACAAGCTCAGCCTGCGCGATCTCGTTGAGATGATGGCCGAACGGGGACTGTCGCTGGCGCGCACCACGATCATGCGCTGGGTGAAGCGTTTCACACCGGAGTTCGTGAAGCGCTGGAATCGTTTTGCGATACCGTCAGGTCGGTCATGGCGTGTTGACGAGACCTATCTGAAGATTCGCGGCAAATGGGTTTATCTGTACCGGGCGGTGGATCGGGCCGGCCAGACGGTGGACTTCACGCTCAGGGCAAAGCGCGACGTGGCTGCGGCAAAAGCCTTTTTCAGCAAGGCAATCCAGCATCAGGGCCAGCCACCGGAGACGATCACGCTCGATGGGTATGCGGCCTCGCACCGGGCCGTGCGGGAGATGATCGCTGACGGTCTGCTGCCTGAGGAAACGAAGGTCCGGTCCTCGAGGTACCTGAACAATCTGATCGAACAGGACCATCTAGAGATAGGCGTGAAATCGGCCGAAAGTGGCGCAGTACGGGTTCGCACAGTCGTCCACGAAGATATGCGCCCGGCATCTGTCTCGTTCCGCTGTACGACCGGAGGCACGCTTGCCGCAGGTCGCTCGAGGGTCAATTGTCCGGCTCGCAGACGACCGTGAATTTGCTGAGCAGCGACGGGCCAAATGTATTGCTGATTGCGACGTCGGCAGCATCGCGGCCACGCGCCATTAGAATTCGTCCCGTGCGCGGCGCATTGTTCCGCGGGTCGAAAGTCTCCCAGCCGTTGCCTAGATACGCCTCGAACCATGCGCAGAAATCCATCGGCGCATAGGGAGGTGGGAGACCCACATCGCTGATATAACCCGTGCAGTAGCGCGCGGGAATGTTCATCGCGCGGCACATCGCGACCGCAAGGTGTGCGTAGTCGCGGCAGACGCCCGCACCGTCCTGCCACGTCTGCCACGCTGTTTTCGTTGGGCGTGCGCAGTTGTAGTCAAAGCGGACATGGTTGTGCACGAAGTCGCAAATCGCCTGCACGCGACTGCGCCCGAGCGGCGTGTGCCCGAAGATCTGCCACGCGGACTCGGAGAGCAGATCGGTCTCACAGTAACGGCTGCCGAGCAGGAACATCATGCATTCGTCGGGGAGTTCTTCGATCGTATGTTGATATCCATTGGAGCCTGGTACTTCGTGATTCGGCGGCACCTCGAATACACCGCGCGCCGACAGCGTCAGTACGCCGGGCGGAGCCGTCAGGCGCGTGCAGAGGTTGCCGAACACATCCTGATACTGCCGTAATGGAACCCACGGCTGGGTGTTGATGTGATCCGGAACGAGCATGTCCTGTGCACGGGAATAATGCGTGTTCAGCATCAGGAGCATCGGCGTCGGTTGCGGACACTCATACACCAGTTCATAACCCACGCGCAGTCTCATTCCATCACCCTTACCGGCGGCGCTGCGGCGCCTGACTGACGCCTCGACGAGAGCAAGCGCAACGACCGTTCCCGGCGCGGCCTGCGCAACGCGGTAGACGCCGCGCCAGTGACTAACCCTTCTGCGCGCGGGCATCGGTCGTGCGAATGGAGAGTCAGGTCGGCCGGATTTACAATGCCGAATGGCGCGTGACATTCAAGGGCCCCGAACATGCCCGCTAGCGATACTGGGTCCAACTCTTCTCGTCTTGATGACGGCGGGCAGCAACAGGCAGCGCACGCCTCCCCCCGCGCGCTGGTGATCCATGAGGTGGTCAGGGAAGAAGGTGAGGCCGTCACGGAACGGCCGGCGCGCTGATCGTGCCCACGCTTGCCGCAGGAGAGGGCACTCCCTGGAGCTTCACACGCTTTTACGTACCCGAGGCGTTTGACGCCGGCTATCGCCTGGTGAGCGACGCCCGCCAGTTATGGCAGACGTTCGAGGCTGCACATCACAAGGCGAGCTTACCTGGCAACCTCGACCTGCCGATGGAGTCGTTCGTCCGCGCCGTCGAGATTGTCCTCAAGGAAAGCGAGATCAAGGATGCGCCCGGTTACTGCCCGGAGCCAGCTTTGTGGACCCACGCCGTACAGCACTGCGGCTATATCCAGTCCCGCCATGCTACCGGACGCGTGCTCGCAACAGCGTAGCTGTGAAGCGCTCGAGGCAGTGCGCTTCCCTATTCTGACATTTGACGAATGGCAGCCCGGGAGGCCGCCGGGCTGCAGGTTCAATCCTGATTGGCTCATGCCGGGCGAATCCCTTGTCTCGATGCTGTGGAAATTTGCCTGCGCCAACGCACTGTCAGGCGATGTGCTGATGCGCCTGATGTGCCCCGACGCTGATCCACTCGAAGGAGTGATCCCTCTACGAAGCGCGATCGATCTCAACGAACTTCGCCGACTGCTGCGACTACCTGTGAACGTGTTGCGCACATCGTTGCTCGGCAGGACGCCGGGCGATCGGTACCACGCGTCTTTCAGGTATTGCCGGCAGTGCGCGGCTCACGGCTACCATAGTGTGCTGCATCAGCTTGCGGAGGAACATCGCTGTGCGGTCCATCGGCAAAGACTCCGGACGCGATGTCCGCAGTGTCGCCGGCAAAGTCCGTTCATGATCAACAGCAGCGTGATCGAAGCGCCATTCCGTTGCGTCTGGTGTCGTTCACATTTCTGCTATGGGCGCCTCCCGGTCCGTTCGACGACGCCGGCGATGCGACGGCAGGACCGCCTCGCGATCCAGGAGCGAATGCTTCTACGACTAGGTAGTGATGCCCCGGGTGTGTCGAACGGGTAATGGCCGCATTTCGGTGCCGTCTGCCGGTAAGGCAGACTGCCCCCTCTTTTGACAAACAGTTTGTGGCGAAGCCAGAGGAAGGGGTTTGTCGCGAATGACGGTTAGTTGCACTTTTAGGGCGCCGACGCGAGGTGACAGATTTAATGACGCAATAGAGACAGATTTAATACGTTCTACGCCGGTCGACCTTGGGCCCATAGACATCGTAGCGATGCGTCCCATAAGGGCGCACATCGTCGATAGCACGGACGAATCGCAGGTTGACCATCGCCGCCCTCAGTCTTCCGACACAATTACCCAGTTGTAGTACAAAAACGGAAGACACGACTCGGCCAGTGGCCCGGCGGGGGCCGCGCCGGTTCAGCGCTGGGAGAACATGACCGGGTGGAGCATGCTCAGCGGACCTCCGCTTGATGCCAAAGCCAGTAACGGGTCCAATCCGTCTCGTAGCAATTGATACGTTTTACGTTCCAATCAATACAAACTATGTGTTGAGCTCAATGAGTCGCCTGCTGCAGACGAAAAATGTGCTCGCGAAACGCGTCTCGCCGGCGGCACCCGCGTATTTTCGTGAAACATTCCCTTTTAAATTGCCGGAAGTCCATACCACACATGGACTTCCGGGCGAGGCCAGTTCAACGCCGGATGTTTCACGGTCGTCTTGCCTCCCTGCGCCAATAACAGACCGTCGCAAAGCTCGAATGCAGGACTCGCAGCATGGCCATCATCGAAGTTTCCAACATTCAGTTCAGTAGTCCGAAGATTCCAACTTTCACTTCTCCGAGGTCGGAACTGAATCTGGAAGCGGTCGGGCGGCGGAGGCCGAGAATTCAAGGAATTGCGTTTCCGGCGGTGCTATCACTTTTGCTTCACTCGACGTTCTCCCATCTGTCGTTCCGGCCGACCGGCACCCTGCTCGGCTTCGCGGAGGTCGGCAACGTCAGCCCCTTCAAGGTCTGGTGTGCGCTCGGCGCGGTACTTGTGTACGCCTTTACCCGCTACCGATTCGACCCGGCGACCACCGAGGCCTGGTCTGCCGTGGGCGACGAGCTGTACGGGTTCGTGGCGGAGGAGATCCGCGATGTTGCGCAACGCGAGGTCACCCGCTATCTCATGGGCGGCCCCAAGCCAGAGTGGATCCACGGTATCGAGGGGATGACGAATCGAATCGACAGCGTGCCGAAGAAGTGGGGGGAAGAAGGTGAAGGCAAACGTCTCGCCCGGGTGAACGTGGAGGTACTAATGACTGAACGCGGGATTGACAATCTGCCCCTCAGGCGGCCAAAGCTGCAGCAGGGTCAGATCGTCTTCGAGTATTTTGCTTACTGGAAGCCATCGGGAGGCGCACTGGGCCGCAGCGAACTCGTCTGCCTGTAGCTGTTGGGTGACTGGGCGCACCTATGGTTGCACCTCAGGGTTTTTCTGCTCCGGACACCCCATTCGAAGGTGCGGTCGACGTCATGGCGCCCTTCGTCCTGTCTGGCGGTGCATTCTTTGTCTGCCTCTACAAGATCGGTTTTTATTTCGCGAAATGAACACCCTCTTCGCAAACCCGCAGTTCCGGCCAGCACCGAGGCTGGAAGATCATGAACGGCCCCGACATCCGCACGTTTCCGGCCGGTGCGCCGTTTGACCGGCTGGCCACGGCGCTACTCGCCCTGCTCGACAGCGCCCGTCCCGCCGACCAGCAGGGCGACCGGCTGGCCGACTGGAAGTCGGCGCGCGGCGAATGCCACGACAACGCCGACAGCTGGGTCGCGCTCTACCCGGAGAGGCGCGCGGTGCGCGGCTGGCGGCACGAGGACTTCAACGGCGTCACACACAAACTTGTCGCGCATTCGGTCATCCGCACCGGTGCCGGGCTGGTTGACGTGACGCTGCCGTCCACCGAACCGGTCCGGCCGTTCATCGAGCACCCGCGGGCAGTCTGCGGGTTTTTTGCGGTGCTGTGCCGGAAGGCCTTGACTATCCCGCCCACGAAATCAGGGTCGAATTCGCCGCCCTCGCCGACGCGCTCGAGGCGAATCGGGATTGCACACCGGACGAGCCCGTCGACGGAGACTGCCGGTGAACGGGCCCGCCCTGCCCTTGCCCGCACCCGTGACGGCTACCCCGCCGCGCTGCATAACCTTGTGGTCCCGCGCGAGCGGGCCAGCGCTGACGGACGGCGCGCAGACCGTTAGTTGCGTCGTGCGCGTGACCCTAGCTGGCTCTGGAGTCTCCCGATGACCGCAGTGGACGGTTCTGAGCTGGACACCGTCGCCGCGGCCCGCGGGCTGACGTCAGCTGTCGCCCAACGCACGACCGGCTCCAGAGTCCGATCCTGCTGCCGGACCTGTCCGCCGAGGACGTCGTCGGCCGCTGGCTCGCGGCCAAGGCGACCGGTCGCGGGCGGCTGGCCACGACCACGCTCGCGCAGTACCGCACCGAGGCGGAGCGCCTCTTCTGGTATGCGCGGCAGACCGGCACACCCATCTCGAGCTGGGGGCTGGACGAGTTTTCCCCCTACATCGGCTTCCTGCAGGCGCCGGCCCCGTGGGCGATGCGCAAGCCTGGCGGACGGCGCGGCTCACCCGACTGGCGACCTTTTCTCCGACCACTCAGCGACCGCTCGGCCGGTCAGACCCAGAAAATCGTCACATCGCTGTTCGACTGGCTGCGCGACGTCGGCTACCTGCAACTGAATCCGGCCACCGGGCTGCCGAAGGTCGGCCGGCGCGAGCCGGAAAAGCAGGCGCGTTTCCTGTCGCCGGACGACACGGCGCTGCTGCGCGAGACGATTGCCGCCCGCCCGGGCGCCGAGTCCGGCCGCGAGGCGCGCCTGACGAATGCGCGCGACCTGTTCGCGGTGGACCTGTTTGAGCGGACCGGCCTGCGCACCACCGAGGTGGTCCAATGCCGGATGGGCCATGTACGCATCGAACCGGTGCCGCAGGCACTGCGCCGCGAGTTTCCGGACGCCCCGCCCTTCCAGTGGCTGCTGCGCGTCGAGCGCGGCAAGGGCGGCAAGGCCCGCTGGGTGCCATGCGACGAGATTTCACTTTCGCTGCAAGCCTACCGGATCGCGTTTGGCCTGCACCTGTGCCGCAGCCGGACGAAGACCTGCCGCTACTGCTGTCGGTGCGACGCTCCCGCTGGGGTGAACTCAAGGGCATCCGCAGCCGCACTGCGATCTGGAAACTGGTCACCGGGCTGTGCAGCGAGGCACTCGCCTACGCCCGCGCTCACGGCCGGCGCGTCGATGCCGACCGGTTTGAACGCGCGTCCACGCACTGGCTGCGCCATACCTACGCCAAAGGGCTCGCGCAGGCGGTCCGCGATGGTCTGGACGCCTCTGCGGCGCTCGAGAACATGGGCCACAGTGATCTGCGTACCTTTCGCCAGTACGTCGACGACGAACCACTGAGACGCGCGCTGGCGACGCAACTGGCCCGTACACGCGTGGCACGCTAACGTTCGGAGCGTTTGCGACTGCCGGGTGCCGTCGCGCCGATCAAGGTCTCCTCATCGCGATGATCAGCGCGGCGAACACGGCTGGCACGCAGGGCAGTCACGAACTGTCATTTCCTGGGTGCCCTCGCCGATCACGATCCGGCGCGCACCGCTTCCGTCGAAGAAACCGTCCCCCGCGCAACTGGCTAGTGCGCTGAAAACCGCGGAAGCTTCCCGCTGCTGGCGCCTCGCCTGTTGGGCAGCAATCTGCCCGGCCTGTACCTGATGACTGAAATCGGCCGTGCTTCGAGAGGAAGTTGATTGGCGTATAGACCCTGTGTGAGGTGAGCCGTCAGGTAGCGGCGGCGGCGAGAGGAAGTGGGGGAGTTCTAACGCGATGCCACTTGAGCACGCCGAGATATAGACACGTCGCCAAACGATCACGCCTCTGTGGACCACACAGGCGAGGGACGCAATTGCAAGAGGAAATACCGTGACATGGAACAACATCAGGAAGATGGTCGCGCGTTCCGCGGCAATACTAGTCACATTGGCGACCCCTGCGGTCTGGTTCGCCTCGACCGTAGGGGCTGCCGTGAACCGAGGTTTCGTCCGTCAAAAGGTACAAGAGCACCGGACGTGCATGTTGTAACGGATGTTCGCACTGGTGCATCTTCTCGTATCTGACGCCTGTTATTAGAGCTAGTTTTGCTTAACAAGCAGCGATTTTTCAGGCCGAAGGTGAACAGGGATGCTTACTTGCCGCTGCGATGAATGCTTGTCGCGGGCTTTGGGTCTGGCACGAAGAGCGTCTGAGTTCCAGTCTTTTCGCATTCAAATTGACAGGCTGTGGCGCCAGCGCTGACTTCCGTGCCACGCTGCTCTGTAGCAGCTTAGCTCCTGCCTATCTGATTCCATCGGATGGGTGTCTAGAGTCTAGACATGTTCACACCTCGTCCACCTCCATCGTCGCTTCGGGAGCCGTGAACTGCTGAGATTTCGACCGCGATTCTCCTGCGTGTCTAGACTCTAGACGGGCATCGAGGTGGCCGCATGAAGCCGCTAACCGCTGCCCGATCTCGTGTCTAGAGTCTAGACACGCATGCTCTGGGAAGGACAGCGACCCAGCCGGCGGTGTGTCTAGACTCTAGACACTTTAGGAACGGCTGGACGAAAAAAAAGCCCGCGCAAGGCGGGCGAAGTTAGGGATGAAACGCTCCTCAGTTCACTTTAGGCTGAGCGTGGAACATCTGGCTGATAAGCTCCCGAATCTGCGTCTCCTGCACGTCGGTGAGTACACCGGCCTTGATTTTCACCGTAATACCGCTGATGTCCTTGGTAATGGATCCCGCGTGTTCCTTGCCAGCAAAGAACTTATCGATGCTCCGCTCGTTTGCGGAATTCGTCGCGGTCGTTCGACGCGTTGCCAGCGCCTTAATCGCCGCTGCCACCTTCCCTTGGTCTATATCTCCCTTCACAACGAGCGGCCAGAGTTCCATTGCTGCGTTCATACCGTCTTCGCCGTGCTTCTTGATTGCCGCAACAATCGCTTGGGCAGCAGTCCCGCCAAGCAGCCGCGGCTGGATATCGAGGTCCTTCCTGATGAAGTCCGGCAGATTTTCAAACGAGAGGAACTGGTAGAGCCCGCTGCGGGACATACCCAATGCCTCGGCCATCCGCTTACGGCCAGGGAATTCCTTCTCCGTCTGCCTCATGGACATGGCAACTTCATAGTCGGACAAGTCGTCACGACTAACATTTTCCACGAGGGCTAGCACAGCCATGTCTTCGTCGGAGCACTCCACAACGACAGCCTTGATGGCATCGAGCCCCACCATCTTATGTGCGCGCCACCGACGTTCGCCAGCTACAATCTGATAGATATCATCAGCGCGGCGGACCACGATGGGCTGCATAAGCCCAACTTCACGAATGGACTCGGCCAGTTCCGACAGCTTTGCCTCGTTGAATACTCTCCGCGGCTGCCAAGGGTTCGGTACGATGTCGGACACAGACAATTGCGACGCGGCACCAGTGGACTCCAGCTCTTGGACACGCAGTTGCGCTACTGCAAGCGCACCCGCAAGGCCTGGCGCCGTCTGCGTTCGGTTGCTACGCTTGACCTCATCTTCCTTGATTGATGAGGTCGTCCGGATGCTGGCCGTCTTGGCCAGCAGCTGCTCTCGCATGTTGCTCATTGCGCGTTCCTCCATTTTTCTGCATAGATTTCGTCCACCCAACGGCAGTAATCAACCAGGGGCTGTCGTACACGCTGCAACGACTTAGCCGCGCTATGGGTACTGCTTACGTCGAATACCGTTGAAAATGCCAGAGCTCCTGTGCTCATCACCGAACTAGCCGGCACTTCTATCGAATGCAGCCAGCTCTCGTATGCGCTCTGTGCCCATGCGCGCACGATAGGTGCGGACGAAGTGCGCCCGTAATCGACCCTCGAAAGCATCAGCGAAATAAAGTCGTATTTCTTGTCCTGCTCATACTTGATGAAGCTCTTGGATACGTCTGAGAACAGTCGCCAGAACGACAGAGAGCTAATGAAGTCCAGATTTTCGGGAACCATCGGCATAACCATGGCATCCGCCGCCAGCAGTGCATTAAGGTTGAGGTACGACAGCGAAGGCGAGGTATCCATGAGGATGTAGTCGTAGCGCTTGCGTAGTGGCTCAAGACCTTGCCGAAGCACCGTCCAGAACCGGAAGCCTGGCCTCATCTTCTGCATCGCCGGCAGATGGAACTCCGCACCAATCAATTCGGTGTGCGCCGGAATCACGTCAAGTCCATCCCAGTAAGTCGACTGAACCCTTGTTTCAAGGCCACCTTCGACTTCCTGGTCGTAGATATACGGCAACACGGTGTCGTCCGGCGTCACATCCTTTTCCGCGTACAAGCCGCATAGTTCGGAAAGCGAGGCCTGAGGGTCGAGGTCGATGACAAGCACCTTGCGCCCGCGCAACGTCAGCCCTTGTGCGAGGCACATAGTTGTGGTTGTCTTTGCCGAGCCACCCTTCAATTGGGCCGTTATGACGATTTTCCCTTCCGGTTCACGCGTTCCCGTAACAAGTGGAGTCTGATAGATGTCGGAGACTTTCTGGACCCAAAGGCGTGCTTCCTCCAGCGTGAATGTGCGGGTCCGGCCGGTACCGGCAGCAGTACCTGCCGGCAACTCTCCGTCGCTCTTGGTTGCGAGGTATTGGACCTGGGAATGAGAGATGTTGCACATCTCAGCAATTTCCCCTGTTTTGAAAACAGGAGCAGCTTTTCGCGGGCGGGGTGCAAGAATGGTGTTACGCAGCTCATCCGTGAAAATTGAGACCTTTTCAGCGAACTGGCTAATCTGCTCAAGAGGGACCGTTCGGTCTACAGCAGGAAGTTGGCTCGTTTTCACCATTCTGAGGTTTATCCGTAAATTTCGATGAACCTCAGAATACATGAAATACATGAAAATTACTCTATAAACGACTGTTTTTATGAAGAGTTTCTGAAAAACCACGCGTCATTGCTCGTTTCCGATTGACTGGAGTGCGGCCGACAAGCGTAGAGGAGGCACTTCCTGCTCTTCCGGACCGCTGTCACCCCGCCGTATTGTCGCCGATAGGGCACTGTAGTTCGCGAGCCGTTGGCCAGATGGTCGTTCAAGGTGAGGTCGTTTGTGCTAATTCTGAAAGCACTATTGCCACGCAATTCGCCCTTTGCACAAAAGTACGGTACATGGTGAGATTCATTGTGCTGTGAACACATCGGCGCGTTACAAGCTTTCTCACTCAGCACAATTGACCTCACCTTCCTCTCCAATTTTCACCGACCCGCACGAGCAGAGGTTTTTATACTGGTGTCTGTGCGCGAGCTTGCACAAAGAACCTCACCTTCAAACGGATGCTTCTTTGCGGATCGAAAACGTGTTTCTATTGAAACGGAACAGGAACTGGAGCAACACTGCTGCTCCGCACAATCAACATCACGTCAAGTGACGCTCGCCAAGTTGCCTCCTGGCAACGGGTTGGTTTGTTTTTTCAAAAATCAAACAACCCAACAAACCAACAGAGGCGTGCGACTTTGTTTATTTTCATACGCTTAGCCTTCAAAAGGTGAGGTTCGTTGTGACAAAGGTGAGGTCAGATGTGCACGAAGGTGAGTTTCGTTGTGTGGCCAAGGTGAGGCCGGTTCCACACGAAGGTGAGGTCAGATGTGCGAGATTCGCTCGCGAGTACCAAGGTGAGGTTGGCTGTGCATAGTGGCGCAGGAGCTAACTCCAATCGCACGGGATAAAGGTTTGAGGGGAAATACGGGTTCATCGTGGTGAGGTTGGTTGTGCTGGGGTGAGGTTCATTGTGCATGGCAGATGAGCGTAGCCTGCAGACAGCCAGTGCGACCGGATGATGGTGAGGTTGTATGTGTTGACAGCTCACCCACGAATGCTACATTTCCGAAAGCGAAAATGAAGAGCGAATGAGAATATGGCGGCGGAGGACAATCCGGAAGAAGGCAAGTCGAAGGTGACACCGCGACAGATGGCGCTCGCGCTGTTCGAGGACATGTTCGATTTGGGCTTGCCCATCAGCGAAGCCAATCGTGAAATCGGATACCAGCGCAACAACTTCTTCACCCAGGTCGTTAACATGGGGCTGCCGGCGCGGCGCTTTCTTGACGCCGCGTATTTCATTGTCGCCCAGGAGCAGGAAGCACGAGACCAGTACGATGTTGAGCTGAACTACTTCAAGTGGTTGATGCGCTATGACAGCCGCAATCTCAAGCACTTGCGCACTATCGCGGAAGAAGCGCAAGACGCGAAAATCCAGGTTACCGATACACCGATCGATCGGGATCCCAACGAAAACGATCTGTGGGTATCAGTCCAGTTGATGGGCATGGTCGGCTTCCACAGGGGGCGCATTCGATTCGACGTGCACCCTCGGCTGGTTCCGCAAATCCGTGACCCAAAAAAATCCCACTGGTTGAGCCTGCGCATATCAACGGCTTTTACACGCAGCCTAGCGCGCGCGATCTATGACCAGGTCCTCCCCAGTGTCCCAAATGGCCGAACGGAATGGATACCGCTTGAAGACATGCGAAACTGGCCTGGCAGAATGGGAGCGAACGCGGCCATCTTCAAATACTTCAAGCGCGACTGGCTAGAACCGGCTGTGCGTGAGATCAATGAGGTGTCGGACATCGAGCTGTCATATGAGACTAGGACCGAGTCCAGCACGTCGAGGAAAATCGACCGCATAAGGTTCCTCCTCAAGCGCAAGGATACCGCCGACGCTGCGCTGGCTAGCTTGGCTGACGCCAGTCACCTGTACAAAATTCTCAAAGAAGAATTCAACCTTTCTACCAAGCAGTTCAGCGACATTTCCGAGAACCGCGAAGTCTGGACCGATGCGCACATCCAGCAGGCTGTCGAATACACGCGATTCAAGCTCAATCGTGGACAGATAAAAAAGAGTCCCGCCGGCTACCTGATGCGGGCCCTGCGCGATAACTGGAAGATGTCTGAAGCCGAGCGGACGATGGTCGAGGTTCAGGCGAAGCTACTTACCGAAGAGACTGAAGCGGAGGTCGTGAAAACCGAAATCCAGAGTTCGGTCGCACGCAGCATGGCGTCCCGCGAAGAAGAAGTCCGCGCACGCATGAACGAGGAGTCGCGTAAGGGCCGCGAACACTTCAACGCGGCGGACGCCAAAACCCGCAAAGAACTGGTCCGCGCATGGATTGCATCGAGGGAGGGCAAGCTCATGCTGCGTCGTATGAAGCTCGAGGCCGCAACTGTAGAGGAGGGGGACATCGTCGCGAATACGGAACTGGTTTGGTACTTGGGGCAATTCGTATTCGGGCGCTTGAATTCTTCTCGCGTATCGGCGTGAATGTCAACATGACCAACTGTGCGTTTTCCAAGCGGTTCGCTGTCGCTATTTTTGAATCGCCGGCGGCCTTAGGATTATCTGGAGTTAAGGGGTCCGTCCTGTTTGCGCGGATGCACAGCCGTACGGTAGGGTGGCGTTACCGGCGCCCGCGGTCCGCGGGAACCGCCTCATGAACGCTCGACAGAGATAGACGATGAATAATCAGGAACTGATTGATACGGTCGCTGCGGCGACGGAGGCGACCGGCGCGCGTATCGACGCGGCAACCACAGCAGTGGCAAGTGGCGCAACCGTGCAAGTGATCGGTTTCGGTTCGTTCTCGAGTGGTGAGCACGCCCCACGCGTGGGCCGCAGCGCGGCATCCAGCAAAGCAATCCAGATTCCAGTTGTGAAGACGGCCAGCAAGGTGTTCACGCAGACGGTGAACGCGTCATGACGAAGTCTGATATCGCGCCAGCCGTTTATGCGGGCCTACAACGTGAAATTGCCGACGTGGTGGAGTCAACGCGCGAAGCATCGGCCCGCAGTATCAACGCGATGATGACTGCAACCTATTGGGAGATCGGCCGGCGCATCGTGGAATTCGAGCAGGGCGGGGAGGGCCGGGCCGCTTACGGCGAAGCACTGATCAAGCGACTCGGCGCCGATCTGTCCGAGCGATTCGGACGAGGCTTCGGCTGGCGCAACCTTTCGCAGATGCGCGCGTTTTATCTCAGCAGGCCGGCCGAGCAGATTTTGCAGACGCTGTCTGCAAAATCCCCGTCCCCCAAAATTGTGCAGACACCGTCTGCAATTTCTGCCGCACGACACCCTTCCGGATCACCTGCGCGGAACTCACCTGACCTGCATACCGTGGCACAGGCGTTTCCCTTGCCCTGGTCTGCCTACGTGGGCCTGCTGTCGCTCAGAAATCCCGCAGCGCTTCGGCTGGTCAGTGCGGCAGCTCGACCGGCAGATCGGCAGCCAGTTCTACGAGCGCGTCGCCCTCTCGCACAACAAGGCGGCGATGCTGTTGATTTGCACGGAATCCTGACCCACCCTACGCAGTAGTTTGCATCGAATATTGACCCACGTAGAACACTGACCTGCTCGGCAACGGGCAGGGGAACGGAGTGATCGACGTGGCTATATTGAGCA
>NZ_VOSW01000098.1 GCF_009690905.1 Paraburkholderia madseniana
TATTTGATGATTTTAAAATCGGCTGTGTTCTCGTAGACGGATATCGCAGGCGCTCCGATAGTATTGCGGCGAGGCCGATGATTCTCATCGACGCCGTCCAGCATGGCACTTCAGGAAGCGCACCACGTGCGAAGCGAGCGGCAGTACGCGCGCCCGATGACTCGCGAGTGGATCCGGTCGTCAGTGACGAGAAGGCAAAGCGGGGTGAGTGATTCAGTAAAGGAAATTAGGAGCCCAAAATGCGTGCGGATGGAAATTCGTTGCGGTGGCTCATTGAGAAATGGTTTGGTTTCCCGTCTGACGGCGCCTATCGACTTACGCGATCATCGCGTGTGCATTCGCCTGTAGGTCGCTGCGTGTGCTTCGAATCGACTGGCGCCGGTGTTGCAATCAAAATATTCTTTTTCCGTCACGACGATGGGTCATGGAGTGTTTTTCCTCCTGCCTCGAAGAAGCCAACGTTCGCTCAAAATTAATTGCGTCGCGACGCAGATGTACCTGTTGTGTGGGGCAAAACTGGCACCCAGGAACCACATCGTATGGGTCGATTGCTTGCCGGGATTGGCGGGGAACCCATGTGTAGGAGGAGACGACTGATGGACATTATCGAACTGGCCATCGCTTCAGGGATGCACATCACGCTGGATGGTCGCATCGGCACGCAGGAATACAGCAGCGTGCATGGCTCGGTGCAGGCATTGCGACGCTTTGCTGAGGCAGTGGTGGTCACGGTCCCATTGGTTGCCAGGCATCAGGTGCTGACCGAAGCGGATGCCCGAGCCGACTCGGCGAACACTCAAGGCCGCGAGGCCGGCAATGATTGCTAGAACCTGACGCAATTGTGGCCCGTGCCGCAGGCTGGGGCAATGTGCGGTGCGAGCGGGTGTTTTTATCGGACGCAGGCGGGCAGGACTTTGTCGGCGACTTTCCCGCCCGCAGATCTCGTAGTTTCACGAACGGTGCTTCAGCCTGATCGCAGGCGCAGTGCCATATTGATCTGGGAATGAAGGAGACAGAACGTGAAGACAGATTCGATCGATACCGCAATTGGCGCGATTGCGGCCGGGCGGATGGTCGTCGTAGTGGACGACGAAAACCGCGAGAACGAAGGCGATCTGATTATGGCTGCGCAGGCCGCAACTGAGGCCGACATTGCCTTTATGGTGCGCTACACGAGCGGAGTGCTTTGCGTATCGCTGCCGGGGGAGCGTTTGGACGCGCTATCGCTTCCGCTGATGGTGGCGAACAATAGCGATTCGATGGGTACTGCATTCACGGTGAGTACGGACTATCGCATCGGTACGACGACGGGAATTTCGGCGGCCGATCGTGCCATCACTGTCAGGGCACTCGTCGACGAGAATGCCGACGCTGCGGAGTTTAACCGGCCGGGACACGTCTTCCCGTTGCGTGCGGTGCGCGGCGGCGTATTGCGTCGTCCCGGACACACCGAAGCAGGGGTTGACCTCGCGCGACTCGCAGGGATGGCGCCTGGTGGCTTGCTGGCCGAGATCGTCAACGACGATGGAACGATGGCGAGGTTGCCGCAATTGATGGCGTTCGCGCGAACACATTCGCTGCCCATTATCACGATCAAGGATTTGATTGCGTATCGCCGCAAGCATGAATGCATCGTAGAACGCATGTCGGTCGCGCGTCTGCCCACCCGATATGGTGTGTTTACGGTGTATGGGTATAAGGAAACGATTACTGGGCAGGAACACGCCGCGCTGGTAATGGGCGAATTGCCGGGAAACGACTCGCCTCTCGTGCGTGTTCATTCGGAATGCCTCACTGGAGAAGTGTTCGGATCGATCAGATGCGATTGCCGCGCACAACTTGATCTGGCGATGAGCCAGATTGCAGCAGAAGGCCGCGGCGTTATTGTTTATCTCAAGGGACACGAAGGGCGAGGCATCGGACTGACCGAGAAACTTCGGGCCTATGCGTTGCAGGATGAGGGCCTCGATACCGTTGAGGCAAATCTGCAGTTGGGTCTCCAGGTGGATGCGCGAGATTACGCGGTTGGCGCCCAGATTCTCCATGACCAGGGCGTAACAAAGATGAGGCTGATGACAAACAACCCGCGCAAGTATCAAGGCATCTCCGGGTTCGGATTGAGCATCGAGGAACGCGTGCCCCTCGTCACGGCACCAAACAGCGAAAACGCTTTCTATCTGAAAACAAAACAAGCCGTGCTCGGACACATGCTGGACTGACGTTTGCAAAACAGACGCTCAACACGGAAGAGCGCGCGGTCACCATGATCGAACATCGTTAGAGAGGCGCCACATAGGCCATTGCACGACTGTTTGGGCGAAGCGCCTCGACAGTCTTGCGTGAACTGGCGCGCCACGGCGCGTCGTCTATTAGCTGGCTGAGATGCGCCCGAGTTCGTCGTGGTCAGTGAGTTGCCAAACGCTGGACTTGCTAAACGTTGCACTTGACTCTTGAGGTGATCCCCATGGATCTGCGCAGGATTCGATATTTCGTGGCTGTTGCCGAAGAGCTGCACTTCGGTCGTGCGGCCGAAAAGGTAAATGTCGTTCAGTCGGCGGTTAGCCGGCAAATCAAGCTCCTGGAGGAGGAGCTTGATTTCACGTTGTTCACACGCATTGGCCAGAAGGTAGGTCTCACCATTCCAGGCGAAATTTTTCTGCCAGAAGCCTATGCAATCCTTCAACGGGCGGACGAAGGGCTGGAACGGGTGCGCGCTTGCGCTCGCGGCACGGTCGGCCGCTTGACGATCGGCTTCGTTGACGTCGCGCTCTGGGCGACTTTGCCGGCAATCTTGAGTGAGTTTCGCAGTCAAGCTCCGTCGATTGATCTGCAATTGCGGCAGCTTGACCGCATCGCGCAGATCGAAGCGCTGAATACCTCGGCGATCGATATCGCCATCTTTCCGTCACCTGCGCCACTGGATGCGGATATCTGTACTGAACCTTTCGCTGCTGCTCCCTTCGTGGCTGTACTGCCTAAGCAACACCGCCTCGCCGGTCGCCGTGACATCTCATTGCGAGAACTGGCGACTGAGCCTTTCGTCCTGTTCCCCACGCGTAAGCGGACCCGGATGCTGGAGATGATTGTCGCGGCCTGTTCCGGGGCGGGATACATGCCCAGGGTGACACAGGAGGCTGAGCAGCTTCATACCCTGATGTCGTTGGTCAACGCCGGGATCGGTGTGACACTCGCACCGAAATGGGTTGCTGAAAACTTTTCTACCGGCGCATCTTATGCGTACCTGACCGATCCGTTACCCAATTATGAGCTGCGGATCGCGTGGCGAAAGGCCGCGACCAGCACCAATGTCGCGATCAATCAATTTAGACGAGTCGTTCAGAGGATGTCACCTGATCTTGAAGCTAGACCGTTCCAGCAGATTTCTGCTCTGGAAGTTAGTGAAGTCGATTGAGATACTTCATCAAAATCACTGGAAAGGGAGACGATGGCTGATGGTCTGCGTGTTTTGGATGCGGTCGTCAATCCCTACAATGAATTGTATTGTTTAGGGGGCAAACGACCGTCTGGGTGGCACGGGCCATTGAATGACACCCAGAGCAGTCTGATTCTATTGACCGGGCTGACGGATCGTCAGTGCGTTGTTGACCGAGCTTACTCCACTTACACCTCGGGCGACTTCGCCGGCACGCTCGATTTGAGACTGGTCGCTGACCGAGCCTGCGAGCGTGACCGATCCATTCTTCGCACGCACGAAGATGGTCGGTGTGTCGACAATCTTCGCCTTGATCAGGGCCACTCGAACTTGTTTCGAAAGCGCACGATCGGCGGCTCTAGTCGACTTGGCTGATTGAGGCGTTGGGGCAGAAGCCTCACTTGTCTGGGCATAAGAACCCATTGACGCTGACGTGAGAAGGCAAAACACCAAAAAGGCAAACTTACATTTCATCGAGACATCTCCTAATAGATATTAGAGGCCAAAACTTCACCGCTTCGCAACTTCCTCATAGCGTTATCGCGTGTTAGCGCCATTCCTAAGCACATCAGAACATGTGCATGATGCCGATGTAACCACCTTGCTGATTATGTCCTTGCTCAGGTGGCGAATCTTGCGTCTCTACAGGAAACGCTGCATTTGCGCCGTTGAACATTGAGGCAACCACCACGTAGATAAATGTGCGCTTCGAGAGGTTGTACGTCGCGCCCAGGGCAGCGAGGTTGGCAGTTCCGCCGCCGTGGTTGACATTGGTGTGGTACCACGCAGCCTGTAGCTGAAGTGCCGGATTGAACTGATAAGACACGCCAACCCACTCCTGACTCGCTCGTGTCGCACCAACGGTGTTGGTCGAATCGACGACAGTATCCGATCCCGAGGAAACCAGTTGCTGGTAGCCCGTGTAGAACTTCCACGCCTGCAACTGGTACGTGGCACCAGCCATATACTCTCTCGAGTTGCTGTACAGGCCCGAGAAGTTTCCGTTCGCGTCCCGACGCTCGTCGTAGAGTCCGTAGCCAGTGAATCCGCCCAAAGAATATTGCACGCTCGCGCTGAATGTTCGCGATGCCTTGAAGTTACCAGCGGTATTCCCGAAGCCGTTTTGCACGCGAAACGAAAGGCCGTGCATCTCCGGCGAATTGTAGGTCAAAGCGTTCACCGCCTGTCCAGTTCCGCGGTACCTGGAAAAGTTGAGGACGCTGGTCTGCTGTGCGACAAACGGATCGAGGTACCACTCAGTCGCGTCCGACAACACCATTGCACGGCCAGCCCACAAACTGCCGTAGGTGTCGTTTGACAGGCCGACGTACGCATAACGATTCCAGTAAGCATCCCCGATTGTCTGGCCGGTTCCCGCAAGGAACATATTTTCCAGGTTGAAGACTACTTTCGTCCCCCCGCCAAGATCCTCTTTGCCGAGAAGACCAAGAAAGCTTGCCCCGTACTGATTGCTGCCAAACCGAAAGAGGTTTTTGCTGCCGTTCGGAGTCGCAACGTGGTTCACGAAATCAATATCAGCAGCCACACGTCCGTAAAGCGTCAGAGAGCTTTGGGCGTGCGCCGCACAAACACCGAGCGAGGTTAACATCACGCAAACGAGATTTCTTTTCATATTTCGTCTCCTAATGTAGTCATTTAATATGTCTAATTCAATTCTGCACGTCAGTCCTTAAGATAAAGAAAAAACACATCATCGGCGCGTAAGAAAATCGCTTTTATAATAAGAAATGTCAGGGTTTATTCATCTATAATATATATTGGAGTCCAAATTGATGTGCCGGATCAAACCGCAAATATTGCGCGTGAGCCTCCGAACGGGCGGAGCCGAACTGACCTATGCAGCGACCCCTAATGTGATGTGGTGCGAGATAAATTACATTGCTGTTTGAGCATGCGCGTCAAACTTGGTGGAGGCGTCCAATTTGAGAATCCGATCGGCGTTGCCATGCGCGATCTTGATCCGATCCGCGGGGGACAGCGGCAGAGCATCAAGGAATTTTCGCGCCGGTGCGTTGGCACTGTACGGATAATCCACGCTAAACATGATCCTGTCCGCACCGAATGCAGTCAGTGCGTTCAGGAAAGGTGACAGGTGAAATACACCCGATGTTGTTATGTACACGTTATCCACGATCGTGTGGCTGATCGGGTTCGCGCCACGGCTCAAAAGCACGTCATCGGCACGTCCGAGCATGAAAGGCAGCATTTCTCCCATATGCCCGACAATCACCGTCAAGCCGGGAAATTTCTCGAATGTTCCGGCTAGTGCCAACCTGAGGACATGAATCGCGGTCTCCGAATGCCAGCCGAATATTCCGGATGCAAGCAACGGCCCGGCTCGACCTGGCAGCCCGTCGTAGTAACAGTCATATACCGCCTTCGGTGGCAGATTGGGATGAATATAGATCGGCACATCGAGCGCGACAGCCCGAGCCAGCACCGGTGTGAAACGTTCGTCATCGAGGAAGCGGCCATCGGTGAGTCCGTTCACCATTGCACCGCGAAAACCGAGATCGGAGACGGCGCGTTCCAGCTCGTCTGCGGCTGCGTCAGGTTCTCGCATCGGCAGATGAGCAAATCCGCCGAACCGGTTCGGATGCCGGCGCACGGCAACGCCCAGGCGATTGTTCGTCTCTTCGGCGAAGCGGATTCCGGCACCACCGTCTAGAAGATCGGCCCCGGGCATACTCGCGGAAATGACTTGCTGAGTGATACCGTGCTCGTCCATGGCAGCAAGGCGGCCAACATCGAGATCCCCTAGTACGATGTCGCTCTCCGGGGAATAGCCGGGATTGCTGCTGGCATCAAAATGGGCGTGGACCAGCGGGGGAACAAGGAAATGCTCCTCAAGAGCTACGATCCTCATCTTCTCTCCTGTTGAGATAACCCGCTCGTCGCGACGATCCAATTTTTCACCGCGGAGGCCGGATTATTGCGCTTTCAGATGTCAGGAAACCTTGAGCGCGCCGCTGTCCATGTAGACGATCTCGCCAACGAGCAGACCGTCCCGGCACTCGAGTACGATCATGCACGGTGATTTGACCGACTTTCCGGAAACGTTGAGACTTTGCAGGTCGTCCCCGGCGGCTTCCACGTCGAACTCTCCCTCGACGTAGATGTAGGTGTCCACGACGGTCACGCGCGTAAAAGACTTGAGCGCCGGACCAGGCCACTTTTCGAAACGGTCGAGATAGAACTCGCGGATGCCGTTAAAGCTGTCTACGTCAACGCCGAGTGCCGGAATTCTTTGGTAGGAGCCAACCGGATGAACCGTCGCCATCGTTTCTTCGATGTCGCTCGACCATTCCGCGACGAGATGGCGTTCAAACACTTCCTTGTTTGCCCGGCTCAGGTCAGTGTCCGCCACAAAGACGGGGCCGTTTGTGTAGCTTTCGATTGAAAAGGGTTTGCCTTGCCACATCAGAGCTTTGGTACGGGTCTGCGGGGTTGCCATATTCTGTCTTCTCCTTGTAGATAGAGCTCAACTGACTGGCTCGTCACGGCCTTCGCGTCTATGCGTGCCAGCCCATACCCCATAAGCTAATGCCGCCTTCATAGCGTGTCCAACGGCAAATCCTGATGGCATGATCGAATCTTGTGAACGTCCTTCGGGCCTTCAGACTGGGTCACTGCGACTGCCGAATGAGATCTCAAAGTGAGATTGCCCAATCAGCATTTGCTGCTGGACATGCCGTGGCAGCCGGATAATCTATGCGACATAAGGAAGACGCGCCGACCGTGTCGAGCGTCGCATACGTTTACATAAGCAGAGACCTGCAGGAGGGACATTGATGCCTGGCTCGACCAATCCGATCTTCAACGCCAACCGGATGAAGATCGGCATCTTTGCCATAAATGGCAGAGGTGGGATCATGACGACGGTACCGGAAGCCTATGAGCCAACCTGGGACCTGTCGGTGAAGACTTCGCAGATGGCAGACGCAGCCGGTTTCGAGGCGATTGTCTCCTACGCCCGCTGGAAAGGCTGGGTAACAGGTGGCAATGACGATTCCACTGGCCTCACGATGGATCCTTTCACGTGGGCAGCGGGCATTGCGCAGGCGACGCGCTATTCCGCCGTCTTTGCAACCTCGCATGCCCCCACGATCCATCCTATCCTCGCGGCCAAGCAGAGCTCGACGATCGATATCATTTCCGGCGGCCGCTTCGGGCTGAATGTCGTAGGTGGCTGGAACAAGCCCGAACTCGAGATGTTCGGTGCGCCCTTCAAGGAACATGATCGACGCTACGACCATCTGTCGGAATGGCTCGCCGTTATCCGCCAGCTCTGGCAATCTCATGAGGAATTCGACTTTCATGGGGACTTCTTCGATGTCGTGCGTGGATCGTCGATGCCCAAGCCAGTGCAGAAGTCGAATCCGCCGATCATGAATGCAGGTGGATCGGACCGGGGCCGGCAATTTGCGTGCGAGAACGCCGATATGTGCTTCCTCATCATCCAGTCTGAGTCGCCTGCGGCAATCCGGCACCAGGTGGACGAGTATAAGCGCCTGGCGAGAGAGGAGTTCGGCCGCGAGATCCAGGTATGGACCAATTCGATGGTGATGCAGCGTGATACGCAGGCGGAGGCGGATGCCTATTACCACCGCTGCATTGTCGAGTATGAAGACAAGGCGTGCGTCGATGCGTGGATGCAGATGCAGCAGGAGCACGCAAAGCTCATGTCACCCGAGGCATTGAAGGCTTTCCGTCAGCGCATGGCCGGCAGCGGTGGCGGTTTTCCGCTGATAGGCTCCGCGGCGCGTATTGCGGAGCGCCTGGAGATGCTGGCGGACTGCGGGCTCGACGGCATTCTGCTGACCTGGGTTGATCCGCTGGACGGGATCGGGCGCTTCACCCGAGACGTGCTTCCGCTTATGGAGCAGACTGGCCTGCGTGCGCCTTTCACCGCACGGAGTCAGAGCGAGATGAGTCGGACCTGATCGCTTGTCGGCATGTGAGGAGTTAAATATGAACGAGATCGTAACGATAAGCCAGGGGCAGTTGAGGGGAGAGCCGTCCGTGGACGGCGAGGTGACTGCGTTTCGCGGCGTTCCATTCGCGTCGCCGCCTGTTGGCGATCTGCGCTGGCGTGCTCCGCAGCCTCCGGCTGCCTGGAGCGGGGTGAGAGACGCCACGCGCGCGAAGTCCATTGCGATTCAACAATCGATGTTAGGTAATTCGCTTCTCCCCTTTGGCACTGAAAGCCAGTCAGAGGATTGTCTGTATCTCAACGTATGGACGGCGGCCAAGGATGCCGCAGAGAAGCGTCCGGTGATACTGTGGATCCATCCCGGTGGCTTCCAGTTTGGATCAGGATCGACTCCCTTCTTTGATGGTGACGCATGGGCGCGTGACGGGGTGGTGTTCGTTACCATTAACTACCGTTTGGCGAAACTTGGTTTTCTCGCCCACCCTCAGCTTTCTCTGGAAAATGACGAGGGCATTTCCGGCAATTACGGGCTGCTTGACCAGATCGCGGCGCTCCAGTGGGTGCGGGACAACATTGCTGAGTTCGGCGGCGACCCTGGATGCGTGACTATCTTCGGCATTTCTGCGGGCGCCTCCAGCGTCAGCCTGCTCATGGCATCGCCCCGCGCACGCGGCCTGTTCCATCGAGCGATCGCTGAGAGCGGCGGAAGTTTCGGTACCGTGGCTGAAGATAGCGGTGTTGCTGATCGCTGGCAATCTCTTGCGGCAGCAACACGGTCGGGTAAAGCTTGGACCGACGGTATCACAGACGGTGCCAACCTGGACATCCGGACGCTCGATGTCGATACGATCCGCGCAGCGAGCGGTGTCGACGGCACCAATATGCAGGGGATTTTTGACGCGGCTCAGCCAATTGTGGATGGGGCGGTACTGCCGGCGGGAAGCTATCAGATCTTTGAGAGCCGGCAGCAAGCTGCTGTCCCGCTACTCGTTGGGTCGGTGGCGAATGAGGATCTCGTGATCGGTTTCTCCCCCAGTCTCGCAGCGTATCGCGACTACGTTCAAATAGAATATGGCGATAGCGCGGAGCGCTTCCTTGCGCTTTACCCAGCCGCGACAGACGCGCAAGCGCTTGCCGCTAGCCTGAAGGCCAATAGTCACCGCGTATTCACCTGGCAGAATTGGACATGGGCCCATCTTCATGCCGCAGGTGGCCACGACGTCTACTACTACCAGTTTCAGAAAGCTCCCCCAGTGCCGGCTGATAGTTACGACGAACAGGCCTTCCCAAGGCCGCTGGGCGCTTTTCACTGCAGCTCTATCTTCTTTAGTTTCGATCGCTTTAGTCTGCGAGATTGGCCATGGCAACCCGGGGACTATGCTTTGGGCAAGACAATCCGCGCTGCCTGGGTGCAATTCGCCCGTACCGGCCGTCCGGCGGCGAAGGGTCTTCCAGATTGGCCGGTTTTCGATCCAGCCGCACCGCGTGTCATGGCGTTCAACGATGACATCGGCTTGACCCATGTGCCCTGGCTTGAGCATCTCCGCTATTGGGATGCACACTATGGTGCACGACGTGCTGCGAGCTATGTCACCGGTTAGGTGGAGACGCACTTGGTTGGTCCAGGCAGTGAGAGTCTTTTAGGAGCGGCGAGTTTCTCTTGCTCGATAAAAGCGCTTCGGGAGTTCGCCGCAGGTTGAGGCGATCATTTAACAATCTGTTTATAAACATGATGATAAGGAATGCAAATGATATAAGGAGGATAGATTCTCGATTTTGCGTCTGCCGCTGTGCCTGGCGGTATGAATTCGACGCGTTGAACCAGGTAGGTTGACGAAATTGCTGATCAAAACAATGTGCTCGGAGACCTACGGCGGAGGGCACCGCTGATACTTATCGTTGGAGGAGACAAAATGTCTGTTAGCTACGTCATGGTCGCGATTGCCATCGCCGCCAATCTCATTGCCGTCTATTTCATGAAGCTCTGCGCCGGCATGACACTGCCATGGCCCACCCTTGGAATGATTCTCGCCAATATGTTGACGCTTTGGTTCCTGGGGCGAGCGATGGTTGCCGGAGCGCCGGTTAGTGCCGCAGTGACAGCGTTGACCGTTGGCGTAATGATCGGCTCGTTCCTCATAGGTCTCTCGTTCGGCGAACGGATTTCGGTTTTTCAGGGAATTGGCGGGGTGATCGCCATCGCGGGCGTTGTCATTGGAAACCTGGCTTAGGAGATCGAGTCGTGTTTTTTATCCGCTCGGTGGCAAGTGAGATGGACGCTTGTGCCAGGCACTGAATTCTGCTGGAGGGGACACATGACATCGTTGAAAGGCAAGGTGGCCATCGTCACCGGCGCGGGCCGAGGCATTGGCCGCGCTATTGCGGTCAAGCTTGCGCAATGCGGTGCAGAAGTTGTTTTGGTCGATCTGGAAGCGCCGGCCGAATCGGCGAAATTAGCCGGAGATTCGGCAATGGCTTTCGCCGGGGATGTGTCAATCGAGGCGACATGGGCAAAACTCGGACATGCCATAGACGAAAGGTTCAACCGTCTGGATATCGTCGTGAACAATGCCGCGGCCTTTCCGCGTGGCCTGATTGACGAACTGGACTTCGACACATGGCGTAGGGGGTTCGCAGTCAATCTCGACGCACAATTCTATAGCGCGAAGCATTTCGTGCCACGCATGCGCAAGAATGGCTATGGTCGATTCATTGCCATATCGTCCAATTCGATCGGCATTGCGGAGCAGGCGCTCAGTGCCTACATAGCGACGAAAATGGGCGCGATCGGGTTTATGCGAGGTCTCGCCAATGACGTCGCCGCCGACGGGATCACCTGTAACGCGATACTCCCGTCCCTGACCGATACGCCTGCCACGGCTGGCATGCCCGAGGACGCGAAACGCGCCGTCTGGCAGCAACAGGCAATCAAGCGAATAGCGGAGCCGCGGGACCTTGTCGGTCCGGTCGCCTTCCTTGCGAGTGAGGAGGCCGGGTTTATCACAGGGCAGGCGTTGGTCGTTGACGGTGGGCTCTATAAGGTCAGCTAGTGTTAGCCGACCAACCTCATCAACAATATGAGAGGACAACCATGACAGGCAGGCTTCAGGATAAGGTTTGCGTTATCACAGGTACGGGTGGGAGCATGGGGCGCGCCGCAGCGCTGCTATTCGCACGAGAAGGCGCGCGTATCGTAGGGTGCGATTTAAACGAAGCAGCTGCCGCGGCTACGGTAGAGGCGGTGTTCGCTGCAGGCGGCGAAATGGTCTCCCGGCATCCCTGCAATCTCGCTCATTCGGATGAGTGCCGCGCCTTGGTCGATCTCGCGATTGAGCGCTTTGGCCGGATCGACGTACTCTACAACAATGCAGCGATGGCCTATTTCAACTGGATTGAAGATATTTCAGATGAAGAATGGACGCGCAGCCTGAACGAGGAGGTCAGTCTCGTTTTCTTCCTCACTCGCACTGCCTGGCCCTACCTTAAGAAAAGCGGCGGCACGATTGTCAATACGGCCTCCGCGAACGCGTACACGACGGTACGCACGCTCGGATCTTTGGCGCATTGCACATCGAAGGCCGGTGTCATCGCGATGACGCGCCAGATGGCGATGGAGGGGCGTGAATTTGGCATCCGTGCCAATTCCATTTCCCCGGGAGTGACTGAGACCAACCAGACCCGCGAGCAGCTTAATAATAAGGAATGGGCCGATCACGTGCTCGGTCGGATTATGCTCGGCCGCGCCGCAAAACCAGAAGAGGTGGCGCAGGCGGCACTCTTCCTGGCTTCGGACGAGAGCTCTTATATCACCGGCACAGATTTGATCGTGGATGGTGGAATGCTTGCCTGGTGATCCACTATCACCACTTTCGATCATGCCATCTGAATTCGCCGTTGGACACGATGTCACGACGCCACTAGCTTATGCGATATGGACAGCACGCATATACGCGAAGGCTTGTGACGAGCCGGTCAGTTGACGTCTATCTATAACTACGGGATGGAATAGGGCAATGGAGCCAACTCGTACGAAGATTTATGTCACCCCCATCATCAAGCTGGAAATCCCTCGTGGAGAATTGAAATGAACACTTCGGGTTACTCGAACAACGACGTGGGCCTTTTGGCAGGGCGTCTTCTCATGGCGATAATTTTTGTTATCAGTGGCGTGGAAAAACTCATTTCGCCGGGCCCTACTATCGGTTACATCGCATCCTTAGGGTTGCCTGCACCGCTGCTGGGGTATATCGGTTCAATGGTACTTGAACTGGTATGCGCGACGTCGCTGATTCTTGGGTACCGCACTCGCGTCGTAGCGTGGGTACTGGCGATTTACTGCGTTGTGACTGCGATCATCTTCCATCATGCATTTGGCGACCAGAGTCAAATGTTCAACTTCCTCAAGAACGTCGCCATGGCGGGCGGCCTTCTGGCCTTCTCAGCCCATGGTGCGGGTGCATTCAGTATCGACCGTCGGATCAATCGTCGTGCTTCGATTGTGGCTCCGTCTGCGCTTTAGTCGTATTGCTCGATCCAGTCTATGCCCACCAGCACTCGCTTTGCCGTCGCTGTCCACACACTCGCTGCACTTGCCGTCAACGGCGGCAAGCCGCTGCGTTCGGAGGATCTGGCCAATTCGGTAAACACCGGTGCGGTGGTCATTCGTGGCTTGCTTTCGCGGCTGAGCGACGCAGGTCTAACGAAGTCGCAATTGGGCGCCGGCGGGGGCGCATTGCTAGCAAAGCCGGTTAAAAGGATCCGTCTGCTGGACGTTTATAACGCGGTCGAGGATGCGGAGCTCTTCAGCCTGCCTCGGACACCGCCATGCATTGCCTGTCCGGTCGGCGCTAATATCCAGGAAGCCATGCACCCGGCGCTGCAACGGGCCAGAAACGCACTCGAAGCCGAACTTTCCAGGTACACGATCGCCGATATTGTTGCCGAGGTGGCGCGGCTCGGGAAGTCTCGAATTCTGCATTCCTGAGTTTTCTTTCGTCTATGTGTCGGTGTGTCGTCGACATATATACCTGGTCGAACGCATGTGCATGGCGTGCGGGGCCGGTGCGTATTTCGCAGGTATTTTTTGCCCCGGTCTTTGGGCCGTGGTGGCCACGGCGGCCTGAGCCGAATTAACTGTTGGAGGATTAAGGCATGAGCATTGGCATTATCGGCGCAGGCGCGTTGGGATCGAACCTGGCCCGGGCGTTCGCCAAGGTGGGCATTTCGGCCATCATTTCGAACAGCCGGGGCCCTGAATCCCTCGCGGGATTGGTCCAGGAACTCGGTCCGGCGATCAAGGCCGGTACCACGGAGGAAGCAGGCAAGGCGGACATCGTCTTCGTCGCCATTCGCTGGGTGGATCTGAAACGAGTGCTTTGGGGGCTGCCCGCATGGAACGGGCGCATTGTCGTCGACGGCACCAATCCTGTCGAATGGATCGACCCGGACTCACCGGACGCCAATGACCCGGGCAACCCGCTGGCTGCCTACGGTATCAAGCCAGTCGATCTTGGCGGCCGTCACTCGAGCAGCGTGGTTAGCGATCTCGTTCCTGGCGCGCGTCTCGTCAAGGCATTCAACCACCTCGATGTGAACGTTCTGCACGAGCCGGAAGTGTCTGGTGGAAATCGCGTGGTGTTTTACTCGGGTGACGACCTGGATGCCAAAGCGACCGTCCGCTCGCTTATCGCGAAGGCCGGCTTTTTCGCAGTCGATCTTGGAGCGCTCGATGTCGGCGGGCCGCTAGCATCGTTGCCGTTCGGCCCGCTGGCTGGAGTCAGCTTCGTCAAAGTGTGAGGCGAGGGGAGGCTCCGGTGTTCTGGACAAGCGCTGCCCGCGGCTCACCGAGTGAGCGGCGGGCAACGTTGTCCTTGCCGATGGGTGCCTCAGATGCCGGCTCATGCTCGCAGAAATGGGGAGGTCCTTATGGGCGGTTCACCGAGGGGCGGAAACGCGCTCCATAGTGATCTGCTCGCAGCCTGGGTCCGGTTTCCGGAAACAGCTGTTCGCGCATGGTGCCTTCCTTATAGCCTGTCTTGATGGCTCCCCTTTCCTGAAGACGTGGGATGACCAGATCGATGAAATTCTGGAGATTATCAGGTTCGACGGTACGCACGAGATTAAATCCATCCACATCGGCTTCGTCGCGCCATTTCAACAGCGTATCGCAGACCTGATCGGGCGAGCCCACAATGAACGCCTCTCTTCCACCGACATTGGCGAAGCGCGCGAGGTCGCGCAACGTCACTTTGCCCATGTCGCCGGTAGCTCGCATGGAATCGGCGATGGACTGGACAGCATTGCTTTCGACCACGTCAATCGGCGCGTCGGGATCGTAACGCGACAGATCCACTCCGAGCCAAGTAGAAAAAATCGCGAGATTTCCTTCCTCGCTTGTGTAGCGCTGATATTCCCGGACCCGATCGCGCGCCTCGTCTTCAGTGGCACCGACGATGACGGTAGTTGCATTGAACACTTTTATGGAATCTGGCGTACGTCCGGCGGCTACCGCGGCCTGGCGATATCGCTGAGTTGTTTTGCTGGCAAAGTCGATGCTGTTGGTGGACATGAAGCTGCACTCCGCATGTCGACCCGCGAAGGCGATCCCTCGGGATGAGGCACCAGCTGAAAAGAGCAATGGTGTCCGCTGGGGCGACGGTTCACACAAGTGAATGCCGTCGCAAGAGAAATGCTCGGAACGATGATGAATCGTATGCACCTTGGAGGGATCGGTGAAGATGCCGCGCGCACGGTCGCGAATCGCAGCGCCGTCCTCCCAACTGGCTTCCCAAAGCTTGTAAACAAGATCCATGTACTCGTCTGCAACATCGTAGCGGGCGTCATGTGAAACCATCTCGCTCTGCCCCATCGCTTTCGCGGTTGATGGCATCACGCCGGTAACGATGTTCCATGCCAGCCGGCCTTCCGTGAGTTGATCAAGCGTCGACAGACGGCGGGCAAGGAGATAGGGCGGTTCGTAAGTGGTGTTGCCGGTCACACCGAAGGTGATATGTCGGGTAACGGAGGCCATGGCCGAAATCAACAACATTGGATCGTTGGCGGGAAAGTGCGCGCCGCTTCGCATTGCGGCATCGGGCGCGCCGCCATATGTGTCCGGCACGCCAAGTGCATCGGCAAGGAACACGCAGTCGATCAATCCCGATTCCGCCTGTTTGGCGAGGTCGATCCAGAATTTGAGCTTGTTGTAGTCAGCTCCGGTTGACTGCGGGTGCGGCCACATTCCTGCCCATGATTGCGTAGGCGAAGGCATATAGAAAGCGTTGATAGCGATGTGGCGCTGGGATGTCATGAGACTCTCCAATTTAAAGTTATGCTAATTAAATTATTGAAAAGAGTTGGCGAATGGCGCACGCAGGCCGGCCTGCACCATAAGCGGAAGCACGTCCCGCGTGATGCGCCAGATCCCGTCCGCCACTCCCGGTCACCATGGCAAAGATGCCGATCTTCATCCGGTCAGCGTGTCTTCCTTATGTTGCATAGATTATCTGAATGTCGCGGCATGTCCAGCAGCAAAACCTGATAGGGCAATCTCACTTCGAGAACAGGGGGCAGAGCGACGATGTTTTTAATTGACTTTGTCAGTCGCTGATTGAGTAGTCCTCTAATCAAAGCATGTCACCTGATCTTGAAACCAGATCACGCTGTGAGTTTTCTGTTCTGGACGTTAGTGAAGTCGATGGAGATACTCTCTAAAAATCACTGAGGAGGCGAACGATGATTGATGGTCTGCCCGTTTTAGATGCTGTCGTGCACGCCTACAACATGGATGCGGCGAACTACGCCAATCGCTTTGCCGCCCCGTTATGCGATCTTGTTTATGGATCGGTCGTGGCGACAGCGCGGCATGGCTACGCACCGACGCGGGCGCAATTCTATCGGGACTGGTCTATCCAGGAGGCGGCTGAGCAGGTGTTCCTCGAAAGCGATACCGATCTCGCCGTTTATCACGTTCTGCCCATATTCTCGTTCAAGGACGGGTTGTGCAGCCTGGAAAAGGCAATTGAGGCTCAGGCGCGATGGCCGAATAGGTTTATCACTTACTGCGGCGTTGATCCGATGACCGGTAAGGCCGCGCTGGATGAACTGGAACGGCAGGTGGAACTGTTGCGTCCGGTCGGACTCAAGCTCTATCCGAACAGCTGGGTTGGCAGCGAGATACGTGGATGGAAGATGGACGATCCGGAGATCGCGTTTCCATTGTTCGAACGGGCCGAGAAGCTGGGGATCAAGGTCGTTGCCGTACATAAGGCACTTCCGCTTGGGCCTGTGCCCATGGAGCATTACAAGGTCGACGATATCGACCGGGCATGCATGGCTTTCCCCGGGCTGAATTTCGAGGTTGTCCACGGAGGCATGGCGTTCCTCGAGGAGACGGCGTGGCAGCTCGCGCGGTTCGACAATGTATATGTCAATCTGGAGATCACCAGCGCTCTGGCGGCAAGCCGCCCGGCGGCATTTCTTCACGCGATGGCTGCGTTGATCGGCCCAGGAGGGCAGCATGCTATCGAGCGGATTCTGTGGGGCACGGGAGCGATGGCCTTTCATCCACAACCGCTGCTGGAGACGTTCGTACGCGAATTCGCTTTTCCGGAGGCGCTGATCGAAGGCGCTGGTCTTCCGCAACTCGATCTTGCCGCCAAGCGCGCGATCCTGTTTGACAATTATGGCCGCATGACGGGACTCGATCTCGAAGGCCGCCTCTCAGCTACGCGCGACGACGAATTCGCACGCCGGCGGCCAGACGGGCCGCTCGCACCGTTCTCAACCGTGCAGGAGGTTTCCAATGCGTGAGACCACCGGAATTCAAACCATGCTCGATCAGGTGGTCGATCCCTGCTCGATTGCGACAGGCCTTCCAATTAGCCTGATCGACATGGGAATGGTGACGAAGGTAACGCTGAACGAAGACGGTGTGGCGCACATTGGGTTGCGCCTGACCAGTCCGGTTTGCTGGCAAGCGGCCAATATCATTGCTCAGGTGGAGCAGGTGGTGGCGCGCGTGCCTGGCGTCAGCAAGGTTATCTGTACAGTCGATCCTGCGTCGGAATGGACACCGGACATGATGGCGGCGGGCCCCCGCGCCGAACTGCGCCGCCTGCGGCCAATGGGAGCATTGTCGTGAACACCGTAGCCACAAGCGAGCAGGCATGGCGCGTGCCGCCGGTTGAGGCGGTGCATCGCAGCCGATATGTCGAGGTGGATGGGATGCGCACCCATTATCTCGAGGCTGGCGATGGGCCTGCAGTCGTGCTGTTTCACAGCGGCGAGTTTGGCGGTGGTGCCGAGACGAGCTGGGAATATCTTATACCCGCGCTCGCCCGTCATTTCCGGGTGATTGCCCCAGACTGGCTTGGATTCGGCAGGACTGCAAAGATTCATGATTTCGACAGCAAGCGGGAGCGCATGCTGTCGCACATGGTGCGTTTCATTCAACTGATGGCGCTGGACAAAGCGCATTTCGTCGGAAATTCGATGGGGGCAACCTTTCTGCTCCAGATGGCTGCCGAAAGGCCGTGCCGGTTGCCGATAGATCGCCTGGTCGCGATTAGCGGCGGTGGTTTCATTCCCGACAACGAAGAACGCCGCCGCCTGCTCGACTATGACGGCAGCGAGGAAGCTATGGCTGGTCTGCTCGCTGCCATATTCGAAGATCCCGTCTGGTATCAGGATCGCGAGTACGTCCGCCGCCGCCATGCACTTAGTGTCGCACCTGGGGCGTGGGAGGCGATCGCAGCGGCACGCTTTCGCTCGCCGCAGGCGCCCGTGCGTACTGAGTTCGGCGGCGCCGATCGCACGCCGTACGGGAACATAACAGCCAGAACGCTGATCGTTGCAGGGGATCGGGACAGGCTGCGGCTTCCGGGGTTCGCTGACGAACTCGCTGCGTGCATTCCTGACGCCCGTGCGGCGGTTCTCGCGAACGCTGGCCACTGCCCGAACATCGAAAGGGCAGATGAGGTAGGAAAGCTAATCATCGAGTTTCTGACGGAAGGCGCCTGAACTTTCTGTTTGACGCGCCGTAAGGCGCCGATCTGACCTGGCAAATTGATATCACACGCATCTTCGTTTCCGCTTCGTTTCCGTTTCGCTCCGGCCTTACAAGAGGTCCCATGTCCAATACCGCAGCTATCGAGTCCGATCAGGCTCGTGCCATCGTTTATCGTTCCCGTGGCCAGAGCCACGGCTACATCACGCGCCTGATGAGTCCTGGTGATCTGGGGCGGGTCCTGAAGCCGTTCGTCTTCCTCGATCTCTTTGACAATCGTGGGGACGTCTTTCCGACCTTCGGCCTGCATCCCCATTCGGGGCTCGCGACGCTGACCTACGTGGCCGAAGGTAGTGTCAGCTACGAAGACACGAACAACGCGACCGGCATTCTGCGTGCGGGAGGAGTGGAATGGATGCGCGCCGGCAAGGGGGTGTGGCATGCGGGGGGAGCAGGCGAGCCGGGGTTGACACGTGGTTTCCAGCTCTGGGTCGCGTTGCCGCCGGATTTGGAGCTCGGTCCGTCGGAAAGCGTCTATCAGCCCGCAGCCGATATTCCGCAAATAGGGCCCGCCCGGGTGCTGCTTGGGGAGCATGAGGGTGCCAAAAGCTCGACTGCAATAGCCATGTCGATCAACTATCTCGCAGTTACTCTCAAAGCGGGCGAGCGCTGGCGTTATCAGCCGCCCCAGGGGCACTCTGTCCTCTGGCTGGCCATGGGTAAAGGACGAGTCTCCATCCCGGAGGTATTGGAGCATGGCGAGATCATTGTCTTCGAACCAGGGGAGACACCTGTGGATTTCCTCGCCTTGGATGATGCCGAGTACGTGATTGGCTCAGCCGTCCCGCATCCCCATGACCTGGTGCTTGGCTATTACTCTGTCCACACTTCAGCGCAGGCTCTGCAGATTGGCGAGGCGCAGATCCAGCACATCCGTCGTGGCCTCGTTGAGCAAGGGCGCCTTTGAACGCGCATTGCCCGCAGCACCGAAAGGAGACGCAATGACTAACGATAATCCGGACGCATCGCGTACCGCTTACTACGAGCAGATTGCCCGCCAGCGTATGACGCCGCTTTGGGAATCGCTGCACAGCCTCGTTCCGAAAGCGCCTCGGCCGAAAACGCTGCCTGCGATCTGGAAATATGCGCAGGTGCGGGATCTCGTGATGCGGGCCGGTTCCCTGATCAGCGCCGAAGAAGCTGTGCGTCGCGTGTTGGTGCTCGAAAACCCGGGTCTCCCAGGCAAGTCGAGTATGACGCCGAACCTGTACGCCGGACTGCAGCTGATCCTGCCCGGCGAGATTGCCCCCAGCCACCGGCATACGCAGTCGGCGCTGCGCTTCATTGTAGAAGGCAAGGGCGCCTGGACGGCCGTCAACGGCGAACGCACAACGATGCACCCGGGTGATTTCATCATTACGCCGTCATGGACATGGCATGACCACGGTAATCCTTCCCTGAAAGAGGGGGGCGAACCGGTTGTGTGGCTCGATGGCCTGGATATCCCGCTTGTCGCGCACATGGACGCTGGTTTTGCCGAAAACTACTCCGAGGCTACGCAGCCGATCTCGCGGCCCGAGGGCGACAGTTTTGCGCGCTTTGGCCACAACATGGGGCCTGTGAGGCACCAGGTATCCGATCCCACTTCACCGATATTCAGCTACCCCTATGCGCGCAGCCGCGAAGCGCTCGACGCGTTGTACCGCAATGGTGAACTCGACGAGTGGGACGGCGTGAAGCTGCGCTACGTGAATCCGGCCACGGGCGGCTGGCCCATGCCGGGCATCGCGACGTTCATGCAGTACCTGCCCGCAGGCTTCAAGGGGCGCGCCTATCGCAGCACAGACGCAACGATTTACTGCGTCGTAGAAGGCAAGGGCACGGTCAGGATCGGCGACGATGAGTTCCTGTTCGAACCACATGACGTGTTCATCGCACCGTCGTGGGCACCCGTGCGGCTCTCGGCATCGGTGGAAAGCGTGTTGTTCAGCTACTCGGATCGCCCTGTGCTTGCCGCACTGAATTTGCTGCGCGAAGAACGCAGCTAGACGCAGCCGTTTTGCTTCTGCACGCCCTGCTCGCGGCACGCTGCTGCTTTCTTAACCCTGTCGAGTTAAAACATTATGGCTTTTGTTTTCCCGCCCGAAGCGCCCATCGCTGTTCCCGTCGCCGGCGGCGACGCTCAATTCGCGGTGCGCCGCGTCTATTGTGTAGGCCGGAACTATGCGGCGCATGCGCGCGAAATGGGCTTCGATCCAGATCGCGCACCGCCGTTCTTTTTCTGCAAGCCTGCCGATGCCATCGTGCCCGTCGCTTATGGCGAAACACTCGAACTGGCTTATCCGTCGCAGACGCGGAACTACCACTACGAAGCTGAACTCGTAGCGGTGATCGGCAAGAGCGGCTCGGATATCGATGTCGAACAGGCGCTCGAGCACGTATGGGGTTACGCGGTAGGCCTCGATATGACGCGGCGCGATCTGCAAATGAAGATGCGCGAAATGGGGCGTCCGTGGGAGGTTGGCAAGGCGTTTGACCGCTCGGCGCCGATTGGACCGATTCATCCGACCAGCGAGGTCGGCCACTTCGAAAACGCCGGCCTGTGGCTGACGGTCAACGGCGAGACCAAACAGCAGAGCGACGTGTCGTATCTCATCTGGTCGGTCGCGGAGACAGTGGCGTATCTGTCGAAGTTCTTCCGCCTCGAACCGGGTGATCTGATCTTCACGGGCACGCCTGAAGGCGTCGGTGCTGTGCAGAAGGGCGACACGATGAAGGTCGGCGTCGATCGTCTGGGTGAAATCGCCGTGAGCGTCGTTTGACGTCAGGCGTTGCAATTGATGGAAGAACTCACTGTGCAACTCCATAGCTTCTTCAACAGTTCGACATCGTATCGCGTGCGCATCGCGCTCGCTCTCAAGGGGATTGCCTATGAAACGCTGCCCGTCAACATTCGCACAGGCGAGCATCGTGCCGCCGATTACGTTGCGAGCGTGAATCCGTCCGCTTTGGTGCCCACGCTGATGGACCGGGATTTCAGGCTCGGTCAGTCTCTGGCGATCATCGATTACCTTGACCGGCAGTATCCTGAACAGCGCTTGATCCCGCTCGAACCGAACCTGCGCGCCCGCGTGCTCGAATTCTCGTTGCTGATTGCCTGTGAAATCCATCCCGTCAACAATCTGCGCATCCTGCGCTATCTGGAAACGGAACTGAAGGTCACGCCGCAACAGAAGGCCACGTGGTACAGGCACTGGATTGCAGAGGGGATGGGCGGCGTCGAGCGACTGCTCGAACGCAGCGATGCAGGTCCGTGGTGCTTCGGCGCGCAGCCTACGCTCGCCGATGTGTGCCTTGTGCCGCAGATCGCCAACGCACTGCGCATGGAGTGCGATCTGCGGCCATATCCACGCTCTCTTGCCGTCTATGCGCACGCGTCGAAACACGCAGCGTTCGAGGCCGCCCAGCCACTGTATCAGCCCGATTACAGCGCCTGATCTCCTGGCCTGAATGAAGAGGATTCCTACTGCATCGGAGACGCTACTGCTCAGTCAGCAACGGCATAGCTCTCGAGCCAATGAGCATAGGGTGCGGGAAGTGTCCATGACGCACGGTCGATCCCGAGCTTGCGCGCTGCGGAATACGGCCAATGAGGATCGGCAAGATGCGCGCGCCCAACCATCACGAGGTCGAGTTGTCCATTTTCAACACAACGATTTGCGAGTTCTGGCGTATCGATGCCCCACGCCGATGCAACAGGTAGTTGCGCTTCGCGGCGTATGCGTTCGGCAATGGGCACGAGGAATGCAGGTGCCCACGGAATTTGAGCTGTCGGTGTGGAGAAGCCTACGCTAACGCTCAGCATGTCCAGACCCGCACGCTTGAAGTTCTTTGCCAGTTCGATGGATTCGGCGAGGGTCTCCTCGTCGCGCCCGTCGTATTCGATGACGCCGAAACGGGCGGTCAGTGGCAGATGTTCGGGCCATACATCGCGCACCGCCGCCAGAGTCTCCAGCAGGAAACGGCTGCGGTTATCGAGGCTGCCGCCATAGACGTCGTTCCGTTGATTCGAGTGCATCGAGAAAAAACTCTGGCCGAGATAGCCGTGTGCAAAGTGCAGTTCGAGCCATTCGAAGCCGGCGTCCCGCGCGCGTTTCGCGGCCGCTACGAAATCCTCGCGCACCCGGGCGATGTCCTGAAGCGTCATTGCCTTGGGTACTTTCGGCAGATGGTCGCCGAATGCGATGGCCGACGGCGCGATGGTCTGCCAGCCGCGAGGATCGTCGGCAGCGATGTGGTTGCCACCTTCCCACGGCCGGTTCGCGCTGGCTTTGCGGCCTGCATGGGCGAGCTGGATGCCGGGCACGGCCCCGGCCGCACGGATTGAAGCGACGATGGGCGCAAAAGCCTGTGCGTGCTGGTCGCTCCAGAGGCCGGCGCAACCTGGCGTAATTCGACCCTCCGGCGACACCGCAGTCGCCTCGACGATGACGAGGCCTGCGCCGCCGCGTGCGAGTCCGGCAAGATGCACGCGATGCCAATCGTTGATCAGTCCGTCGACGGCGTTGTACTGGCACATCGGCGGAATTGCAATGCGATTGCGCAGAGATACGTCCTTAAGGTTGAAAGGAGTGAACAAGGCGGACATCCGGCGTGCTCCTTGAAAAATCGCGATTTCAGTTGATATCGATGCAGGTGACGCTCGACTTAGTCGACACGTCTTTATGTCGCATAGAATTGACCCGTCGCAACGTCATGTCCAACAGCAAATGCAGATGAACCGATCTCACTTTGAGAACATCATGCAGATCGACATTGCTGCTGAATAGGCGAGGGGGATGGTTGAATCGCGGTGCGGATGGATGATGACGCAATCATATACATCCGCAAGATCGATTCGGAGTATGGACTGCGCATGCAATCTCGTGTGGGACGACGAAACCCACTCTACAGCACGGCCATAGGGAAAGTTCTGCTGGCGTGGATGCCACCTGAGGACGTCCGCGAGGCGCTGGCCAACGTCGAGTTCAAAAAATCGACGTCAAGGACGCTCGGCTACCATGGCGACGTATCGGCCAGAAGTGAGCAATGAGGCCGCTCGTCCCCTCATCGCGTACTAAAGCGCGGTTCGTCGATCCATACCGCGAGCCAGGCTTGCCATTGCTCCCACTCGCCGACCAGATCTGACGCGTGCCTCCCGGCCGGGCGGCCGTCGGCGCCGATTCGGGCGTACATCGTGCGCGCGCCGTCCCACCACGCGATCCAGCAATCGGCCACCTCCGCGATCGTCCCAGCTGGGAGCGATTGCAGCATGCGGGTCAATCGCAGGTCGAAATCGGTTCATGCATGCGCGTCCGTAGCGCCTCCTTGATCTGCCTGAGTTTCGCCCGCATGCGATCCCCTCGGGTCTTCCGCTGTAACTGGAAAGCCCCACGACGAGATCTGTGCGGGGGGCTCAGTAATGGGCATCCCTACCTCAATCCTCGGCCACGTAGAGTCACTCGTCCCTCGCCTCACTCGGACATTCAGACGGCGGCTCCGCGCCAGCAAACAGCCATTCGATCCCTACGTAATCGCGCGGCGAGTTCTTCGGCAAACCGCGACAGGGCCGGGGCGATTGCGATCGCGGTGACGGCAAGGATGAGGAGTTCGACGGAGACGACGAAGCCGGCGTCGCGTTCTGAAAGCGAGAGACCGTCGATCAGGCCAGCAATCATAAAGGGCGACATCTGCGTGACCAGCCCACCGACCACCTGCGCGGTGATCGCCCCGACTACGAGGGACGCGGGATCGCGAGGAGTCGACGGATCGCGCGGGGTTCGGTCATGGTTCGGCTGCGCTCCCTTGTTCGCCGGCCAGAGCACCCACGGTTCCCGGCAAGGCTTGGGCCGATCGGTCAGTCGTTGGCAGCGGAAGTGTTGGCCCCATTGCTTATGCTGGTCGGCCGTTGCGGGCATTCCTCCTGCCTCACTCGTGACTGCCAGTGAATGACCGCTTCCGCGTAAAGCAACGTCGCGCATCGACCTACTGCCGGCCTGGCCCCCGAGACTCACCCTGGTCAGGGCGAAGGCGCTCAACCTCCTAACGCCGGAACGACGTTCTGCAAGATCGCTTCGATCCTTTTCCATACGTTGTTACTCAGCAGTGTTCGGCGCATTCCGTCTCACGCGCAAAAAGCAGTATGCAAACACATTTCAGCAAATGCAAAGAGAGCTTTGCCCATGTGCCGCAACGGATCGTTTCGACATCGCAAGGCGCCAGGCTTGCGCGGTTAGGGGCGTAGGCTCCGGTCGAGCGATCCACATCGAGAAATCGGTCAGCGGGCTACTACCGGCCGCCTCGGATTGAGATGCTGCGTCGGCGGCACCGGCGAATGCGAATGTCGCGTCCGCCAGCGACGACATCAGAAGCTCCAGAAGAGGAAGTGTCGATGCCGTCGCGCATGGACCGTGCGGGGTGGCCGGGTCTCGGGGCCGAGCTGTGCATCCGGATCAATGACCCTCGCGCGCAGCGCCATGTCATAGAACGCGCCCACCATCGGTAAGGCGCTGTGCGCGCCCTCGCCCCAATAGTCGTTGCCGAGCGTCACACGTGCATCGTCGAAACCTACCCATGCGCCTGCAACCAGTTGCGGATGCATCAGGATGAACCAGCTATCCGTGTTGTCCTGCGTCGTGCCCGTCTTGCCGGCCACGTCGGCGCGAATCCCGAAGCGCGTCCGGATGCCTGCGCCGGTGCCCCGGTTAACGACGTCGCGCATTACGTCGACGAGTGTTTGCGCGGCGCCAGCGGGCAGTGCCTGTTCCGGCGATGCGCTCGCGAATTCGGCGAGCACCTTGCCGTCGTGATCCTCGATGCGCGTGACCATGCGCGGTTCGAGATAGGCGCCGCGGTTCGCGATCGTGCTGTACGCCGAGACCATTTCCTTGAGCGTGACGGGGCTCGTGCCGAGCGCGAGCGACGGCACCGCTTCGAGCGGACTCTCGCGCACGCCCATCGCACGCGCGAGCTGTGCGACCTTCTCGGGGCCTTCCTTTTGCATGAGCTGAGCGGTGACACGGTTGCGCGAATACACAAGCGCGTCGCGCAGCGTCATCGGTCGGCCGGTCGGCGGTTCCGCGTCGGTAGGCCGCCAGCTCGCATGCCCTGTCAGCGGAATGGCGACGTTCCGGTCGACGATCGTATCGTTCGGCCGCGCGCCGTCCGCAAAAGCCGCGCCGTAGACGAACGGCTTGAACGTCGAACCCGGCTGGCGCCGCGCCTGCTGCACGTGATCGAACGGCTCGTCACTGAAGTCGCGGCTGCCGACCCATGCCTTGATATCTCCGTTGCGCGGATCGATCGCGACAAACCCCGCCTGGATCTGTGTCTTGCCCCGGCAGAGCGCGCGAACGAACGTGGGGTTCGTGCCGAGCTTCCTAAGCGCGGCCGGATCCGATTGACCGGCATCGCGTGCGGCGCGGTAGTCAGGCGTCTGCCGGATGAATGACTGGAACAGGTCGTTGGCCGGCCAGCAGCCCGTGCGTTCGCTCCATGCGTCGTTCGCGATCGATTGCAACTGGTTCGTCTGCCAGTTCATCGCCTGCGTCGCCATCGCCTGCAGGCGGGAATCGATGGTCGTGCGCACGACCAGCCCGTCGGCATAGATGTTATAACCATTGCGATCGGCCCATGCGATCAGCCACTTGCGCAATTGCGCCGAGAAATGAGGCGCGGCGCCCGGTGACGCGGTCTGCAACTCGAAATCGACGCTAAGCGGTTGTCGCTTCAACCAGCTGTAAGCGTCGACCTTGAGTTTTCCGTACCTGTTCATCTGCCCGAGCACTGTGTTTCGCCGCTGCAACGCGCGCTCGGGATTGAGCACCGGGTTGTAGGCGCTGTTGGCCTTCAGCATGCCGACGAGCGTCGCGCTTTCGAGGATGTCGAGCTGATCGGCCGATTTGCCGAAGTAGGTGCGGGCGGCCATTTCCACGCCGTAGGCGTTGTACAGGAACGGCACCGTGTTCAGGTACGTCTCGATGATCTGATCCTTGGTGTACACAGCTTCGATCTTGAACGCCGTGATCGCTTCCTTAAGCTTGCGCGTCAGGGTCGGCGCGCGGCCGATTTCGTCGGGATAGAGGTTGCGCGCGAGCTGCTGCGTGATCGTCGAGCCTCCTTGCCGGTCGCCGGAGAACGTATGCAGCGCGGCCGACGCGGTGCGCTTCCAGTCGATGCCGTGATGCTCGTAGAAGCGGCGGTCTTCGGTCGCTATCAATGCATCCAACATGTACGGCGAGATCTGTTTGAGCGACACCCACTCGCGATTGACTGGCTTGAATTCCGCGAGCAGTTTGCCGTCGGCCGACACGATCACCGCTGGCCGATCGACGCGGGCTTTGCGGATGTCGCCGATGCCCGGCGTAAATGGCACGAGCGCAAGCACGTACAGCAGGAAGAACGCCGGTAACGCGGCGAGTGTCAGCGCGACGCCCCGTCGCGTTGGGTGGCGAAGGCGACGCAGCGCGCTATTAAAGTCGAGTCTGGCCTTTGTGCTGCCGGCGGCGACCAGCGGTTGGATGCGGGCGAGCCACCGTGCGTAATGTTCACGAAACAACGATAAATATCGGCGATTCACGGTGGCGGGGCGCTGGCGGAAAAGCCGGGATCGTACCAAAACGGAACGGCGCTTCCGTCGTCAAAAAAGGCTGCGGCGCGCGGCATTAACAGATGATTACATTTGTTTCGTGTGGACGACGTTCGCTGACTATGGCCCCGGTTTTGCGGTGGCCCTTTGCCCGCGATCAGGACGCAGAACTATGGTCGAACGCGATTGCATCAGGCGCGAAGACGGAAGCACGCCTCATATGGATCACTCGCTGAGAATGCCGATCCGGGGATCAGCAGGCTGAGCGCCTTCTTCATGACCAGGGTGAGTCTCCGAGGCAAGGCCGGCATTAGGTCGAAGGACTGATATGACTTTCCGTGTCAATCGGGATCGGTTTTCGTCGCTTTCCTTTCATAGGCGCGAGAATTTCCTGAGGGCGGCGTAGCAGTAAGTCTCGACGGTGGATCGCACTGATATCCTCGGATTGGTTACCGCATTACAGAGGTCCGCCCCATGAGCCTGCCGCTATCTAAAGCCGCAAATCGAATGAGATCCGTTGGCACTGTCAACTTGTGGGACTTCGTCGATGATGATCCATAAGGCGCTGTGGCTCGGAAAGCGTTCGACGGAGTTTGGGCGACATTGGTAAATTCGCGCCATGCGACGAACCCGTCCGCGAGGTGTTTGCGATAGAGAGAAGCGCGCAGCAGATGTCGTTTCAGTGCGAAGTGCTGCCGGATCGGACCGAAGCTCGATACGAAGGCCTGCGTGCGCTTCGGGTCGCGAAAGCCTCGCATGCGCCGTTCGCGCTCCCGTGTGGGCTGATGGTTGTTCTCTGCACGGTTGTTGACGCGGGCCGCAGCCTTGACAAACACGTGCTTCACATTGACCAGATCCGGGATGTCGGCTTTCGCCGCCGGATAGCTGCGCGGGTGACGAACATCTCGTCGATGTGCCACGTGCTACCCGGCTTGCGGCGCGCCGCTTTCACCCGATGGGCAAAGCTCGCGCCGAACTTATCGCACCAGCGGCGAATCGTCTCGTAGCTGACCGTCACGCCGCGACCGAACAGCAACTCTTCGATGTCACGCAGGCTCAGTTGGAACCGGAAGTACCAATGCACCGCATGGCTGATGACCGTCGCCGGGAACCGGTGGCCGTGATAAAGCGATTTCGTTTTCGTCATCGCAACATGTTACGCGAGCACCCTGCCAACGTGACAGCGCCCTGGCGCATCCCGGAGCTCAGCCTCGAACGGCAGGGCAACCAGCACGAGCTGGTGGAGCGTCGCAAGGCGCTGCGCGATCTGCATGGCGGGCTGTATGCGGCTTATATGAAGACGCGCTGACACGGCGTGCCTTAAGATGATGACCCGTACAACCGCTCACAGGTTTTACGATGAACAGAACTCGGTACAGGATTGTCACGATGGATCAATACAACCCGGAGCGCGCGCCCGAGCCTGAATCATGGCTCGAACTCGACGAACAGGAGCGAACTCATCTCATTGAGACCTGGCATCGCGTCGCCCGGATCAAGCTTCCCAACGTCAAGGTACATGCCGTACTACACGCGATCGTCGAAAACCAGCTTGCCCTGGACCTCGATCCCGTGGTCCGGGCAATGGATCGCCTCATGAAAGAGGGACTCACGCGACACGATGCTATCCACGCGATCGGCTCAGTTGTCGCGGGGCATCTGTTTGACATTTTGCAGGCGAATCAGAACGACGATGCCGGAGCTTCGCAGGCGCATTACTACGCGGCGGTGGAGCGCCTGACTGCAGCGAGTTGGCGCAGTGGTGAGCCCTGATGCGGACATCACCGAAACTTCAGCCCTGGTTTGAAGCGAGGCAGCGTTTCAGGTTGATTTCGGGTTGAGTCATGCTCATAACAACGCTCTCGCTCATCGTTTGTGATAGGTGCCGATCAATTCGGCGTGTGCCAGTACGTGCCCCTGCATGGCTCTTTCGAGTGCCGCCTTGCTGGGGCCTTTCAAATCGGGCAGTACGGTGTCGAGCGCATACAGCTTGTGGAAATAGCGGTGGTGTCCCACGGGCGGGCACGGGCCGCCGTAAGCGGCACGCCGGAAGTCGTTCGTGCCTTCGAGCGTGCCGCCTGGCAAGCTCCCTGCAGCGGCGCCCTCGGGCGGCCCGGTTGCCGTCGGCGGGATGTTGTAGAGCACCCAGTGTACCCAGGTCATTTTCGGCGCGGCCGGGTCCGGCGCGTCAGGGTCGTCGACGATCAGCGCCAGGCTTTTTGCGTTCGCGGGCACGCCGGACCACGCGAGCGGCGGGGAAACATCGGCGCCCTGGCAGGTATGTTGCGGAGGAATCTCTCCGTTCTGCTGGAAGGCTTGCGATGTGATCGTAAGCGTCATGGCACTCTCCTCAGCGATAGCGGTGTATGGCGGGTTTGAATGCACGAGCACAGCAGTGTTCGTACGGTAGCGCTCGTGCGAGCGAACTCCGACGCGTATACGATATCCGAATGAACGTGGAGGGCGATCATGACCACGGTTGCCAGTTTTCATATCGGCTACACGCAATACCTCGGCCCCGACGGCGAGCCTGCTCAACCGCTGCCTGCGTTTGCACGGGACCCGGCGGCGCTGATTCCGCTCTATCGCGCGATGGTGCTGACACGCGCGTTCGACACGAAGGCAGTTGCACTGCAGCGAACCGGCAAGCTCGGCACCTTCGCGTCGTCGGTTGGACAGGAGGCGATCGGCGTCGGCGTCGCCAGCGCGATGCAGCCCGACGACGTGCTGTTTCCTTCCTATCGCGATCACGCCGCGCAATTGCTGCGCGGCGTCACGATGACGGAAAGTCTGCTGTATTGGGGCGGCGACGAACGCGGCAGCGATTTCAGCGTGCCGCGCGACGACTTCCCGAACTGTGTGCCGATCGGCACGCAGGTGTGCCATGCCGCCGGCGCGGCCTACGCGTTCCTGCTGCGTCACGAACCGCGCGTCGCGGTGGCGATATTCGGCGACGGCGGCACGTCCAAAGGCGATTTCTACGAAGCAATGAACATGGCCGGCGTCTGGCAGGCGCCGCTTGTCCTTGTGGTCAATAACAACCAGTGGGCGATCTCGGTGCCACGCAGCCGCCAAAGCGCTGCACAAACGCTCGCGCAAAAAGCGATCGCTGCGGGAATCGATGGACTGCAGGTCGACGGTAACGACGTGATCGCGGTGCACCATGTGGTCCACGCGGCGCTCGCCAAGGCTCGCCGGGGCGATGGCCCGACGCTGATCGAAGCGCTCAGCTACCGCCTTGGCGATCACACGACAGCCGATGACGCGACGCGCTATCGCGACGCCGAGGTCCTCAGCAAACAATGGGCGTACGAACCGTTGCTGCGCTTGCGCACTTACCTGATGCGCTTAAACGTCTGGGACAAGGCGCAGGACGAGCAACTCGGCCGCGCGTGCCTTGCGCAGGTCGAGCAGGCCGTCGACGCGTATCTGGCGGTACCGCCGCCGGATACCTCCGCGATGTTCGATCATCTGTACGAGAGCTTGCCGTTGGCGATGCGTGAGCAACTGGCGATGGCGCAGCGATTTGCGCCTGCTGTGGGGAATCGCCATGGCTGACCTCAACATGGTCGAAGCGCTCAATCAGGCGCTCGCCTACGAACTGGCGCACGATCCAGCCGTCGTGCTGCTCGGCGAGGATATCGGCGTGAACGGCGGCGTGTTCCGCGCGACGGTCGGGTTACAGGCGCGATTCGGCGTAGAGCGGGTGATCGATACGCCTTTGGCTGAAACCGCGATCGCCGGCACCGCGATCGGCATGGCGGCGATGGGCCTGAAGCCGGTCGTGGAGATCCAGTTCAGCGGGTTCATCTATCCGGCCATCGATCACGTTCTGAATCACGCGTCGCGTCTGCGGCATCGAACCCGCGGACGGCTGACGTGCCCGCTAGTGATCCGTGCGCCGTGCGGCGCAGGGATTCACGCGCCGGAGCATCATTCCGAAAGCCCTGAAGCGTTGTTCACCCATATCCCCGGATTGCGCGTCGTGACGCCATCGTCTCCTGCACGCGCATACGGCTTGCTGCTCGCGTCGATGCGCGACCCGGACCCGGTGATCTTCTTCGAACCGACGCGACTATACCGGCTCTTCAGACAGCCGGTGGAGGACAATGGCGAAGCACTGCCGCTCGACAGTTGCTTCACGCTGCGCGATGGGTCGGATGTCACCCTGGTGAGTTGGGGCGGCGCGGTGCAGGACGTGCAGGCCACGGCCGAGCTGCTTGCGCAGGAAGGCGTGATGGCCGAGGTGATCGACGTGGCGACGCTCAAACCGCTCGACATGAACACCATTCTCGCGTCGGTAGCGAAAACCGGACGCTGTGTGATCGTGCACGAGGGCTCGCGCACCGGAGGGGTGGGCGCGGAGATTGCCGCCAATATCGCCGAGCGTGGACTGTACTCGCTGCTCACGCCGGTGCAGCGCGTCACCGGATATGACGTGGTGGTGCCGCTGTACAGACTTGAGAATCAATATATGCCAGGCACGGAGCGCATCGTTGCCGCGGTCAGGCAGACTCTGGAGGCGTCGTGAAGCCATGAAAGTCTTCAAACTGCCCGATCTCGGAGAAGGCTTGCAGGAAGCGGAGATCGTCGAGTGGCACGTCAAGAGCGGCGACGAGATTCGCGCGGATCAACCGCTGTTGTCGGTCGAAACGGCGAAAGCGATCGTCGAGATTCCGTCGCCTCAATCCGGCCGTATCGCGAAGCTGTTCGGTCAGCCGGGCGACGTCGTGCATCTGGGCGCGCCGCTTGCCGCATTCGAAGGAGAGGGCGACGAAGCCGATGCCGGCACCGTGGTCGGCCATATGGAGGTCGGCCAGCATGTAGTGCAGGACGCGCCGACGGCGCCTGGCGGCGGCATGGGGGCGGGTGTTGGCGTGATCAAGGCGATCCCGGCGGCGAGGGGGCTCGCGCGCAAGCTGGATGTCGATCTGGCGATGGTGACGCCATCGGGTCCGGAAGGTGTTATCACAGCGGCAGACGTGCAGCGCGCCGCGAAGATACTCGCCGAGCTCGGGCCGCCCGAAGTGCTGCGCGGCGTGCGGCGTGCAATGGCGCAGAACATGGCGCGCGCGCACAGCGAGGTAGCAGCGGCAACCGTTATCGACGATGCCGACATTAATGCGTGGCCACCCGATACCGATGTCACGATTCGCCTGATCCGTGCACTGGTGGCAGGATGCCGGGCCGAACCGGGGCTTAACGCCTGGTTCGACGGACATACGGGGCGGCGCCGCGTGCTGGAGAAAATCGATCTTGGCATCGCCGTCGATCTGCCGGATGGCCTCTTCGTCCCGGTGTTGCGCAACGTCGCGTTACGCGACCCGGCCGATCTGCGCGGCGGGCTCGACCGGATGCGTGCCGACATCCGGGGGCGCAAGATCCCGCCGGAAGAACTGCGCGGCAATACGATCACGCTGTCGAATTTCGGCATGATCGCCGGTAAATATGCGGCTCCCATCGTTGTGCCGCCTACGGTCGCGATTCTCGGCGCCGGGCGCATTCACGAACAGGTCGTGGCGGCCGCCGGCGTGCCCGCCGTGCATCGGATCTTGCCGCTGAGTCTGACATTCGACCATCGGGTCGTCACGGGCGGTGAAGCCGCGCGTTTTCTTGCCGCGACGATGGCGGATCTACAGATGGCACGGTAGCTGATCTGAACTTGGCTACAAGCGGACATTACAACTTAGCCTCTACATCACTTGTCGAGGCTCATATGCGCATGTCACGGTTGCGGTATGTAACGTCGTGAGGCCGTGCGCTGAGCAACGGCCCAGAACATACCAAAAGTGTTGATAATTTATCGACAGTAAAGTGACTAATTAAAGCTGGTGTTACACCTGCGGAACCAGAGTCCCGCAAGCATTAGCGCGTAGCACCAGCGACCAAAAATCCCGGGAAAATTTTTCCCACGCCCCTTCCCACAACGCGCGAACCGGCTCATCTTTCGATCGCTCTGCATTTGCAGCTGCAATTACTTCGAAAGGTGTGACACCGAGAACTTCGGCGACCCGGAGAGCTGTGTTGTCGTCGAACACGGAAAGACCGAGGCGGTATTTGCTTACCGCTGCTCGCGTCACACAGAGCGCTTTTGCAAGCGCGTAGTCAGACGGCAAGTCAAGGCGCACCTTGACTGCGTCCAGATATTCCACCGTAGTTTTCATACCCACCCCATTTTTCAGGTCTACCCGGCGTAAACGGTAGCTGATCCGTCAACGACGTTCAACGTATCATAACGTTGACGTGTATCATTTCGTTGACTATTATTCGCCTTGTCGCCCCGTAAGCCACCGGTAATCTACCCACCGACCGGCGCGAGGAGGCCACCTAGCAAGGCCGGGGCGACTTTCACGAATAACACGGGCGGGGTAATGAGGATGGGGAATGAGACGCATTTCGTTACAAATTCGTAGTTCTTCACACGGCGGGTTCTCCGTCGTCAGCCCATTCGAGCGCAGGGCGCGTCGGATTGCGGCAGTCAACTCCTTCTTCTATTGGCTCGGCGCGTAATGGGAACCGTCCTGTTCGTCACGTTCCTTGCGGGTATTGCGGTCGGTGCATTCGCGCTCGATCTCCTTTCAAACCGACGCCGCGGATGACCACCATCGCGGTGACTGCGGTCCTGTTGGCGGCCGCTCTCATCGTCGTATTGATCGCGCTGGCGCTTCTTGTTCGTCAATTGAGAGAGTGGGGCAGATGACTTCTGACTGGATCATGTTCGGGGCAGGAATGCTATCCGGCTTCGTTGCTGCGGGCTTCTTCATGGTCACCGCGCTTGCGCTCGTCAAGATCACCAACGACGGAACGGTGACGCGATGACATCTGAAAATTCCGAAGACGTTTCTATTGATTATGTGACGCAGTCCGAAATTATGGAGGGCGGCACAAATGGCCTCAATCAAGCTCTGTGAAGCTGAAATGCAGGCACTTTATGGCCTTGGATACGAAGCAATCGCGCTTTACGTAATGGCGATTCGACCACGTATGGACTTTGCGACTGGTATGGTCGGCGTCGCGCCTCGCATCTCATGGCAGGCCCTGCGCGAGTGGATCTATGTCGAGCCGCTGTTGATTTGCACGGAATCCTGACCCACCCTACGCAGTAATTTGCATCGAATATTGACCCACGTAGAACACTGACCTGCTCGGCAACGGGCAGGGGAACGGAGTGATCGACGTGGCTATATTGAGCATCATCCGACGCTGGCACTTTCGCGATCATGTCTCGTTGCG
>NZ_VOSW01000099.1 GCF_009690905.1 Paraburkholderia madseniana
GCAACGTCGTCGTGAACAACGACGGAGGGCTGGGCGGTGGACAGGGTGAACCCGGAACGACCACAACCGGCATCGCCGCCGGCGTTCCCGGCTCCGGCCTGTTGGTCCTCGGTTCGGATAATACGATCAATAATTCGGCCAACGGCGTCATTGCTGCTGGGGGAGTCTCGCCAGGCGTTGCTTTGGGCACGGCGCTCTACGTCGCCGGCAACAATAACAGTATTTTCGATGCCGGCTCCATCCTCGGTAGCACCGGCAGTGGAGGGTTTTTCGGCGATGCGGTCGAGCTTGCGGGCAACAACAACAGGTTCGAATTGCAGGATGGCGCTGGTTTTCATGGCAACGTCGTCTCAACCGGGCAGAACAATATTTTCGCGCTCGGCGGCGCGGCCAACGGTACCTTCGATCTTTCCTCGATCGTTTCGTCGATCGATGCGACGAGCAACGCGACGCAATTCGCCGGTTTTAGCCAGTATCAAAAGACTGGCACCAGCACCTGGACGGCGACCGGCGCCGTTGGCGACAGCACGCCGTGGGCGATCGAGCAAGGCACGCTGGCGCTGAGCGGCACCGGCGACCTCAGCGCCGCGAGCAGCGTGACCGTTGGCACGGGCGCGACGACTGGCACGCTCGATATTTCGGGTGTAACTGCAAGCACGTCGACGCTCCAGAGCCTTGCCGGCAATGCATCGGGGCAGGTCGTGCTCGGCAGCAAAACGCTGAACATCTCGAACGGCCAGAACCAGAATTTCCAGGGGGTGATTTCCGGCACGGGCGGGGTCACGATGTCAGGCGGCGAGCAGACGTTGTCGGGCGCGAACACCTATAGCGGCGGTACCTTGCTCAACGGCGGGATTCTCTCGATCGCTTCCGACAGCAATCTTGGGGCTTCGACAGGCGCTCTCGCGTTCAACGGCGGCACGCTCGAGAATACGGCGAGCACCCAGTCATCGCGTGCGGTGACACTCGATGCCGGCGGCGGCACGTTCCAGACCGATGCGGATCTCACGCTCACCGGTCCGATTACTGGAACGGGCGCGCTCACCAAGACCGGCGCCGGCGTGCTGATCACGACTGCCGATAACACCTACACGGGTGACACGACGATCGCGTCCGGCACGCTTGCGGTTGGCGATGCAAGCCACCCAGGCGCCGCACTTTCCGGCGGCGGCGCAACCCAGGTCGATGCGGGCGCGACGCTCGGCGGCTACGGCAGCGTCACCGGCACCGTGACCAATAACGGCACCGTCGCCGTGGCCAATGCGGTACCGGGTTTCGCAGGCAATGCCAATGGCAACTTCGCGATCAACGGCACGTTGACCAGCAATGGCCTCGTGAGCGTCGGCGGGACGGGTGTCGGCAATGCGCTGGTCGTGACGAACTATGTGGGCGGCGCGGGCAGCACCATCAACCTCAACACCTACCTGGGGGGCGACGGTTCGCCGTCGGACCTCGTGAAGATCAATGGCGGCACCGCCACCGGCTCGTCGCGCCTGACTTTCCACAATGTCGGCGGCGCGGGTGCGGTCACCACCGGTAACGGTATTCTGGTCGTCGATGCCATCAATGGCGGCACTACAGCGGCGGGCGCATTCACAGGAGGGGTGGCGGTTGGCCCTTACCAGTATTCGCTCTACCGTGGCGCGGCCGACGGCTCGGATTCCAACGACTACTATCTGCGTTCGACGATCGATTGCACCGCCGCGCCGGCAGTATGCGGTTCTCCTACTCCCACTCCCTTTACCACCATACCGGACTACCGGTCGGGCATTTCGCTCTATATGGCGGTGCCGTCGATGGCGCTCAACTACGGCGAGAGCCTGATGGACATCCTGCAGCAGCGGATGGGCGAAGACGAGCAGTTCGAGAGCCGCGGCTCGAAGAACGACGGCACCTGGGGGCGCGTCATCGCCCAGCATGGTTGGCGCAACGGCGGTGCGCTCGGCATCTACGGCACCCGGGGGCCGAGCTTCAACTACGATACCTACGCGGCGCAGGGAGGCATCGACGTCTACCGCAATCAGCGTAAGGATGGCAGCCGTGATTTCGCGGGCGTGTATGGCGCGGTTGGCCAGATCTCCGGCGACGTGACGAACTTCGACGGCGCCCCGGCCGGGCGCGACCAGCTTACCGGCTATACGCTCGGCGGCTACTGGACGCATTTCGGCGCGTCGGGCTGGTATCTCGACGCCCAGGCACAAGGCACCCGGTATGACGTCAACGCGAGTTCGCCGAGCGACATGACGCTGAAGACCAGCGGCTACGGCCTCGGTTCGTCGCTGCAGGGCGGCTACCCGATTCCGCTGCCGAACAACTGGAGCATCGTGCCACAGGCACAGCTCGTCTATCAGAACCTTTCCCTCAACGATTCAGGCGACACGGCCTCCAGCGTGTATTTCCATAACGCCAACTCGCTTGCTGGCCGGATCGGGGCTGAGGTCAAAAAAAGCTGGCTGTTCGACTCGTCTTCCACGCATGCGCAGATTTTGAACACGTGGTTTCGCACCGATCTCCGCCAGGAGTTCGTGGCCAATCCGCGTGTGTCGTTCTCGTCGGCGACGGGCCCCGTGGCGTTCGAGTCCGATTCGCGCGGGTCCCAGGTCGAGCTGAGCGCCGGTGTTACCGCCCAGTTCCGAAGCGTCGCTTTCTACGCGAGCGCGGGCTACGACTTCGGCGTTGGCGTCGAGAATCACAGCAACGGCTACGGTGGCAAGGTCGGATTGCGTTACAACTGGTGATAAACCGGGGGTCGGTTGCGCGGGATGTGCCAGTCCCGCGCACCGCGGGACTGTTGTCGCACGAGTTTGACGCAGCCGTTACCCAACGGCGGCGGAAACGCCGATCGATTCAGCCAGATACTTTTCCAGTTCCTCTCTCGTGAACACGGGTTCATTGATCCCGCTGCCCGCGAGAAACTTGGACACGTTGCTGCAGTCCCACCGATACGTGTCTTGATAGAGCTCCACGGTGGAACGGCCGTCGTACATGTTATCGACGAACAGGCTCAGCAACGGAAACAGCGGCGCTTCGCTGTCATGCTTCCACATCGCGAGCCATTCGCTGAACGGGACGAAATCGAATTTAAAGCCGAAGTGCCGCTCAAGTAGTGAGAAGAACTGCGTCAATGTCAGGTTATTCCGGTCGGAATGAATGAGATTGAACTTGGTGCCGAGGCACGCAGGATTCCTCGAAATATGGGCGATGGCGCGCACCATGTAGTCGACCGTCGTCAATCCCTCCCGCAGTTCGCGCAGGTTGGGTACCGCCCGCAGCCTGATGCAGGTCTCGACCAGCCGGCCCCACCATTGATAGCTTGCGCCAAGCCCCGTATCGCTGTTGAACGTGGCGTAGCCGAGCCGGAATGTCGCGAGCGGCAGCCCCATCGAAGACGCAAGATCGGCAATCTTCTCCATCACCCATTTGCTGCGGACATAGCCGATATCGGTCATCACGGCCGGAAGATTCTGGTCGATGTCGTCGCCCTCGGTCATCACCGTCTTTCCCGTATGCAGATGACCCCAGCTGTACACGGAAATCGTGGACAGAAGCATCAGTGCCTTCAGCTTGTCGCGGGCGGCAAACGCGATGACTTCCTTCAGGGCATCGACATTGTCCCGTTTCATGTACGAGTACGGCTGGATGAAGTTCACGGCACTGGCCGAGTGGTAAATCACATCCGTGTCCCGGCAGAGCGCAAGGTAGTCGTCGTGCGCCATGCCGAATTCAGGAAGCGACAGATCGGCTGCATGCGCGATGATCCGGCGCTTCTGCCCAGGTTCGATGCGATAGGTCCGCAACGCCTCGTCGATTCTCGATGCGGCGATGCTGTCATTCGCCGCTCGCACCGTGCAATGCACGAGCGCGTTGGTTGTGCGCAGAAGCTCGTCAAGCAGATGGACCCCGACAAATCCCGTCGCGCCGGTCAGCACGACCGCGCGCGGTTCGCGCAGCCGGCTGTTGTCGAACGGTTGCTTGAACGTGATTCCGCGCCGAAGCTCGATGTCACGCTGCAACGCGTGGACCGGCTCGGCGTCCAGTCGCGGCTGCGCCGCGCGCGAGCGCCCTTCGAGGCGTTGCGCAAGTGCCGTAGCGTTTTGGCATTCGTAGACGTCGCGGATATAGACCTTTTCTCCCAACTGCCCGGTCATCGTCGACACCAGCTGCGCCACGAGCAGGGAGTCACCGCCGATGTCGAAGAAGCTGTCATGCGCTCCGAAGTCGCGATGTCCGAGCACGCTCGCAAACGCGTCCAGAACCGGCTTTTCCCGCGCGCCGGGTTGCGGTATTTGACTGCTGGCGTCGCGGGCGGCGCTCACGTGTCGGGCCCGCAAGAGCGCTTTGTCGGTCTTGCCATTGACCGTCAACGGAATATCGGCAAGATCGATGTAGCGGGAGGGGCGCATGTAGTCCGGCAGGCGCGCGCGCGCGTCGGCCCTGATCTGCTGGACGACCGATTCGAACATCGCGTCGCGGTTCTCCCGCACGACACACGCCACGATTTCCTTGCGGGCATCTGCCTCTTCGCTGATCACGATCACAGCCGCTTTTCTGACGGACGGCAGCCTGGCAAGGAACGCCTCGATTTCCCCGAGTTCCACACGGTTGCCACGGATTTTGACCTGATCGTCGGTGCGCCCGAGATATTGGACCGTGCCGTCCGGCAGCCAGCGCGCGAGGTCGCCGGTGCGGTACATGCGCGCCCCGTGCTTTAGCGGATGCGGCGGGAATTTCTCACGCGTAAGCGCTTCGTTGTTCAGGTAGCCTCTTGCGAGGCAGGAACCGGCGATAAACAGTTCACCTGTCTCGCCGTCCTTCGGCTGTTCCAGCCGGTCGGTCAGAATCAGAATTTCCGTGTCTGTTACCGGTCGGCCGATCGACGCGGGTTTTCCGGACTGCGAACCAGGTACGTGATGGACCGTCGCAAAGATGGTGGCTTCTGTCGGCCCATAGTAGTCGATGAGTGCATACGTCAGGCCGTCCGTATCGACTGGCATGAGCTTTTCGCCAGCCGTAAACAGATACGTGAGAGAAAGCGCTTGATCGCGGCTCGCGCGTACCACGTCCGGCACCATCACCGTCGGGACGAACGCGTGAGTGATGGCGTTCTTGTGATAGAAGTCGACCAACGCACTCGCGTCGACGCGCGTTTCCTCATCGGGCAGGAACAACGTCGCGCCCGCTGCGAGCGCCGACCATATCTCCCATTGGCAGACATCGAACCCGAGGCCTGCCATCACAGGCATGCGACTGTCGGCTGTGACCGAAAACTTTTCGTTATGCCACTGAACGAGGCGGGAGACCGAATGATGTTCGATCATGACGCCCTTGGGCACGCCCGTCGTCCCCGATGTAAAGATCACGTACATGAGATCGTCGGCTGACGGCTCGCCACTGACCGCTGCACGGGCTGTCGACGATGAGGAATCCGTCAACGAAGAGACGCTTGCATAGGTGAACGCCGCGGCATCCGGTTTGCGGGGGCAATCCAGAGCCGTCAGGACGATACGGGAGCCGCTCTCCGCAATGAGGTATTGCTTTCGTACCGCGGGATACCGGCTATCGATCGGAATGTAGGCCGCATTCGCTTTCAGCACGCCGACCATCGCGACGATGAAATCGACGGACCTCGTGCCTTCGACAGGAACCACACTGCCCGAGCCTAAGCCATGAGAGGCCAGAAACCGGGCCACCGCGTCGCTTCTGCGGGACAACTCTTGATACGTGAGCGTGTCCGAGCCGCTGGAAAGGGCCGTCGCATTCGGCGCGGCCGCTACCCGGTCCATGAAAAGATTCAGCACGGTTCTATCGATCTGCATGAGTTTTTCCATTGCGTGATTGCATGAATTTGCACCGGAATCATTGAGCCGGACAGACCGGGCGGCAACTATCAAAGCGTATAGGCACATGCATCGGGCGGACCATCCTTTTGGGGTGTCGCCCATATGAGATTGGGCGCAGGCGGGGAATTTCCTGGTGCCTAATGGAAGTTCCGGAAACCAGAATGGATGCTGCGATGCCTGAGATTCAGAATGACAAAAGCGACGCACCGCAATTTGCGGGCTGGCTACGCGTGCTTTACAGGGAGTCGGCCACGGCGTGCATACAGCGGCTCGATGGAAGGGTGCGCCACGACGAGCTGCTCGAGAACATACACGCCGCGTTTGGGCCGGATTGCGTCGTGCAGATTACGGGAGGCCGTGTGAGGGTCGTTCACGAGAGCGTGACAGGCTGGTTTGAGCTGTCCGATCCGTGCGCGTGACTACGAGTTCGCGGCGACGATCTCGCTCAGCGCCGCCGCCAGTTCCTCGAACTTTGCGCTCAGCGCTTCCCAACGGCTTTCTGCGCAAAGCGATTGAAGCGAAAGACACTCGGCGGCCTCTGCATCGAGCCCCATCGCCAGCAATGCGCCCTGAAGCCGATGAAGGCTGCGGCGGCTGCGGCTGCGGTCGCGGCTCGCGAGTGCTTGCCGGATCGAGCGATAATCGCGGGGCCAGCTTTCGGCGAATACTCCGCGCAACGCGTCATCCACGCGGGTGACTGGCGCAGCGGCGGACCAGTCCTGCCCGCTGCGTGCCGAGGCTTTGATGGCGCTCGCCCTCTGCAGCGCGTCATTCAGGTCGGCCAGCAGCACGGGCTTGCGCATGATGCGCGAGAACCGCGTCGCGGCTTCGGGCGCAATGTCGTCGGCGCCGGCCGCCGTTGTCGCGATCACGAATGCGTGCGGATCGCGCCGGCGGATCTCGTCGAGCAGTCCGACGCCATCGAGATACGGCATGCCGATATCGGTGATGACGGCGTCGGGCCTGCGTTCGAGCCACATCTCAAGCGCCTCGCGTCCGTCGTTCGCGCTTCGCACCGAGGTAAAGCCCAGCGCCTCCAGCTGATGCGCGATGAGCACGCGATTGACGGGGTCGTCCTCGGCAGTCAGGATTTCCAGCCCTGAAGTGTCGCCCCGTGCGTCGCGCACCGGGCTGTCCGGTCCCGACGCGGCGTTGCCAGCCAGCGTAAGCAGCGCGGAGAGCAGGGTATCGCTCGAGTAGGGGGTGACCGTGAGGCCGTCCGCGCTCGGCGCGGGCGTAACGGGGCCGCGGGGCGTGATCTGGATCGTGCCGAAGCGGGGCGGTGGGGCGTACGCTGTGACGCGCGAATCGTCGGCTTCGTCATGATCGGTTGCCGCGATACGTATGTCGGGAACGTCGATGTCGTCTTCGTTCTGAACGAGCGTTGCGCCCCAGCGCTCAAGCCGGCCGCGCAACATTTGCACAAGCCGGCGATCTTTGCTGACGATGTCGATCGACACGTTCGTCAGCGGCGGCATGTCAGCGACCCCGGTATCCTCGGGCGCGCACAGCGGCAACTCGATGCCAAATACGCTGCCCACGTCTGGCTCGCTGTTCAGCGTGATGCGTCCGCCCATCAACTCGGCCAGACTGCGGCACAGGAACAGTCCAAGTCCGGATCCGCCAAAGCGGCGGCTGATCGACGCGTCGGCCTGCGTCAGCGGCTTGAAAACCATCGCCTGCAATGCGGACGGAATGCCGATACCGGTGTCGGCGACTTCAATTCTTACCCATTTGCTGCGTCCGTCCTGCGATAGCAGGCGCGTCGACACGGTGATCCAGCCGTGTTGCGTGAACTTCGCCGCATTGTTGACGAGGTTTTGCAGGATCTGCATCAGACGATGGTCGTCGCCTTCAAGCAGACGGTCGAGCTCGGGATCCGTGTAGCAATGCAAAGCGAGATTTCGACCTTGTACCGTAGGCGCGAACTGCTGCGCGCAATGTTCGACCACACGATTCAGGCAGATTGACTGCGGATTGATCGTCAGCGCGTTCGCCTCTATCTGCGTCGCGTCGAGTAAATCGCCGATCAGCGAGTCGAGCGAATCGAACGCACGGCGGATCATCATCACGTGCTCGCGCTGCCGGTCATCTAGTTCGCCGCGCTCGAGCAGTTCCAGATGGCCCGTGACGCCGTGTACAGGTGTCCTGATCTCGTGACTCATGATCGCGATGAACATCGATTTCTCTTTGTTCGCGCGGTCCGCAGCGCGGCGCGCTTCAATGAGCATCGTTTCAGCGGCCTTGCGCTCGGTGATATCGACCAGCCCGAAAAGAACGGCATCGTGGCCGCGAAACCGCGTCGCCGACGAGGCCACGCCGATATAGCTGTCGCCGGCGCCGGACGTCCAGCGCATTTCGAAGAAGTTGTGCTGCGGGGTCGGGTTGTCCGGCAACGCGCGCGCCGTTTCGCGTCGATCGCAAACGGCTGTTTCATAAAAGCGGAGATGCTCGGCCGCGTCGGGACCTGTCAGCAAATGCTTTGCAACGGCATTCTCAAGCACGATCGAGCGCTGCGCGAGGTCGAACACGGCGATGCCCACCGGCGCGGTATCCACGATGGAGCGATTGAACTGCTCGGCTTCCACCAGTTTTTCTGCATCGCGTTCGAAGGGCTTTGCGACGCGCCGGTCGAAATAGGCGACACCTGTCCACAGCAGCGCCAGCGCAGCGACGCAAAGCAGCAGCGCTGCTTCGATATCGCCACGCATGCTGCTTGCGACCTCCTTCCAGTCGAATAATGCGTAGACGGCAATCCAGCCGGGGCCATCGATGCGTTGCGCGACGATAAAGGTCAAGCCGTTGCGGATAACCGTTCTTGTGTCGCCCGTTCCTTTCAGTCGGGAAGCTGCCGCTTCGACCGCCGCGAGCAGGCGCGCGTCCGTCGGCGACCGGGACACGTTGGCGATGGGTCTCAACTCGCTGCTGTCGAGTACGAAAAACCCATCCGGGCGCGACGATCGCATGAAATATTGAAGAAACTGGTCGGTCGGAATAGTGGCTACGATGGTCGCCATCCGCTGCCGGCCGCGGAAGACCGGCAGAACGATTTCCGCCAGAATTTGCCGATGGACGGGATCTTTCACCGACGACCATATCGGCCGCTTTGCGCGCAACACCTCGGACGTCCGGTGTTCGAGGAGAGGTTCGACGCGATCGGTTTGCGAGCGGATGAACGCGGGCACGCCCTGCGCTTTTACATTCGCGGGGTCGAAAGGCGGCCGCACGGGTGCGGCCGCCAGGAAGGACCGGTCCGGCGAATAGACGAACCCCGAAACGGTGATGTCACGATGCAGATCGAATGCCGGCGCGGCGGAAATCCCGCGCACAATGTGGAGCATCGTGCCGAGTTCCGTTGTGTTCTGAATGGTCCCGGGCGTGACGGCAAGCAGGAATGGCGTAGCCGAAAGATCCGCGCCACTGACGGCAACGCCATCGTGCCGGCGCAGTTCGTCCCGGTAGCGCGACAGCGGAATGATTTCCTGCCGGCGAAAGGTCCAGTTGCCTTCATACAGGTCGACCATGCTCATCAGTCTGGATGACAATCGAACCGTCTCCGACTGGACGCGTTCCTGATTCCGGACGAAAGTACTTTCCTTTTCCTCTATCACGTGCGCAAGCGAGCTGCTGACGAAAAGCACGGTGGCGCTGCCGATCGTGGCGGAAAGCAGCAGCGCAAACCCGTACAGCATGCGCCGATGAAAACGCGCAGTCTGGGCAAGCGAGCGTTGCGATGGAAACACTTTTTTCCCCGGTTCAGAATGCGCAGATCATTCCGGACGAGCGATGTCTGCGGGGTGATCGATAGGTGCGTGGAGTGTACTGCAGCGACGGAGCACTGCGATTGTCGTCTTTGGGCGAAAGCCTATATAAATAACGGTGGATGCCCATGTATCGCGAGACCGGATCCGGAATAATGGCGTACCGCCCGACGGGCGCAGAGGAGGCGGATTCGTCTCGCGATGCATCGGGCATGAACTGGCCGGGAGCGGGCGGATACCTACGCGGCAACGCCCGTGAGAATACTGCGGTCAACGGGTGCAACAGACTCCAACAGAGCGTCGGATCGAGGACAACATGAACAAGATCAGGGTTGCGGTGGCGGACGACCACCCGATAGTGCTGGCGGGGATCGAAAGCATGCTGCGCGATGCGCCGGACATCGAAGTCCTGTTTCAGGCCGGCAAAATCAAGTCATTGCTGGCGAAGGTTCGGGAACAGCCGCTGGACGTTCTCGTATGCGACTACGAGTTCGAAGACAATGAAAGCGCGGATCGACTGAACCTGTTACGCCGGTTGACGCAAATCGTGCCGGATACAAGGGTGTTATTCCTGAGCTCGCATTCGGCTACGCACATCGTGTCGACCGCCCTCGCGAATGGCGCGGCCGGCTTTATCGGCAAGTCGAAGGCTGACTTCGCGATACTGGACGATGCTATCCGTCGGGTCCACAGCGGCGAGACGTATATTCCCACGTCCATTGCGAGCGCGATTATTTCCAGCGTATTCAGTACGAGAACGCGTCAGGGCAGCGGGCTCGAGGCGCTTTCGCCACGGGAGCTCGAAGTGGTGCGGCTGATATGCGCCGGGCATTCGATTGCCGAAGTCGCGCAGCGGGTGAGCCGGAGCCCGAAGACCATCAGTAACCAGAAGAACGCCGCGATGAAGAAGCTCGCCGCGCGCAACGATGTCGAACTCGCGAAGGCGGCGCGGGATCTCGGGATCATCTGAGCGATTGCGCGCCGGGTTCCGGTTGCAGTCAAGCGCGATTCGATACCCCTATTAATCTTTATAGTAGTTCCCCGGGAAGGCGCGCTCTAACCTCTAGCACTGTGCTACGGACGCCTGATGCATCGACAGATCTGACGTTGATGGCATCTCACGATAGTTCGGGTTGCAGAATAAGACGATTGAAGTCTGCACGATTATCGCCTGCAAAAAGAGGGAAACGACGCAAATGAAAACGCGGATGACGACATTTCCGTCCACACCGAGGACGCGTGCGTGGCGGGCCGCCGTGTCGCTCAGCGTCGCGGCGCTGCTGGCCGCAATCGGCCCGACGGCGTTTGCACAGCGTGCTGTCGAGCAGCCGAGAAAAACCTGCGATACCGCGACGACACCGTTTTGCGACGCAACGATGGCGCCTGTACCAGGATGGAAAGGGCGCGTATTCAGACTGGCGCAACATTACCCGGCCTCCGCACCGAAGGACGTCCAGCCGTGGCTGTCGTTCGATCCGCATCGCAAGCCGCAGGAATATCTCGATGCGGTACTCGCGTACTTCTATGAAGGCAATACGCGTTCGAACACCGAGGCGAGCTTCGATCCAGCGCTCAACCGAGTGCGGGGGTGGTACAACGCGCCGTGGCAGGATCGCGGTACGAACGGGCGGGAATTTGTCCATGGGCTAACTCGCGAGCGGGTCTCCCTGCCGGGCGAACTCGATCCGAAACAGACACTGCCGTGGAATAACTATGCTGTCGGTTTTTATAATGCGCCGGGTGGGGTGACGCTCGGCAAGGTATGGGCGAACCATGGCAATCCCGACGCCGGTCTCGCCACCATGCCGGAGGGGACGGTTGCCGCAAAGCTGCTTTTCACGACGGCTCCGGTCGAGCAGGTTCCGTGGCTCGCAGGGTCGCCCGAATGGCAGGCCTACGTCTATGATCCGAACGATTCCCACCCTCGCGCGACGAGCCCCCGGGCGATACGGACGGTTCGTCTTCTGCAGGTCGATATCGCAGTGAAGGATCGCCGCGCCACGGACACCGGTTGGGTGTTCGGCACGTTTGTCTATGGCGGTGGACCGGGACGCAAGGCGAAAGGCGGATCGGGGAGCGGGTGGCAGAACGTTTCGCCGGTCGGGGTCATGTGGGGCAACGATCCGGGCTACAAGCCGGGCCATGGTGAGTTACAGCAGACCGCGCTGAATCCCGCAGTCCATATGCCACACCTCGGATATCAAGGACGTTTGAACGGTCCTGTCGACAACGCCGTTTCCTCCTGCATGTCGTGCCATTCGACCGCTGAACTGCCGCAGGGCACGATGGTGCCGCCGAAAGGCGCCGATCCGGCTCCGTGGTTCCGCAACATTGAATCCGGCGTGCCGTTCGACGCCGGCCACAAGCCGCTTGACTACTCGCTGCAGCTCGAAGTGGGGCTGGTCAATTTCCTGCGGCAAAACCCGTCGGTTTTTCCGCGCTCGCTATCGGCGGCCCAGGTCGAGCGCGTGCACCAGGACATAGGCAAGCCATTATCGCGCGCCGGTGACGAGTAGCGCCCCGCGTGATGCAACGCGAAGCGATGCGCGTTTCGCACACACGTTGATGTGCGCACTGGCAGGGCGGCTTTTGCCGGTGGTAACTCGCACTTTGGGTGTCGGCCCATGGCGCAACGCGGCCGTTGTTCCTGCCATGACGCCGGCTGAACCATGGGGAAGGGCGGCGCGATGGCCGCGGCAAAACCTGTGAGAGTTCATAGTTTTTGCGGGGCGCACTCCGTGCTGAAATCGGCGTTGCCCATCTCGGGGCAAGCCATCGCGTGCTGTGTTGCACGTTCGTCCTGCGCACGGGGGAGTACATCATATGACGGAGAAGGGGCGCATTGCGACGGGTAATAGACGCCGCAATGCCTTGATCCTTGTGCTTTGTGCGCCTCTGCTTCTTGCCGGCTGCGTCACCTACGTCCGGCCGGGTGCAACACCGGCGATGCGCGACAGCGACCTCGGGCAATGCCAGTCGCTTGCGTACCGACGGGCGCCCCCCGAGCTGCAGACGGAAATGGTCAGCCCCGCTTACGTGACGCCGCCCGCCGAATGGTGCCGAAGGCACCATCATCACGAGCTTTGCAGGTACGAGCCCGGGTACTACGTGCCGCCTGAATACGCGAATGTCGACGTCAACGATGCGGCGAGAAATGCGCGGATAGACGCGTGCATGTCAGGGCGTGGCTATGTGAAAAAGGTCACGTTCTAGCCGCTTCCCCGTGCCGCCTGTGCGGCCGACGGTAATACGACTGAAAAACTCACTCTTTTGCCCGTGCCGGTTTCCCGCGATGTTCGCGATTATCGGCACGAGCCGGTGGGAAACCGGCAACCTTGTTTCGTATGGATCCCTGATAATGTCGCAGCACAAGAAAAGTATGCAGATAATGCCGTGGCTCGTAGTCGCCGACGATGTTGTGCGAGCGGCCCGCATCGAGCAGTTGACACGGGAAGCGATGGTAGGACGCGCATTGATGGAAACATACTGCGCGATCAGTGGTGCGGCGCAGCTTCGGGCAACCGGTCCAGTCCCCGACCAGCATCCGATGGTGGTCGAGACGAAGGACTGCAATGTAGGGTAAGCGGTTGGGTGCATCCTTCCTGGCCGAAATCCACAGCGCTCCAGAACGTAGTGTCTAGCACCTCGATATGCATTCGAACGCGTGCCGGCCGCACCTATAAAGATCTCTAGTGATCCTTAAGAAACAACCCGTATATCGTGCGTTATAGACCATTGCGGTCATTCGACGAGCAGGCGGGCGCCTGCCGCGTGAGTCCGCATATGGCCATGTTGGCTAAACGACGCGATAAAGGAGCAAGTGATGGCAAGAATCTCTGTGGCGCAGGCTGGAAACAAAAACCGTATTGCCTTCCTCGACATGATCGCCCATTCGGAGGGCACTGCGGCTGACCCGGTGACCAAGGACGACGGCTACGACGTACTCGTGACCGGAGAAAAGGGTTCACAGCGGTTTGACAGCTACGCAGATCATCCCGATGTCCTGGTGACGGTAAACAACAAGGGCCTTAAATCCACCGCTGCCGGTCGCTATCAGCTGCTTTACCGGTTCTGGCTGCCGTACAAGACGATGCTGAAGCTGCCGGACTTCAGCCCGGTTTCGCAGGACCTCGTCGCGTTGCAACAGATCCGCGAGCGACACGCGCTTCAGTCCATCGATGACGGAAAATTTGCCGATGCGGTCAAGGCGTGCGCGAATATCTGGGCATCCTTGCCGGGCAATAGTTATGGCCAGCATGAAAATGACGTGAACGTGCTGCAGCTCGCGTACGTGGCGGCCGGCGGGGTCGTTACCGCGTAAAGGAATGCACCGGCGGCAAGCCGTCGGTGCATTCTTCGTGCTGCAGACCTTACGGCTCCATCGAACCGGCAGGTGCGAGAGCTTGTGCAAGGGTTTCCTGTTTGTCTTTTGCCGCGTCGAGCAGCAGGCGATAGAGCAGGCCGCCGACCGCGCCGCCAAGCAACGGCACGACCCAGAACATCCACAACTGCTGCAAAGCCCAGCCTCCCTGGAACAGCGCAACCGCCGTGCTGCGAGCCGGATTCACCGACGTACTGGTGACTGGAATGCTGATCAGGTGGATGAGGGTGAGTGCGAAGCCGATTGCGATAGGCGCGAAACCCTTGGGCGCGCGATCGTCTGTCGCCCCCTGAATCACTATCACAAAGAACGCCGTCAGCACGAATTCCGACAGCATTGCAGCGTGCAATGCGTATCCGGCCGGGGAATGGGCGCCGTAGCCATTGGCCGCAAAGCCGGAGGCCTGCGCGCTGAAACCGTCCTTGCCCGTGGCGATCCCATAAAGAACGGCTGCGGCGGCAATGCCGCCGATCAATTGGGCGACGATGTACGGAATCACGTCTCTGGCGGGAAATCGCCCGCCGGCGCACAGGCCCACTGTCACAGCCGGATTGAAATGCGCGCCCGAAATATGTCCGACTGCATAGGCCATGGTGAGCACCGAAAGGCCGAACGCGAGCGCCACGCCTACGAAGCCGATACCGGACTGCGGCGTAACGGCGGCCGCAAGCACGGCGCTGCCGCATCCGCCCAATATTAGCCAGAACGTTCCAAATGCTTCCGCTGTCAGTCGTCGGGATAGGGTCATGGTTTTCTCCTTGCAGATGGCGTATGCAACGCGGTGCGTCGAATATCGGGCATCGTCGCACGAACCTGACAAGGAGAAAGCTATAAGAACTATCAGGTTCGGCATCTCGAACGGCTGCGGTTTCGCATCCGGATTTGCGGCGTCAGCGTCTGTAAATCACCGTCCTATGGCAGGCTTTCCGCTTTGCGTGGAGCGGCGAGCCACGAGCGCCATGCGCCCCGCTGTGTCCGGTACGGGCGCGAAAGCGCAAGCGTGCGCCGAAAAAAGCGGCCATTGATGCTGTCGTCTCTCGGGTCTTCGAGCATTGCGGCGGATTACGGTCGCTTCACGGTTGCGGTCTCGCGACCATCACGCGACGCAGATCGCGCGCAATCACCCGCATCGGCAGTCCTTCGGCAGCCAAGCGCTGATAAAGCGCGGGCGGCAGCAACGCCATCGCGTAGCGCTTGCGCTTCCATAGTGCGACCCAGTCGTCGACGGTAGGCACCCATCTGTATGGCTCCAGAGATGCTCCGAACGACAGTTCGTCGCCGTGATGGACCATGATCATCGTGTGCCCGATGTAGAAGGGCAGTGTGTGGTCCAGCATGTCGACCGAGTAAAAGGGTGTGTCGGGCGGCAGCTTCGCGAGTTCGGCCTTGACCGCTGGCGCGAGCAACGCCCCCGAGCTGTACCGGCCGAACGCCTCGTGACCGTTGCCGCCGATGGCCGCCAACGCGAACCAGCCGAATGCGAACGCAACGACGCTCGCGGCGAGCGCGCCGCTTGCCGGTGCTCGTAACGCGAGGCGGTTCAGCCATAGTGCGACGAGGGTGAACACGAAGCAGGTGGCGAGCGCCGCGTAAATCCACAGCTGGAACTTGCGGTACAGCGCGGGCGGATTCTTTGCATCGCCCAGGTGAGCAAGGACCAGCGCGCCGAACGCGGCGAGGACCAGCAGTACGAGGTAGGCGAGCAGATGGCGGCGCCACTGCGGGGCGCGCAGGGCCGGCAAATACGCGCCGATAGTCAGCGCGAGCGCAGGGGCGATCGGCAGCGTGTACGGGATCAGTTTCGAATGCGAAACGCTGAAGAATGCAAAGGTGAACGCCGACCATACCAGCAGCATTTTCGCCGGCGCGAAGCCGTTCGTCTGGCGCGGCGCGCGCAGCGCCAGACGCACGCTCTGGCAGCAGACCGACAGCCATGGAAGCAGGCCGATCAGCAGCACCGGCACGAAGTAGTAGATCGGCCCCGGGCGATGCTGTGCAGGTGTCAGATAACGCTGGAACTGCTGGACCACAAAGAAGTAGTGGGCGAATTCCGGATTCGCGCGCTGCACCAGCACGAACCAGGGCGCTGCGACGATCGTGAAGATTAACGCGCCGCTGGCCAGGTGCAGGCGTTTCCATAGCGCCCAGTCGCGCGATAGCAGCGAATAAAGGATCACGGTCGCGCCAGGCACGATCAGCGCGGTCAGCCCTTTGGATAGCAGCGCGAGGGCCATTGCCGCCCAGCACGCCCACATCCAGCCGCGCTGCGCCGCGCGGCTGGAATCCGGCAACTGCGCGATCAGCAGCGCGCACAGCGAGAGCGCCATCCAGAACGAGACGCCGGTGTCGAGCATGTCGTAATGGCCCATCAGGTTCCAGTACGGCGAACTCGCAAGCACCGCCGCCGCCATCACGCCGGCCGCGGCGTTGAACACGCGCGTGCCGGTGTAGCCGACCAGCAGGATGCCGGCAAAGCCGCTCAGCGCGGTGTAGAGCCGTGCCTGCCACTCGCCCATGCCGAACCACGCGAAGGTGAGCGCGTTGATCCAGATCTGCAGCGGCGGCTTTTCAAAGTACTTATAGCCGTTGTAGCGCGGGGTAATCCAGTCGCCACTGACGAACATCTCGCGGGCCATTTCGGCATAGCGGCCTTCGTCGCTCGGGATCAGATGGCGGTAGTCAAGCTGGGCGAACCACCCGATGGCAAACAGCAGCGTGACCAGCAGCAGCGCAGCGGGTGCCAGCGACAACCACCGGGTGCGCGCGCGCATGGCGAGACTGGGCGCTGGCACAGCGCCGGCGACGAGCAAGTCGGGGGCGGGGATGTCTTGCATCAGGAGCCTATTCGGACCGAAGGCTTGTCGTCGCGTTGCTCGCGCCGCCACAGCCAATGCGCGGCAGGCGCGATGGCGAGGAAAGCCTCGCGCAACGTGGCAACGTACCAACGTGCAGCGGGGCCCTGTTCCAGGTTGACGTTATCTCAAGGCGCGGCGAGCGCTAGCTATCAGGTCCAATAGGTTTTCGCGCGCCCCGAAATCGGATGAAGGTGCCGTCCCGTCACCGGTGCAATTTGGGTGGGTGCCCATTCGCCGGCGCAAAAAACAACCAGAATGGATGCCAGATTCAACCGACGTCATTGCGATGCTTCGAGGCCTGTCTAGCACCGCGTCGATGGTGTGGCGCCAGCGGTCAGCGGATTGGACCGATCGCCACTATCAACGCTTATAGCTTTCAAGGAGCGTGAACCGCCTATAGTCGAATTGCCCCGACCGTGAAAACGCAGGACGACCTGAGCCTGCGCGCGTCTCACGGGACGGCTCGCGACGTCACCTATATCCGAGTCGCAGCGCATGGCGAATTGCGCCGCGGGTTGACGCCTGTTCTTGCGAGAAGCGCGGCAAACGTCGGCCTCGATCGCGTGGACGGATCGCCATGGTCCGAGTCCCGGCCAGCAACCCGATGCCGGTATCGCCCCAGACCTTGCCGTCATCTTCGACACAGTAACTGGCGTGGTGTTGCACCTCTCCCGAAACCGCAATTCGCTCGTCGGCGGATTTCCGTTGAAAGTGCCGGTCTTTCTAATCGTTATCCTGCATAAAGGTAAAAGAAATGAAAAACATCTGGACATACAGTACCGTGGAGAACGGCTTGCTGTCCAACAATGCTTGCGACGTCGTGGGTGGGCCTGGAGAAGTCGTCTACGCCGTCACCGATCAGGGGATCTCCTCTTCCGTGGATCAGGGCAAGAGGTGGAACACCGAAGCGGAACGGCAAGGCGACAATACGGGCGAAACCGACGTCTGTGGGTTTACCTACACCACTGGCTTCCCCGGAAAGCAATCAAAGTGAAGCCAGCCGGGCTACGACTCAAAGGCGGTTCCGGGCGAACCCACATTCATCCGAAAAACGTGGGCCGTCGGCGGCCAATTCAATCCGCCGCGGCTTCGGTATCCGGAAATGCCGCCTCGCGGCAACGTGTCCAACGGATGGGCTGGATGAAAGCAGTGGCTTACGCGGTGCTGGGTACCGTGATCGTCGTTCGCACGGTGGTGCCCGTTTATGCGCAAGGGCAACTGCAACGGCCCGCCGCAACTGAGATGCGTGTCCCATTCGGCCCAGGCCCGGTAGTGGGCGGGACCACGGGCCCCTCTGTCGATGACCACCTGTTGCCTCATCCTCAAGAGAAAATTTCGTCGCTGCTCGTGATCTATGAAGACGTTGGCAAGACGGATGTCGCAACCGGGGTTTGTGGCGCATCCGCGCCACCGGGACAGGGTGCACTGGGGATTGCGGATGCGGTGGTCCAGCTTACGCCGCAGATATTTGCGCGATTCGGCGTGGAGGCGCGCGCTGTTTCGGCCAGTCCAGTTGATGCAGCCAGGATGATCGCGGATCACGGCAACGCGCCTCGGTCCGGCGTGTTGTGGATCGAGGACAGCGGAAGCCAGAATGATCTAAAAGGCCGTCTCGAGTTTCACGCGCGCCTCTACGACAGCACCGGCGCCCGTCTGTGGACCGGGACAGCGCAAGCCAGTTTCATGGGCGTTGATTGCTTGAGCCCCGGGACGTACACGGCGAATCGGACGGCGGTCATCCGCATGGTGTTGAGCGATTTCGCCAACAGGCTTCGTAACGAACGGGTTACCGTGCCATGAGTTGCGGTTTCGCCCGCGGCATAAATCAACCGTCGATTCCTGCTACCGCTGCTTTCTCCTTAAGGAAACTGAAGAATGAGCGTCATGAAGACAATGAGGTGCCTGGTGCCGCTTGCACTTCTTTGGCTGTTGCTCGTGCCTCGTGCTGGCTGGTCCCAGAGCTTCGATTGCCGGCGGGCGCAAAGCGATACAGAGTGGGCGATCTGTTCAACACCCGAGCTGGGCGCTTTGGACAACAGGCTGGCCGCGATGTACCACAAGCTGTCCGCATCCGCGTCCACATCGCCGGCACTGAGAAAACAAGCCTCGCGGATGCAGGACGCGTGGCTGCACGGCAGGCGCGACATGTGCGGCGGAAACGTCGACTGCTTGATGAACGCCTATCAGGACATGCTGGATGCGCTGTCGTCGCTGCCGTTCAATGACGCCGCGATCGTTGCGGCACGAAAGGCGAGCATCGTCCCGCGTTGTGGTGATCCGTCCGATCCCATGAAAGCTTCAGCCGTGGAGGCCGGTTTCGCCACCGTGGTCTGCAGCGATCCGCATCTGCTCGGCGACGTTCGCCAGATCGAAAGCCGGGCTCGCGAACTACAGCCACGACTGACGCCGGTATCGCGCAGCGCGTTCGATGCGCAGGAAGCGGCGTTTCCGCAGACGGCTTACGGATGCCCGCGGGACAGGGAAAAGCTGGCGTCGTGCGTTGCGACGGCGATCGCGCAGCGACTGCAGGATGTGACCGATCTGGCCGCCAATCTCGATCGGGGGCTGCCTGACTGCAAACCGTTGGAACTATCGCTCAGGAAGGGCGAAATCGGCGACGGCGGCATGTCGAAGACGTTGAACACGTATCTGCTCCAGTACACCGGTATCGAGGCATGCCGTATTCGCGGCTTTCCGACGATCCAGGTCGAGAACGCGAAAGGCGGGTCCCGGCCTCACGCTGTGGTGTATGCCGGGCAAACCTGGTCGAGCAGCTTGCCAGGAGCGCCGCTGCCGGTGACGCTGTCAGCGAAGAACAATAGCGTGTGGTTCGGCATTCTCACGGCCAGCGCCTGTGATCCCCCTTACGGCATCAACGTGAAGGTGGCATTGCCGCTGTCGAGAGCGTGGCTCGCGACATTGCGCTTTCCTGACGCAAGTTGTCCGGTGACGGTGACGCCGATCGGGATGATCTCGACGCTACGGTCGTCGGTACATTGACGGCGGAGCTATCGCACGCATGGGCGCCGCGACAGGTGAGTCGCCCGTGCTGTGTGGCATCGTGAGCGCATCTCGCGAACGGCATTTACGGCTCGATCTTTTCCGCGAACTTCACGACATTCCCGCTCTGAGGATCAAGTTCACACGTGAACGAGAAGGTCTTCCATCCGTCGGCGGTCCGTGCTTCCCCCACGCCAGTTAGCTCACGGTTGCCGATGAGACGGAGGTCGTACTTGCCTCCGAGGCCGAGAAAGACACGCTCGATGCCCGGATGAGCCTTTTGAAGTTGCCGATAAGCTGCCGGCCGGCACAGCCATTCAGCTACCTGTTTCGCATCGCTCCAGCGCATTGCCAGGCGCCGCTCGGCCGGCGACTTGAGCGACTGTACCGCGTGTGCTATCCGTTGCTGCTGTGCGCTGGAAAGGGGCGCGGGCGCCTGTGCATGCGCGACGGTGGTTGCGAGCATAAGTATCAGCGTCTCGGCGAGCATTCGGCGTGTTTGCATGTTGCGTCCTTTGAGGCCGGAAAATTGAATCGCAGTCTTTTCAACAAGATGACCCAGCGATGGTCGGTCGCAAGTTCGGCTTGTTAGTGCATTTCCCTTTTCCGCAGAAGCAGGAAGGCGGTCAATGTCAGGAAAGCGCTGATGGGGAGCAACACGTATATGACTGTCGAATTGATCAGCTCGTAGAGGTTCGTGGTCAGAGGGATCGACGGGAGAATCCACCAAAGACTATCGTCGCCGCCGCCGGGCAGAAGCACATAGCAGAGCGTGACGCCGACGAGCTGTGCGTCTACTGTTTTCAACAGCAACGGGCGCGCGACGCGCCGTTGAACCTGCAAGCGCGCAAGTGCTTGCAGGCTAACAATGACCGGGATAGAGACGATCAGGGACGGTATGGTGAAGAACATCATCCATCCCTTGAGCACGGACGCGATGCATATGACGGCAAGCGCAGTCGCTACAAGCAGCGGGCGGGAAATTCGGTGATTTAAGCGTTGCATAATCCCCATGCGAAATAGCGTGGATGGAATGTCGTCGAGCAGGGTACCTCATTTGAGCAATCCTATAAACGGAACCGACGCGCCTGATACGCGCCTGCAGGGCTTTGTCGGGCGCGAAAGCCGGCCATTGTGCCGGCTTTCGCGCCCGTATTCCTGTCGGTCACGGGCTGTATGACGTAACGACCGCCGGTGCCCCGATTGAACGATTCAACCCAGAGGCCAGTTGAGAATGACGATGGAGTCGTTGTAGTCGTTATCCGTGCCATCTTCCGAGCCAAGCAGTCCGAAGTAAACGGTCTTTCCGCCTTTGGGCTGGATATCGACCTGTCGCGATGCGAGCTTCGAGGGCCTGCCGTCGCCGCCGCCGGACACAGTCACAACGATCTTGACGTTGCCGTCCGGCCCGGAGTTCAGCACTTGCGTGCCCATGTTGCCGTCCTGCAGACTCTGACCGTGGAAGGTGGCGCGGGCCTTGTTTTCATTACCGATATATACGTCGACCCGTTGAGGATTCCTGGAATTGGCTAGCGCGGTTACGCCAAACGTCATGTTAGGCGGTAGCTTGAAGGTGCCATCTCCGGTGCCGGTGTCGCCGTTATTGTTATTGTTGTTGTTGTTGTTGTTGTTGTTGTTGTTGTTGTTGTTGTTGTTGTTGTTGTTGTTGTTGCCGCTCGACGCGCACTTGATGAATTTCCAGGCGGCGTTCGCCGTGCTGTATACGTCTGCCCAGGCTTTCCCCGCCGTATGGGCGATATAGAGCCCGCCAGTATAGGGGGCTGTATTCGCGTAGTTATACACCACCAGGTAAGTAGGAAGCCCCAGTGAGGTATTCTTAAGCATGATGGATGTTATTTCGTTCAACTGGACACCCGCCATTCCATCGTCCGGCGTTGCAATCTCCCACTGCAGGCCTTCGTCTGACGATGGCCGGTTAGTCGTTACGCTCACGTCATAAAAACCGTAGCCGTCGTTCGGGCCGACTGCACAAAGGTACCCGCCGTCAGTGGACAGGCTGCGCAGTTTCACCTTGTCGCCGATCTTTACCCCACCTGATTTGGATTCCGCGGACTCAATGACCCATGTCCCTGAATTACCCCCATCTCGCTTGTTGGAGACAGAGGTTACGACGTAAGACTCATATTCGGTTTTGGGATTATTGCAATCAAGATAGTCCCCGGTGCTGACGTTATAGGGGAACATATTAAGTATGTTTAACGAGTCGCCATAACTGATATCACTCATTTCGAACTCCCGGATCGTTTTCAAATCAGCGGAAAGAGGGCGGATTGCGCACTCCTGTAAGCACGCGGACGTCGTCCCGCGTCGGCTTGCGGTACTCCGGCAAACAATCCGGTGTACGCACTAATCGTCGTGCGACGCACATGCGCGCACAACTAGACGATCTAATAGGTGTGGTGCCGCTGCGATAGACGTACCACCGGTCTGTGAAAGCTTCGGCGTCGCGCCGCTCGATGGAGCGCCCGGTGAACCGGTTTCGCTTTCGAATCCATGATGCAAGAAGCCATTGAAAGTCGGCTAACGAGTGGCTTTAACGGGCTACGAAAATCCGTAGTGAAGGGTGTCGAAACGTGGGATGGTGGTGTTTTCCCTGAACCGGTGCATAGGCGCGAAAGCGCTATGAAAGAAGGAGCGGATATCCGCTATGGATGAATGGCGAACAACGAATCGCGGAAATGTGCCCGTTTCGTGAAAAATATCGAATTCGATTTCGGTTTATTTTACTGGAAAATCGTTTTCATGCCCCGGTGCGGAGCAATGCTCTCAACTTAAGCCCCAAACAGCTTGTAAACGAGGCATTGCCCCTGTAAACTTCATCGCATGACTCTCTGATAAATCAACGATATGAACTCAAATACCAGCGTCCTCCCGACTCCTGGCTGAGTTCTCCGATTTCCTGTGCGATCCGGCGCTCGCCGAGCGTGTGCGCCGTTTTCCCACCGCCTTCACCCGCAATCGCACGCTGACGTTACCGCGCATGGCCGCGTTGATGATGTCGGGCATCTGTGCCAGCGTGCAGGCTGAGCTCGACGGACTGTTCGGTCAACTTGGCGACAGTGACGCGCGCACCCGCGCGGTCAGCGCGCAGGCGTTCAGCAAGGCCCGGCGTGGGCTGTCGGCCGAACTGTTCGAACTGGCCCGCGCACGCCTTATTTCATTGGCCCAGCCCCATATCGATTCGATGCGCTGGCACGGCCTGAGGCTGGTCGCCGCTGACGGTAGCCGCCTGCGTGTGGGCACGCGTCGTGGCCATGAACTACGTGCCGATCACTATGCGTTTGCGCTGTTCCTGTCGGGACCCGAATTGGGGGTGATCGTACTTTCCGTGGCAAATCTGGCGGTTTGATCCTGAAAATCCATGTGGATCAACAACTTCCAAAAATCACCGAATGCGAGTAAGTCGCAGAGCGGCCGAGCCCAGCTGGGGGTAATCGTCCTTTCCGTGCAATTTCTGGCGGGTAGTTTCTAAAAACGCTTATTTATCCGAGGCTTGGCGAATACGTGTTTCGAGGAAATGTCGCAGCACAGGAGATCCTTGCTGGACGGGGCTCTGCGGGCGTTGGCCGTCAGAAATTGCACGGAAAGGACGATTACCCCGAATAAAGAGACAAGCCTGCCTCAGCGAGTTGCCGCGCCAACTTACCCCGCGTATGACGGCGGATCTGATACGCATGTTTTGATACGTAACTGCTACTCGTTTTGGAAACGCAGTCAGGTCATAGTTCGCAACTCAGATAACCGTGCGAAAACAACTTCATGCGATTTTTGCAACGCTACACAGCACGAATACGCCGGCAGCGCGCTGTATTGGACGAGCGTCTTAACGTGGCGGTGACTGTCGCCGTTGCGTCGAGCCTGGCTGGTTTGCTCGCGGCCAGCCTGATCGCATCTCGGGACGCCGGGGTGCTGGCTGTCGCGCTATCGGCTTGCGCAGGGGCTGTGTCCGTTGGTTACCTGGTTCGCCCAAAGGCAAGATTACGCCGCGCGGCGCGCATCGGTCTTCGCCGCGGGGAGTTCCAAGTCGTCTATCAGCCCATTGTGGACACGCGCACGCGACACTGCGTGGGCGTGGAAGCCCTGCTCCGGTGGGGCCATCCAAAGTTCGGAGCCGGGGGCCCGGGGCTGTTCATTGGAGAGATCGAAGGCACGCGTTTGCTCAGCGCGTTGACCTGTTTCGTGCTGCGCGAGGCGAATAACGCACTGACCCAACTGCCGTTCCCTCGGCACTGGCACATATCGGTAAACATCTGCGCGCGGCATCTGATGGAGGACCGCTTTGTCGAGGATATCTGCGAGTCCGCCGGTCCGATGCCGGAGCGCCTTGTTCTGGAACTCACCGAGCGCAGCTTCGTCGAGCGTACGCCGCGGGTTGTCACGGCGCTTAGCCATATGAAGCAACGCGGCGTACGCCTGTCACTCGACGATTTCGGCACCGGCTTCAGCAATCTCGACTTACTCGCGGACTTCCGGTTCGATTACGTGAAGGTAGACCGGCGATTTCTAGCCATGCGCGGCGAAGCGCGCATCCAGTTTCTGAAGTCGGTAGCCGCGTTAGTGCATACACTTGGTGCGAAAGTTGTCGTGGAAGGCGTCGAGAGCGCCGCAGAACACGACGTGGTACAGCGCTCGGGAATCGACCTCGCGCAGGGATACTGGTATGGGAAGCCGATGGCAGTCGATCAGCTTCGCGCGTTCGCGTCGGCGACGGCGTCGATAGACACATTACACGATGTGACCGGAACGGAGCATGGAGCGTGAAAGACGAATGCATCATGGATGCGCAGCAACAACGACAACCAGCCAGCGCCCCCGTGCCCCCGGAAAGCGACTACGATCAGTACTTTGAGCGCGTGACCAGAATCGCCGCTCGCGCGCTGAATCTACCAATATCCGTCGTATGTCTCGACAGTCTGGGCCAGCCAGAAGTCATAGGCGCGAGCGGGTGCGAACGGGACGTCGTATTCCATGTGGAGACGTACTATTGCCGGACGCTCCAATGCGAGGGACCGTTCGTCGTCAGGGATGCGTTGTCAGATGCGGAGCTTGCGCAGGGGCCACTGGCAACCAGCGAATTGGGGATCCGCTTTTTCGCAGGCATTGCGCTGCGTCTACTGTGCGGCAAACCCATCGGTATGCTATGCGTGATGCACTCGATGCCGCGGCGCTTCACGCGCCAACAGCGTCAGATGCTGGTCGACCTGGGGCAAATGATCGAGCACGAAGTTGGCCTGCGCCAGCTGGACAGCTCTGATCGTTTGCAGGTGCTTCAGGCGATTGACCGGCTTCAGGCGCAGCATGCGCTTTACGTCGACACGTTCTATCGGACACCGGTCGCTATCGCGCATATCGGAAGGGACTGGGAGTGGCGGCACATGAATGATGCCTGCGTGAAATTCTTCGCGCACTCGCGCGCTCCGCTGACGAAAACGAACATACTCGATCTGCTGGATGCGAGCGACCGGACCAGGTTTGAACAGGTCGTGCAGGCACTCAATCGTGGCCGAGGGGTCGAGGTCCTGACGCTCGACGTAACCTTCCGGTTGCCCAACAAGCAGAGTAAGCCAGCGCGAGTGCAGGTGGCATTGAAGCAACCGGGGTCGACCCGCGACGGAGGCTGGCTGTTTGTCATTCACGATACCCAGGCGGAGCAACGGGAAAAAACCGCGCGCGATGCGCGGGAGGCGGCGTTGCATCGGGCAGCCCATGAGGCCTCGGAAGTTCTGCGCAGGGCGCATGAGCAACTGACGACCGCCGAGCGACAATTGGGAGCCACGCGCGTAGATTTGCGCGCCATCGCTGACAATCTGCCGGTGCTGGTCGCTTACGTCGACGGTGAGCGACGTTATCGGTTCGCCAACTCAACCTATCGCGAGTGGCTGGGGTTGGACCCGGAGGAGATCGTGGGACGGCTCACCCATGAGGTTCTCGACGCTGACTATTTTGCTGCCATCGAGCCGTACGTCCAACGCGTGCTCAACGGCGAAAGGGTCGAGTACGAGGTTGGAGCGACGCTTAACGGGAGTCAACGTGTCCTGCGTGGTGTGCTGGTGCCGCGTCGCGTCCACGATCAGGCGGCTGATGGGTACTACCTGTTGGTGCAGGATGTGACGGAGCGAAGGGCGTTGCTCGATCGCCTGCGGCATCAGGCGTTCCACGACGCGCTGACCGGCCTGCCGAACAGACGCTCGTTCCTCGAGAGGCTGGACGAGGCATGCGCAGCAGGCGGCGACGGTGTGGCTGCCATCATGTTTATCGACCTGGACGGCTTCAAGGCTGTGAACGATACATACGGGCATCAGTGCGGCGACGAAGTACTTGTTGAAGCCGCGCACCGGATCAGCCGCTGCGTGCGTGGCGGGGATCTGGTTGCGCACCATGCCGGGGATGAGTTCACGGTGCTGCTGACCGGCCCTGCAATCGATCGTGCTGCACTGGAGAGAATTGCACGCGCAATCCTGCTGACACTGAGCCAGCCCATAAGGTTCGGGGCGAAGGTCGTCCAGTTATCGGCGAGTATCGGCATGCTACCGCGCGACCAGGCAGCGTCATTGAGTGGCGAAGCCCTGTTACGCGCGGCTGATGCCGCAATGTATCGTGCGAAAGTAGCGGGCAAGGCGCGTATTGTCGTGCACGAGCTTCACGATTCACCGGCCGGGATGCACGGTTGAGATCGACGCCCGAGTCATGCCGGCTGAACCGGACCGGCCAGCTTTGCGCCGCAACGCGATTCATCCGCGCACAGGGCGCCTAGCGTCGCGACCGCTTTATCGAGCCGCGCCGACCACGGGTATCCATAGTTCAGACGCACACGGTGTCGGAAGGCGCCGTCCGCAGAGAAGATAGGTCCGGGCGCGATGCTGATCCCACTGTTAAGCGCAGCCTGGAAGAGCTGTATCGAGTCTACGTGATCCGGTAGCGCCACCCATGTGAAATAACCGCCGTCAGACCTCGTCGCCATCGTATTGGCCGGGAAGTACCGGCTGATCGCGTCGAGCATCTGCGATTGCTGATGGGCCAATTCGCGACGTAGTTTGTGCAGGAAACGTTCATAGCCGCCGTGCTCCAGATAGTCGGCGATTGCGCGCTGCGCCGGCATGCTGGCCGATAGCGTGGTCATCCATTTTGCACGTTCCAGCCCGCCCGCGAACCTTCCGGCTGCCGCCCAGCCGATACGATATCCGGGCGCAAGGCACTTCGCGAACGATCCACAATGGATGACAAGACCTTTCCGGTCGAAGAATTTGGCCGGACGCACCGGGTCCGGGCCAAAATGCAGCTCGTTGTAGACGTCATCCTCGATGAGCGGCACGTCGTGTCTGGCGAGCAGATCAACCAGCGCCTGCTTCCTGGAATCGTCCAGCGTCACCCCGGTCGGATTGTGGAACGAGGTCATGAACCAGCAGGCGCGAACCGGATGTTGCTGCAGCGCCCGCGCGAGCGCATCCAGATCATGACCCTCCACCGGGTCAACAGGAATCTCCACTACGTTCAGCCTCAGTCGCTCGATAGCCTGCAGCGCTGCATAGAACGTCGGCTTTTCGATCACGATCACATCGCCTGGAGCGGCGAGCAACTGGGCGCTTAGCGTCAGGGCTTCGAGTGCACCGCTCGTTATGATTATCTCGTCGACGGGCACCGTCATCCCCGCCATCAGGTAACGCAACGAAATCTGCTGGCGCAATCCTTCGTACCCCGGCGGCAGTCCGTCAACCATGCTGGCCAGGTCCGTTGAACGATTGACCTTCGCGCACGACTTTCCGACGCGCGCCATCGGAAACAGCGCAGGGCTCAGGAACGCTGAACCAAGTGGGACAGTCTCGGGCTGCCTGATCGTCTTGAGGACCTCAAAGACAAGGTCGCTGATATTGACGGTCTTCGGGTCGGTACCCAGCGAGGTCCCGGGCCTTTGCCGCAGTAATTCTCCGGAACTCGGCGACACGAAATAGCCTGAACGCGGGCGCGCCTTGATCATGCCCCGATTTTCGAGCAGGTAATAGGCACGAAATACCGTCGCGGGGCTGACACCCCAAGCCTTGCACGCCGCGCGAACCGAAGGGATACGCGCGCCGGGTGGCAGATCACCGCGCTTGATGAGCTCACTGAGTTGGTCGGCTAGCCGCTCGTACCGTTTCAACCTGTACTCCTCACAGATAACACCGTTGCGGGCGTCGCACTCGCCCTGGTAGCGCACACACTCAACGTTAGAAGAATGCCACTTATCAATCTGATACGGCCTTTCTTTTGCAATCTGCGTCTATTGCGGACGCGCACACGCTGGCAAAGTGCGGCGCAGACAGTTTCCACTTCTTTCGATGTTTCGCGTACGCGTAGCGGGCCAATCGATAGCGATTTTTAAGCCGAATTTTTTAACGATAAATCAATGGCATTTGGGTTCCCGGTATCAACCACGAGATGCAGCGCGTTCATCGCGCTCCGTCGGGCCTGGAGACGAGGTATGGCAGTCGTACTCGTCACCTGCGCAGGCACCTCACTCGCGGTTGCAGGTCCGGCCGACACTGGTTCCAGTCGCAGTCTTACGTTTGAACGCAACGTCTGGCAACAACTGACGGACTGGCTTGCTGGTCCACCAGCGCCCCCGATTCGCTTCGGCTCAGCCTGCGCGTCCATTGCGCAGTTGCCCGCTATTCCCGCCGCCCTTGCCGGACCGGTTGCTGGCCCGATGCCTGTACTGGTTAATACTTGCGATTCGCTGGACGACACGCGTGGCGAGGCCACCGGCACCGATGCTGCGATGGCCAGTTCGGGGCCGAACGTTGTGACGCTGCTTAGGGAACTGCGGTGGCAAATCAGCGACCACGCGGCGGCAGAACGAAACGGGCTTCTGGCCTCTGACGCAGTGACCGCTACCGCGTCGCGGGTCGACCGCGCAGAGCAGTCGCCGGAACCACCAGCGATGTCGACCCCGGATTGCTCATTGGGTAGGGGTTGTGAAACGCGAGCGGTCTCGCCTTCGATCGGCGCCGACACACTCGTCTCGGTGCAGCCTTCGGCGAGCACTGCTACGCAGCGCATCTCAGTATGGACCATATTTGGATTTATATTGTGGCCGATCCTGGTGGTGGTCCTGGTCGTTGTTGTCAGTTGGGCTCTCAAAAGCTGGTTTCGCTACGACAAGTCCCTGCTGCGTGCAGCGCGTGCAGGGCTGCGTCGTGGCCGGTTCCATGTTGAGTATCAACCTGTCGTTGGCGTGCGGCGGGCCAGGTGTGTCGGCGTCGAAGCGTTGTTGCGATGGGACGACCAGAAGTACGGCGCGCTGGGCCCGGCTCACTATATGGAGTTCATTGAGAACAGTAGTTTGATCGGACCGATGACGCGATTCGTCCTGTCGCGTGCTGCTCAGGAGCTGCGGGAAATCGGCGCTCCGAAATCGCTCTACCTGGGCGTTACCGCTCCCGCGTCTTACCTGGTAAGTTCCGCGTTCATCGCGGACCTGGGTGACGTTGACTCCCTCGGTCTTCCACCGCTAATACTGAAGATCGGGGCAGGCAGCGCGAGGAAGTTCAGAAAACGTCTCATTCCGATGATGGCACAGGCGCGTGATAAAGGAATGCGTTTTGCCCTGTCGGGCGTGCGTCCCACTGACGTCGGATTTGAACTGCCTGCAGACATGACCTTTGAGATGGTGAAGATTGACAGGGACGTGCTGGGAATGGATCCCGATGAGCGCACGAAACAGATCAATGCGTTGACGTGCATGGGCCATGACATGGGCGCCGTGGTCGTGGTCGAAGGCGTTGAGAATGCGGCGCATCACAGCATCGCGCGGGCAAGCCGGGCTGAATTCGGTCAAGGTTTCTTCTACAGCCGTGCACTCGGCGCCAGCCAGCTGAAGGCATTTTTCCAGACCGCCAACGCCCCGTCCTCAAAGCCGGCTGGAGCTGCAACCGTGCTCGGCTGGCGGGTCCGAAATTTCTAGATGAGGCATTCCGCCCGCAACCGGAGCAGCTCGGGACAACTCTACTTAATTAGCATGACATAATAATGAAGCGCTATCTTCAACTGGCGGCAGAGTTCGAAAACCTGATTGCGAACGGTACGCTTGAGTCCGGCGTGCGGCTCCCGTCGGTGCGCCAGGCGAGCAGTTCGTACCGCGTCAGCCCTTCAACGGTTTTCCAGGCTTACTACACGCTCGAACGACGAGGCCTGATCGTAGCAAGACCTCGGTCGGGTTATTTCATTGCAAGTCGGCCTGCGCTAACGAAATCACTGGCGATTGTTTCAAAGCGAAGTATTGACGAGGCTGATGGCGACAGCTTGGTTATCCGCTTCATGAAGGCTCAACGTCGATGCGCGCATCCGGGGCTTGGCTCTTCGGAGCCAAGTGCCCAGCTGTTCCCGTTTGGCCGGATCTCGCGCTCGTTGACTGCGGCAACCCGGAGGATGGCGAGTTCCCGGAATGCCTTGTCGGCGGGAAAGGCGGAAGCAGATCTGCGTCGCCAGATCGCCCTGCGCTACATTGTCACAGGTGTTACCGTTCCAATCGATGAGGTTGTTGTGACGAGCGGCGCGCTCGATGCACTGATACTGTGTCTGCAGGTTCTGACGCGGCCTGGCGACACCATCGCAATAGAACGACCCGCTTTCCATGCTGTGCAAGATGCGGTTCAGCGCCTGCATCTGAAGGCCGTGGAAATCCCTGTCGATCCACACCGTGGACTCGACCTCGGCGCATTAGCGGAGGCGCTGCGGCAGCATCCGGTACGGGCTTGCTGGTTTATGACAACGCTGCACCAGCCTACCGGCGCGACGCTCTCCGATGAACGGAAGGAGGCGCTCGTGAGGTTGCTGGCAAAACATGGCGTGCCGCTAATCGAGGACGACGTATTCCGCGAACTGCATTTTGGCTTGACGCCCGCGTATCCGGCGAAGCGCTTCGATTCTAACGGCCTCGTGCTGCACTGCGGTTCGTTTTCGAAGAGCCTTGCGCCTGGACTGCGCCTCGGTTGGGTAGCGGCGGGGCGATATGCCGCGAGAATTGAGCACGCGCGTTGGCTGACGATGGCCCCGGCATCTGTGCCCGTGCAATGCGCAATTGCCGACTACCTTGAGCATGGGGACTACGACCGGCTTCTACGCAAACTGCGTCGCGAACTGGCGTCCCTTCAGACCCGGATGGTGGCCGCGGTCGTCAGGTACTTCCCCCAAGGGACATTAGTGGTGCGGCCGCCGGGCGGATTCTTTCTATGGGTGGAACTTCCAGAAGGAGTCGAGGCAGTGCAGTTGTTCGAGATGGCGGAAGCGCACGAAATCGCGATAGCACCCGGTGCAATCTTTTCATGCAGCCGCGAATTTCGCCGTCACATCCGGCTTAACTATGGCCGTCCGTGGACCCCGGACGTTGAAAAGGAGATGCACACTTTGGGCATGCTGGCCAGGCGAGCATTGGCTGAGCAAGGGACAGCCCAGCATACTGGGCGCGAAGGAGCGGATTAAATAGCAACGATGAGCCATGATTGAAGGCGGTGCCAGCTGGAGCGGAGAGCATCCGGGGCCGCCTGCGACCCGCGTCTGGCGGCAGCCGGCCGAGGCTGTGTGAAAACGCACGCTGAACGCGGCGTTGTGGAAAATCGACCCTTCAGATCGCGCCGTATCGGCCTGGCAGCAACTCGGGAAGGGTAGAGCGACACCCGAAAATCGGGTACTTTTGCGTTTTCACACAGGCTCGGCCGGCTACAGACGTTGGCCCGCGGCGTTGTTGAATAAATTGATCTTCCAGCCCGAGGGCGCGCGATCTGGCAATGATCCGCGGTGATTTCACTTGCAGAAGAGCCAATGCCGTACAAACGCAATCAGAGCCTTCGTCACAAGATTGAAAAAGCGCATTAGAAGGTGACCAACTGGCCCGAATATAACGAAGCGTTGCGCCAACGTGGCGATATCACGATTTGGTTCACCGAAGAGGCGCTCGCCGCATGGCGCCCCGCCAAGACCGGAGCCAGTGGCAGGCCGCAGGAATATTCCGATCTCGCCATAGAAACCGCCTTGTTCATCCGCCAGGTCTTTCATCTGCCGCTACGCCAGACCGAAGGTTTCATGAACTCGCTTAGCCGCATCATGAAGGCCACCATCAGCATTCCCGACTACAGCAGAATTTCCAAGCGAGATCACCCGGCGTGGTGAGCTCGCAGGCAAGAACTTGATGGTGTTCGTCGATCGCAAGATGGAGTTTGCGCCAGGTCCGGGGAGCCGGAACATCATGCTTCTCCTGATGCCATTCATCTTTACCGTAGCCCTTGAGTCCGGTGGAATCAACGATCACGAGGCTACCCGGGTCCACCGCCTGGCTCAGGACGTGCATGGGTATTGAAATGCTGGTTCAGAACAGCTTGCGAAACCGGCTCGCCATCGTAGGCGCGGTCACCGATAAAGGTCTCAAACGGGGTGACAATTTGGGGTGAGCAGTTCCGCCACGGCCGAGGGCACCCGTGCCACGTTCACGCTTTGCGCCGCGTGGCGAATGACGCAAAATGGGCACTTGGTCTTGCCGGTCTTCGAATTATCGCGAGCGCGCTCGCGTGTGCCGCAAACGTCACGCCGGACAAGGAAGCGAAGCGAATCAAGAGGAGGAGGCCGTATGCTCGATATCGCAGCCGAGATCGCGAAGTTCAATAGCGGCCGGGACGCCGAGCGCCTGAACATGAAGTACCAGCGCATGCGCACGTCGCCGTTTATCTTTCTGCGCGGCACCTGTCACCTCTTCTACAAGCGCTTGCCTTCTGGCGGCGTGCTCGAAGCGTCGCCGCGTACTTGGGTCTGCGGCGACATGCATCTGGAGAACTTCGGCAGTTACAAGGGCGACAACCGGCTTGTCTATTTCGACATCAACGACTTCGACGAGGCCTGCCTTGCACCGAGCCTGTACGAAATCGTCCGCTTGCTGACAAGTGTGCTCGTCGCCGCTGCGGATCTGCGCCTCAGCCGGGCAGAGGCGCTTGCGCTGTGCCATACGGCGGTCGATGCTTACAGTGCGGCGCTGCTCTTCGGCAAAACCCGCTGGATCGAAGAGGAAACGGCGGAGGGCATGGTTCGCGAGCTGTTCGACGGTTTGCACAAGCGTTCGCGAGTCGACCATTTGAATCGGCGCGCCGAACTGAGGGGCAAGATGCGCGTCTTGCGGCTCGATGGAAAGAAGGCACTGCCGGTAGGCGAAAAAGTGCGTGTCGACGTGACTGCCTTCATGGCCGAATTTGCCGCCCGCCAGGACAACCCGGACTTCTACAAAATGATCGACGTAGCTCGGCGAATTGCCGGAACCGGCAGTCTCGGCGTCGATCGTTACGTGATCCTGGTCGAGGGTAAGGGATCGCCCGACGGCAACTATCTGCTCGACATGAAAGAGGCGTTGCCCTCGGCGGTGAGCCCACATGTGAAGGCGCCGCAGCCACGCTGGGATACCGAGTCAGCGCGCGTGGTCGCGGTCCAGCAGCGCGCTCAGGCGGTTTCACAAGCCTTTCTGCATGCTGTTGAGTTCAACAAGCGATCCTATGTGTTGCGCGGCCTGCAGCCCTCGGAGGATCGTGTCGCGTTGGGCAACTGGAACGGCAAGTTGCCCCGGCTCGAAACGGTCGTCAACAACATGGCGGAACTGAGCGCGTGGGCGCAGTTGCGCTCCGGCGGTCGCCAGGGATCGGCGATCGCTGACGAGCTCATCGAGTTTGGAAGCAGCAACCATTGGCAGATGCCATTGATCGAACTCGCCGTGCAATGCGAAGCCCAAGTCACGGCTGACTGGCGCGCGTACTGCGAAGCCTACGATCGCGGTGGGTTCGGCGCGCAGGCGAAGAGCTAGGCGGCGCCGCAAGCCGGGCGCCGGGAACGATGCGTCCATGATTCAGGCTCAGGCGCCCGCGCCTGGTGCACAGCATCGCGCTCTTCCGCAGACCGCCGGATCTCGGGCTCGCCATCACGTACGAATCGTGGTGCAGCGGTACGCAAACTCAAACCCTCGTCCGGCACGAAGAAGCAACGCACATTCACCCGAGCCGACCTGAACCAGGCAATCGTGCAGATCGCGCAGCAGTCGAAGACACCTTCAACACTTGGCCAACGGTCTGCACGCACTCGCTGAACGGACTGACACGCGCTGCCCGTTCAAGGCTGTCTGAAGTTGACCCAGAAAAACGGACATCTATCCTTTGGAGAAGGAGGTGCCGATTATGGGCAAGCATCGTACCCCGTACCCGGCGGAATTCCGGGCGCAAATGGTCGAGCTGGTGAAGGCTGGACGC
>NZ_VOSW01000009.1 GCF_009690905.1 Paraburkholderia madseniana
GGAGCTTCACACCAAGCCGTTGCCAGCTTCGCATGTCCGGGTAGGGAACGGCTGATGGAACAGCCGGTTTCATCAGGATTACTGCGTTCCGTGAAACAGAGAATCGAGCGACTTTGCAGGTCGCACCGGGCTGTCAAACCCGGCCACCCTTGTCTAGGCGGCACCCAAAAGTATAAATCACCGCACCCAACTGGAGGCCAACCACCCAGGCAAATCGGTATCTTCTTCACGCTCTAAGTCCGCCACATTTGCATCCATCGTTGCGGTTCATAGATACGCAAATGTGGTCGCGTGTATCGCGACCGGACGGAGGCAGCATTTCTCTCGCCCCGACATTGGCGATCGGACGACATTGCGTTTACCCGCAAACTCCAGATCAGAAGCCATGCCAAACAGAAAGCGTCGCACCCGTATCGTGTGAATGCAGAACTGCCACACGTGCAGTTCCAGAAAAGACCCAGTCTTCGACGGTCAACGACAGTCTTCGCTGCGGTTGCGCACCGAGCGTTAGAGTCGCGTTCGGCAACTGGACTATCCAGAGTTGCGGCGCCGTCGACGGACCCAGATTGAGGTAACTCGATGCCTGCTGCGGCGCCGCCTCAGGCGTCGGTGTGGCGCTACCGGCGCCAAATCGGAAATCGCGGGTCGCCTGCGTGCTATAGAAATTATCGACTTGCGCGTAAAACGGCTTTCCCTGATCCGATTGATATTCCATTTCATAACGGTGCAGATACCGTTGCGGTTCCGGAATGGGCGGAACAACCGTCTCGGGCAGAGGCGCGATATTCGCAACGGTCATCTCTACGGGCGCGTCGATGACAACGCCACCCGCGAACGCATATCCGCTCAGAATAAAAAATATTGCGCCGACAATCCTTTCGTTCAGGCAGGTCATGGCCATGCCTCCAATGAAGGAATTGAAACGTCACGCTACTGACCGCTATGCCTGAATGGACCGCCGACCGCCCCTACAATTTCGTTTTTATCAATACATTGTAGTCAGCCCTTCGCTTCTGGCTAGCAATGTATGCAGCGCCCCCGCGCTCCGGAGATTGATGCGGACACGGTAAGGCCTGGCGCGCGAGCGGCCCAGGCCGGCACCTTGAACACATTGGATATGAAACGTTAATTTGAATCGATCGACGTTCTCGGCCTTTGTCCCTGCCGCCGCCGACATAGGGATCATTTGATCCTTGTGCTCCCTGCATCGCCCGTTTGATCGCGCTGCGTGACTTCCTTCACGACCCAACTTCGCTTCATCCCAAACGAAGCAAAAAAAAAGCGAGCACAGCACCGAATTTATGCCATTCGCATACTCGACGTGCGTTTTCCCGCTCACATGGACGAATTCAGCCTCAGCGGACACGGGAGTTGAAAGCAATTAGAAAATAATCCGATGCTTGCTTGTCATAAATATTTCCGCCTGAATCCGACACGCGCAGCTCTTGCCCACTAGAGATCGATTCGAGTTCATGACCCGCCGAATTACGGTGAAAAAGAAGTGGCACTTCCCGAGTCGCCTGAGTGCCTGTAAAGTCATACAGCGTTTTCGCGTCGAGCCCAAAAACACAGACGCCAAACGCACCGCCACCACGATGTCCCGAACAGTTTGCAAGACCAGTTTTGTAAAACAGGCTTCAAAAGGGGATTCACATGTCAGTCGGCAATTCGGTCGTTGACACGACCAAAAGCAGCACGAAATACAAAGTCATCAAGTGGTCGATTATCGGGCTGTGCATCGCAATCGGCGCGCCGCTCGCCATCCTGCTGGTCAAAGGCCTGGTCGGCCTGATCCTCGCGGCGGTGATCGGGCTTGCGGCGATCAACTTCGGTCCCGTTCTCGCCATGAAGTTCGCGAACCAGAAGGTCAAGATGTTCGTGAACGAAGCAAAGTCGAACCCGATCGAGACGCTCTACAACGAACTGGCCGAAAAGCAGGAAGGGGCCGAGCGGTTCAAGAAGAGCATCACCGATTTCCGCACCGAAGTGAAAAACTTCGAAGATAAAACCGCGCAGTTCAAAAAACAGTATCCCGAAGACGCGGCCCGTTTCGAGACCCAACTCGCGACGATGAGAAAACTGCTCGCGTTTCGCGAAGGGCGCTATAAGCAGGTTCAGGACGAACTCAAGCGATTCTCCGACGCGATTGATCGGGCCAAAGCGCTGTGGGACATGTCGCAATCCGCGCAACGCATGAACAAGATCGCCGGCATGCAAACCAGCGACACTTTCGCGCAAATCAAAACGGACGCCGCGCTCGACTCCGTGATGAACTCGGTCAACAAAGCATTTTCCGAAATGGAAACGTCGCTGATGGAAAGCGCGGAAGTGCAGCAAGCCAAGGCCGCTACCGAGCTGGGCGCTATCAGTCCGCCCGCCCAGCAACTCGGCTCGCCCGCAGCGCCCAAATAATCAGGCGCGCACCGCTCGACTACTCAACTCGATCAAAAAACAATGAAGAAAATTCTGGGTTCGGTTCTTTTCCTGATCTTGCTGGCTGCCGGTTGGTATATCCACGAAGGCGGCCTGAAAAATCCGCTTAACAGCGGCCAGAGCGCCGACAAAGACACCGTCGCGGTGAACGGCGGGGTGAACGGAGTCGACACCGGCAACCCCAGCAGCGCCGACGTCAAAACGCCAGCCCCGAGCAATCCGGACGGTTTCGTGCCCAACAAGGACACGCTGAAGTCGATCCTGAGCAACGGTGTCGTGCGCGTCAGCGTCGAAAATCCATCGCGGCCGTTTTACTCGGAAGACAACGGCAAGCCGCAAGGCTTCAACGTCGACTTCGCCAATCTGCTGTTCGCACAGAAAGAGTTCACCTCGGGCGACCATCCGACCATCGCTGTCGACACGCATCACGGCGTGGACACGTATCCGGCGGTCCCCGATCAGCTGACGAAAACCGACAAGCAGGGCAACGCGGTCGTCGACGTCGCCATGGACGGCCTGACGTTCCCCGACAACACCCCGAGCGGCGTCGTCTATTCGATTCCCTATGTCGAGGACTTCGGCTATTCGTTGATCGTCGCCAAGGGTTCGTCGGTCCGCTCCGCCGCCGATCTGGCGGGCAAAACGGTCGGCGTTCTGCAGGGCGATCCGGACGTGAAAGCGTACGTCCAGAAAGCGTTCCCGAATAGCAAAATCGTCGAGTTGTCGGATGCGAGCATCGAAGGTCAGCGGTCGTGGATGTCGCACTTCCTGGACGAGCATCAGGTCGACGCCATCGTCTACGACTATCCGTTCGGCGTATCGGAGATCAAGGGCACTGACCTGACGTTCGCGGTCACGAAGCTGGACGGCTCCAACCTCGCGTACAAAATCGGCGTACGCAAGGAAGACAGCGCGCTGCTGATCTACCTGAACTCCGCGATCGCGAAGGTCAAGCAGTCGCCGGCCTATCTGGACCTGTTGCGTAAATACTTCATCAGCGACCAGGTGCTCACCACCGCTGCGACCGGCGGCGAGAAGACCTACGTGGTCCGCTCGGGCGACACGCTGAACGCCATTGCCGCGAGCCAGTTGGGAAGCGGTGCGCGATTTGTTGAAGTGCAGAAGCGCAATAACCTGCCGAACCCCAACCTCATCCTTATCGGTCAGCACTTGATCATTCCGGTGCGCTGACGCGGTAGATTTTTCTGCCGGGCCCTCGCGGCCCGGCATGAACAACTCTCCCCGATTGCCAATGTGAGCACGCCGCACGCCGGCTAGCTCTGTCTCGCCGGGTCGCGTGCCCGTGTCTGCCGCCCAAAATCCGCCAGATTTGCATCCGTTTCAACCCCCGCTGCGTAAATCCTTTCAAGGACGCGCAACCCCCTCCATACCTCACGAACCGACCGCGCGCCCGTGAAACCAGGAGACGCGCCAATGACCCATTCCGCACCGACCTCACCACTACCGTGCGGCTCGCGGGTCGCGGTCATCGGCGCCGGTATCTCGGGTTTGGCCAGCGCCTACCTGCTGGCGCGCAATCATCAGGTCACGCTATTTGAATCGGCAGGCTACGCGGGCGGCCACACCAACACCGTGGACGTCACGCTCGAGGGTCACACGCATCCCGTCGACACGGGCTTCCTGGTTTTCAACGACCGCACCTATCCGAACCTGATCGCGCTGTTCGCCGAGCTGGGCGTCGAGTCGCACCCGAGTGAGATGACTTTCTCGGTCTCGCTCGACGAAGGCCGTCTCGAATGGGCCGGCACCAGCCTGAATACGGTGTTTGCGCAACGTCGCAACCTGTTCTCGCCAACCTTCATCGGCATGCTGCGCGACATCATGCGTTTCAACAGCAGTGCGCAAAGCAATCTCGAGCTCGCGATGCAAACACGCACATCGATGGGCGAACTGCTAGCGGCCGGTGGCTACGGCGGCGCGTTCCAGCGCCACTACCTGCTGCCGATGGCCGCGGCGATCTGGTCGAGCGCGACCGCCGACATCCTCGCTTTCCCGGCCACCACGTTCCTGCGTTTTTGTCTGAACCACGCGCTGCTTCAGGTGAATCGCCGGCCGCAGTGGAAAACGGTGGTCGGAGGAGGGCGCGAGTATGTGCGGCGTATCGTCGGCACGCTCGACGACGTCCGTATCGGTACCGCGGTTAAAGGCGTGCGACGCGATGCAGACGGCGTCGATGTCTTCACGGACAAGGGCACGGAGCGTTTCGACGCGCTGGTGCTCGCCACCCACGCGCCGACCTCGCTGCGTCTGCTGGACAACGACGTCGATCAGGACGAGCGCAGCGTGCTAACCGCCGTGCGCTATCAGCCGAACGTCGCGGTGCTGCATACGGATACGAATCTGCTGCCGCGTCGTCAGCGTGTGTGGTCGGCGTGGAATTATCTGGGGTGCCGCGCGGTCGACGGCACGCATCCGGTGTGTGTCAGTTATCTGGTCAATCAACTGCAGCCGCTGCCGTTCAGGACGCCCCTCGTCGTTACGCTCAATCCGGTTATGCAGCCGGCACCGGGCACCGAACTGCGCCGCTTCGTCTACGACCATCCGTTGTTCGATCTGGCCGCCATCGATGCGCAACACCGTCTGCCGTCGCTGCAAGGCAAGCGCCGCACCTGGTTCGCGGGCGCGTGGACGGGCTATGGTTTTCACGAGGACGGTCTGAAATCGGCACTGCGCGTGGCCGCCGATTTCGACGCGTCGCCGGCGTGGGCCAGGCTATGAATCCCGCTCGCGTCGAAGCCAACGTTGATCCGGCTGCCTGGCTTTTGACGGGCCAGGTGATGCACGAGCGTCTGCGGCCGAAGCACCATCGCTTTACGTACTCGGTGTTTTGCGTGCGCTGCGATCTGGATCGTCTTGCGTCACTCGATAGCGGATGGTTCGGCGTCGATCGCTGGGGCCTGCTCAGCCTGTACCAGCGCGATCACGGTCCGCGCGACGGCAGCGATCTCGCCACATGGATGCGCGCGCAACTATCAGCGGTGGGTATTGAAGCAGCGGACGGCAAGATCTGGCTGCAAGCGTTCCCACGTGTGTTCGGCTATGCGTTCAATCCAGTCAGTTTCTGGTTTTGCCACGATCGTGACGGTCATCTGCGAGCGTTGCTGGCTGAGGTGCGCAACACCTTTGGCGATCGTCACAGCTATCTGCTGAGCGCTGCGGGCAACGTGCCGATCACGGCTGAAACGGAACTCAAATGCCGAAAAGTGCTACACGTGTCGCCGTTTTGCCGCGTCGAGGGGACCTACGAATTTCGCGTCAGGGAGACACCAAACAGCGCGTCGGTCTCTATCGACTACCAGGATATTGACGGTTTGCTGATCCGCACGGCGCTGGGTGGCCGATTGAAACCCTTAACGCGCTCGACAGCGCTCGCCGCGCTGATCCGTCAGCCGTTGCTGACCGTCGGCGTCGTCGCACGAATTCATTGGCAGGCGTTGCGTCTCGCCATCAAGAAAGCGCCGTTCTACGGCAAACATCCCGCGCCGAGCCGCACCGCTGACGCATCCACCGACCACGCCACAGCCGGCCGACCGTCCGCCGCTGCGCGCCCCATTTCGTCCGATTGAGGAGATTCAGCCATGGCGCTTTCAAGAACCCTGAGCGAGCACCGAACCATCCCCGCGTCGGGCCGTCTGTTTCTCTCTCTGCTCGAACGGATTCAGGTTGGGCATCTGGTGTTGATCACGCCCGACGGCCAGCAGCGCGTGTTCGGCGATCCGCACGCGGCGCCGGGCGCGCACCTGGAACTGTGCGACTGGCGTGCGTGCGGCGCGATTCTGCGCAAAGGCGATATCGGTTTCGCCGACGCATGGCGCGCGTTCTGGGTCGACACGCCTGATCTGGCCGCCTTGCTGCGCGTGGCGATTCGCAACGAGCGCGCGCTGCAACGCACGGTCTACGGCGGCTGGCTCGCGCAACTCTGGTACGGGCTGCGTCATAAGTTGAGGCCAAATACGCGTGCTGGCAGTCAGCGCAATATTCACGCGCACTACGATATCGGCAACGCGTTCTACGCGCAGTGGCTGGATTCGACGTTCACCTATTCGAGCGCGGTGTTCGACGGCAATTTCTATCAATCGCTCGAAGCCGCACAGCACGGGAAGTATCAACGCATCATCGATACGCTCGGTTTGCGCGAAGGCATGCGCATTCTGGAAATCGGCTGCGGGTGGGGCGGTTTTGCGATGCACGCGGCGCGCCAAGGAATCCACGTGCACGGCATAACGATCTCGCCGGCGCAGCTTGAATTCGCCAAGCAACGTGTGAGTGAAGCAGGCCTGAGCGACCGGGTGAATCTTGAACTACGCGACTACCGTACGCTGACGGGCCAATACGACAGCATCGTATCGATCGAAATGTTCGAAGCCGTCGGCGAAAAATTCTGGCCGACGTACTTCGGCATCTTGCGCGAGCGTCTCCTGCCTGGCGCACGCGCGCTCGTACAAACCATCACGATCGACGACTCGCACTTCGCCGCCTATCGCGCAACCAGTGATTTCATCCGCGAATTCATTTTCCCGGGCGGCATGTTGCCGAGTCCGCAGCGTTTCATCGAAGCAGCGCGGCGTGGCAAGCTCACGGCGCGCACGTCGTTGGCATTCGGGCGCGATTATGCGGAGACCCTGCGCCGCTGGCGCAGCGCGTTCGAAGCGCAACTCGATACGATCCACACGCAAGGCTTCGATGAGATTTTCGTGCGGACGTGGCGGTTGTATCTGGCGTACTGCGAAGCCGGCTTCGACGAAGGACGCACGGACGTGATGCAATTCGTGCTCACCTCAGCGGACTGATATGCGTGTGCTCGCGGCGAATTCGGCGAGCGGACCCGACTCGCGGAGGCCCTCCGGCGATCCTCTGTACAATTGGCCGATCGTCAACATCGTTTCACCCCCACCGAATTCATGGCCATTACCTACAAGACTCCTGACGACATCGCCAAGCTGCGCATTTCCGGCCGCCTCGCGGCCGACGTGCTGGCGATGATCGGCGAGCACGTCAAGGCCGGTGTCTCCACCGACGAGCTCGACGCACTGTGCAACGACTACATTGTCAATACGCAAAAGTCGATTCCGGCAAATGTTGGCTATCTGGGTTTTCCGAAGACGGTTTGCACGTCCGTCAACCAGGTGGTGTGCCACGGCATTCCCAACCGCAGCGAAATCCTGAAAGACGGCGACATCATCAATATCGACGTCGCGATCATCAAGGACGGCTATTTCGGCGACACCAGCCGCATGTATTGCGTCGGCCAGCCGAGCACGGTGGCGCGCCAACTGATCGACACGACCTATGAAGCGATGCTGGCCGGCATCCGCGAGGTCAAGCCAGGCGCCACGCTCGGCGACGTCGGCTACGCGATCCAGAAGATCGCGCAGCGCGACGGCTTCTCGATCGTGCGCGACTATTGTGGGCATGGCATCGGCCGTGTTTATCACGAAGACCCGCAAGTGCTGCACTACGGTCAGCCGGGGCAAGGCGTGCGTCTGAAGCCGGGTATGGTCTTCACGATCGAACCGATGATCAACGCGGGCCGCGCCGGCACCGCGGTGCAGCGTGACGGCTGGACCGTGGTCACCAAAGACCGTTCGCTGTCGGCCCAATGGGAGCATATGATCGCCGTGACCGAAGAGGGCTACGAGCTGTTGACGCCGTGGCCGGACGGCACCGGCAATTACGAAGCGCCTTGAACGCAGTGGCCGGCGCGCCTGACGAACCGGCTATCAGGACGGTGGGCGTGCGAATTGCTGCGCAGTGGGCGCGCAGCGCCTGTACCAGGAACCGCCGCTGCAGTCCGATCCGGCAAATAAGGATTTGACTCGCGCGCCGGTTCGGTTAAAGCTATGCCTTAGGGTTTCAAGGGGTTTTCGTCTGCATGAGTCCGTCATTGACCGTTCGCCGTATCGCCGCTGATCAGGGCGCTGTTTTCCGCGAACTCCGTACTGCGTCGCTGCGGGAGGCGCCCTATGCCTTCGGCGAGACGCTAGAGGACGCGTTGTCGGCGGATGCCGCCACCTTCGACGCCACCGCTGCCGAACACGCTGTTTCGTTCATCTTCACCAGTTTCATCCTCTATACCGAGGGCCATCCGGCAGGACTAGTCGAAGCCTATTTCGACGACACCGCGGCGCGGCGCGCGTTCGTCTGCGAGTTGTGGGTGGCGCCGGCCGTGCGTCATCTGCGAGGCGGCGAGTTGCTGGTCGACACCGCCAGCGCCTGGCTCGCGGGCGAAGGCGCCATGGAAATCTACGCGTGGGTCGCCGACGCCAACCGCAATGCGATGCGCTTTTACGAGGCGCTCGGCTTCGGTCCCACCGGCGAGCATCGGCGCGTCGTGCGTGCGCCCGAGCAGGCCGAAAGCCTGCTGGTGCGGCACGTGCCGACCACGTCGCAGGTATTTCAGCAGTGATCCCGCGAGCGGCGCGTCAGCCTGCCGCTCACATCCCATCCGCGTCGCTACAGCGTTCATGGCCGAATGACCGGCCAGAACGCGGCCTGAATGGCCGAGGCGTGGCCACGTCATGGGTATTCAGGCCGCCGTGGTGCGTTCTGTCGGCAAAAAAACTCGCTCCCCGCCTGGACGCCTGTAAAATACGCAAAATTTTTTGCCGAACGCTATGTCGCCCAAGAAATCGCCCTTTTTCGAACTCCGCAGCGGCTCTGTCGACACGCTCCTGTTTGTGGTCAAGACAACCGACCTCGACGCAATGCGTGCCGAACTGACCCGGCGCTTCGAGGCGACCCCCGAATTTTTCGCTAACGACGTCGTCGCGATCGACGTGCGCCGGCTCGCCGAGAACGAACGCGTGCCGCTCGCCGACATCGCGCAACTGCTCGACAGCGTGCGCATGCGCCCGGTCGGCGTGGTGGCCAATGCGCAGCAGACGTGGGCGGCGGAATCCGCGCTGCCGTTGCTCGAAGCGCGCGACCGTCGCGGCGCATCTGCTAAATCCGCTGACGAGGAAGCCGCCAATGCTGCCGCTACGGCGCCGGCTACCACCGCAGCGACGGCCACGCCGCCGGCCGATCTGTTTTCGGCAGTAGAGGGCACACCGGCCACGGCTGCCGCGGTCGAACCTGCGCCGGCCGCCGAGCCCGTGCGTCTCGCCACCTCGTCGCAGACCATGGTGGTCGACAAGCCGTTGCGCTCGGGCCAGCGCATCTACGCAAAGGGCGATCTGGTCGTGCTCGGTCTGGTGAGCTACGGCGCGGAAGTGATCGCGGAAGGCAACATCCATATTTACGCGCCGCTGCGCGGCCGGGCGTTGGCCGGCGTGCAGGGCAATCACGACGCGCGCATTTTCTGTACGTGTCTCGAGCCGGAACTCATCTCGATCGCGGGCATCTATCGGACGACCGAGAACCCGCTGCCGGCCGACGTGCTCGGCAAGCCGGTGCAGATCTGGCTCGAAGAAGAAAAGCTGATGATCGAACCGTTGCGGCTCACCTGATCGACGTGAAGCGCGCGCTGCCCTGAACGTACACGGCGCGCGGCGTTCCACGGCAAATATGGCCGCACATAATTGACGAATTTGACGAACACAGGGTAAGGGTAATGGCAAAAATCATTGTGGTGACTTCGGGCAAGGGTGGCGTGGGCAAGACGACCACGAGCGCGAGTTTTGCATCGGCCCTCGCATTGCGTGGCAGCAAAACCGCCGTGATCGACTTCGACGTCGGCCTGCGTAACCTCGACCTCATCATGGGTTGCGAGCGCCGTGTGGTGTACGACCTGATCAACGTGATCCAGGGCGAAGCCAACCTGAACCAGGCGCTGATCAAGGACAAGAAGTGCGAGAACCTCTTTATCCTCCCGGCCTCGCAGACGCGTGACAAGGACGCGCTGACGCTGGAAGGCGTCGAGAAGATCATCAACGACCTGATCGCGATGGACTTCGAGTACATCGTCTGCGATTCGCCGGCGGGTATCGAATCGGGCGCGCTGCTCGCCATGCACTTCGCCGACGAAGCGCTGATCGTGACCAATCCGGAAGTCTCCTCGGTGCGTGACTCGGACCGTATCCTCGGCATCCTGTCGTCGAAGACCAAGCGCGCAATCGAAAGCAAGGAACCGATCAAGGAACACCTGCTGATCACGCGCTACAACCCGAAGCGCGTGAGCGAAGGTGAAATGCTGTCGCTGACCGACATCCAGGAAATTCTGCGCATCGATCTGATCGGCGTGATTCCGGAATCGGAAGCGGTGCTGCATGCGTCGAACCAGGGCCTGCCGGCTGTGCACCTCGACGGTACCGACGTCGCCGAAGCCTATAAAGATGTCGTGTCGCGTTTCCTCGGCGAGCAGAAATCGCTTCGCTTTACCGATTACCAGAAGCCAGGGCTGCTGCAGCGCCTCTTCGGCACCAAGTAAGGGGAGCGCACGTCATGTCGATTCTTTCGTTTTTGCTGGGCGAGAAGAAGAAGTCCGCGTCGGTAGCGAAGGAACGCCTGCAGTTGATCATCGCGCATGAGCGCGCCGGCGGCCATGCGCCTGCCGATTACCTGCCTGCGTTGCAACGCGAACTGGTGGCCGTGATTTCAAAGTACGTGAAAATCTCCAATGACGATATTCGTGTGAGCCTGGAACGCCAGGACGATCTCGAAGTGCTCGAGGTCAAGATCGAAATACCGCAGGCGGGTTCCGCGTAACGTGCTGCGCGCTCTGTTTCGTCCCGTCGATGTGACGTGACGAGGTGGGGCGCGTAAGCGCTGCTGTTGCTGTTGTGATGCGTTCTTTGTATCCGTTGTGTCCTCCCGCCGTTTCCCTCGCAGTCGTCCCCGCTACTTCTGTGTTCATGTGCACCCGCACAGGCCTTCGCACGCCTGCATTTCGCGCGGCGAAATAATCCGTTGCACTTCAGCGTGCGCCGTTACACGCCCACAGTCAGCGCCTTCGTCCCCTCGTGCATTAAACGGATAACGCCGCATCCGGTGTCCATCCAAAGAGGGAAAACATGAACAAGACCTTTCGCTTGCTGATCGCCAACGCTGTTCTGATCGCTGCCGGTGCATCCGCTGTGGCCTCCGCTTCGGCCGAGGAAGTCGTCGTGATCGCGCCGTCCGCACCGCCGGCCGTGCGTTACGAAGCCGTGCCCGCGCCGCGTGTCGGTTATGTGTGGGATCACGGTCATTGGCGTTGGGACCACGGCCGCTATGTGTGGGACGCGGGCCACTGGCAGGCCGAACGCGTCGGCTACCACTGGGTGCCGGGCCATTGGGTCGAACACGGTCCGAACTACCGCTGGGTCGAAGGCCACTGGGCGTAAGTCCACCGGCTTCAACAGTGTGCGGCACGGCGGAATCGACACCGCTCGTGCCGCTCCCTCCAGTTTGACGACACAGGCGCCGCTCGTGCGTCCGGCGTAGCGCTTGCCTGTGTTTCAGAGGAACACGTGATGAAAAAGAATCTGCTCCTGATCGCCGTACTGGCGGTCATGCTGGCCGGTTGCGTGGTGGTGCCGGCACGGCCGGTTTATATGCGCGCGCCGGCGGTTGTAGTTTACTGACGCGGGGCGCCGTCTTCAGCAGGCGCATCGCCCGTGATCTCATCGACGACCGCCGGTTCGGGCGCGTCGACTTCGGGTACTTCCGGCACCGGCGCGGATGCCGGCTGCGGCAGCGGCGCCATATAGCGCTGTGCCAGCGACTCATACAACGGCGGCGCGAAGAAGCGCGCCACACGGCTCGCAATCAACGCGGTGGCCATCAGCGAAATCACCAGCGCATGACCATCGATCATCTCCATCACGATCACAAACGACGTAATCGGCGACTGCGTGACCGCAGCCAGATAACCGACCATCGCGAGGGCGATCAGCATCGGCAATTGCATCGAATCGAACACCATGTGCAGCAGATTGCCGAAACCCGCGCCGATCGACAGCGACGGTGCGAAGATGCCGCCCGGAATGCCCGGCAGGTACGAGCCGACCATCGAGATCATCTTCAGAAACGGATAGAACACGGACAGGTGCTCGTGTCCTTCGAGCAGGCCACGCGCTTCCGCATAGCCGCTGCCGAAGGTCGTACCGCCGGAGATGAGGCCGACCACTGCGATCACGAAACCGCACAGCGCCGCGAACGCGACCGGCCGTTCGCCGTGCAACTGACGCAGCGGCGCCGGAATCCAGCGCGCGGTGTTCAGCAGCAGCCAGCCGAACACGCCGCCCGCAATACCGGTGACGATTGCCGTGAGCAGAACGGCCACTGCCAGCAGATCGGGGAAGTGCGCGCCGATCTGGATGGTGCCGAAATAGGTGTAGTTGCCGTTCAGCCCCAGCGCGATCACGCCGGCGATGATGATCGCCGTAATCAGCACGCCGCTGGCGCGGGCCTCGAAGCTGCGCGTGAGTTCCTCGATCGCGAACACGATCCCCGCCAGCGGCGTATTGAACGCCGCGGACAAACCCGCTGCCGCGCCTGCAAGCACCAGTTGCCGTTCGATCTGCGCGTTCGAGCGTGGATACAGCCGCCGCAGATTGAACATCAGCGCCGCGCCGACCTGCACGGTCGGCCCTTCGCGGCCGATCGTGAAGCCACCGAGAATCGCCAGAAACGACACGGCGATCTTGCCGAACAGAATCCGGAACGACAGCAGTCGCGCGCCGTATTCGCCGGGCTTGGCATGCAGGGTGGCGATGACTTGTGGAATGCCGCTGCCTTCGGCGCCGCGGAAGAACGTGCGCGTGAGCCAGACGGCGAGCGCCGCGACCGCGGGCGTGACGATCAACGGCGCCCACACGTGCCGCTGCTGCATGGTGCGGAATTCGCCGTAGCCCCAATCGATCAGCCTGGCATACAGCACCGCCACCAGGCCGACCGCGATCGCGCCGAGCCAGAAGATGCCGTATTGACGCCACAAGCGTCTGGCGCGACGCACGATGCCGGAAGAGAGGGGAGGAAGTGCCCGGGACATGGGGATGTGCTGGCGCAAAGGCTGAATTATAAAGCGTGCTCTATCGTTTCAACTGTATGAAAGTATTTTAAAATATAGTAAAAAGGCTATTCGTAAGGCGCGCAGTGTAACGCTCTGTATTAATGAACGTACGGCGCACTGGAGCGTTCGGTGAAGATTATTCCAATCGTCGGCTAAAATGTTTGGATGTTCGAACAATTAACAGGTCCTCAATGAAGCGAGTCCTTATCGTCAAGGTCACTTCGCTCGGCGATATCGTGCAGGCGTTGCCAGTCGCCGCCGACATAAAACGCGCGTTTCCAGGCGTTGAAGTGGACTGGGCGGCCGACGAGGCCTTCGCCGAACTGGTGCATTGGAGCACGAGCGTCGACCGGGTGCTTTGCGCGCCGCTGCGCCGTTTCAAGAAGGCGCGCCGCTGGGGCGATTTCAAGGCGATCGCGGCGTCGATCGCCGAATTGCGCGCCTATCGCTACGACTACATCATCGATATTCACGGCGTGTACAAGAGCGCGATCATCGCCTTTCTGGCGCGTTCGTCGAAGCGTATTGGCTACCAGTCACAGGATCTGGGCGAGCGGGGCGCCGCATTTGCCTATACGGGGCGTTTTGGCCCGCGTCCGCAGCGCTGCGATGCGTGGCATGGCATGCGCATCAGCGCGAGCGAGGCACTGGGTTACGAGGTCGAAGGCCCGGCCGTCTACAATCTGCGCCTGCCAGAGCCGGCCACCGCGCCGTTCGCGGCTGACAGCGCGCCGGTCGCGGCACTGTTTCACGCCACCTCCAAAGACGACAAGAAGTGGCCGCTGCCTCATTGGGTGGCGGTCGGTCGCGAGTTGGCGCAACGCGGTTTCCATGTGGTGCTGCCGTGGGGCTCGGAAGGCGAGCGCGCCGAGGCGGAGCAGATTGCGTCGCAGGTGCCGGGCTCGACCGTCCTGCCGAAGCTGAACGTGACCGAAATCGCGCAGATGATCGACGCGTGCGCGCTGGTGGTCGGGACCGATACGGGTTTCGTTCATCTGGCGCACGGATTGCAGAAGCGCACGGTCATGATTTTTGTGGCGACGCCGCCATCGCATTTCGGCATCGAAGCGCCGTTCCGCTCGATTTCGATCGGCGACGGCCACTCAGTGCCGCCGATCGCCCAGGTACTGGAGGCGATCGATTACGTGCACAGCGAACCGCGTGCTGCCGTCGCCATCCAGCACGGATCGGCCGCAGCCTGAGCGCAGCTTCGCAGCGCTTTCGCGCAATCGTTTGGCTAAAAGAAAAGAGGCGCGACGCGCAGGCGCCCAATCAAACGAGCGCTGCCACGGAACGCCTCCGAAAAGCGCCCGCGTCGGGGAACTACGGGCGGAGAGGAATCGCTGCAATGAACAAACTCACTCACGCACTGAGCGGCCACGTCGCGTAGCCGACTCAGTTCTACAGTGACCGCCGGCCGACGGTCGAGTTCAACGGCGCATTCATCAAGACAAGCCGCGCGCGTGCCGGCAGATTCGCGTGCCGCTTATCGGCGTGCCGCGGGCGGCTACTCGTGGCCGCTCCCAGCGTTTGGATCGGCGCCGCGCATTACACGCCTGTTAAATCTGTCGCTTTTCGTTGAGTGCCTAATTGGCTACTTGCGCGCTCTTTCGCGTGGTTACTGGCTCAGCCACGGCGCATGGAAACGCGCACTCGATACCCATAATCAGCGCCGCGATTCGCGCACCCGCCACGGGCAGGGCTTGCGCGGCGCACGCATGTTCAAAGCAGTATAGGCGGTGTTTTTGTCTGATGTGAGTCTGTCGTCGCCATGCTTCCGACGCCGCGGATTTCGGGGTTCGAAGGTGTAACACCTCAGAGATTTTCCCTTACAAATCGCAACGCTCGCGCGAGGCAGGGTCGTGTTCAATCGAGTCATTCGGGGTTTCGGCTCGAATGAATCTGACACGAAGGAGAACAATATGAAACGCTTAATCCTGACCCTGATCGCCGGCACGCTACTCGCAACGGCGCTCGGAGGCTGCATCGTTGCACCGGCGCCCGGCTATTACTACGGCGGCGGTTATTACCATCATGGCGGGTACTACCGGTAACGGCTTGCGGCGCGCGCGAGGCCTGCATGTAGCGCCACGCTGACGGCTGCCTCTTGCCTGCATAGGCACGGGGCAGCCGCTCAACCGCTTCTTCGGATCAAGTCAGACCGCTTCCATCCGCCGCGCCCAACCAGGTATCGCGGCGCTCGCCCGTTCAGGCCAGCAGCATTTCGAAAGCGATTACCGCAGTAATGGCAGCCGCGTTCGCGGCCAGTGCTTCCACGACAATGCCTTTCCACGTCGCGGGACGAAAGCGCAAAGCCAGCAGCAGTGAACATAGCAATGCCAGCGCGATGATCATCACGATGTCCGCGTTGTGAAGATGAATACTCATCAGAGCCTCCCTGCTTGCCTTAGGGTTATTGGAATCGAGTATAGGCAAGTCAAAAAGACGCGCAAGGCAGGGGATTTACCAGCGCGCCTTTACCCTGATCACATCAGTTGGGCATCGCGGGTTTCGCGCATGCACAGCACGCCGATCAAGCTGACGGCCGCCGCAATCGACACATAAGCGCCCACCCACGGCAGCCCGCCGTGCGCGGCCAGCACCTGCGCGATATACGGCGCGACTGACGCACCGAGAATCCCGCCGAGGTTATACGACACGCCTGCACCGGTATAGCGCACGTTGGTCGGGAACAGTTCCGGCAGCAGCGCGCCCATCGGTGCGAAGGTCACACCCATCAGGAACAGTTCGATCACAAGGAACAGCAGCACCAGCGGCGTCTGGCCGCTGCCGAGCAATGGCGCCATCGTGAAGCCCGACAGGATCGCTGCGATGATGCCGACGATCAGCACCGGCTTGCGGCCATAACGATCGCTTGCCCAGGCCGACAGCGGCGTGGCGAGCGCCATGAATACGACCGCGATGCACAGCATGCCGAGGAACGTCGGCCGGGGAATATGCAGGACCGACACGCCGTACGACAGCGAGAACGTCGTGGCGTTGTAGAACAGCGTGTAGCAGACCACCATCGCCAGTGCGCCGAGCAGGGTCGGTAGCCCGTGCTGCGAGAACAGCGTGGCGATCGGCACCTTCACGCGTTCCTTGCGTTCGATGGCCGCCTGGAAGGCCGGCGTCTCGGCGATCTTCAGGCGCACATACAAGCCGAGCACGACCAGCACCGCGCTGACGAGGAACGGCACGCGCCAGCCCCAACTGCGGAATTGCTCGTCGCTCAAAGACAACGCCAAGGCGAAGAACAGACCGTTGGATGCCAGAAAGCCGATCGATGGCCCGAGTTGCGGAAACATCCCGAACCAGCCGCGTTTGCCGGCCGGCGCGTTCTCGGTGGCGAGCAGCGCCGCGCCGCCCCATTCGCCGCCAAGGCCGATACCCTGACCGAAGCGCAGCACGCACAGCAGGATCGGCGCAAGGCTGCCGATCGAGTCGTAGCCCGGCACGAAACCGATCAGCGTGGTGGACACACCCATCACCAGCAGCGAAGCCACCAGCGTCGATTTACGGCCGATCCGGTCGCCGAAGTGGCCGAACAGGAACGAGCCGATCGGCCGTGCGACGAAGGCGATGCCGAACGTGACGAAAGCCGACAAAGCCTGGGCGGTCGCCGAGCCGTGCGGGAAAAACACCGGTCCGATGACGAGCGCCGCGGCGGTGGCGTAGACGTAGAAATCGTAGAACTCGATCGCGGTGCCGATGAAGCTCGCGAAGATGATCCGCGCGCTGCTGGTCTGCCCGGACGCATTGGGCTGGGCCGCGGAAATCGGCGAAGTGGACATGCAGGGTCTCCTTATGTCGTGATGCTGTTGGACGCCGTGTTTCGATGGGCGGGCGGCGCGTGGTCGGTCGGCATCTTTGTTTAAGTTCGTGTGCTTCGGCGCGTCTCGCTGGCGATTGAAGCCTTCTTCAACGCCGGCGATGAAGCGACAGCTTACAACGGCGGACGTCAGCCGTCAGCCGTCAGCCGTCAGCGCTCGCGCGCGAAAGCGGACATACCAGGGGAGCAACCAGGTGGGGTGCGTCAGGCGAGCGTTCAGTCGATGGCCTGCGCTTGCGGCGAGGCGAACTCGCGCAACTGGAATTTGCCGTTGTCGTTGAACAGCCAGTCTTCGAACAGTTCGAGCTGGCCACGGCCGTTCAGCAATTTACCGGGCGGTTGCGGCAGCGGCGAGGCGCGCCGCAAGGAGGCGAGCGCGGTGCTTTCGGCTTCGTCGTCGCCATTGGTGCGATACACCGACGACGCCAGCACCTGACCATCGCGATCCACCGTGAACGACACCACGACCAACGAGCGCAGCATCGCTTGCGGCGTGCCGTGTAACACGTAGGAAGGGCTGCGTTCGACGATGCGTTGCGCGACCGCGCTGCGGTACTGGTCGAGCGTCGCACTATTGACGGCGGCCACCGGCGTGATGACAAGCGGGCGACCAGGTGGCGTGATCGTGCAGCCTGCCGAGGCTGCGAGCGCGGCCAAAACCGAAGCCGCCGTGAGCGCCGAAGTTGCGCTATGCGCATGCGACAGGGAAGCGCTAACGCGTGAAGCGAAGCGTCCAGTCAGGCGGCGAAGGTGACGTGTGCGGGTGGACATCGTCGAGGAAAGCACTGTGACAGGATCTAACTTGATGGTAGTCAAAAAAAGCCAGGATGCAATGGTCGTTCACCCTGTATGCCGATCCCGAGCCATGTGATTCGACTTGCTTGCACGCCGCGCATGGCGTCCTTTCCATTGCCTTTCTGCTGCGTGCATGAGCGCATTCAGTCTGATGCGATCTGCCTGACACGAACCGTGTTTAGACAAAGTTCGCCACGCCGATTCGCATACAACAGGACTTCTAAGAGTTTTCCTATGGTGTCGACAGCCTCACGTCAATAGCGTGGGCCGGACCATCGGGCGAAGCGCCGCAGCGCGGTCATGAGCCGCGCGCGACCGGCGCTGCGCGAGCCGATCGGTCCTGTCCATCCCGACAACGAGGTATCGTTTGGAACACTCTTCCTTTGCGTTGACGCGCACGCAATCCCGCACGTTGGCGCACGCCGCCGCCGGTCCCAATCTCTGCGCCGTTTACCGGATCGACGGCCGTCCGGACGTCGAGCGTCTGTCCTCCGCCGTGGCGCAACTGGTGGCCCATTGCCGGCCGCTTGCCTACCGGCTCGTCGAAGCCGAACAGGGCATGCGCTGGGTCATCCGCCGCGATGTGCGCGCGGAACTGAACGTCATCGATCTCGACAGGCGCGACGCGCGCGAGGAAGCCGCCGTGCTGTCGTTGATCGACGGCCTATGCGCGCGTGCCTTCCGCATGGACGCCGGACTGCCGTGGGCGTTCACGCTGTTACGCGCCGGCGCGCACAGCTATCTTGTGTTCGCCTGCCATCCCGCCTTGCTCGACCGTTTTTCGCTGACGCCGTTGTTCAACGCGCTTTCCCGGGCCTATCGTGGCGAGGCGCCGGGCGCGCCGCTCGGCATCGATCAGCAAGGCCTGCTCGACGCCGAGCGCGAACTCCTTGCGAGCGACCGTTTGCAGACCGACCTCGATTTCTGGATCGGCCAGGTGGGTGAAGCCTCGTTCGAATGGCATGCGCCGCGCCGGCAGAACGCGCTCGCCGACAGCAGTTTTACGGTGCGCCTCGACGCGCAAACAGGCGCTGCATTGCGCAATGAAGAAAAAACGCTCGGCGTCGCGCCCGATCTGCTGATCAAACTGTGTGTTCACGTGCTGCTGCGCCGCATGACCGGCAGCCGCGCGGTGCTCACCGTGCATCACCAGCGCGGCCGCTGCCAGCGCGACGAGACGATCGGTTTCGACGAACGGCGGCGCTTCCTGAAAACCGACTTTGACAACACGATGACGCTTCGGCAGTTTCTACGGCACGCGGCGGCGCGCGCCGGGATGGCCGATTTTCACGCCGAACTCCCGGCTTTCGAAGTGCTGCACGACATCGAGCGGCGCGAGCCAGGTTTTGTGCGCGCGACCAATGTGGTGTGCGAGACCGACAGCCTGCCCTACGACGCGCTCACGCTCGGCACGCTGCCGGTGGCGTTGCTCGCACCGTACTCGCGCCGTTTCTCGCACGAGGACGTCGGCATCTATCTTGATGTGCGCGAGGAGATCGCGTTGCACGTGCATAGCCGCCATCCCCAGGAACTCGACGGCCTGCGTCTCGCGTTCGAGCATTTGACGGCGCTGCTCGGGCGCCTCGGCGAAAGTCTCGAGCAGAAACTCGATGCGCTCGATCTTTATACGCCGGCGTTGCGGCAGCAGTGCGCGGCGTGGTCCGATGGCGGCCCGCTCGCGGCCCCCGCGCGCGACGTGCTCGATCTGTTTGCGCAGACAGCGCTCGAGCACGCCGAGCATCCGGCGGTCAGCGGCCCGGACGCCGCTTTCACGTACGCGCAACTGGCGCTTGCCGCACAGCGTGTGGGCGCAGCCCTTGCCTCGCTCGGGCCGGACGCATCGGATGGGCGGGACGCGTTGATCGGCATTTGCGTCTCGCGCGGTGCACGCATCGTTCCGGCGATGCTCGGCGTGCTCGCCAGTGGCGCGGGCTATTTGCCCCTCGATCCGCAGATGCCAGACGAGCGCTTGCGCTACATCGTCAAGGATACGCAACTGCGAGCCGTGATTGTCGACGCCGCGACGCACGAGCGCTTGAGCGGGCTGGCCGATTGCGCGCTGTACCGGATCGAGGATCTACTGGAATGCCCGGCGGCCGGGGCGACCACTCCCCAACGTGCGTCAGCCGATCTGCAGCGCACCGCTTACGTGATCTACACCTCAGGCACGACGGGCAAACCCAAGGGTGTCGTCATCGAGCGCGGCATGCTGGCGCACCTGATCGCTTCGCTGACGGGCCGGTATCGGCGTGATGCAGGCACGCGCTGGCTACAGTTCGCGTCCGTCAATTTCGACGCCAGCGTGTTGGAGATCTTCAATCCGCTGACGCACGGCGGCCACCTGATTGTCGCGCCCGAGGCGGTGCGCACCGACGCCGATGCGTTGTCCGCCTTCCTCAGCGCCGAACGCATCACGCATGCGTTCCTGCCGCCGGCGATTCTCAAGCTGCTGCCGCGGCGCGCGCTGCCGCATCTGGACACGGTGTTATGCGGCGGCGAAGCGAGCGACGACGAAACGATCCGCTTCTGGTCCGGCGTGCTGCGCCTGTCGAACATCTACGGGCCGACCGAGACCACCGTGATGGCGACCGAAAACACCTTCGACGGCGACAAGCCGGCCAATCAACTCGGGCATCCGCTTCCCGGCTACCAGATTCATCTACTCGATGAGGAAGGCGCAGCGGTGCCGCTCGGGGGGATCGGCGAGATCTGCATCGGCGGTGCGGCCGTTTCGCGCGGCTATCTGCTGCGGCCCGAACTGACCGGGCAGAAGTTCCGGGCGAATCCGTTCGGCCCGGGCCGTCTCTACCGTTCCGGCGACCTCGGCCGTTTCCAGCCGGATGGCGCGATCGAGTTTCTCGGCCGCAGCGATTTTCAGGTGAAGATTCGCGGCTACCGGATCGAGCTCGGCGAGATCGAGGCCAGCATCGTCGAGCAGCCGGAGGTGCGCAGCGCCTATGTCGGCACGTGCGAGCGGCAGGGCGGCACGGCGCTGGTGGCCTGGTACGTGGGTGCCGCGCTTGAGCCGGCGGTGCTGCGGACGCGTCTCGCGCAACGTCTCGCGCATTACATGGTGCCGGCGTTCCTGCTGCCGATCGAAGCGCTGCCCCTGACGCTGAACGGCAAGATCGACCGCAGCAAATTGCCGGCGCCGCAAGCCGGTTCGGCTGACCCTGCAAGCCGCGCTTTCGACACCTTCGAGCTGGCGGTGCAAACGATCTGGTCGGAGGTGCTGGGCGTGCCGCTCGAGAGCGTCGGCGAACACAGCCACTTCTTCCAGTTGGGTGGCCACTCGCTACTCGCCACGCTCGTGTGCAATCGCATCAACGCGAGCTTGTCCGCGCCGGTCAAGCTGAAGACGCTGTTCGAGCATCCGCAGTTCGACGCGTTTTGCGCAAGGGCGCGGCAGAGCGCCGAGCCAGGCGCCGCGCTGCCGCCGCTCGTCGCGCAATCAGGCGCACCTATGCTCGCGCCAGTGGCAAGCCGGCTCGTGCGGATGATGCATAGCCGCGCGCTCGGCAAGCCTGACGATAACGCGTACAACATTGTGATGCGGGTGGACTTCGGCGGGGCCGCGAATCCGTTGCGATTGCACGAGGCGCTTGTTGCCGTGCTCGCGCACAACCCGATCTTCAACGCGAGCTTCGCGGAACGCGGCGGACAATTGCTGATATTGCCGGGCACCGCCAACCTGCCGACGGATTTGCGTATTCCGCTAGAAAGCTGCGATGCCGATGCTATCGACGCGCGTGCCGAAGCCCTGCGCGCGCTGCGTTTGCCGCTCGACTGTGCGCCGTTGTGGCACGCGCAACTGCTGTTGTCGCCGCAAGAGCACCGCACCACCTTGCTGTTCTGCATTCATCACGCGATTTTCGACGGCTGGTCGTTCAAGCTGTTGCTGGATGAACTGACGTCGCGCTACGAAGGTAAGCCGGTTTCCGGCGAGCGGCTTTCGTGGTTCGACTACGGCCATTGGGCGCCGCAACTGGCGTCGTCGCCGCGCTTTGCCGCCGCGCGCGACTACTGGATGCGCAAGCTCGACGCCGTGGCCTTGCGCACCGAACTGTCGTTCGACGCAGTGCAGCGCGAGCCCAACGCGAACCGCTCTTTGGCCTTGCATGTGCGGTCCGCCCAGATGCGGCGCCTGAAGCAGATTGCCGAGGCGCACGACATGACTTTGCCGCCCGTGCTGTTCGCGCTGTACCTCGTATGGCTGTGGCGCGTGAGCGGCCAGCAGCAACTGGCCTGCGCCTATCCGTATGCGGGCCGCGATGTCCCGGGCAGTGAGGGAATCTATGGGATGTTCGTCTCGATGGCGGTGCTGGTGCAGCGCATCGACACGCGGCAAGGCTTCGGCGAACTGGCGCGCGCGGTGCAACGCCAGATGCTCGAAGACCGCGATCATCTGCTCGCTACGCCTTACGACACCGATAACGGCCAGCTCGGCGCACTGAACACGATTTTCAGTTTGCAGAACGGCATTGAGCTGAACGGCCGCATCGGCGAGGCGGCGTATCACGCTGAGGAATGTCCTCCGTTGACGTCGAAAGCGGACCTGTCGGCGATTTTCTATTTGCGGCCCGATGGCGGTCTGGACGGGCGCTTCGAATACGACAGCTCGGTGCTGCACGCGGCCTCGGTCGAGCGGATGGCCGAGGTGTTCATGACGCTGTGCGACGCCGCGGCTCACCAGCCGGATGCGCCGGTCGGCGAGCTCGCCTGGCTGAGCGACGCGCACCATGCGCAATGTCTGAGCTTCGCTTGCGGCGAGCCGCTACCGGATGCACCGCAATCGATCCCTGCGCGTTTCGCCGAGGTGGCAGCGGTGCACGCGTCGCGCGTTGCCGTGCGCTGCGGCGAGCAGCAGCTCAGCTATCGCGAACTCGACGCGCTCAGCGATGCCATTGCCCGTGGCTTGTCAGCCTGCGTGCCGCCCGGCGCGCGCATCGGTTTGAGCATGCAGAAGAGCGTCCTGCTGGTGGCGACGGTGCTGGGTGTGCTCAAAGCGGGGTGCGCGTACGTGCCGCTCGACCCAGCTTATCCCGCCGAGCGCTTGCGCTATTTCGTCGAAAACTGTTCGGTCGATACGGTGCTGGCCGATGAGCCGAGCCGCTGCGCGCTGGAGGCCGCAGGTCTCGGTGAATTGCGCAAGCTTGACCCGGCGATGCTGGCAAAGGGGACGGTGGACACCGAGACGGAAACGGAGGCTCGGGCGGAGACTGACGCGCAGAAGGTGGCCGGGAAGCAGGCCGAAAAGCAGGAGGAGAAGCGGGCGGAGAAGCAGTCCGAAGAGCAGTCAGGGCACATGCACCGGCCGCACGCTGTCGCCCCCGAGGCGCTTGCTTATGTGATCCATACGTCGGGCTCGACCGGCAAGCCGAAGGGGGTGCTGGTCGAACACCACAGCGTGGTTCGAATGGTGGCCGGCGCGAGCCGCGCGCTCGGCTACGCGCCGGGCAGCGTCAGCACCCTGGCGGCGTCCACCAATTTCGACGCGAGCGTGCTCGATCTGTTCCTCGCGCTGCTGCACGGCGGCACGCTCATCGTGTTGCCGGAGGAGGCGCGCCGCGATCCGCTGCTGCTGCACAGTGTGTTGAAGTCGGAGCGCGTCACGCACGCATCGCTTGCACCGGTCGTGGTGCAGAGCTTGCCGCGCGAGCCGCTGCCCGATCTGCAACTGCTCGGCTTCGGCGGCGATACGCTGGACGAACCGAGCGCCGCCTGGTGGAGCGAACACACGCAACTGTTCAGCCTGTACGGCCCGACCGAAATCACGGTGATGGCCTCGTGCGGGCGAGTGCTGCCGGGCGGGCCGAGCCGCATCATCGGCAAGCCGTTGCCGGGTTACCGGCTCTATCTGCTGAATGCCCAGCGGCAATTGACGCCGCCCGGCACGGTCGGGGAAATCTACATCGGCGGCGAGAATCTCGCGCGGGGCTACATCAATCAGTCGGCCATGACGATGGAGCGCTTCGTGGTCGATCCGTTTCGCGATGCACCGTACGCGCTGATGTATCGCACCGGCGACCTCGGCCGCTTTCTTGCCGACGGCACGATCGAATACTTCGGCCGCAACGACGCGCAGATCAAGCTGCGCGGTTTTCGCATCGAACTCGGCGAGATCGAGAATTGCATCGCGGCCGCGCCGGGTGTCGCGCATGCTGCCTGCCGGGTGTGGGGCGAGGGCGAGGCGCGCTATCTGGCTGCGTACTACGTGGCCGCGCCGGGCGAAGGAGGCGGCGCGCTCGATGAAGACACGCTGCGCCGTCATGTGGCGCTGGCGCTGCCCGACTACATGGTGCCAGCGTGTTTTATCCGGCTGGACGCCCTGCCGGCATCGCCGAACGGCAAACACGATCGCAAGGCCCTGCCGGTGCCGTCACGCGCCGGCGGTACGCCGCCGCGCCAAGGCGTCGAGCAACGCATCGCCGAAATCTGGCAGACGCTGCTGCGCGTCTCCGGTATTGGCCGCGACGATAGTTTCTTCCGGTTCGGCGGCAATTCGATTCTGGCCGTGCGGATGCAGGCGCAATTGCGCGATGCGCTCGGCATCCAGTTTCAGATGGCGGCGTTTTACCGTTCGCCGACCATCGCGACGCTCGCGGACGGCGGTCACGAGGACATGATCGAACGCGCCATTGCCGACGCATCGCAGCCGTTCGTTGTCGAGCAGGCCGCGCCCGCTTTTTCTGACGCCGTCGAAGCAGCGCCGATTCGCACAATGCTGCTGACCGGCGCGAGTGGCTTTCTCGGCATTTACCTGCTGCACGCGTTATGCGGGAGGCTCGACAAGGTGATCTGCCTGCAACGCTGTGCGAGCGCTGCCGCAGGGCGCGCCGTCTTGCAGGACAAGGCGCGCGAGGCGGGTCTGGCAATCGACTTCAGCCGCGTCGACGTGATCCCCGCCGATCTTGCCGTGCCGCAGCTTGGGCTCGACACACCACGCTGGCGGCAACTCGCCGCGGAGGTCGACGCGATCCTGCATTGCGGCGCGTTCGTGCATCACCTGCATAGCTATGAGGCGATGAAGGGAGCGAACGTCGGCGGCACCGAGGCATTGCTGCGGCTCGCGCTGACGCAGCGGCAAAAACCGTTCTGCTTCGTCTCGACACTGTCGGTCGGCGAGATGCTGGCGGGCGCCCGGCGCATCGACGAGCGCGTGAATGACGCTCGTCCCATGCTGGACAACGGCTATCTGTTGACAAAGTGGGTGGGCGAGCAGCGGGTCGCGGAGTGTGCGCGCCGCTTCGGTTTGCCGGCGGTGATCGCGCGGCCGGGCAATATCACCGGCCACAGCCGTACCGGCTTCAGCAACTTCGCGCACAACCATTTCTGGCTGTTCAACAAGGGCTGCCTGCAGTTGGGCGCTTATCCGGAAACGGCCCAGGAAGTGGAGATGATGCCGGTCGATCTGCTGGCCGGCGCGGTGACGGCGGTGGCACTGCATCCGCGTGCCGGCTTGCGGGTGGCGAACCTGAACAATCCGCTCGTGCTCAGCCAGCGGCAGTGGTTCGCGGCGCTGGCCGGTTGCGGTTTGCGTGCCGAGCCGCAGCCGGCGGCTGACTGGCAACGGCGGCTGGCGGATCTCGACGCGTCGAATGGTCTGGCGCTGATTCGCGACTTTTATACGGGCGATCTGTCCGCCGCGCCCTTGCCGGTCGAACAGATCGGAACGTTGACGGAGCTGGCGCGGCACGGTGTGGATCTAACGGTCGACTACGGTGCGCTGATCCGGCTCTACGTCGGGTATCTGCGCGAGGCGGGTTTTCTTGACCCGTTGCCGCAGACGGTAGTGCCCTAAAGCGCTCTGGGGGGCGCAAGCGAGCGGCGGTGCAGCGCCGGTTCAGCTTGCGCACCGAACCATTGCGCGCTTTGTAATAGGCCGAAATATGACCGGATTTGCCCGCGGCCAAAACACGCCTACACTTCGATGGCCTCTTTCGAGAGGCATCGGTGGAAGTCTTTCATTTGGCCCGCTTCGCGCGGGCTTTCTTTTGTGCGCGACGCGCCCGTGCGCGCCGGGCCTTACCTTACTTCAACGCTTCCCGTGCCGCCTTGACCGCCGCGAGCACCTGCTCGGGCGCCGTGCCGCCCGGATGGTTGCGGCTCGCCACCGAACCTTCGAGCGTCAGATACGAGAACACGTCTTCGCCGATCAGATGCGCGACGTTCGGCAGTTCCTTACGCATTTCTTCCAGCGTCAGGTCGGCCAGGTCGCAGCCGCGATCGGCACACACGCGAACCGCCAGCGCCACCGCTTCGTGCGCGTCGCGGAACGGCAGGCCGCGCTTGACCAGGTAGTCGGCGAGGTCGGTTGCCGTGGAGAAACCTTGCAACGCGGCGTCGCGCATGGCTTGCGGCTTCACCGAGATGCCCGCGACCATTTCAGCGAAAATGCGCAGCGTGTCCGCGACCGTATCGACGGTGTCGAACAGCGGCTCCTTGTCTTCCTGATTGTCCTTGTTGTACGCGAGCGGCTGGCCTTTCATCAAGGTCAGCAGCGCGATCAGATGGCCGTTCACGCGGCCCGTCTTGCCACGCGCGAGTTCGGGCACGTCCGGATTCTTCTTCTGCGGCATGATCGACGAACCGGTGCAGAAACGGTCGGCCAGATCGATGAAGCCGACGCGCGGGCTCATCCACAGCACGAGTTCTTCGGAGAAGCGCGACACGTGCGTCATGATCAGTGCCGACGCTGCCGTGAATTCGATCGCGAAGTCACGATCGGACACCGCGTCCAGCGAGTTTGCGCAGATGCCGTCGAAGCCCAGCGTTTTCGCCACCGCATGACGGTCGATCGGATAGCTGGTGCCGGCCAGAGCGGCGGCGCCCAGCGGCAGGCGATTCACGCGCTTGCGGCAATCGACCATGCGTTCGGCGTCGCGCGAAAACATTTCGACGTAGGCGAGCAGGTGATGGCCGAACGTGACCGGCTGCGCGACTTGCAGGTGCGTGAAGCCCGGCATGATGGTCGACGCGTTTTTCTCCGCCATCTCGAGCAGGGCCGTGCGCAATTCCGTCAGCAGGCCGCCGACGCGGTCGATTTCGCCGCGCAGCCACAAACGGATATCCGTTGCCACCTGGTCGTTGCGCGAGCGGCCCGTGTGCAGGCGCTTGCCGGCGTCGCCGATCAGCGCGGTCAGGCGCGCTTCGATGTTCAGGTGGACGTCTTCCAGATCGAGTTGCCACTCGAACTCGCCTCGCTCGATTTCACCCTTGATCTGCGCCATGCCGCGTTGGATTGCGGCGAGGTCGTCGGCGGCGATGATCTTCTGCGCGGCCAGCATCGAGGCGTGCGCGAGCGACCCTTCAATATCGACGAGCGCCAGACGCTTGTCGAAGAAAACCGACGACGTGTAGCGTTTGACGAGCTCCGACATCGGCTCCGAGAAGCGAGCCGACCAGGCTTCGCCTTTTTTGTGCAGTTGGGACGTCATGGTGTTGGGCAGTTGAACGAGCGGTGAAGAGGCAGACGGCGTTTGCGTACGGTACAGGCGCCATCGAAACGGGCGAAAGACTGGGATTTTAACACTGGGCTATTCCCGCACCAGCACCACCAGCTTCAGATCCTCGCGATGCGCGGGCTTGAAGGTGATCTGGTCGTAGACGAGGCGGCCGTCGCGCGGATGGTTGAATTCGCGCCGGCCGCCTTCGCGGCCGCCGACGTCCTGCGAGGCCCAGAAGCGTGCGAACGCGTCGCTGGCGGCGGTGAGGGAGTCGATCAGCCCGCGGGTGGGCGCGTCGTTCAGATGGCGGATCGAGTCGGCGCGGAATTCGGCGGCGAGGCGCCGTGCGCGCGTTTCCCAGTCGACGATCAACTCGCGTGCGGCCGGTTCGGTGAAGGTGTAGCGCAGCAGATTGCGGTCGTGCGTGCCGTCCAGCCAGCCGACGAACAGATCGGCGGCGCGTTCGTTCCAGGCGAGCGCGTTCCACTGCCGGTCGAGCACGTAGGCCGGTGCGTTCACGAGTTGCACCGCTTCCAGCAGGGTGGCGGGCGCGTCGGCGGCGGCCGGATCAGGCTCGGCCGGGTCGCGCTGCGCAGCCAGTTCGAACAGATACGCCCGCTCCGCGCGCGACAGTTGCAGCGCGACCGCAATCCGCGCCAGCGCATCGGCGGAAGCGGAGACGGGACGGCCCTGTTCGATCCACGTGTACCAGGTCGGGCTCACGCCGCACAACTGCGCGACTTCCTCACGCCGCAAGCCGGGTGTCCGGCGGCGCGGACCGGGTGGCAGACCGAGCGCTTGCGGCGAGAGCCGTTCGCGATGCGCACGGATGAAATCGCCAAGTGCGCGGGCGGGCGTGGCTTCGAGCGGCGGCGGATTGTCGGCGGAGGACGGCGTGGTCATTCTGGTTGGGCGGCACTTGGCGGGGTGGTGTTATTGATACCAGAATAATTGCTTAACTTGTACTGGTACACGGCGGGCTCTATTGTAGCGGCTGGAACGACGCAGCGCCGTCCAGAAAGACCCGGGCTCAAGCCCGGCGCAACCCCACGTAAATAACCGGAGCCTCCCATGAAGCATCACGATCAGGTCGCCGACGCCTTCGGCTCGACCGCCGCCGCGTATTTGACGAGTCAGACGCATGCCACCGGCGCCGATCTGCAGACGCTGGCCGAATCGATCGCCGCGACGCCAGATGCGAAGGTGCTCGACATGGGCTGCGGAGCAGGTCACGCGAGTTTCGCGGTAGCGCCGCACGCAAAAGAAGTGGTCGCGTACGACATCGCGCCGCAAATGCTGGCGACCGTCGACGGCGCGGCCAAAGATCGCGGCCTGACCAACATCCGCACGCAACAGGGTGCGGCCGAAGCGCTGCCGTTCGAAGCCGATTCGTTCGACTGGGTCATCAGCCGGATGAGCGCGCATCACTGGCACGACGTGCCGCTTGCATTGGCCGAGGTGCGGCGCGTGTTGAAGCCGGGCGGCAAGGTGCTGTTCATCGACATCGCCGGCGCCGAGCATCCGCTGCTCGATACGCATATTCAGGCGGTGGAATTGCTGCGCGACGGCTCGCATATCCGCGACTACCGCGCGGATGAATGGATTGCATTGTTCGAAGCGGCCGGTTTCAAGGCATCGATTCGCGAGTGTTGGCGCATTGAGATTGAGTTCAGTTCGTGGGTGGCGCGCATGCGCACGCCGGAGCCGCGCGTGGCGGCGATTCGCTCGCTGTGGAGCAACTCGCCCGATGAGGTGCGTCAGTATTTCGATGTACAGGACGACGGTTCATTCAAGCTCGACGCGCTGATGATCGAGGCGCAGTAGGCTGACATGGAAGCGGAACGGCCGCCGCCGCGGCCCGGCGACGCGCACGGCTTAACGCAGCGACGGACCTAATAACGAGATGTGCGCCGTGATAACCTCCGGATCACTTATTAATTCAGAGGTGTCCGGATGCAACGTTGGTTACTTTTTGTGGCGGCCGCCGCGCTGTCTGCCGGCGCGTCGGCCCAATCGGATCGGTACTACTATCGCGAACAGGGCACCACCTTGCCGCGCGCACTGTCGTCCAGTCCGGTCACGCCGCAGTCATCCAGTTCGACGAACAGCATCACGGCGCCCGGTTCCAATGTGAATATGTCGCCTCAAGCACGCCGCGACCTTGACACACGCCTGCAGTCCGAGCTTGCCGAGCGTGAAAATCACAAGCAGGTGTGGCGCGAGCCTCCGCTCAAATTCAACATTCCAGCCTCAGAAATGCCAAAGCCGAACACGGCGAAATAATCCGTGTTCGGCTTTGGCGGAGCGGTGGCTGAATCAGCCGCCATTCAAACCGTCCTCGATCAGCCCGTATTACGCAACCCCGCCGCAATCCCGTTGATACTCAAATGAATCCCGCGCCGCACGCGCGCGTTGGTATCGCCCGCGCGGTGACGCTTGAGCAACTCGACCTGCAAGTGATTCAAAGGATCGAGATACGGAAAGCGGTTCTTGATCGAACGCGCAAGCAACGGATTTTCCGCAAGCCGTTCGCTCTTGCCGGTGATCTCCGACAACACCTTCGACGTCCGCTCCCATTCCGCGACGATGCGCTCGAACACATGCTTGCGCAGCTTCTTGTCCGACACGAGCTGTGCGTAGCGCGAGGCCACCGCGAGGTCGGTCTTTGCCAGCACCATGTCCATGTTGGAGAGCAGGTTCGCGAAGAACGGCCACGTCTTGTGCATTTTCTTGAGCAGCGCAAGACGGCGGGTGCGCTCGGCGTCGCTCGGCGCGCTGTCCAGATGCGCGGCCACCGCGCTGCCGAAACCGTACCAGCCGGTCAGCAGCAAACGGCATTGGCCCCATGAGAAGCCCCACGGAATCGCACGCAGATCTTCGATCTTGCGTTGCTTCGGGTCCTGCAATTTGCGCGAAGCCGGACGGCTGCCGATGTTCAACTCGGCGATCTCCGAGATCGGCGTCGACTCGAAGAAATACTCCTTGAAGCCCGGTGTTTCGTAGACCAGCGCGCGATACGACGCCATCGCCGCGTCGGACAATTGCTGCATCGTCTCTTCGAAGGCGGGCAATTGCGCGGGCGCAATGCCGTGCGGCAACAACGACGCTTCGAGCGTTGCGGCCACCACCGTTTCCAGGTTGCGCCGGCCGATTTCCGGATTGCCGAACTTGCTGGCGATCACTTCGCCTTGCTCGGTCAAGCGGATCTGGCCGTCGACGGTGCCCGGCGGCTGCGACAGAATCGCCTGATACGTCGGACCACCGCCGCGGCCTACCGTGCCTCCGCGTCCATGGAACAGGCGCAGGGTCACGCCGCGTTCATTGAATAGCGACACCAGCGCCAGTTCGGCGCGGTACAGCTCCCAGTTCGACGTCAGGAAGCCGCCGTCCTTGTTGCTGTCCGAATAGCCGAGCATCACTTCCTGCTCGTTACCCTGATGTTCGATCAGTGCACCCACGCCCGGCAGCGCGATCAGATCGCGCATGATATGCGGCGCGTTGCGCAAGTCGGGGATCGTCTCGAACAGCGGGATCACCATCAGCCCTGCTTGCGCGGGATCGTGCGCGTCGCCGAGGCGGCCGTGCAGCAGGCCGGTTTCCTTCTGCAGCAACATCACTTCGACCAGATCGCTGACGGTTTCCGTGTGTGAAATGATGTAGTTGCGCACCGCGCGCGCGCCGAACTTCTCGCGCGTGACGCGGGCCTCTTCGAGTACGCCGAGCTCGCTCTTCACGAGATCGGAATACTCGGCGTAGGGCAGGCGCAACGCTCGCGGCTGTGAAAGTTCGGCGAGCAGCACCTTGAGCTTGTCTTCTTCGGAGAGCGACGCGTAGTCGTCTTCGACGCCCGCGCGCTTCAGCAACTCGGCGATCACCGCTTCATGGATGTCGGAGCTCTGACGCAAGTCGATGCTCGCCAGATGGAAGCCGAATACTTCGGCGGCGCGCGCGAGCGGCGACAGGCGGGGTGCCGCGAGCGGCGCGCCATGATGCTCGGCGAGCGAATCGATCAGCACGTGCAGATCGCGCACGAATTCGGCGGAGTCGTCGTACGGCTTGGCGCGTATCGGCGCCGCGCCGCGGCCTGCGCTGCGCACCGGCACGCTGCCTTCACCGAGACGTACGCGCGCACTTGCAGCGAGTCGCGTGTACATGCCGATCAACGCACGGCGATACGGTTCGTCGGTGCGGTGCGGCGACTGGTCGGGCGAGATGGCCGCGAGCTCTTTCAACGCGTCGCTTGCGCCGGCCAGCAGGTTCGACACCGACAACTCGGCGCCCAACTTGTGCACCTGCTCCATATAGTGTTCGAAGATCACGGCCGCCTGGCGGGTGATTGCGTGTTCGAGCGTTTCGGCCGTGACGTTCGGATTGCCGTCACGATCGCCGCCGATCCAGCTACCCATCTGGAGGAACGGCGGCAGGCGCGCCTCGAGACCGTGCTCGGCGAGCGCTTCCTCGATGTCGGCGTAGAGCGCCGGAATTTCTTCGAGGAAGGTGGCGCGGTAATACGACAGCGCGTTTTCGATTTCATCGGCTACCGTCAGACGCGAATCGCGCAGCATCCGCGTTTGCCAGAGCGACGTGACGCTCGCACGCAGCATCGCTTCGTTATGCGCGCGTTCGCGGTTGGTCAGTTGCTGATCGCGTTCGGCGAGGAGGCGAGCGACGTCATGCTGCGCGTCGAGAATGCTCTTGCGCTGCACCTCGGTAGGGTGTGCGGTCAGGACCGGCACGATCAACGCGTCGTTGAAAAACTGCTGCAGGACCGGCGTCGCGGCGGCGCCCGCCTCGACGAGCCGTTCGAGTGCGTGCGACATGGTGCCCGGTTGCGAGGTCGAGCCGGCCAGCGCGTGAATCCGGTGACGGCGATTGCGGTGGCGGTCTTCAGCGATATTCGCAAGATGCGAGAAGTAGCTGAACGCACGCACCACGCTGACCGTTTGCTCCGGGCTCAGCGAACGCAGTTTCTTGTCGAGCGTTTGCGCGGCGGCGCTATCGTCCTCGCGGCGAAAACGCACGGCGGTCTGGCGGATCGTCTCCACGACGTCGAACACCGCGTCGCCTTCCTGTTCGCGCAGCACGTCGCCGAGCAGGCGCCCCAGATAGCGGATGTCCTGAAACAGCGGATGGTCCTTGTCCTCACGCGTGCGGCCGCTGCTTTTCGACGCGGGTGCAACCGTATCCGGCGAAACAGCTTGCAGCTTGGGCGCCTGAGTGGCTTCCGGCGCGGCAACGCTTGCGACGACTTTGGTCTTCGGGGACTTCGCTTTGGCCGGTTTGAGTGCCTGGGCGGCGTTCGCGGCTTGCGTCGCCTTAGCTGTCCTGACGGCCTTCACTGCCTTGTCCGCCTTGGCGGGCGTGGAGGCTTTGGCGGATTTGGAGGCTTTGGCGACGTTAGCGGCCTGGCTTGCCTTGGCAGCTTTGCCGGCGCGTTTGGCCGGTGTGGACTGGGCAGCCGTTGCGGCGTCAGCCGCTTGAGCGTTGGGCGATGCAGTGTTGCGGCGGGCAGGGCGCGCCGATCCGGAAGACGTCACGATGGGTTTCCTCAGGGAAGCCAGGGTCTGTTGAGTGATGAACTGCTACTGCGGAACTGCACTAAGAGTTGCAACGGGAACTGCGCGAAACCTGAACAAACCGGTATGCGCCGATGGCAATACGCCGGAGAGGGTGGCCGCGTGCGCATTTGCATGAAGCGCACGAGGTGTGTGACGTGCATTGCATGCACGACAGCCACGGTGCGCCGCATTGCATCATCCCGCATGCCGCGCCCCGGTGCGCGAACGACCGTGCTTGAACAGGCTGGGATGAGGCAGGCGCGCGCTGTGCGAGGCCCGTCTCCTCCATCGATACCGCGCCGGCACGGCGCTCCGCTGTGCCTTGAGACACAAGGGCGCGTGCTAACATTGATTGTTATTACATCCCGTCATTCGATCAGCAAGCTAATGAACACCGAGACGTTTTCTGCGCCACCCCACACGCTTGTGATTGCGTCGCGAGAAAGCCGCCTTGCCATGTGGCAGGCGGAGCATGTGCGATGTGCGCTGCACAAATTATATCCATCTTGTGACGTAAAAATCCTCGGAATGACGACACGTGGCGATCAGATTCTCGATCGCACTTTGTCGAAGGTTGGTGGTAAGGGCCTCTTCGTCAAGGAACTGGAAGCGGCGCTGGCCGACGGCCGCGCCGACCTGGCCGTGCACTCGCTCAAAGACGTGCCCATGACATTGCCGGCGGGCTTTGCGCTCTCCACCATCATGGAACGCGAAGATCCGCGCGACGCGCTGGTGTCCAACGAGTACGACTCGCTTGCCGCGCTGCCGGCCGGCGCCGTGGTCGGCACCTCCAGCCTGCGCCGCGAGGCCATGCTGCGCATGCGTTATCCGCACCTCGTGGTGCGGCCGTTGCGCGGCAATCTGGACACCCGTTTGTCGAAACTCGATCGCGGCGACTATGCGGCGATCATTCTGGCGGCGGCCGGTTTGAAGCGTTTGGGTCTCGGCGAGCGCATCCGTGCGCTGCTCGATCCTGAAGACAGCTTGCCAGCAGCCGGTCAGGGCGCGCTCGGCATCGAGATTCGCGCCGATCGCGCGGACCTCGCGGCATGGCTCGCACCGTTGCATCACGAACATACGGCAGCGGCCGTCGAAGCGGAGCGGATGGTCTCGCGTGCCCTCGGCGGCAGTTGCGAAGTGCCGCTCGCGGCCTATGCACACTGGCACGACGGCGCGCTGCATCTGCGCGGCATCGTCGCTACGCCCGACGGTCAGCGTGTGTTGAGTGCGCAGGCATCGGCGCCGGCGCCCACCGTCGAACGTGCTGTGGCACTCGGCAAGGAAGTGGCGGACGCGCTCGAACGGCAAGGTGCGATGGAAATCGTCCGCGCGTTGAGCACGGCCAGCGGCCCCGCCGCCGGGCCGGCGGACAGCGCGGCGACCGGCGAGTGATGGCGGCCGATATCCCGGGCAACGCATCCTCATCCGTCGGCAAGGCGGCGTTCACGGTCGTGATTACGCGACCGGCCGGTCAGTCGAACGCATTGATTGCGCAACTCGAGGCAGCGGGCATTGCCGTGCTCGACTTTCCGCTGATCGACATCGCGCCTGTCGCTGACGAGGCGCCGTTGCGCGCGGCGCTGGCCTCTCTGGAACGCTATGCACTGGTGGTGTTCGTCTCGCCCAACGCGGTCGATCACGCGTTTGCCAGGAGCGATGCGATCTGGCCGCACGCGCTGCCGATTGGCGTGGTCGGGCCGGGCAGCGTGCAGGCGCTGGCGCGCCACGGCGTCGCGGCGCCGGCGTACAACATCATCAGCCCACCGTCCGTACCCGACGACGATACGGCGCGCTTCGATTCCGAAGGCCTGTTCGCGGCGATCGATACCGCGCTTGGCGCGACGAGCCTCGAAGGCAAGCGCGTCCTGATCGTGCGCGGCGACGGCGGCCGCGAATGGCTTGCTGACCGCTTGCGCGAGGCGGGTGCCGAAGTCGAAACGGTCGCGGCCTATCGCCGCCTCGTGCCGGAACCGTCGATCGGCGGCTGGGCGCGCGTGCACGCGCTTCTGGCCGGCGCACCGCACGCCTGGCTGCTCACCAGCTCGGAAGGGGTGCGCAACCTGCATGAACTCGCGCTGGAGCATCTGACCGCCGACGAAATCACGCAACTGAAGCACGCCAATCTGGTCACGCCGCATCCCCGTATCGCGCAGACCGCGCGGGCATTGGGTTTTGATAGCATTACGGTGTCCGGTGCGGGCGATGAGCGTATTGCCCGCGCCTTGCTTGCTGCCGTCCCGACCGTTGTTCAACCGGTACCGTCCAACCCGGCTCATTCACCGGCTAAATCACGCATGACTGAAACGAACGCATCCACGAACGCTTCACCCCAGCCGGCCGCAACCACTGCGTTGCCGCCGAATCCACCCTTCACGCCCTACGAAGCGCAGCAAAAGCGCCGCAGCGCGAGCGGACCGCTGCTGTGGTTTGTTGTCGTGATCATCGCTTGTGCGGCGGGGGTGGGCGGCTATGCGCTCAATCGCAAGGTGGAGCGCACCCAGCAGCAGATCGCGCAACGCCAGCAGGCCAACGACGCGCAGACCAACGAATTGCGCGTCAAGACCGATCAGGCGCTGGCCACGGTGCATCAATCCGAAGCGCAGGTCGCGCAACTCGAAGGCAAGCTCGCGGATGCGCAGACCGCGCAGCAGGCGCTGCAACAGCAATACTCCGATCTCGCCCGCAATCGCGACGACTGGACGATGGCCGAGGTCGGTCAGATGCTGTCGGCCGCGAGCCAGCAATTGCAGCTCACCGGCAACACGCAGCTCGCGCTGTTCGCGCTGCAAAGCGCGGACACGCGTCTCGCCGCGTCGGATAGCCCACAGGCCGTGACCGTGCGCAAGGCGATCGCGCAAGACATCGACAAGCTGAAGTCTGCGCCGTCCACCGATCTGACGGGAATGGCGATCAAGCTCGACAACGCGATCGACCAGGTCGACAACCTGCCGCTCTCCGGCGAAGCACCGATTGCCCACGCCACACCGAAGGCCGCCACCTGGGCCGATACGGCGAAGGTGGCCGCGGCCACCGGCGAGCCGCGCTGGAAAGTGTGGTGGCGTGAAGTCACGACCGGCATTGGCCAGCAGCTCACCAGCCTCGTGCAGGTGCGCCGCATCGACAACGCCGACGCCATGCTCGTCACGCCCGATCAAGGCTACTTCGTACGCGAGAATCTGAAACTGCGCTTGCTGTCGGCGCGGCTTGCGCTGCTCTCGCGCAACCAGACCACGCTGAAGTCCGACCTGCAGGCGTCGCAGGCCGCGCTCACTCGCTACTTCGACAACACGTCGAAGAAAACGCAGACCGTGGTCGATCTGGTCAAGCAGGTGGATGCGGGCTCGGCCGCAGTTGAACTGCCGAATCTGAACACCAGCCTGCAGGCCGTCAATCAATACCGGAGCCGAGGTTAATCATGGCAATCCGGGGACTTCTATGGCTCGCGTTGCTGTTCGCCATCGCGGTGGTGCTGGCGGTGGTCGGACGCTTCGACATGGGGCAGGTGCTGCTGGTCTATCCGCCGTACCGCGTCGACATCTCGCTGAATCTGTTCGTGGTCGGGCTGGTGGTGCTGTTCATCCTGCTGTACGCGCTGCTGCGCATCGTGCGCAACATCTGGCGCATGCCGCAGCGCGTGGCGGCCTACCGTGCTCGCTCGCGTGTCGCGAAGGCGCACGCCGCTTTGCGTGACGCGATCGGCAATCTGTACGCCGGGCGTTTCTCGCGCGCTGAAAAAGCCGCGAAAGATTCGCTCACGAATGGCGACAACAAGGGCGCGGCCGGTTTGATCGCGGCCACCGCGGCGCATCGCATGCATGAATATGCGCGGCGCGACGAGTGGCTCGCCCAGATCGACGGGGCCGACTGGCAGGACGCCCGCCTGATGGCGACCGCCGACATGCGTGCCGATGGCCGCGACGCGGACGGTGCACTCGCCGCGCTGACTGAAATGCAGTCGCAGGGCGCACGGCGGATTCACGCGCAGCAGATCACGTTGCGCGCGCAACAGCAATTGAAGAACTGGAGCGAAGTGCTCAAGCTCGTCAAGACGCTGGAAAAACGCGAGGCGATCCATCCGGCGGTGGCGGTGCGTTTGCGTCAGCTCGCGGCGGAAAACCTGCTGCGCGACCGGCGTCATAACGCTGATGCCCTGCTGGAATTGTGGAATTCGCTGTCGGCGACTGAACGTCATTCGCCGCGTCTTGCTGATCTCGCGGCCGAATTGCTGGTGTCGCTGAATCGTCCGCAGGAAGCCCGCAAGATTGTCGAAGAGGCGCTGGCGCAGAACTGGGACGCGCGTCTGCTGCGCCGCTATCCGGACACGACCGGGGGCGACGCGTTGCCGCTGATCCAGAAGGCCGAAGGCTGGCAGAAGGATCGCCCGGAAGACGCGGACCTGATGTTCGCGTTGGGCCGCTTATGCCTGCATCAACAGTTGTGGGGCAAGGCGCAATCGTTCCTCGAACGTGCACTGAAACTGGCCGACAACGAGACGCTGAAAATTCGTTCGCATCGCGCGTTGGCGCGTTTGCATGAACAGATCGGCGATTCCGCCAAGGCGAGCGAGCATTATCGCGAGAGTGCGTTGGCGATGAATATCGTTTGATGCGTTGAGTGCTGCGGCGAGCGGTTGAGACGCGCCGCTGTAGACCGCAATAGACGCATATGAAAAAGCCCCGGCGTTGGAAGATGCCGGGGCTTTTTCTTTGGAACGTGGAGCGCGTTACGCGTAACTCAGGACTTTTGGCGGTGGTTGCTGCGTTACGTCGTCCGCGAGATCGTCGGTCAGCCGCGCTTACTTATTGACCATCTTCGCCGGCACACTGATCGCCAGCAGACCGCCGAGGATCATGAACGCCGCCAGCATATACATGCCGGAGTCGTTCGCGGCAGTTGCCTGCTTCAGCCAGCCGACCGCGTACGGGCTGAGAAAGCCCGCGAGATTGCCGATCGAATTGATCATCGCGATGCCGGCCGCCGCGCCCGTGCCGGCGAGAATCGCCGTCGGCAAACTCCAGAACAGCGGCAAGGTGGTGAGGATGCCCATGGTCGCGAGCGTGAGCGAGGCCATCGCCAGCACCGTGTTGTGCGCCCACACCACGGAGAGCACGAGGCCGATCGCCCCGGCGAAGGCCGGCAACGCGATATGCCAGCGCCGCTCGCGCTTGCGGTCCGCGCTGCGCGACACGAACACCATCGCGACCACCGCCGCCGCGAACGGAATCGCCGACAGGATGCCGATCATGAACGCGTCGGTCACGCCGGTCGCCTTGATGATGGTCGGCAGCCAGAAGCTCACGCCATAGAGGCCCATCACGAACGAGAAGTACGTGAGGCTCAGCATCAGCACGCGGCCGCTCGTGAGCACCTGACGAATCGGCATGTCGTGCTTGGTGGCTTCTTCGGCTGACACCTGACGTTCGAGCAGTTCCTTCTCTTCCTTGGTGAGCCACTTGGCCTTCGAAATGCGGTCGTCCAGCATCAGGAACACCATGATCCCGACGATCACCGAAGGAATCCCTTCGAGCAGAAACAGCCACTGCCAGCCATGCCAGCCGTTCATGCCGTTGAAGCTCTTCAGGATATAGCCCGAGACCGGGCCGCCGATCACGCCTGACAACGCGATTGCCGTCATGAACCAGGTGGTCATGCGGCCACGCCGGTGCGACGGATACCAGTAGGTGAGATACAGGATGATGCCGGGGAAGAAACCCGCTTCGGCGAGCCCGAGCAGGAAGCGCATCACGTAAAACATGGTCGGCGTGGTGACGAACATGGTCAGCATCGAGATCACGCCCCACGACACCATGATCCGTGCGATCCACACGCGTGCGCCTACTTTGTGCAGGATGACGTTGCTCGGAATCTCGAAGATGAAATAGCCGAGGAAGAAAATCCCCGCACCGAAGCCGTAGACCGCGTCGCTTAGGCCCAGATCGGTGGTCATTTGCAGCTTGGCGAAGCCGACGTTGACGCGATCGAGATATGCGACCACGTAGCAGAGCATCAGGAACGGCGCGAGCCGCCAACTGACCTTGCGGTAGGTCGCCTCTTCGAAGCTGGAAGGTGGCGCTCCCGCGCCGGGATGGTGAAGCGGATTTGCGGGACTAGCCATGGTGTCTCCTCTTTTCTTGTGGAAATGAAGTGCCGCCGTCGATCGCGATTCTAGCCGTGCTGGATGGTTTGGTTAGCATGGCGTTTACACGCAGCGCCCACCGTCCACTTCGAGGCACACGCCGGTGACGAACTCGGCCTCGTCCGAGGCGAGATAGAGCGCCGCGTTGGCGATATCCTGCGGCGTCGAAAACCGCCCGAGCGGAATGCCGGCGAGAAAGCGCTTGCGGTTTTCAGGCGTATCTTCGACACCCATGAATTCGGTCAGCAGCGCCGTCTCGCCCATCACGGGGTTCACACAGTTCACCCGAATGCGGTCCGGGCCCAGTTCGACGGCGAGCGACTTGCTGGCGATGATCACCGCGCCCTTGCTGCCGTTGTACCAGATGAGGCCTGGCCGTGGCCGCACGCCGGCCGTCGACGCAATATTGATGAAAACGCCACCGCCTTGCTGGCGGAAATACGGCACGAATTCCTGCACGCTCCAGTAGATGCTTTTGACGTTCACCGCATAGACGCGGTCGAATTCGGCTTCCGTCACGTCGAGCACCGGTTTGTTGCGATGCGTGGTGCCGGCATTGTTGACGACGATTTGCACGCTGCCGAAGTCTTCGAGCGCGGCCTCGCGCAGTTTTTGCCAATCCTCGCGTTGCGTGACGTTGCCGGCCACCGCGATCGCCTTGCCGCCGGCGATGGCGATTTCGCTCGCCACACGTTCGGCCGCGGCGCCGTTCAGATCGTTGACCACCACGTTCGCGCCTTCGCGCGCGTAGGTCTTCGCGATGCCTTCGCCGAAACCCGAGCCGCCACCCGTGACGATGGCTGTTTTACCTGTCAACCGCATGATGTCTCCGTTGCTTGTTGTGGATGGTGATGCTTTCACTAACTTCGCTGCGAATTCAACCGCACTCACTCAGCCTGCCTAGCCGTGACGAATGGCGATGGTTTTCAACACCGTGAAGCCATACAGCGCTTCGAAACCTTTTTCGCGTCCATGGCCTGAATGCTTCACGCCGCCGAACGGCAATTCGACGCCGCCGCCCGCGCCATAGTTGTTGATGAACACCTGGCCGGAGCGCAGACGCCGCGCAAGGCGCATCTGCCGGGCGCCGTCGCGCGTCCAGATACCCGCGACCAGACCGTACTGCGTGCCGTTGGCGAGCGAGAGCGCTTCGTCTTCGTCGGCGAACGACATCGCGGCGAGGACGGGGCCGAACACTTCGTCGCGCGCGAGACGGTGGCTTGCGGGCACGTCGCGCAGCAAGGTGGGCGCCTGATAGAAGCCGCTTTCGGGCGCTTCGGGGATGACTTCGCCGTGAGCCGCCATCGGGATGCCGTCGTGTTGGGCGTCGGAGAGGAAGTCCCACACGCGCTGTTGCTGCTTCGCGTTGATCAGCGGACCGCAATCGAGATCGGCGTGCGATGGTCCGACCCGCAGCGCGTGGAACGCGCTGCTCAACCGGTCGAGCAGCGGTTCATAAATTGCGCGGTCGATCAGCACGCGGCTGCCCGCCGAGCAGGTTTGCCCGGCGTTCTGCACGATCGCCGACACCAGCACGGGCAAGGCCGCGTCGAGATCCGCGTCGGCGAAAACGATTTGAGGCGATTTGCCGCCCAGTTCCAGCGTGACCGGCACGTGGTTCTCCGCGGCCATTTGCGTGACGAGCTTGCCGGTTTCGGGCGAGCCGGTGAAGGAGATGTGATCGATGCCGGGGTGGCGCGCGAGCGCCGCGCCCGCTTCATGCCCGTAACCGGTGACGATATTCAGCGCGCCCGCCGGCAAGCCCGCCTCGGCCGCCAGTTCGACGACGCGCAATACCGAGAGGCACGCGTCTTCCGCCGGTTTGACGACACACGCATTGCCGGTGGCGAGCGCCGCGCCGACGCTACGGCCGAAAATCTGCATCGGGTAGTTCCACGGCACGATGTGGCCGGTCACGCCGTGCGGCTCGCGGATCGTCAGCACCGTGTAGCCGGCCTGATAGGGGAGCGTTTCACCGTGCAGCTTGTCCGCCGCGCCGGCGTAGAACTCGAAATAGCGCGTGAGCGCAGCCGAATCGGCGCGCGCCTGTTTGAGCGGCTTGCCGGTGTCGCGGGCTTCGAGTTGCGCGAGTTCTTCCTGATGGGCGGCCACCAGCATCGACAGCCGGTACAGCACGCGGCCGCGTTCGGCGGCGCTCGCTTCGCCCCATGCGCCTTCGAAGGCGCGGCGGGCGGCATGGACGGCGGCGTCGATATCGGCCGCGGTGCCGCGAGCCAGCCGGGTGAACGGCTGGCCGTCCGAGGGATCGAGTACGGCGATCGTTTCGCCGCCTGATGCAGCGGACCATTCGCCGCCGATGAAATGCCGGGCTTCTTCCATGCATGCTCCTTGAGGTGTCACCCAGCCGTGATTCAAGCCGAGGTTCAGGCCGAGGTTCAGATACGCGATGTTCACAAACGAGAGGCACAATCGAGCGACGCCAGACGATTATCGCGCCGATCCAACCAGAGGTGCCATCGGCCGATTGGCTATAATGGCGTATTCCGCACTGTCCGGCCGTAGCGCCTCATGCTGGCGAGTTTCACGATTCACGCCGCTCGAGCCCGCGCGTCGCACGCCGCGTTCCGAATTCCATCTGATCAGAGAGCGCTCATGAGCTTCAATCACGTCCCCGCAGGCAAAGACCTTCCGCAAGATTTCAACGTCATCATCGAAATTCCGGCGCAAAGCGATCCGGTGAAGTACGAGGCTGACAAGGAAACGGGCCTGCTCCACGTCGACCGTTTCATCGGCACGGGCATGCGCTATCCGGCGAATTACGGCTACATTCCGCAAACGCTGTCGGGCGACGGCGATCCGGTCGACGTGCTGGTGATCACGCCGTTCCCGCTGCTGGCCGGCTCGGTGGTCCGCGCCCGCGCGCTCGGCATGCTGCAAATGACTGACGAATCGGGCGTCGACGCCAAGCTGGTCGCCGTCGCGCATGACAAGGTCTGCCCGATGACCGCTGATCTCAAGTCGATCGACGACGTTCCGGCATACCTGAAGGACCAGATCAAGCACTTCTTCGAGCAATACAAGGCGCTGGAAAAGGGCAAGTGGGTAAAGGTCGACGGCTGGGCCGGCATCGAAGCCGCTCACAAGGAAATCACCGAAGGCGTGGCGAACTACAAGAAGTAAGCTGCGTTACATCGGTGCTTGATGAAAAAACCGCGTGAGCCTGCAAGGGCCACGCGGTTTTTTCATGGGCGGCGTTTTCAGGAATTCCGCTCCCCGCCCAGCGTGTCTTGCGGTCAGTGCGCCTGCCTGGCCGGGCGTTGCAGCGCATAGACACAACGCATCGAATGGATGAACCGAAGGCATTTTTATATATGAGTGTTAACCCTTATCATTCGGCGGCCACGGCAGGTTTTCCGCCGTCGGCGTATTAATGCGCTGAGGTAGCGCCAACGTGCGTTTTTTGGAAGCCCACCGTCCGGATGCTGAATCGCAAGTCCAACCCTTCGTCGCTGCGCTGGCCGAGCCGCCTTTACGCGAGCCTGTACGCGCTCGTCACCGCGATCTACCGCAGACGGCCGGTATGGATGGTGTCGTTTTCGACGAGCGAGGCCAATCTGTCGGAAGGGCTGAGAGCCGCCTGCGCGTCCACCGCCATGCTGGTGCTCGGCAATCTGCTGCACGACCCGGTTTTTGCATGGGCCGCGATCGGCGCTTTCTGGACCTGTCTCGCCGACGCGGCCGGCTCGAATCGCGCGCGCTTCGCCTCGATGATGGGCTTTGCGCTTCTGTCCACCGTGTGCGGTGGCGTGACCGCCTTCGCGTCAGGCGAGGGGGCGGTGTTCGCGGCGCTCGCCATTCTGGTATTCACGGCGCTCGGCGCGTTCGGCAGGATCTGGGGCGCCGCGACATCGCAGGTGACGATTCTCGCGGCGACCGCCTGCGTGGTGATGGTCGACCGGCCGATGCACCACCTTCGCGAAGGTGCGGCGTTTCTCGGCATCTATCTGGCCGGATGCCTGTTCGCCGTCGTGCTGAGCTTGACCGTCTGGCGCATTCATCCGTTCGGCACGAGCCGCGCTTCGCTGCGCGCGGTGTATCTGCGTCTGGCGGACATCGCCTTCGACAGCGCGCGACTGCTCGAAGAGCGCGCAGCGCCTGGCGAGTGGGCCACGCATGCCGCGAAATTTCGCGCTGATGCACGCGCTGCGCTGGAGCGCTCACGCAAGGCACTGGCGAACGTGCCTGGCTCGAGAACGGCCGGCCGGGAAGCCTACGACAATCTGCTCGCCCTGCTGACCGAGAGTGAAGCGCTTTTTGCCTACCTGATTGCGGTCACCGGCGCCTGCGAAAAAATCCCCGAAGACGCACGTCGCGCCAGACGTGCGGCTCGGCTGCTGACCGGGCTGGGCGAGGTTCTGCGAAGAATCGGCGCGGCCACCAACGAAGCGCAATGGAACCGTCTCGCCGACCTGCAACTCCGTTTGCGACGCCTTGCGCGGCGACTCGAATCCGCGCTGATGGAACCTGTGACATTGAAGTTCGACTTCGAACTGGTCGATTTCGCACCGACGACTGCCCAGCCGCTCGGGTGGTCGGACAGTGCCGTCAGACTGCTGACGCGGGCGTGGTCGACCCTCAAGGCAAACTTTTCCGTTCAGTCGGTCGGCTTGCGCCACGCTGCTCGCGTAGGCGTCACGACCACGGCGGGCTTTCTGGTCATCCGGGCGCTCGGGCTTCCCTTCGGCTACTGGGCAACCATGGCGACGCTGCTGATCCTGCAACCGTCCATTGCCGCGACCTGGCCACGGAGTATCGAGCGCGCCGCAGGGAGCATCGTCGGGGGCGTGCTGGCGGCCGGCATAGGCTATGCGATCCATTCGCCTCTCGGCATTTCATTGGCGGTGTTTCCGCTGGTGGTGGCCACCATGGCGCTGCGTCCCGTCAGCTACAGCCTGTTCGTACTTTTCCTGACCCCGACCTTCGTGCTCGTGGCCGACTTCGCGACGCCCGGCGCCAGCGAATTCGCCTTCGCGCTCACACGGCTCGGCAACAATGTGCTTGGCTGTGTATTGGCGCTGCTGGCAACGTTCTATCTGTGGCCGACGCGGGAAAAAGTCGACTATCGCGCCTATCTGAGCGACGCGGTGCGAGCCAATCTCGCGTATCTGAGGGCGGCACTGGAGTCGCCGGACCGAAGCGAGAAGGACATGGAACGCCTGCGCCGAGCTGCTGGCCTGGGCAGCAATAACGCCGAGGAGGCTATCGGCCGCATTCGACTCGAAAAGCTCGAGGACTCGATGGTCGACACGGTGACGCTGACGGTACTGAGCGTATTGCGAAAAATGGCGGGAACCGCGACCCAACTGCGCTTGAGTACGAACCGGCGCAGCATGCACGATGAACTCGACGCGTGGATTGCGGCCACGAGCACGGACATCGACGCGGCTTTGAACAGGACGTTGCGGCCGATCCGGCACGACCTTCCCCCGCGGGAGCGGTTGACGTCGCTGGAGGCGGACGCGGTGGGCGAAATCGCGCTGATGCATCGGCTGCTGACTGAGCGGATGCGAGAGGCGAGGGGGTAGGCGGTGAGCAGAAGCATCCGCCTTGGCATGGTCCGCTGACTATCGCTTTGCAGCCAGAGCGCGTGACGAAGCGAAGTTGCTGTTAAGACGTGCCGGTTTCTTTTTCCACTTCCTCCGTGGCAACCGGCTCGGGTCCGGGCACGGGCAACACCGATTCGAGCGTGCGCAGTCCCGCTCCTAGCGCCCGCTTTTCCGCAGGCGACAGACGCTTGACCCAATACTCGGCGCGCGAAGCGCTTGATCGGTCGGCCAACTCAAACGACACCAGCACCTGCACCGGTTTGCGCGAGCGCGTATAGCGCGCGCCTTCACCGCTCACATGTTTGTCGAAGCGAGCCTGCACATCGGTGGCAATGCCGGTATAGACGCTGCCGTCCGAGCATTCGAGCAGATACAGAAACCACGCCATGGGTACGCTTCAACCTTTGAACGGATTGTGTTCGCGCAGCTCGTCCACATACGCGTGGATGCTGTTCTTTTCGTTGTCGAGGAAGTGGCCGACCGCATCGGCGAAGCCCGGATGCGCGAGCCAATGCGCCGAGCGCGTCACAGTCGGCAGAAAACCGCGCGCCATCTTGTGCTCGCCCTGGGCGCCGCCTTCGAACGCACCGAGCTTTTCTTCGATGCAGAATTCGAGCGGCTGATAGTAGGCGGTTTCGAAGTGCAGGCAGGGCACGTGTTCCAACGCGCCCCAGTAACGGCCATAGAGCGTGCCGCCGGTTTTCCCGTCGCGCTGATAGATGACGAGCGAACTGGCGATCGGCTTGCCTTCGTATTCGGCGATCACCAGCAGCAGATTTTCCGGCATCGACGCACCGATCATGCGGAAGAAATCGAGGTTCAGATATGGACTCGAAAAGTGCTCGCGGTAGGTTTGCCGATAACACTTGCTGAAGAATCGCCAGTCGGCGTCCTGGATGTCTTCGCCGCGAATCCGCCGCATCGTCACGCCGGCTTCCTGAACCTTGCGACGCTCCGCACGAATGTTCTTGCGCTTCTTCTGTTCGAGCGTGGAGAGGAAATCGTCGAAGTCGCGATAGCCGTCGTTCAGCCAGTGGAACTGCACGCCTTCGCGCTGCATCATGCCCATGTCGGTCAGCGCAGTGCTTTCCGTTTCGGTCGGAAACAGCACGTGCAGCGACGACACGTCGGCCTGCTCGGCGAACGCCATCAGCGTCGCGGCCAGATGCCTGAGCGCATGCGTATCCGCCGATAACAGCCGGTTGCCCTGCACCGGTGTGAACGGCACCGCGCACAGCAGCTTCGGGTAATACGGCAGGCCGTTGCGTTTGTACGCGTCGGCCCACGCCCAATCGAAGACATACTCGCCGTACGAGTGCCCCTTCAGATATACGGGCGCGGCCGCCGCGAGCTTGTCCGTGCGCGGGTCGGTGAGCGTGACGAATTGCGGCGCCCAGCCGGTATCGGCGACCGCGCAACGGGTCGCGTGCAGTGCGCTCAAGAACTCGTGCCGCAGAAACGGCGTGGGCTGCGCTTGCTGCGCAAGGAGGGCATTCCATTCCGCGGCGTCCACCTCGGAGGGCGACGCCAGAATGCCCGTGCGATAATCAAAGCGTTCCTGGTTCAATCTGTGTGACTGTTCCCAATGAGCGGCGCCAAGCATTTAGCGATGCGTCGTTCGTTTATCCGATTTGTCCGTTGCCGTCGAGCTAACCAGCCACGGTACTCGCAAGCCGCCTGGCTTGCCTGTCGATCCTGCCATGAAGACCCGAATCGCTCTTGCTCAAATCAATGTCACCGTCGGCGACTTCGCCGGCAATGTCGCGAAGATTGTCGCTGCCGCGCGCGCCGCGCACAACGATGGTGCGAAGCTGCTGATTGCGCCTGAACTCGCGCTATCCGGCTATCCACCCGAAGATCTGTTGCTGCGTCCCGCGTTCTACACCGCGAGTGCGGCGGCGCTCGCCGATCTGGCCACGCAACTGAAGCCCTTCGCCGGCTTGCATGTGATTGTCGGCCACCCGCTGCGTGACTTGACGCACAGCGCGGCAAACGGCCATGGTAATGCAAACGCGCCGATCGAGCGCGGCGTGCCGCCGGTCGATACCTTCAACGCGGCCTCGCTGATCGTCGACGGGGAAGTGGCCGGCACCTATCGCAAGCAGGATTTGCCCAATACCGAGGTGTTCGACGAGAAGCGCTACTTCGCTTCCGACCCGCAGCCGTTCGTGTTCGAACTGGACGGCGTGAAGTACGGCGTGGTGATTTGCGAGGACGCGTGGCATGCGTCGGCCGCGCAAATGGCGAAGGCGGCGGGCGCGCAAGTGCTGCTGATTCCGAACGGCTCGCCCTATCACCTGAACAAGGAAGCGGTGCGCTTCGACATTCTGCGCGCGCGGATTCGCGAGACCGGCTTGCCCATGGTCTATGTGAACATGGTCGGCGCGCAGGACGAACTGGTGTTCGACGGCGGCTCATTCGTACTCGATGAAAAGGGCGAGCTGGTCGCGAAGATGGCGCAGTTCGAGGAAGGCAACGCGATTGTCGAGTTCGACGGCGGCAAGCCGGTGCTCACGGTGATTGCGCCGGAACTCTCGCTCGAAGCGCAGGTGTATGCCGCGCTCGTGATGGGCGTGCGCGACTACATCAACAAGAACGGCTTCCCCGGCGCGCTGATCGGCCTGTCGGGCGGTGTGGATTCGGCGCTGGTGCTGGCCGTCGCGTGCGACGCGCTGGGCGCTGACCGCGTGCGGGCGGTGATGATGCCGTCGCGCTACACCGCCGACATTTCCACCACCGACGCAGCCGACATGGCGCGCCGCGTCGGTGTGCGTTACGACGAAATCGCGATCGCGCCGATGTTCGACGCATTCCGCGGCTCGCTCGCCGAGGAATTCGCCGGCCGCGCCGAAGACGCCACCGAAGAAAACATTCAGGCCCGCATCCGCGGCACCTTGCTGATGGCGTTGTCGAACAAGTTCGGCTCGATCGTGCTGACCACCGGCAACAAGAGCGAGATGGCGGTGGGTTACTGCACGCTCTACGGCGACATGGCCGGCGGCTTCGCGGTGATCAAGGACATCGCCAAGACGCTGGTCTACAAGCTGTGCCATTACCGCAATCAGGCCACGACTTTCGGCAAGCAGAACGTGATTCCCGAGCGGATTCTGACACGCGCGCCGTCGGCCGAACTGCGCGACAACCAGACCGATCAGGACAGCTTGCCGCCGTACGAAGTGCTCGACGCGATCATGCGCATGTACATGGAAGAGGACCGCTCGCTTGCCGAAATCATCGCGGCGGGCTACGCGGTCGACGACGTGAAACGCGTCACGCGCCTCATCAAGATCAACGAGTACAAGCGCCGTCAGGCGCCGATCGGCATTCGCGTCACGCATCGCGCGTTCGGCCGCGACTGGCGTTATCCGATTACGTCGCGCTACACCGAGCCGGTGGAGTGAGCCTCAGGCGAACGGCTGCGGACTTACCCCATAGCAGACCAGAAGCACGCGCCGGATTGCCGCAACGCATCCGGCGCGGCGTAGAATAAAAATCATCCATTCTCCTTTCAACCTTCCCATCACGAGACGAGGTCCGCCATGAAGCGCATCACTGCAGTCATCAAACCGTTCAAACTCGACGAAGTGCGCGAGGCGCTTGCTGAAGTCGGCCTCACGGGGTTGACCGTGACGGAAGTCAAAGGCTTCGGTCGGCAAAAAGGCCACACCGAGCTCTATCGTGGTGCAGAGTATGTGGTCGACTTTCTGCCGAAAGTGAAGATCGAAGTGGTCGTCGCGGACAACCAGTGCGATCAGGTGATCGACGCGATCATCGGCGCGGCGCGCACCGGCAAGATTGGCGACGGCAAGATTTTCGTCGCGGACGTGGAGCGTGTGATCCGGATTCGCACGGGTGAGGAGAACGAAGCGGCAGTTTGAGCGGTTCGACTCGCACTGTTGAAACGCAGAGTTAAAGCGCCGGTATTGACATCCGCGGCACGCACGCACCGATCAGGTGCGCCGGGGAGTGGCAAAACCGTGCGCGCAAATAAAAAACGGTGCGATACCCTTTCGGACATCGCACCGATACGCGCCTCTCGCAGCAGCGTGAAAAAGATTCTCTTGGAGAACTTGTTACTACGCCCCGAAGGAAGTCCCCCCGGGGCACACTGTTCGATTAGAACGAGTGCTGAATACCTGCATACACGCCGGTCTGGCTCTTGCCATGCAGCGGGTTCTCGTTGTACGAGACCGTGCCGTCCGAAGCGGTGATGTTGCCGCCATTGCCTGCGCCGTTCGCGTCCAGACCGAAGTTAGCCGTCTTGCTGTTGCGCACGGTGGCCACCTGGAGGTCCAGCAGCGTGCGCTTGGACAGGTTGTACGAGCCGCCGATCGTGTAGATCGTTGCGTTACCTCCGCCCTTGTTCGCATTCACGTGATAGACCGCCGCGATCAGTGCGGCAGCCGGCGTGGCTTGCCACGTCACACCACCCCATTCGTGATCGAGCGAGGTCGGCGACGCGCCTGCTGCGCTAGCCGCGCCCGACGTACGGATCGCCTGGTACGCGGCCTGGACCTTGAACTGGCCGAGGAACACGTTGGCCGCGGCCGTGTATTCACGCGAGAAGTTGAACGGGTCGGTGAACTGGCCGTTCTTGTTGTTGCGGATTTCGTCGTACAGACCGCGCACCTGGAACAGCGACGACGTATAGGTCAGTTGCAGACCGGCTTCACGGCCTTGCGGCGTCGAGCCGTTACCGTTCCAGCTCGTCGCATTCGACAGGGCGTACTGACCATACATGTCAAAGCCGTACAACTTCGGCGATTGGTAGGCAATGTTGTTGCTCGATTGCGGCCAGTTGCGGCCACGCACCAGCGATGCCGACGACCAGTTCGACTGACCGAACGGGTCGAAGTCCCACACGCCGTTCGAGATGAAGAGCATGCGGCCCAACGTCAACGTACCGTACGCGTCGTTCGCCATACCGACCGTTGCCCAGCGATTGAAGAGACCGCCGCCGCCAGGGCCTTGACCGTTCATGGTGTTGAACGAGCCTTCCAACTGGAACAGGACCTTGTTGCCGCCACCGATGTCTTCGACACCCTTCATGCCCCACAGGCTCGTGCCCCAGTCACCGCTTTCCGCACGGAAGCGCGAGGTGGAACCGGTGTAATTAGCGTTCGGAAGGCCACTGATGTATTCGAGGCCAGCGTCAAGGCGGCCGTACAGCGTCACGCTGCTTTGGGCGTGCGCAACTACACCGGCTGTCATCAGCGCCGCGGCGAGCAAAGCTTTCTTCATCTTCTCCTCCATACCCTGTCAAAAAGTGAAACCTAGTACTGCGAATGGTGTTCGGACGCAAGCGCGCCGAACAGAAATCGGTACCAGGGAGATTAGCGGGTGGATTGGGTCTCCTGCCGTGACGGATAGCCTCAGCGGGCTATTCCTCGCGTCATGCCGATCCCTCGCCGACCGGTTCTCCTCTGTTGCTTTGAAGTGAAACTACTTTTAATGAACTTTGTTTTGCTACTTTGGTTACTAATTTATCAAAAATACCCTGGGGTGGGAGAAGAAATTAGTACCGGCTTGGGCCGGTGTCTCCAAATTGCAATACGAATGTGTGCAAGGAATGGTCGCGATATCCCCAAAAAGGCGGGAAACCCTTATGCCGTAAGGGAATCACGGATTGGGACGAGCAACGTCAAGGATTGCCACTATTGACGCTTCAAATGCGGCAGAGTAAGGCGGAAAGAGAGTGGCTCGGGACAGGTTCGGGCCCATTTTCGAGGTCAGAACGGCCGGAATGCACAGGTGAGCGAAGTAAAAAAGGCGCTCGTAAGCGCCTTGTAATATTACTTTGACTACAGCCCAAATACCAGGCTGTACGACAGTCTTATTTGAGGCTGCCGGAGAGGAACTGCTTGAGCCGTTCGCTCTTCGTGTTTTTGAAGACTTCGTCCGGATGGCCTTCTTCTTCGACCCGGCCTTGATGCAGGAACATCACGTGATTCGACACGTTGCGCGCGAACGCCATTTCGTGAGTGACGACGATCATCGTGCGGCCTTCTTCGGCGAGCGTCTGCATGACCTTGAGCACTTCGCCGACCAGCTCGGGATCGAGCGCCGAAGTCGGTTCGTCGAACAGCATCACGTCCGGATGCATGGCCAGCGCGCGCGCGATCGCGACGCGTTGCTGCTGACCGCCCGACAAGTGTGACGGGTACTGCTTCTCAAGACGAGGAGCGAGGCCTACTTTCTCCAGATACTCGCGCGCGCGCTCTTCGGCTTCCTTGCGCTTCAGACCCAGCACGTTGACCGGTGCCTCGATGATGTTCTCGAGCACGTTCATATGCGCCCACAGATTGAAGTGCTGGAACACCATCGACAGCCTGGTGCGCACGCGCTGCAGCTGCTTCGGATCGGACACGCGCAAAGCTCCGTTCTTGGCGAGCTGCGTGCGGACTTCTTCTCCGTCGACGAAGATGCGTCCGGAGTTCGGCTGCTCGAGGAAGTTGATGCAGCGAAGCATCGTGCTCTTGCCCGAACCGGATGAGCCGATCACGCTGATCACGTCGCCGGCGTTGGCCTTCAGCGACACGCCCTTGAGGACTTCGTTGTCGCCGTACTGTTTGTGAAGCTCGTCGACGAAGAGCTTTTGCTTCTTGGTGTTCATCGGGGTCCTTGGCGGGCTTACTTGCTTGGGGGCGTAGCGCCCATCTTGTTTACTTGCCTTGCGGCCGCAGGTAAGCGAGCCAGCGGCGCTCGGCGCGGCGGAACAGCCATACGAGCGCAAAAGAAATCAACAGATAGAGCAGGGCGGCGAGGCCGAACGCATTGAACGACTGGTACGTGGCCGAGTTCACGTCACGGGCGATCTTGAGAATGTCCGGCACGGTCGCGGTGAACGCGACGGTGGTGGCGTGCAGCATCAGGATCACTTCGTTGCTGTAGTACGGCAACGCGCGGCGCAGCGCCGACGGCAGAATCACCCGCCGGTACAGCGTGAACGACGACATGCCATACGCGCGCGCCGCTTCGATCTCGCCATACGGCGTGGCCTTGATCGCGCCCGCGAAAATCTCGGTGGTGTATGCGCAGGTGTTCAGCGTGAACGCGAGCAGCGTGCAATGCATGCCGTCGCGGAAGAACGCGTTGGTCAGCTCGTGGTTGCGGATGATTTCGAGGCTGTACAAGCCGGTGTAGCAGAGCAGCAGTTGCACGTAGAGCGGCGTGCCGCGGAAGATATACGTATACAGCCATACCAGACCGGCGAGCCATTTCTTCTTCGACACGCGCGCGACCGAGAGCGGAATCGACAGGCAAAAGCCGAGTCCGATCGACACCACCAGCAACCACAGCGTGATGACGACGCCGGTGAGGCGGTAGCCGTCGGTATACAGATAGTTGCGCCAGTATTCCTGAATGATCTCGATCATAGATCCGCCTTTCGCACGCCGGTCGAGTAACGCTTTTCGAGGTACATCAGCACGAAGTTGGACACTGTGGTGATGACGAGATAGATCGCCCCTGCGAACAGGGTGAAGAAGAAGAACCGCAGCGTGCCCTTGCCCGCATCCTGCGAGGCCTTGACTACATCCGCGAGACCGATGATCGACACCAGCGCCGTGGCTTTCACCATCACCTGCCAGTTGTTGCCGATGCCGGGCAGCGCGAAGCGCATCATCTGCGGGAACATGATCCGCGTGAACACCTGCCAGCCGGTCATGCCGTAGGCCGAGCCCGCTTCGAGCTGGCCGCGCGGCACCGCGAGGAACGCGCCGCGGAAGGTCTCGGTGAAGTACGCGCCGTAGATGAAGCCCAGCACCGCGACGCCGGCCACGAATGGGTCGATGTCGATCTGGTCCCAGCCGAGCAGGTCGGTCAGGTTATTCAGCCAGATCTGGATGCTGTAGAACAGCAGCAGCATGAGCACCAGGTCGGGCACGCCGCGCACGAGTGTCGTGTAGACGGTGCCGGCACCATGGGAGAAGCGGTTTTTCGACAGTTTCGCCGCCGCGCCGAGCAGGCCCAGCACGAAAGCGAACGCCAGCGACAACACCGCCAGTTTGACGGTTTGCCAGGTGCCGTTGAGAAGCAGCGGGCCGTAGCCTTGAAGGAACATATGGGGTCCTTGACGATGCGTTTGTGACGCAGCGCGAAAGACGCGGCCAGCTCTGCGCCGCGTTTGCCGCGAGCCTGGGCTCGCCGTTTCCTGCGGCGCACAGCGCACCGCTGTGCAAATCATGACTGCATGGCCGTTGCCGGTCTTGCAGCGCGCTTTTCGATTCTTGTTGTGAATCGGGGTTGAAGCTGCTTCTGAAACTGCTTGTTGAGGCTATCAGCGACTGTATTACGAAGCCTCGGGAAAGCCCATGCGGGCGAGCCCCGAGTTGATGACCCACTCAACGACCAGGATAGATATCGACGTCGAAGTACTGCTTTTCCAGCTTCCTGAACGTACCGTCCTGGTGTACTTGCGCCAACGCCTGGTTGAGCATCGCTTTCAGCGCGACGTCATCCTTGCGCAGGCCGATGGCCGTGCCTTCACCGATCGTCTTGGGGTCCTTCACTTCCGGGCCGGCCCAGGCGAAGCCTTTGCCGCGAGGCGTCTTCAGGAACCCGGCGTCGGCTTGCAATTCGTCCTGCAACGCGGCGTCGAGGCGCCCCGAAGCGACGTCGGCGTACACCTGATCCTGATTCTGGTAGGACACCACGGTCACCCCTTTGGGCTCCCAGTACGCCTTGGCGTAGGCTTCCTGAGTCGAGCCCTGCTCGACGCCGACATGCTTGCCCTTCAGTGATTCAGCCGTGGGCAGCAGCGGCGAGCCGGCTTTGGCGATCATGCGGGCCGGCGCGTCGAACAGCGTGTCGGAGAAATCGATCTGTTCGCGGCGCTTGTCCGTGACGGTCAGCGATGACACGATCGCGTCGAACTTCTTGCCCTTCAATGCCGGGATGATCCCGTCCAGGTCCTGCTCGACCCACACGCACTTGACGTTCATTTTTGCGCACAGCGCTTTCGTCAAATCGACGTCGAAGCCGACGACCTGGCCGCTGGCCGCCTTCGATTCGAACGGCGGGTAGCTGGCCTCCACCCCGATGCGCACGGTTTTCCATTCTTTCGCCATGGCGCCGGTGGCCATGACGGCAAGCGCCACGCACAGTGCGGCCTTCTTCATGTTTCTCCTGGATCAAACTGATCGTCGTGGTGTGCCGATCTCGACGACCGCCGGCTCGTGGCCAGCCGTCGCTATTCTAGGCGGTCAAAATTGTCGCGCCGCGTGCAAGTGCCGCTTCGGGCCCGCCGGCGCGCCTTCGGCGCCCACGCGTCTTGAAAAGGGCGGTATTTTACCCGATCAGGGGCAGCGCGCCAGTGCGGGACGGCGCCGGCTGCCGGTGGGCGGGCGCATGCGTTGTGCATGCGCGACGGTCCCGGCGCGCGATTGCACGGATTTATGGAACGATCCAGTGCGTCGTTGCCGATTGTTTAGTGCGCCTCGCGCCCATACATTCTGGGCATCGCTATTTACTCACCGGGAGATCCCCCATGATCGAGATTCGCCGTTCCGACGAACGTGGCCACGCCAATCACGGCTGGCTCGACTCGTATCACAGCTTCTCGTTTGCCGACTACCGCGACCCGCAACACGTGCATTTCGGACCGCTGCGGGTGATCAACGAAGACCGTATCGCCGGCGGCCAGGGCTTCGGCACGCACGGCCATCGGGACATGGAAATCGTCACGTATGTGCTCGAAGGCGCGCTCGCGCACCGCGACAGCATGGGCAACGGCTCGACCATCCGTCCCGGCGACGTGCAGCGCATGAGCGCCGGCACGGGCGTGCAGCACAGCGAGTTCAATGCATCGCAGGACGAGCCGGCGCACCTCTTGCAGATCTGGGTGATCCCGCAACGTGCGGGTGACCAGCCCGGCTACGAGGAAAAGCGCTTCGACGACGCCGACAAGCGCGGGCGTCTGCGCGTGGTCGCCTCGCCCGACGGCCGCGACGGCTCGGTGACGATTCACGCGGATGCATCGATTTACGCGGGGCTGATCGATGGCGCGGAACAGGCCACGTTTGCGTTGCCGAAAGGCCGGCTGGCGTATGTGCACGTGGCGCGGGGCGCGCTGACCGTGAATGGCAAAGCGCTCCACGCCGGCGACGCCGCCAAGCTCAGCGAGACCGATACGGTGACGCTCGAAAACGGCGACAACGCCGAAGTGCTGCTGTTCGATCTGGGTCCGCTCAACGGGTAAGTGCCAATCATCGGACGTTCTTTCATCGCCCGATGGTTGAAGGTGGCTGGTTGCGAGCGCAACGAGTCCCCGGCTTGAAGCGTGAGTTGCACGCAAACAAAAACGCCACGGAAGTTTTTCCGTGGCGTTTTTTCATTCGGACGACGGCCGCGCGAGCCGCCTTCCGCCTGCTTCGACCCGCTTACTGATTCGCAGCCGGTGCCGACGCTGCACCCTTATCATGATGTTCCCAGCGGTCGCGCATCTTCTCGTGACGCGCTTCCATCTTCGCAAAACGCTGCTTCAGCGCCGTGCTGACGGTGGTCTTCTGCTGGTCGTTCAAGCCGTTATAGAGCTTGAGCCACGCGTCCGTGGTTTGCTGACGCAGTTGCGCGTCTTTCTGCTCGACCTGCTGGTGCGCGGCAGCCATGGCGTTCAGATCCAGAATCGGCTGTTGCTGCGCGGCCTTCATCTGGTTCTTGATCTGTTCATGGTTGGCGCGCATGGCCTCATGGTTCTGTTTCATGGTGTCGAGCGCGGCTTGCCATTGCTTTTCCTGATCCGCGTTCAGCTTCAACTGGTCATGCAGTTGCGTCAGTTCCTTCATGAAGTGGCCATGCCAGCCGCCGGGGCCGCCGTGATCGGCGGGTTGGGCGGCATAGGCAGCGCCCACGCCAATCGCGAGGGCAGTGGCGGCAACGGCGAGAACGCGCGACATTTTTTTGGTGGACATGTAAGACTCCCTGTAATGGAATAGCCGACGATGCAACCGGTAATGTGGACGGCCTGCATTCGGTAAGTCACAGCGTAGAGAACTGCGCCCGGCGCTGTGTTACGTGGCTTGATGCGGCTGTTACGGGTCATTACGTACGGCTTTCACCGTAACACCCGGTAACCCTTGCGGGCCGTCTGAAATCGAAAACCCTTCCTGCTGCGCGTTAAACTTCATCCCATGGCTACTCAAATACTGGTTGTCGACGACGACGTCGAATTGCGCGATCTGCTACGCGACTATCTGGCCCGTCAGGGCATCGAAGTTTCGGTGCTGCACGACGCGGGCACGCTCGAGCGCAGGCTCGAACGCGAGCGTCCGGATCTGATCGTGCTCGATCTGATGATGCCGGGCGTGGACGGGCTGACCGCGTTGCGCAAGCTGCGCGCGTCGGGTGACGACATCCCTGTGATCATGCTGACCGCACGTGCTGACGACGTGGACCGCATCGTCGGGCTTGAGCTCGGCGCGGACGACTATCTCGGCAAGCCGTTCAACCCGCGCGAGCTGTTGGCGCGCGTGCAGGCGGTGCTGCGGCGCCGCCGCACGCTGCCGTCGGCGGCGGCGCCGGAGCAGCGCGAGCCGTTCAACTTCGGCCGTTTCACGCTGGATTTCCAGTCGCGTACGCTGCATCTCGAAGACAAGCCGCTCACGCTGTCGGGCAGCGAATTCGCGCTTCTGAAGATTTTCGTCAATCACCCCATGCGCACGCTCACACGTGAGCGTCTGCTCGAACTGCTGCATGGTCCGGAATACGACGGCACCGATCGCGGCATCGACGTACAGGTGTGGCGTTTGCGTCGCATTCTCGAAACCGACCCGTCCACGCCGCGCTTCATTCAAACGGTGCGCGGACGCGGCTACGTGTTCGTGCCGGACGGCGAACAGCATGCGCCGGCCCATTGATTCGCTGTTCGGGCGGCTGGCGCTGCTAGTTATTGCGGTGCTGCTGCTGTCGCATTTCGCGTGGTACGCGCTTATGCGGCTCGAGCGCAGCCAACTGCAAACGCGCTACGCAGTCGAGGAAGCCACCTTTCTCGTCGACGCGGTGCGCCAGCACGTCGCCCGCACGCCGGACCAGCCCTTGCCGTCGCGCGTCAGGCTGGTCGATCCGGCGAGCCCCGACGTACCGCCGGATAACACCGCGCTGCCGGCGCCGCTTGAACGGTTCATCGAGGACGTGCGTGATCGCATGCCCACCGGCACGCTGGTGCGGATCGGCCAGCCTGGTCGTCCACCCACGCTATGGGTGCGCGCCACCACGGATCGCAGTTGGATCGTGGTGCCGGTGCAGCCACTGCGCACGCCTCGCTCGCTCGATCGCACGGTGCTATGGCTCGCGATCATTTTCTCGTTCGCGGTGATGGCGGCGCTTTTTGCGGCGTGGGCGCTGCAGCAGCCGTTGCGCTCGCTTGCCCAGGCGGTGGCGCGCTTTGGCCGCGGCCTGCCGGTGCCGCCGGTGCCTGAACGCGGTCCGCGCGAGTTGCGGCAGTTGACGCACGGCTTCAACCAGATGGTTCAGGAAGTGGCGCGCACCGAACACGACCGGGCCGTGATGCTGGCCGGCGTCGCACACGACCTGAAAACGCCGCTGGCGCGCTTGCGGCTGCGCGCAGAAATGATGGAAGAAGTGAAGATGCGTGACGGCGTCGTGCGCGACGTCGATTCGATGACGCATATCGTCGAACAGTTTCTGGTGTTCGCACACGACGGCGCCGATCGCAGCGAAGCGGTCGAAGTGGACGGGCAGTGCGAGCGCGTGGTCCGCAGCTATCGTGCGGTCGCCGCCGGTGGGCCCACGGTGCAGACCGAACTCAACGCAGGGCCGGGTTTTCTGCTGCCGGCGGCGACGCTCGACCGGATCCTGTCGAACCTGTTGGACAACGCACATGCCTACGGCGCGCCGCCGATCGTCGTCGCCACGGCGCGCACGGCGCAAGGCTTCGCGCTTTCAGTGAGCGACAACGGCAGTGGTATCGCCGCGCAGGACCTGATCAATGCCAGCCGGCCGTTCGTTCGGCTCGACCCGGCACGCGGCGGCAATGGGCATAGCGGGCTGGGGCTTGCGATCGTCGAACGTCTGGTGCGGCGTGCGGGTGGGGAGTGGGAAATCGGCAATCACGACGGCCGTGGCTTGCGGGTCTCGATGAGCTTTCCCTTCGATGTGGTGCCGCGTGTCGTGGCGGCTTCGGAAAACGCCTGGGGTTGAGCGGGGCAAGGGCGGCAAGCGCCTGCCCCACTATATATATGTCGCAATGTGATGTCCGAACGCGAGGTTCGGAATGCGGCGTCTGGGTCGCAATGCCGGATGCGCTGTCTGCAATGCGAGTCCGGCAAACTTTGCGCTAGTCTGAAAACAGCGTGTTCAACGCATTTGCCGCGTCACCATCCACCGTATTCCACGTTACCGTTTCGGCTTCGAAGATGTAGTGCGTGGTGTACTTGCCGAGACGCGTGAGTATCTCTTCCTGAATCAGTTCCGGCGCGACCTCCAGCTTCAGATACCACGCGGTCGACGACAAGCGCGTCTGGAACGCGCCATATTCGGCCAGCAGATGGTCGAATGCGTCAGCATCCTGATCGCGACAGACGATGACCAAATTTCCCTTCATGCGAATCTCCCGTTAGAGCGGTAGCGGCAACCTCAATGTCAGGGTTGATGATACCTGCTTCGTTACGGGACGCCCGAGGCCGAGACTTGCTTTGCATCAGCGACAGCACGCATCGGAGCGCCGACGGCACGACGGCGCGAATTTAATTCGGAGACGACCGGCGCAATACCTGGCGTTAGCAGGCGTCACCAGGCGTTGACCACCGTCCGCGCGGGCGGCGCGGTGTCGTCGGGCGGAAGGGCTTCGGTGCGGTCGCGGCCGCCCGTCTTTGCCGCATAAAGCGCCGTGTCGGCGCGGCTCATGATGCGCTCGGGCAGATCGTCGGACGAGAGTTCGGTGATGCCGATGCTCACGCTCAAACCCACCGAGGCCGGCAACTTCGGCGAAGGAATTGCCTTCAGACGCAGGCGCAAGCGTTCGACGACTTCGCGGCCGCCGGCCAGATTCGTGGCCGGCAGCAGCAAGCCGAATTCTTCACCGCCCAGCCGGCCGATTGCATCGGTGCCGCGCAGTTCGGCCCGGCAGGTGTCGACGAAATGTTCGAGCGCGCGGTCGCCGGCGGCGTGGCCGAAGCGGTCGTTGATCTGCTTGAAGTGGTCGAGGTCGGCGATCGCCATGCACAGCGGCTCGTTGCCCGCATGCGCGCGTTCGATCTCGTGGCGCAGCAGGTCGAGGAAGTAGCGCCGCGACAGCGCGCCGGTCAGCGCATCGTGGCGCGCCTCAGCCGAGAGCAGCGTGTTGGCCGATTGCAATTGTTCTGCAAGGTCGCGCGTGGCGCGATGGTGGCGCCGCTCGCGCACGTACGACACGGTGATGACCCACGCGAGCGCGACGGTGCCGGCCAGCGTCAGAAACACCAGCAGATGGTCGCGCTTGTGATTGCGCAGCAGTTCGGGCCAGGCCGCGAGCGGATCGACCAGATGCGCCGACAGCCCCGAGTTCAGGCCGCTGCGTGCCTGGTACAGCGATGGCGCCGGCTGCTCGCTCATGCCGAACAGCTGTTCGGCGACACCTGAGGGCACCCAGGGCGCCTGTTCGCGCACCCGCGTGTTGACCTGAATCTGGATGTCGGGGAGGATTTCGCGGCGATAGATGGTCAGGCGCTCGGCGGCGCCCATCTGCGTGACGTGCGAGTTCGGTAGCGCGTGGCCTTCGAGTGCGCTGTTGTGCGCCATGATGATGACGCCGTTTTCATCGGCGACGAAGGTACCGGCATGCGCGACCCAGTGGCGCAGCCGCGCGATCCCCACCTTGGCCACCACCACCCCGACCAGCAGACCGTCGGCGTACACCGGCGCCGCGATGAAGATGCCCGGCTCGCCGCTCTGGCGGCCGACGCCATAGGCTTCCGAAAACGCGCCGAGCAGGGCATTCGTCAGGTAGCCGCGCGTGCGCATATCGGCGCCGACGAAGGAGTGCTCCGCGGCAAGCGGTCGATTGACGGAGTTGCTGGATGCGACGCAGATGCCGTTGGCGTTGACGAGCCAGACCTGGTCGAGCCCGGAGAAACCTTGCGCGTCGTGCAGGAAATTGCTCACGGCCAGCATCTGCTGGTCTTTTAGCAACGCGGCGCGCAGAGCGGGTTCCGCCGCTGCGCCGTTCGCGGCATAATTCTGCGATTGCACCAGCGCGTGCTGGACCACGTCCATTTCGGCCATGGTTGCGGGGATGGCCCGAGACATGGCGAGGTCGCTGGCGATCACCTCCGCCATGTTGTCGACGATCGACGTGGACATCTGGCGTTGCGTGCGCAAAGCCGCGTCCAGCTCTTGCTGTACCATCCGGTCCGCGACCATGCCGGCCACGAACCAGCAAACGAGCACGATCAGCACGAAGCTGATCGGTCCGGTTGCCTGGCGCAAGGTTGTCCTGTTCATCGACCCTCTGATTCGTCTGGCTGTGACATGCAACTGGCTCATTCGTGGCAGCGCCCCGGCGCTGTTTCGCCCCTGTGGAAGCGGCTGGCGATACGCCCTCGGTGTGGGCCGCGTTGTGGGCCGGCAAAACCGCAAAGAGACGTGCCGTTTCTTGATTTTAACCGTCATGGGGCCTGACGCCACCGTTATTGCGGGAATGCGAAGTACGTCCGCTTTGCCCATCAGGTTCTTAACGGCAGCGCATCAGCTTTCTGAATGGCTGCGCGGGTTTAACAGGTGTTTGAAACCGGTCCGCGCAGCAATCGCGATTGCTGGGAAAGTGGCTGGCGCACGACAGTAGGTGGACCGCTGCACATGCTCACGCTCGCTGGCCGGAGGCGGTCGCCGGGGCATTCGACGCTATTTGTTGCTATTTGCCGTGAAAGGTTGTGCCTGAAACATAGGATGGTGTAGTGTCGTGCCGTCCAAAACAAGGAAAGCCCGCCAGCCTTCGGGCGGCGCCTGCGGCGACAGGAGCCCGGCTTGACGGTTGCGGTCCCGGGCGGGCTTGCCCACGGACCTGTCCGTCACCGGTCCACGTGTCTCCAACGCTAACGATTTACCGCGCACATGCGTTTTGCCATGCCTGATTTCCGCTGCCTGGACCGATCTACAGACTGCCGCGCCGAAGCCGCGGCCCCCTGCGTGCGTTTGAATACCTGTATGAATAGGGAGAGCGTCTGATGGATTTCAGCTTCAACCTGAAGCGCACCGCCAATGCCTCGGCATGGCGGGTGTTACCCAATCGCTGGGACTTCGTCGCCTTTCCGCTGATCATCTGCATCATTGCGATGGCGGCGATCGGCTTTCACGAGACGCTGGCGCCGATGTCGACGCTCAAGACTCAGGCGATCTCGCTCGACGCGTCGAATCTGCCCGAGTACGCCATGCGCACCACGCTGCGCATGCTGGCGGCGATGGTCGCCTCGCTGACCTTCACGCTGGTGTACGGCACTCTGGCTGCCAAGAGCCGCCGCGCGGGCATGGTGCTGGTGCCGATTCTCGACATCCTGCAGTCGGTGCCGGTGCTTGGCTACATTTCGTTTACGGTCACGTTCTTCCTCGCGCTGTTCCCGGGCCGCGTGCTCGGCGCCGAGCTGGCGGCGATCTTCGCGATCTTCACGAGCCAGGCGTGGAATATGACGTTCAGCTTCTACCAGTCGCTGCGCACGGTGCCGCGCGATCTGGACGAAGTGTCGCGCGGCTTTCATCTGACTTCATGGCAGCGCTTCTGGAAACTCGAAGTGCCGTTCTCGATGCCGGGCCTCATCTGGAACATGATGATGTCGATGTCGGGCGGCTGGTTTTTCGTGGTCGCGTCCGAAGCCATCACAGTCGGCAACAATACGATCACCCTGCCGGGGATCGGCGCTTATCTCGCGCAGGCGATTTCCGACAAGAATCTGCACGCAATCGGCTGGGTGATCCTTGCCATGACGGTCGTGATTCTTGCGTACGACCAGTTCATGTTCCGCCCGTTGGTTGCGTGGGCCGATAAATTCCGCATGGAAACCACCAGCTCAGGCAATGCGCCGGAATCGTGGCTGCTCGACCTGATCCGCCGCACCCATCTGATTCACCGTCTGCTGGTGCCGCTCGGCTGGATGTTCGCCAAGGCCGCGCGCGTCAACTTCACGTTGCCTGCGTTTGGCGGCCCGCGTTTCCAGATTCCGCAGCGCGAGAAGACTTCGCGCATCGGCGACATTGTCTGGGCGGCCGTGGTGTTGCTCGCCACGGTCTATGTGGTGTACCGCGTGATCGCGTACGTGCGAACCGGCGTGTCGCTCGACGAAGTCTGGCACGTGCTCGTACTGGGGCTGATTACGCTGCTGCGGGTGGTGGTGCTGATCGCGATCGCTTCGGTGATCTGGGTGCCGATCGGCGTGCTGATCGGCCTGCGGCCGGCGCTGGCCGAGAAGGTGCAGCCGATTGCGCAGTTCCTCGCCGCGTTCCCGGCGAACCTGCTGTTCCCGGTGTTCGTCATCGCCATCGTGCGCTTTCATCTGAACCCGGACATCTGGCTGTCGCCGCTGATCGTGCTCGGCACACAGTGGTATATCCTGTTCAACGTGATTGCCGGTGCGAGTTCGTATCCGAACGACTACCGGGAAGCGGCCAAGAACTTCCATATTCGCGGCTGGCAATGGTGGCGTCAGGCGATGCTGCCGGGCATTTTCCCTTATTACGTGACTGGCGCGATCACCGCGTCGGGCGGCGCGTGGAACGCCAGCATCGTCGCGGAATTCGTTCAGTGGGGCGACACCAAGGTTGCCGCGCATGGCTTGGGCGCTTACATCGCGCAGACCACCGCAGCAGGCGACTATCCGAAGATCATTGTGGGCATCGCCGTGATGTCCCTGTTCGTGACCCTGTTCAACCGCCTGCTGTGGCGTCCGATGTTCGCCTACGCTGAAGCGAAGCTCCGGCTAGATTGAGAATTAAAGGCTAAACGCGATGCAAAATCCTAAAGCTGCTATGACCGCCGCGCCGATCCAGACCCCGCCGATGCCGCCGCGCCTCGGTGAAGAGATCCTGCGCGTCAAGGACGTGTGCCGCGGGTTCAACAAGTCGCAGGGCGAGCTGCTCGTCCTCGACGACGCGAATCTGTCGTTGCGCGAAGGGGAGATCGTCGGGTTGCTGGGCCGATCGGGCTCGGGTAAATCGACGCTGTTGCGCATCATCGCCGGTCTGATCGAGCCGACCGACGGCGAAGTCACGTATATGGGCAAGCCGCTCGACGGCCCGGCCAAGGGTGTGGCGATGGTGTTCCAGACCTTCGCGCTGTTCCCGTGGCTGACCGTGCTGCAAAACGTGGAAGCGGGACTCGAAGCACAAGGCGTCGGCGCGAGTGATCGCCGTACGCGCGCGCTGGCGGCGATCGACCTGATCGGTCTCGACGGTTTCGAAAACGCGTATCCGCGCGAGTTGTCGGGCGGCATGCGTCAGCGCGTCGGCTTTGCGCGCGCGCTGGTGGTCGACCCCACACTGCTTCTCATGGACGAGCCGTTCTCCGCGCTCGACGTGCTGACCGCCGAAACGCTGCGTACCGACCTGCTCGACCTGTGGACGCAAGGCCGCATGCCGATCAAGGCCGTGCTGATCGTCACGCACAACATCGAGGAAGCGGTGTTCATGTGCGACCGGATTCTGGTGCTGTCGTCGAATCCGGGCCGTGTGATCGCCGAGATCAAGGTGCCGTTCAAGCATCCGCGTAACCGTCTGGACCCGGCGTTTCGCCGGCTGGTCGACGACATTTACGCGAAGATGACCGCGCGTCAGACTGACGAAAAGACCAAGAAGGGCCTCGAGCTGCATAGCTGGCTGCCGCACGTGTCGACCAACCTGATGGCCGGTCTGATCGAAACGCTGGCCGCCGCACCGTACCACGGCCGTGCCGACATGCCGGAAATCGCCCGTTCGCTGCACCTTGAGGTGGACGATCTGTTCCCGGTCGCCGAAGTGCTGCAGCACTTGGGCTTTGCCGACATCCGCGAAGGGGATATTTTCCTGACGCCGCCGGCGCGCGTGTTCTCCGAGTTCGGCACCCAGGAGCGGAAGATGATGTTCGCGGAACATCTGCTGCGCCACGTGCCGCTCGCCGCGCGAATCAAGAAGGTGTTGAACGAACGGCCGGGGCATCGTGCGCCGCGCGTGCGTTTCGAGCAGGAGCTGGAGGATTTTCTGTCGGACAGCGCCGCGGAAGAGACGCTCGACGCAGTGATCAACTGGGGCCGTTATGGCGAGATCTTCTCGTACAACGACCAGACGGAAATTTTCAGTCTGGAAGACGTGGAGTCTTAAACCCGGTTGAGTCGATTAAGACGCTTCAGGCAAAAAACGGCAGGGGAGACCCTGCCGTTTTTTATTGCAGAGCGCCCCAGCGCTCGACTGCCGGTTCCGCCGACGCCCACTTCCAGCCCTTGTCCTGCCGGCACGCGCTCGCCGTGTACCAGTCTTCGTGCGCGTTCGGGCCGTCGCCGTCCTGAACCGAGAACACGAAATCCTTGCACAGCGCGAGCGCCGAGCTGAACGCGCGCGTCACGCGCACCTGGCCGTGGCCGTTCTCGATCGGCAGCGTGTGCTTGACCGCCCAGGGCCGCGTCTCGCCGACCGGCATGGCACCCGCCAGCGCGGCGATCAAGTTCTGCTGATCGGTGTGCATGGTGCGCATGTAGCGGCCGACAGCTTCGTCGGTCGCGGCCTGCACGGCGATGCCGACGCCGATGCCGACTGCCGGGTTGGAGGTCACGAGGCCTGACGCGACACCGGCCGCGGCACCGCTCGCCGCGCCGACGGACGAGCAGCCGCTCGTCAGCAGACTGGCGCCGACGCAGATCGCACCGGCCAGCACGAGCCGCAGCCGGTTGCCGGAGAGCGCCGCCGCAGGCGTGCGTGGAACCAGCGCGGTACGCGCGTCATCGACGAGCGCTGGCTCAGACAGTGCGTGTTCATTCCAGGGGCGTGGAAGCATCAGCGCCTTCATTGCAGCGCGCCCCAGCGTTCGGTAGCGGGTTCGGCCGACGCCCATTTCCAGTTGTCGCCGTCGCGGCAGATCGACGCGACGTAGAACGCGCTGCTCGCCGGCACATTCTTGGTGGCGGTCTGATCGACCGAGAAGACGATTTCCTTGCAGTCGAGTGCGCCGGCGCTGATCGTGCGGCTCACGGTGACGCGGCCGTGTTCGTCGTCTTCGATCGGCACGGAGTGAGTCACGCTCCACGGTGCGATTGCGCCGACGTCGAGCGGCCCGGCGATTTTGGCGATGCCGTCCTGCGTATTCTTGTGGACCACGCGTTCCGAGTACTGCACGCCGGCGCGGGCCGCGGCCAGCGCGCCGAGACCGATGCCGGTAGCGACTGCCGCATTGCTGGTGACCTTGGCCGCGAGCGCGGCGCCCGCGATACCGGCGCCGGCGGTGGCGCCTTCCGAGTAGAGCGAACTACAGCCGCTCAACGCCGACGTGATCGCCACGGCTAATGCGACGAGCGCAGTTGTATTCGGACGTCCACATGTTGCCGCTTTGGACGCGTTGGCTGTTCGCTTTGCCCATTCGACCCACACCATACTTTTTTGCATTTCCCTGTCTCTGCTCCTGCAAGTGCCTTTCGCACACGGACCGTTCACACATGTGTTTCGCGTGTGCCGACGGTGCGTGAGCGAAAGGCACGTCTTCCTTATCGTTGCGCCGTGCGCTGCCGCATTTTGCAGGATGCCATTTGTAATTGGCAGTGGGAAAGTGCAAGCAATTGCAAAAGATGGTGCGAGTCAAATCGGTTTCTGCTGGGAAGAAGCCGATTTGATTGGTGGTGCGAAGGGATTAATTATGAGATGACAGGTGCGCAAAAAGTGCCGTTGCAGCAGAGAGGGGCCTGCACAGCACGCGCACAGGGAGCGCGCAAAAAGCAGACGGCGAGCACACAGAAAACACCTGCTCACGCGAACGAACCGCTTGAGCGCCTGGCACGGCTTATTGCTCGGTTTCTTCGTCCGAGCCTTCGTCACCGCCGTATGCGCTCAGGCGGTTGTAGAGCGTTTTCAGACTCACGCCGAGTGCTTTGGCAGCCCGCCGTTTGTCGCCGCCGCAATACTTGAGCGTGCCGAGAATGATCTGCTTTTGCGCATCGGCGAGCGGTGTGCCGATCCACACGCTCATTGCATCGCCCTGCGTCACGGGCTTTTTCACGCGCGATGCGAGATGCGGATGTGGCAGCTCGACCGTCTTCTCCGCGAGAATGAACGCCCGATACACCGCGTTCTTCAACTCGCGCACGTTGCCCGGCCACGACCAGGTTCGCAGTGTTTCGATCGACCGTTTGCTAAAACTCTTGCTCGTGCTTTCCTGCTGATTCAGCAAGGCGAGGAAGTGTTGCGCGAGCAGTTCGCGATCGTTTTCACGCTCGCGCAAGGGCGGCGCGCGCAACGGGAAAACCGCGAGCCGGTACATCAGGTCTTCACGCAGACCGTTTTCCTTCACCGCTACCGCGGGGTCGCGATTCGTCGCTGCGATCACGCGTACGTCACCACTAATCAATTCGTTGCCGCCGACCCGAAAAAACGTGCCGGTCTCGAGCGCGCGCAAGAGCTTGACCTGGCGCACCGGCGCCATTTCAGTGATTTCGTCGAGAAACAGCGTGCCGCCGTTCGCATGTTCGAAGTAGCCGACGCGGGCCTGGACCGCGCCGGTGAAGCTGCCTTTTTCGTGGCCGAACAATTCGGCTTCGATGAGTTCGTCCGGAATCGCACCGCAGTTCACGGCGACGAACGGTGCGTCCTTGCGGCTGCTTTGATCGTGAATCGTGCGGGCGATCAGTTCCTTGCCCGTGCCGGATTCGCCGATGATCAGCGCGGTCGCGTCGGTGCTGGCGACGCGTTCGATCTGTTCGTACAGATCGAGCATCACCGGCGACGAGCCATATAGCAGCCCGTACGATTTCAGTCCCGCGATGCCGTCCGCGACGCGCTGCTTCGCCTGTGCCGAAGCATTGCCGCCGGCGGAGACGGTGGGCGAGTCCAGCGAGATTGACGCCATAAACGGGGAGTCCTGTGCAAATGGGGGAGCGGTGTTGCGGCGCGCAGGCCTTGGGGCAAGACGGACCCGTGCGGCCACTATCTCACAGAAATTTGATTTAACCACTTTGACGCCGCTTCCGGCAATCCATGTGACGGTCGGCGAAATAGGCCGGTGCACGCCCGGTCAGAAGTGCCTGAGCCCGTACCGGCATAGAATGAGAGTGGTGAATTTACCGGGCACGACGTTTGCGCCGTGGACTCGACATACGTGTGTTTTTGGGCGGCTCTGCTCAAAGCGCGTCAGCGGCGGACGCGGTTCTTCAATGGGCCGCTCGTGCCGGAAACAGGACGCGAAGCGCTACGTGTGGCGCAACCGTGGCGCTCGATCGGTATGCCGCGGGCGGCCGGCTTCCGGCTTGGCGCTCTCGGCGCTCACTAACGCGCAGTGCGCGACGCCGATCCGCTTGACGATAGCAAGGAGAGTTCACGATGGCACGACCTAAAATTGGCATCTTCGGCGCGCTGGTGGCCCTCGGTGGGTTTCTGGCTGTGCGCCATATGCAGCGGAACCGTGCCGCGCAGGCTCAGGCGGCGCGTGAACTGAGCCGCTGGGAAGACGAGGGCGGCACGGTAGCGACGTCGGCTGCGCCGTCCGGCAGCGTGAGCGCGGCGAGGACTGGTCCGTCTACGCCTGACACCGCGCATGGCGCAAACGGCTCGGCACATCCGAACCGCCAGGGCGACGCATGGCCGTTTCCGCGTGGCTGAGGGCCACGATGTTGACCTTGCGTGCGCCGCTGCGCCGGCGTGCCGCTTCGACAAGCGGCACCTGGCACGCGTTTCAAATTTGTCTCGATAAAGCCGTATAATAGATAAATAGACAACAATGCCGCGCAATGACGGGTGGTTTTCTCGCTGATTGTTGCGATATTGAATCAAGTCAGGGGTTCGGCACTGTCGCGGAACGTTAGCGTGTGCTCACATCAGAACGTGCACGCGGCGCACCGGCAAGCTGCTGAACGGCTTCCCACTATGCGGTTTAGCATGTTCCCCCATTCACGCTTTCGGGCTTTCGAGACGCGATGCCACACGTACTGATTGTCGATGACGATGCCGGTACCCGCGAGGCGCTTTCCGCCATCATCGGGGAAGACGGTTTGACTACCGCTACTGCGGGCGATTTGCGCGAAGCGCGCATTCAACTGGTCCGGCAGATGCCGGACGTCGTCTTTACCGACCTGAAGCTGCCCGACGGCAGTGGAGTCGATCTGTTTGAAGATCTTGATCCGCGCTCCGGTGTGGAGGTGATCGTGATTACCGGCCACGCCACGGTGGAGTCGGCGGTCAACGCGTTGAAGATGGGCGCCACCGACTACCTGGTGAAGCCGATCAACATGCAGCGCGTGAAGGCGATCCTTTCGCGCTTGCCGCGCGCCGGCGACCTGAAGGCGGAAATCGGCACGTTGCGCGGCGAGTTGCGCCGCATGGGCCGCTTTGGTTTGATGCTCGGCAACTCGCCGGCTATGCAGGAGGTTTACGACCAGATCGGCCGCGTTGCGCCGACGGCGGCCTCCGTCATGCTGATGGGCGAGTCAGGCACCGGCAAGGAAGTCGCCGCCCAGACGCTGCACCAGCTCAGCTTGCGCCGTAAGCATGCGTTCCTCGCAGTGAACTGCGGTGCGATCTCGCCGAACCTGATCGAATCGGAAATGTTCGGGCACGAGCGCGGTTCGTTCACCGGTGCGGATCGCCAGCACAAGGGCTATTTCGAACGTGCGAACGGCGGCACGCTGTTCCTCGACGAAATCACCGAAATGCCGATCGAGTTGCAGGTGAAGTTGCTGCGGGTGCTGGAAACCGGCATGTTCATGCGGGTTGGTACGACCAAGGAAATCGAAACGGATGTGCGGCTGATTGCGGCGACTAATCGGGATCCTGAGCAGGCGGTGCTGGAAGGCAAGTTGCGGCTCGATTTGTACCACCGTCTGAACGTGTTTCCGATCAGTCTGCCGCCGCTGCGCGATCGGGGTAAGGATGTTGATTTGCTCGCGCAGGCGTTTCTTGATGAACTCAACGAGCGGCACAGCACGAAGAAGCATTTTCCGGCTGCAGTGAAGGATATGTTGATGTCGTATCCGTGGCCGGGCAATGTGCGCGAGCTGAAGAACTATGTGCAGCGGGCGCACATTATGTCGGGGACTGATTCGGATAGTACGGCTACCGTGCCGTTGCAGATTACCTTGTCGAAGCCTGCGGCTGGTACGGCGATTACGATTCCGTTTGGGACTTCGCTTGCTGAGGCGGACCGGCAGTTGATTCTGGCTACGCTTGAGCAATGTGGTGGCGTCAAGACGCGGGCTGCTGAGATTCTTGGGATTAGTTTGAAGACGCTTTATAACCGGCTTGTTGAGTATGGGAATGATGCGCGGGATGAGGGGGAGGTTGCGGATGAATCGCGAGTTGTCGGGGGCGCTGGCGCTTGAGGTTTTTGCCTGTTCGGCGCTTATTGTCAGTGTTCTTAGGGTGTTGGCCTTTCCTTGAATTGGTAGTGGTCTATTAGTGTTGCCCCTGTGCGGGGCGGCACTTACTTTCTTTGCCGCCGCAAAGAAAGATAAGCAAAGAAAGCGGCTCAAACCGCTCCTGCTAAGTGGGCACCGTGGTTTGCTTAGGGTAGTGGTGCATCTGGAATCTGGGTTCGTGCACCGGCATGCGCTTGTGACACGGGCGTCATTCTTCCGGCGGCGCTGCGCGCGCCGAAGCGTAGGTCTTCGAACCATCCGTCGGTTTTTTTCCTCCCTTTAATTCGGCATGGGGCTTGCTGCGGTTCGATGGAACGCAGGAACAACCGAGGTAACCGATATGCCGGAATACGCCGCCGCTTCCCCGCTCCCCCTCCCGATGCACGCTCATCGTCCTGAGCCCAACGAGCCGCCGAATCCTGGTGAGCCCGACACCGTTCCAAGTCCGACTCCGGACCCCATCGAACCGGTTGCGCCGCCGATCGGCGATCCGCCGTCGCAGCCCACGCAAACGCCACAAGCCAGTCGGTGTCCGCCGTTGCTAGCCTCCAGCATGCAACTCTGACATGTTCTGTGCGCTGCACCACAGTCCAACGCAGCGAATTTATGTACTTGTTACAAAGCCGGCGCATCTTTTACCGGCAATTTACCGTCGTGAACCCTACACTGAATTGACGCCGCTCACGATGGCGGCGGGCTTCCCCCGGAGGCATCAATCATGAGACATCCAGCACTGCGACGTTCCGCGCGCCACTCGAAACGCGACTCCCGGCCAGGCAGCAAGAGCGCCCCGCCGGAGTCGCCGGACCCGGCCGCGCAGAACCGCGTCGCGCCCGATGCGCCGCCAGACGGCGAGCACAACCAGGGCGGCGTGCGTCGGGAAGGGCTGGAGTACCAGCGCGATCTCGGTTCGGAACAGGACGCATGAGCCCGGCTGACGGCCGGTAAGAAGGGTTCCGGTTTCGTCACGCAAAGCAGAAAAAATTTCCTCGCGGTGCTCTGATGCCGCGCGTTTCTGCTCGTTTGTCACATTTACATACATTTTTATTTCCGGCATCTCATAAAACGGCACGCGACTTGCATGCACCTTTTTGGCACATATCCGCATGCAACGAAGCAACTGACTAGGTGGAGCACCAATGAGCAGACTGATCGTGGTATCGAATCGTGTGGCGCCGACCCAGGAAGGCCGCCCCGCAGCAGGTGGCCTCGCGATCGGCGTGCTGGACGCGTTGAAGGAAACCGGCGGAGTCTGGTTCGGCTGGAGTGGTGAAACGGTAAGCGAGCCGTCCGCGCCGGTGATCGAAAAGCAGGGCAATGTGACGTACGCGACGGTGGGCCTCACCAAGCGCGACTATGACCAGTACTATCGCGGCTTTTCCAACACGACACTGTGGCCGACGTTCCACTATCGCAACGACCTGTCGCGCTACGACCGGCAGGAATACGCGGGCTATCAGCGCGTCAACGCGACGCTCGCCAAGCAGCTCAAGGAGCTGCTTAAACCCGACGACATCATCTGGGTGCACGACTATCACCTGCTGCCGTTCGCGCGCTGCCTGCGCGAGCTCGGCGTGAAGAATCCCATCGGCTTCTTCCTGCATATTCCGTTTCCGGTGCCGGAAGTACTCCGTACGATTCCGCCGCACGAAGAATTGGTCAAGGCGATGTGCAGCTACGACGTGGTCGGTTTCCAGACCGAAGCGGATCGCCAGTCGTTCGTCGATTTTATCGAGCGCGGCCAGCACGGCACCTCGAGCGAAGACGGCATGGTGCACGCCTACAACCGCTTCCTGAAAGTGGCCGCGTACCCGATCGGCATCTATCCGGACGCGATCGCCAAGGCCGCCGAGCAGTTCACCGACCGCAAGCCGGTGCGCAGCCTGCGTGACGGCATGCGCGGGCGCAAGCTGATCATGAGCGTCGACCGGCTCGATTATTCGAAGGGTCTGGTGGAGCGCTTCCAGGCATTCGAACGGCTGCTGCTGAATGCTCCGGGGTGGCACGGACGCGTTTCGCTGGTGCAGATCGCGCCGCCGACGCGCGCGGACGTGACAACCTACCAGCGCATTCGTCAGACGCTGGAGGGCGAAGCCGGCCGCATCAATGGCCGTTTCGCGCAACTCGACTGGACGCCGATTCAATACCTGAACCGCAAGTACGAGCGCAATCTGCTGATGGCGCTGTTCCGTCAATCGCAGGTCGGCTATGTGACGCCGCTGCGTGACGGGATGAACCTGGTCGCGAAGGAGTACGTCGCATCGCAGGATCCCGCCGATCCGGGCGTACTCGTGTTGTCGCAATTTGCCGGTGCGGCTGAGCAACTGCCGGGGGCGCTGGTCGTCAATCCATTCGACCTGTCGCAGATGGCCGAGGCGCTGGAGCGTGCGCTGTCGATGCCGCTCGCCGAGCGTCAGGCGCGTCACGCGGACATGATGGCGCCGATGCGCGAGAACAATCTGTCGGTGTGGCGCGATACGTTCCTGGGCGATCTGCGCAACGTTGCGACCGCCTCTTCGGTGACGGCCAAAGCGGTAAAGCTCGCTGACGTGACGGCATCGTCGTCGTAGTCGTATCAACGGCGGCGCGGGCGCCTTCAGGGACCGCGCGTGCCGGTCACGTCGAACTCTTTACCACGCGCATCATGCTGACCACGGCGGCGACCGCTGAAAAGCAGGCCGCCACATACAGCACGATAGTCGGCCCATTTTGCGGCGCGATACCGAAGATCAGCGCGACCAGTGCCGCGCCGAGGGTTTGTCCGGTCAGGCGCGCAGTGCCGAGCATCCCGCTCGCACCGCCGCTGCGCTCTCGCGGCGCGGCGGACAACATGGTCCGATTGTTCGGCGACTGGAAGATCCCGAAGCCTGCGCCGCACAGCGCCATGCGCCACGCGATCTGCATGGGCTCGGGATGCGCGCCGAGGGTGGCGAGCAGCAGCAGGCCCACCGTCATCGCAACGAGTCCGACCCCGCCCAGCCAACCGGACGACACCTTGTCCGACAGCACGCCGGCAATCGGCGCGGCGATGATGATTACCGCCGGCCACGGCGTCATCAGCAAACCGGTTTCTACCTGCGACAAACCCAGCGTGTCCTGCAACAGAAACGGCAACGACACGAAGGCCAGCATCTGCGCGCAGAACGAACACACCGAGGTGCCGATCGACAGGGCGAACACCGGAATTCTCAGCAAATCGATCGGCAGCAGGGGCGCGGGTTGAGTCAATTGACGGCGCACGAAGAAGTAGCCGATCACAACCGCAACGAGCGCCTCAGCGACGACCCAGCCGATGTGCTCGCCGTGACCGAGACCGTCGATTGCAAAGATCAGCAGACCGAACACGAACGCGTTCATCACCGCGCTCAGATAGTCGTACGGAGACTCGTGGCCGGGATTCATCGGCAGCGCCTTGAAGCCGCCGACAATCGCCGCGATCCCGATCGGCACATTGATCGCGAACAACCACGGCCACGAGGCGATGGCGAGCACGCCGGAGGCGACCGTCGGCCCGACCGCGGACGATATCGCAACGACCATCGCGTTGATCGCAACGCCGCGTCCAAGCTGCGTAGGCGGATAGATCATGCGCACGAGCGCCGTGTTCACACTCATGACGCCCGCTGCGCCGAAGCCTTGGACCACGCGGGCGAGCGCGAGCGTCGGCAGCGAAGTGGACAACGCGCAACCGAACGACGCCACCGTGAACAGGATCAGCCCGGCCAGATAGATGCGCCGGTAGCCGATGCGATCGCCAAGTGACGCAAGCGGCAGCAGTGAAATGGTGATGGCGAGTTGGTACGCGTTGACGACCCAGATCGAGCCGGCCGCGCTTGCATGCAGATTGCGCGCGATGGTCGGCAGCGCCACGTTGGCGATCGCGCTATCGAGCACTGCCAGGGTGAGGGCGAGGGCGATAACCAGCATCGCCCAATAGCGTTGCGGAATCGGCAAGCCTTGTTCGGTGCTGTCCGCGAGCGGTGTGCCTGCGGCGAGTGGAGCGGCGGAGGCGGCATCGGCCGGCATCGAACCGTCCTTGCGCGATGGTTGTGCGTGCATCGTTCTTTTGATTTGGAATGGGGCGGCGCATCGATCCTATGATGAGCCACGCGCGCTGCGTGTCGCCCCGAAAAGACAAGACGGCACTCATTGACGATGCCGGCGCTGCGATAGCGTCCCGGCATCGCGTCTCACGCGTTACTTGAGTTCGTACAGACCGGTGTGGGTGGTCGAGTCGAGTTCGTTCAGATGTGTCATGAAGCGCGCGACCGCGTTGGTGGTCTCCGCGTTGATCGGCAGATGCGGCACCTTCAGCGCATGCAGGCGGAATATGTAGCGATGCGTCTTGTCGCCACGCGGCGGCGCCGCGCCACCGAAGCCGACCGTGCCGTAGTCGTTGCGCAACTGCAGCGCACCTTGCGGCAGCAGCGAGCCATCGGTTTTGCCGGCGTTGCGCGGCAGCGATCGGGCATCAGCCGGAATGTTGACGACGACCCAGTGCCAGAAGCCGCTGCCGGTAGGCGCGTCCGGATCGTGAACGGTGAGTGCGAAGCTTTGGGTATCGCCCGGCGGCGCATCCCACTGCAACGCGGGCGAAATATTCTCGCCGTCTACGCCGAAGGCCTTGTCGTGGTATTCGTGGGCTTTCGGCATAAAGCCGTTGGTGGGGAAATCGTCGGACCAGAGACGGAAATCAGCCATCGTGTGCCTCCCTTCTTGGTGGTTCTGGGATGGTCGGAGCGTGCTGTTTTTGCTACCGGCTTGCCATTGAGCTGCCGGCCAGTTGCTGCCTGATTTCTGGAGCATCGGCACGCAAAAAATGCCCCGAGCTAGCCAATCGAGTGTATCACCAGCGGCTCTTGAGTTCCCTCCAACAGGGCAGGCTACAAGCAGCTTTCAGCTACGTTCCTCAAAGCTCGGCGCGTCGCTCTTCAACCACTCGACGAGCCGCTGCAACACGCCCTCGATATCGCGATTCGCGCCACGCAAAGCGCATTCCCATACCACTCCGACGCGCCAGCCGCTGGCGAGCAGCGCCGCGCGAACCTTGTCGTCATTGCTGCGATTGCGGCCGATCTTGTCGCGCCAGAACTCGGGCCGGGTTTGCGGCCATTTGAACAGATGGCAATCGTGACCGTGCCAGAAACAACCGTGCACCAGCACGACGGCGCGATAGCGCGGCAGCACGATATCCGGCCGGCCCGGCAGATCGCGCGCGTCTAAACGGAAGCGAAAGCCCCGGCCATGCAGCAGGCTGCGGATCAGGATCTCCGGCTTCGTATTGCGGCCGCGAATGCCGGACATCATCCGGCTACGCGTTGCGCTGTCGACGATATCGACCATCGTTAGCGTCCGGGTAGCGGATCGGGGCGCTCAGGAATAGAGCGAAAGGGCTTGCTTCGAACCATTGTGCATCTCCTCGGCGAGCAGGGTTTGCACATGCGGCAGCATGATGCGCGCCACTTCCCGCATCACCGGCATGACGACACTGTTGCCGAATTGCCGGTAAGCCTGCGTGTCGCTGACCGGAATCCTGAAGGTATCGGGAAAGCCCATCAGCCGTGCACATTCACGCGGCGTGAGGCGCCGCGGTCGCAACTGCTCGCCTTGATAGACCAGAATCTCCGACCCGTCCTTGTGATAACGCGCGGAGAGTGTGCGCGTGACGCTGTCGGGATAAGCCATGCCGAAGCCGAAGCCATTGCCCGCCGCGCGATGCTTCGCCGCGTAGTTTTGCAGATAGGTCCAGAGATTCGGGGTGAGCGTGTACTTCGGTTGCACGCGTTTGCTCGCGTGGTCGAAGAAACGATCGTGGTCCCACGGCAGCACGGGTTCGCTGCCGTCCGTGCGATGCAAGATCGAGCCGAGGCGCGGCCCGCTTTCCGGCAAACGCAGATCGTCCCAGGAAAACGACGTCTTGCCGCGAAAGCCGACGATGATGATGCGCTCCCGATGCTGCGGCGTGAAATGCTGACCGTCCACCACGCGGTAGTGCACTTCGTAACCGAGCTCGTCGCGCAGGGTCTGCAGGATCACGTCGAAGGTGCGGCCTTTGTCGTGCGAGAGCAGATTTTTCACGTTCTCCAGCAGGAATGCGGCGGGGCGCTTTGCCGCGATGATCCGCGCGACGTCGAAAAACAGCGTGCCTTGCGTCGTACATTCGAAGCCGTGCGGGCGGCCCAGCGCGTTTTTCTTGCTGACGCCGGCAATCGAGAACGGCTGGCACGGAAAGCCGCCGAGCAGCACGTCATGGCTCGGCACTTCTTCGGCGGGAAAGGAGACGATGTCGCCGATCAGCGCGTGGTCGCCGCCGGCAGGGTAGTTCTCGCGATAGGTCTTGGTGGAAAAATCGTTCCACTCGCTCGTGAAGACACAGTCGCCGCCGTGCGCCTCGAAACCCATGCGAATGCCGCCGATGCCGGCAAACAGATCGATGAAGCGGAATTGGGCGTCGCCGGTGCCCGCGCCGGCCTTTGTCCGGCCGCTACTGTGCAGCAGATCGCGCAAGGCCGGTTCGAGCATCGACGGGCACGGTGTTTCGCCTTTTTCCCAGCGACGTACCGTCTTGATGTCCTTACCGACGTGCGCGGCGATTTCGCGTTGAGTGAAGCGGGCGCGCGCCTGTCTGAGCAGGTCGAGCGGTGCGGCGAGGGTCACGGAGGTCCTTGCTGGGAATTTTTGCGGACATTATGACCTAAGGTCGTCCCTTTTTCCTATTTTCACTAAGTGTGAGCAGAAAATTTCCGGTAGTGCAAAGACCTTTTTTGCCTAAATGCGAATGTCACAGTTGGACGTGTAGGCTTACAGCGTGACGCGAAATCCCCGCGTTGCGACGTGTTCAGGCCGCGACAGGGTTCGCGGCCTTTTTTTAGCTGGGAAGAGTAGGGCTGACCGGCGCGGAAGACCGGCCATCAAGACTTGCAGCGCGTCAGATCAGATACGACGGCCGGCGGCGACTTGTAGCGGCTGGAACGGGGCGGCGGTTGCCGCGGCCGGCGCAATCCATACTGGCGGGGGTTCGGTTTCGAACTGGTCCAATTGCAGCAGGAGGCTATCGACCGCGCACAGTTGCGCGTGGGACAGATGGCCGGTGTCGAGCAAATGGTACAGACGCTTGCGCCAGTAGGTAACCGGCAGAATCGGTCCACCCAGATCGCCTTGTAAAGACGGCCGCATCACGCGCCCAATATGCGCGACATCCTGGTCGACCAGCGCCGCGTGGGATGACCCCGTCAGCGTAGTGAGTGTGCGTTCCATATCCCCTCCATGGCACCTTTACGGCCGGCCCCAGCCGGACTTTAGGGCTTTTTTGAAATATTTTTCACGGCTGGCTCCATCGACCAAAACGGGCTGGCGGCGGGCGCGGGCACACCCGTTGCTGAATCGGGATACTGGCGTAATGACGCGCCGGCATTCCAGATATCGGAGCCAAACATGAACAAGGACCAGGTAAAGGGTGTAGGTGAGCAGATCAAGGGCAAGGTTAACGAAGTCGTCGGCAAGGCCACCAACAACCCGGGTAAGGAGCTTAAAGGCGACCTTCAACAAGGCGCCGGCAAGGTGCAAAAGGCCTATGGCGACGCTAAGGAAGACGCCAAGGACAATGCAAAGCGCAACGCGCCGTAATTCGGCTTGCGGTGTCGTTTGACGGGAAAAGGCGCTTCGGCGCCTTTTTTGTTTTGATGAGGCGTGGGTGGGTGCCGGGCTGTGGCTGTCGGACGCCAGGGCTTGGCCGCCGGGCGCGAGGCGCGACGCCGTTTTCGCCTGGGAGTAACCCGGGTTCGGCGCCGCGGACGCTCCGCGCGCTGTGCGCCGCCTTTAGACTTGGCGCATCCAACACGGAGGAGGCGCTTATGATACCCGAAAAAGTGCTTGCGATGTTCGAGCGGCAGTACCTGGAGGGCAAAGCACCCGTCGACCTCGAAACCACCTGTGCGAGTTTCGCCACCTGGCTGGCAGCGACGTGGGACCAACATGATGGCGAGCAGAAGACGCTGTTGCTGACGGTCGGCGCGGCCTTGTGGCGCGAAGGGTATGACCTGCGCGCCGGTACGGCCACCAAGGATTTGTGGTGAGTCTGAGTGCCTTCGTGCGGTTGGGCGGTGGGGAAAAGCGTCGCGTGGCAATGTTCGCGTTGGAGTGATTCGAGGCGACATGCATTGAGGCGCTCACGCACGCGTTGTGCCGAGTCGGTTTATATTTGGCGGTCGCGTGTTCGGGTCTCTCCTTTCGGTCTTCTGGTCGATCGCTGAATCCCGGGCCCCATTTTCAGCCGCAGCTCTCGCACAAGGGTTATACCATCACCATGACCGATCTCTCCACCTTCCCGATCACGAAGAAATGGCCTGCCGAGCATCCGGACCGGATTCAGCTATATTCGCTGCCGACGCCCAATGGCGTGAAGGTGTCGATCATGCTCGAAGAGACTGGTCTGGCCTATGAACCGCACCTCGTGCGCTTCGATACGAACGACCAGATGTCCGCGGCGTTTCTGTCGTTGAATCCGAACAACAAGATTCCGGCGATCATCGATCCGAACGGCCCCGACGGCAAGCCGCTGCCGCTGTTCGAATCCGGCGCGATTCTGATCTACCTGGCGGACAAGGCAGGCAAATTGATTCCGCAGGATGCCACTGGCCGTTATGAAGCGATCCAGTGGGTGATGTTCCAGATGGGCGGCATCGGCCCGATGTTTGGCCAGGTGGGTTTCTTCCACAAGTTCGCCGGCAAGGAATACGAAGACAAACGCCCGCGCGATCGTTATATCGCCGAGTCGAAGCGGCTGCTAGCGGTGCTGGATCAGCAGCTCGAAGGGCGCGACTGGATCCTGGGCGATAAGTACTCAATCGCCGATATCGCGACTTTCCCGTGGGTGCGTAATCTGATCGGGTTCTACGAAGCCGGGGATCTGGTCGGGATGGACGACTTTTCGAATGTGAAGCGGGTGCTGGCGGCGTTCGTTGCGCGTCCGGCGGTGGCAAGGGGATTGGATATTCCGAAGCGGCCTGCGTGATGGGTGAGAGCGGTTTGTGCTGCGATGACTACACTGACCCAAGGTCGATCAAGGCAGCTCGGCCGGGTTGCCACCCATTGCTCGGTACAGATCGCGCACGAACTCCTCGCTGACAACGTCCCACTCGGGTGAGGCATAGAGAACGTCTTCGGGATTCTTCTTGCCCTGTGCGTGGCGCAGTGTGCGCACGGTCAATTCGAGCGCCATCGCTTCTTCATATAGAGGGTGGCCAGGGCGGAGGCGGTCGTCGTTTTCCATGCCTGATTTTCGGCGTCCGCTGGGAATACTTTAGGTGTTGGAGTTCGATGCTTTTTTATATGTTGCATCGATTCCGTGGGTACGATCAGGCGAGTCCGGTTGTCACCGACCGGCTGAAGTCGACCCACAAGGGACCATCGATATTGCCCGGAGCGGCCAGAAATCAGCCATTCAACGTGGAGCGCGCTCGGCCCACCAGTGCCGACACCTGCCACGAAGTGCGGGTGCCATCCAGTTGAACGCCGATCTGCTAGGCACCAATTTGATAAGGGCGGGTCATGACTTCAAGCAAATGACCGTCAAGATCGTCGAAATACACTCCCCGGCCACCGTTGTGCTGATAGGTTTCGCCGGCACGTCGTTTGCCGGGGTCTGCCCAGTACTGAAGACCTCGGTCACGAATACGAGAGAAGACCTCGTCGAATTCCTCTTCACTGATCAGAAATGCGTAGTGCTGACTGGAAATCTCGCTGTCGCTTTCGAAGAAGTCGAGCGAGACGCCATTTGCGAGCTGAACGACCAGCATCTGCCCAAACTCGATAGGGCTCGGCACCTGCAGGATGTCCATGAGGAACCGTGTCGATTTCCGCTTGTCGCGGCACCAGACGATAGTATGGTTTAGCTGTACGCTCATTTTGCGACCCTCACTGGTTGCGACCGAATGTCCGTTCTGGCCAGGAAAGGACTCTTGTCTCGCTATGGATGCAACATAGCCGAAGCCCGATAGCATTCAAGTGAAATCCAACTACGACCGGCGTGACGGCCGGACCTGTACCTCGACGAACTTCCGGAGTGGACGCCAGGCCGCCGGCCGTCCTCCGCGTGATCATTCACGACATGACGCGCCCGCCTGCTACATCCAGGGTCACGCCGGTGATCCAGGATGAGGCCATGGACAGCAGGAAAAGAGTCGCAGCGACGACATCTTCTGGATCACCCAGCCGACCCAGCGGGAAAGCGGGGATCATCTGTCGCTCGTGTTCGTCCGTGATGGCCTGCCGGGTTCGCTCCGTGAGGACCGCCGATGGCGAAACGCAGTTGACCCGGATGCCGTGCCGGCCGACCTCATGCGCCAGATGACGTGTGAGCATGATGACCCCGGCCTTGGCGGCGCCATAGCCAGCGGGTGCGCCGGCGGCAATCCTGCCACCTGCAGACGCCATGTTGACAATGCATCCGGAACCGCGCGCAATCATTGCGGGCAAGAAGCATTTCAAAGTGAAAAATGTAGACGTCAGATTGTTGTCAATACTTGAGCGCCAGTCTTGCTCTGTGATCTGCTCAAACGGCACCGGCCGACCGGTGCCGCCGCCGGCGAATGCCACGACGAAATCAGGTGCGCCAAGTTCAGCGTCGACACGTACCCGCATCTCCTCAACCGAAGACAGTTGGGCACAGTTCGCGGGCGCAGCAATCGCTTTCCCTCCCGCGGCGCGCACGGCGTGCACGGTCGACAGAATCGCCGTTTCGTCGCGACCGTTGACGGCAACTTTCACGCCGTTCTTCGCAAGTGCCAGGCACGTTGCGGCTCCGATTCCACGTGAGCCGCCGGTGACGACGGCAACCTTTCCCTGAAGATCGGGAAACGTGGGGATGACTGACGGTGGTGTGGCCATGGTGGCATGCCTCCTGGTAGCGTTGATCGGACTCTAAAGCGGATGTAGACTAAAAACAAATCATGTGTTTTCGGTCTATACATAAATATTTTTATGTCTCAACTGCTTTACCTTCGAAGCTTTCTCAGCGTCTACCGGCACAACTCGATTTCGAAAGCTGCCGACGCACTCCATCTGACTCAACCCGCTGTGTCGCGACACATCAAGGTTCTGGAAAATCATCTGCAGTGCAAGCTGTTCGAGCGCCTGCCGCGCGGCCTGGCGTCGACACCGGCCGCCACCGAACTGGAGCGCCAGGTGGGACCCCACCTGGACGCGTTGCAAAGAGTCGTAGATTCAGCAGGCAGTAAAAATGCATCGCTGGAGGGCATCATCCATGCAGGATCAACCAGCGGCTTCGCAAAGCTGATCTTCTCTGGCCTCGCGACCCTGCCGCAGTATGGAATCCGTCTCGACTTGCGCTCGGCACCGCCCCCTGTCCTGATGAAGGCTCTGGTCGACGGGGAACTGGATCTTGCCGTGACACCGGCGCGAATTCCTCACAAGGCAGTCGAATACGATCTCCTGTACGAAGGCTCCTTAATACTGGTTTGTGCGCCACGCTGGCGCGAGCGATTGCTCCGGACAGGTGCGCCAGGTGGGGTGCCGCTCATCGAAGTCCAAGGTCCGCTACCTGCGCTGACCAACTACTGGCGCGTGGCATTCGGGCGGAATCCGGACCTCCCCTCGGTCACCGTCCCGGACTATCAGGCAGCGCTCGACGCTGCCGCTGCAGGAACCGGACTGTCAGTCGTTCCCGAGTGCTTGTGCAGCGACATGCTGCAAACGGGTCAGTTGATCGGTCGAAATGCCAGAACCAAGGCTCGAATATCCCTCTACATAGCTCGCGGCAAAGGGAGCGCCGGAGTCGACCGGGTCGATGTGAGTCGTCAACTTCTTCTCGATGCAGCACGGAACTGGTAGCTCAGTAGTTGCACGGTCAATTTTTATCGTTGGACTTATGCAATTACCGTTTCAACTGAGGCGTTCGTCCCGTGCGACGAAGGTCCTATCGTTGCAAAGTCGGACGACCACAGGCTGTCATCTGCCGCGGACTCCGGTCGCATAGATTCCGCGGATACGATCAGGTGGTCCGGTCGGTGCGAAAGGCAGACGGAGATTTGGCTTCAGCCGTTCTGTATTCAGCGGACGTGGGAAATGAAGGTGGCTAAAAAAATCCCCGCCAGGCAATTGCCGGGCGGGGATTTTTGAGGTGTCTGGATGTTGCTGATTGGTCCCCCCGACAGGAATCGAACCTGTATCTAGCGCTTAGGAGGCACTTGTTCTATCCATTGAACTACGGGGAGATAGATGTTTTCAATGGGACGACTGGCGCCTTGCTCCTGTTGGCTTCAGCCGTATCCCGTGGGCGTTTCCGGCATTTCTGCTTCTTCCTAAATGAAGCGCCGTGACAGCCTGTGAACCCCAGTTTATAGCAGCCTCTGCTACAAATTGACCCTGTAGCGCTGAAAAGAGATCTGGCACTGCTACAGTTTCCGAGCGGGGTAAAACATGGCTTCAATCCTGCCAGTCGGCAGTCGCTGGCGTGCCCAGGTGCGCAAGCGAGGGCAGAGTATAGCAAAAACGTTCAAAACGAAAGGTGCCGCCGAAGCCCGGGCGCGGGAGAAAGAAGTAGAGATCGAGAACGGCCAGAATGCGGTCGACGCCGCCACCGTCAAGGTCGGCGAGCTCGTCAGGAAATACCGCACAGCCCGCGCATCACCTCGCGCTGATGCGCGATCGCAAGCATCCCCGGCAGAAGATCGGCAACAACGAGTGGATTCCGCTGATCGGCGACGCGTTCGAAGTCATCATGCGGCAACCGCGTTACCCGGTGCCGCCGGAATACACCGAAAAGCGCAAGGCAGATCCGAAGGCGCCGCCGCACAGGAACGACTACATTTTCCGGTTCGACAAGGGCACCGCGAGCAAGTACTTCAAGCAGGCCTGTGATGCCAAGGGCTCTGAAGACGCTCAAGCGCCTGATCGCCACCGTGCGTGCGAATCTCGTCAATAGCGAGCGTCGACGAGACAATCTTGTCTCGGACCAGCTTGTGAAGTGCCGCTGTCGTCCACACGGAGACCGTTGAGGCGAAGGTGCAGGTGCCTGTGCCGTGCATCGATTCCGTTCCGCCGACGCCTGTGTTCCTGTCCGATGCGGAATTGCTGGCCGCGCCAAACGGTTTGGCCGTCGACCGGCTCTGGCGGGATCATCTGCAGCGCAAGCAATGGGAGGGTCAGCTTGAGGCGCTGGTGGTCGCGTGCGTGGGTTTGAAGAAGTGAAAAAGAAGCCCGCCAGCGGACCAGCCGGCAGGCTGAAAGACTTTTTAAGGGAATGTGAGTTCGCCACAAACTCGCCCTCAAATAGTCCGAGGTGACGTGAATATAGGGCTATAGAAAGTCTGCAGGAAACAGGTTGCGGCGCAGGACAAAGTATTGGCGGAATGGATCAACAAAAAAATGGCCCATCAGAAACCGATAGGCCGAAACGTCCGTGGATCAGTCCGTGTGCGTGCAATCTACTCCCGCTGCCCGCGTCGGCGCCGCGCATCGGCCTTGAACTTGACCGCGTCCGGGTTGCGGGCGTTTCTAACCGAAGATAGGTACGCCGGAGGCGCTTTGAAGTTGCAGACCGGTTACGCAGCAGTCATCTCGGCGTTGGTGATTGCGGTGCCTACTCCGCTCGGTACCTCGCGCGGTACCTCTATTGGGTAAATTCAAGCCGCGCGCCCGGCCCGAATTTGGCCGTACATCAGGCTGGCCTGCGAGCAATCATGTCCGCCACCTCGTCACACCACGCGATATAGGCCTGTTCCGCCAGCACCCCGCGGCGCGCCACCAGCAGCGGTCCAAGCTGACGCTCGGTCAGCATGGCCTGTCTTGCGAGAAAGAATTCAAGTTGGACCTGGTGGTCCGCACGCACCTCGCGGATTTGCTGCAACGCTGTATCGCGCGGCAGCAAATCGAAGCACAACACCCGCAGTATCTGTTCGTCCTTGATGGCGGGGCGCGGCGAACCGTTAGCCACCCACGCCCTCAGCTTATCGAGCCCAGCAGCGGTCATGCTGTAGATCGAGCGGTCCGGCCCGCGCGTTCCCGGCAGGCGCTCCGACTGGATGAGTTCATCCTTTTCCAGTTCGCGCAAAGCGGGGTAAACCGAGCTGTGCTCAACCGACCAGCAATGCTGGCCCACCATCTGCAGCCATTTGGTCAGTTCATAGCCGGAACGCGGCTCGTTATAGATACCGGCAAGAAGAACGTATTTCAGCGGCTTTTCCTTGCCTGCCGCGGTTTCCTTCAGATCACTCACTCGCATTGCTCCTGGATTGCGCCAACGCGCACACGGAATGACTATGTTTTTTTTGACATAGTAAAAACGACGTGTCACTATGTATTTTCCTACATACTCGATGTTATCAGGAAGGCCATGTCCCAAGAAACTATTCTCGTCACCGGCGCCGCTGGCAGCGTCGGTTCGACCGCGCGCGCGGCCATCGCCAACCTGCTGGAACAAGGCCATCGCGTACGCGCCATGGTGCGCAAGCTGGACGCGCGCGCCGACAGCCTGCGTGATATGGGCGCCGAAGTCGTGGTCGCCGACATGCTCGACATCGTCGCCGTGCGCGCAGCCATGCAAGGCTGCTCAGTGGTGTATTTCACGATGTCGGTTTCGCCCGAATACCTGGAAGCAGCCGCCACCGTCGCGGTCACAGCCAAAAGCCTGGGTGTGAAGGCCTTCGTCAATCTGTCGCAGATGACGCTGTCGCAGATGAGCGAGACAGAGACCACCGGCAGCCCGCAACAGAAGCAGCACTGGCTCGCAGAGCAGATGCTGCGTTGGTCCGGCCTGCCGGTGGTCTACCTGCGCCCAACTGCTTTCTTCGAAGGCTTGTTCCTGCCGGCGGCCAAGGGCATCCGCGACGACAACGCCGTCCGCCTGCCGTTCGCTGATGGCAGGACCTCGCCGATCGCCGCCGCCGACGTGGGGGCTGCCGCCGCTGCTGTGCTGGCCAACCCACAGCCGCATATCGGCAAGGTCTACGAATTGACCGGCCCCCAGTCGCTGACGATGACTGAGCTCGCACAGGAATTCAGCAGCGCTCTGGGCCGCACAATCCAATACGTCAATGTGCCGCCGCAGATCTGGGAAGCGAAGCTGCGGGAGCTCCAACAGCCGGCGCATCTGGTCGCACACCTGGTCATCATGGCCCAGCTGCATCGCAACAACCGCTACGACCGCATGACCGACAACTTCCAGCAGTTGGTCGGCCGCGCGCCGATTTCCGCCGCCGAATTCGCTCGCCGCCACGCGGCCGCGTTCACCGCCGACTGATCCTCCTTTCTAACGGGAAACAACGATGGAATTCGTTCTCGCTTTTCAACAGCCGCCAAACGTCTATGAAACCTACGCCGATCTGCTCAAAGCCCAGCAAGTCTCGCTCGCGTGGAAACAGTACATGGGCGCCCTCGCGGCCGCCGGCGTCATGCGGGCCGGCACGCAACTCGATCCGCGTAACGCCAGCACGGTGCGGATGCGGGACGGCCAGCGCCAGGTCCAGGATGGCCCATCCCCGGACGCGCACGCACTGTTTGGCGGCTTTGTGGTGATCAATGTCGAGACGCTGGCAGAGGCTTTGAATTGGGCCGAACTTAGCCCCAGTTCATCGGCCGGATTCACGGAAGTGATCCCGGTCCTGCCGATCACCCGCGCCTAGGTGCCGATAAATAAGATCATGCCCGCTACTCTTGCCAATCAGGCTGAGAAGATTTCTTCTCAGCCTGCCAACCTGCCGGCCAACGAACTGCTCCATGGTCCGCTGTTGTCAAACTTGATCCGCCTTGCCTTGCCGACAGTCGCCGTGCTGTTCATGACGACCTTGCTAGGTGTTGCCGAGACCTATTTTGTCAGCTCACTGGGCCTTAAAGCGATCGCCGCAACATCGCTGGTGGTTCCCGTCATGATAATGATGACCACGGTAGCGAGTGCCGGCATCGGCGGCGGCGTGTCGTCGGCTATTGCCCGAGCCACCGGCGCCCGCCGCCAGGACGAGGCGGAAAGCCTGGCCTGGCATGCGGTGGTCATCGCCGTCGTAGCAGGCGGAATGTTCGCCCTTGTGCTGCTGCTGGCCGGCCCGGTGCTGTACCGCAGTCTTGGCGGCAGCGGGCCATCGTTGAACCAGGCCGTGCTCTACTCGAACATCCTGTTCGGAGGCGCGATCCCGTTCTGGATATTGTTGCTGCTGCAGGCATCGCTGCGCGGCGCCGGCAACGTCAAGGTGCCGGCGATGATCATACTGGGCGGCGCGGTCGCCGGCCTGATACTGTCACCGATGCTGATCAACGGCTGGCTGGGTGCGCCGCGCATGGGTGTGGCAGGCGCCGGCGTCGCCCAGGTCCTGTGCAATATTGCCGCGCTGGGCGTGGTGGTCGTCTACATGCGTTCGCCCTCGTCGACGTTGCGCCTGCGCCGCTATCGACTGCAGCGCAAGCATTTCAGTGCGATTCTCGGCGTCGGCTTGCTATCGGCGATCAATGCCGTCATGTCGGCCATGTCAGTCACCGCGCTGACCGCTGCGGCCGGTGCCGTGAGCGTTGCCGCCATCGCCGGTTACGGCATTGCATCCCGCCTCGACATGCTGCTGATACCGGTGATGTTCGGATTCGGCACTGCCGCGATCACGCTGGTGGGCACGAACCTGGGCGCAGGCAACGTGGCGCGTGCGCGACGCGCGGCGATCGTGAACGTACTGTTCGTTGCCAGCGTGGTTGGCCTGGTCGGACTCGTTGTCTCGCTCTTTCCGCTGCCCTGGATGGGCCTCTTTACCAGCGATAGCGCCGCTATGGCGGTCGGCGCACGGTATCTGCATGTGGTCGCGCCTTTCTATGCGGTGATCGGCGTGATTTTCGAACTCTACTTCGCAGGTCAGGGGGCACGCCGCATTTTCTGGCCGATGACCGCAAGCGTGGTGCGTTTCGTATTTGCGCTGGCCGCGATGGTGCTGGTCCTGCAGGGTTACGCGAGCCTGCACACAGCTTTCGCGATAGTGGCAGTCAGCATCGTCGCGGCGGCGACCATTAGCCTGCTTGGATTCCTGCGGACCCGCTGGGATCGTTAGGCATCAGTTGGAGTCTGCGACGCCTCAACTCTCACGCGCGTGGCTTCTACAAATATACCCGGTAGGTAAGCCGAACACATCGGCTTGCTGTCTGCTTATTCAAACGAAGAAACTCATCACGTCGACGATCCACTTCTGCTACAAGACCGTTTTGAAGCCCGAGCAGTTTGTCGCCGGCCTCACGGACTTCGGACCTGATCGCTCGAAGCTCTTTGGCAATAGCGCCGATGAATACCCCAAGGTTCATCGGCGTGACCCCTTTGAGGCCGACGTCACAGAGGGCTCGGGCGGTATCTGGGAACGCCTGCACTACGACTGGTCCGACCCCGACTGTGTCGTAATGAAGACAACCGACTCCAACGTGTGGGGAGGTCGGGCCATACCTACACATTTACGCGTCTGCCCTACGGGACGACTGCGCTGGACGCGGTCGTTGTTCGCGAAGGCAAGAACATCAAGGGACGGGTGCTCAGGTTCGTGCTCGGAACCATCGTCAGACACGTTCTGGAAAAAGTCTTTGCAGACAGTATCAAGGCCATTGAAGCCCGGCACGGTGCGGCAAGAAAAGAATGCGCGTCTTGTGCCAGCTAATCCTCACGTGCAGGCGGCGACCTGGACAATCCGTCGCACAGCCCAAGTGTTTGCGGGAAGCCGACGATGTTGCGGTCGCGACCCAGGCGGCACCGATCGTTAGCGGAGATCGCGCAACCCTCACCTTCTGAAGTCCGACGACTGCTTGCAGAGTGGAGCAGACCTCTGAACGTCCGGCGGGCGGTACGGGCGAATGGCGACGTGTGGCCGATTGTCGTCGGATGAACGCGCGAGCAGGGACTGCGCGATAGTCAGCGCAATGGGCTAGGAGGGGAAGTTTCGCGTGCCACAGATTTTGCTACAGCAATGGTAGCAATCCCTATCTGACGGGCGTTGCGCCTGTCATTCCACCCCTGAACTACGGGCAGAGGGCCCAACCAAAATAATCGCTGCAATCCCGCCGACGAACAATCCGGGCAGGGACCAGGCGAGTCCAAATTCGCCAGCGAGCGCGGAGGATATCAAACACGCCTATCCACGAGGAGGGCTGCAAAGCCCGTCCCACAAAGCAAACGGCCCAGCGGGCATCACCCACTGGGCCGCGCGAACCGCCCGGCGCACTACATCAAGCAGCGCGCCCCCGGCTCAATCGAGCTCGCTCAGAATTCCACCACCGCAAACTCCGCCTTGCCTACATCGCACAGCGGGCAGCGCCAGTCGTCCGGAATCGCGGCGAAGCGCGTGCCCGGGGCGATGCCTTCTTCGGGAAGGCCTTCTTCTTCGTTGTAGATCCAGCCGCAAATCAGGCAGACCCAGCTCTTATATTCAATCAGTTCAATTACTTCGCTCACGACGTACTCTTCTTTGGTTCGGTGCATTGATCCGCCCAGTCTGCCCCTTTTTTGGGCATGGCGGCGACTCGCAATATTACCGGAATTTGTCAATTGGACAGATATTTACCCATGCGGCATCGTCGCAAAGCGCTTGAGACGTGTCCGGGCCCGCGTGACGGACCCGTCATACACAGCGTGTATGCTTTGATCCGCAGCTAGTCGTTTGGACAGGCGCGCCGGGCGCCTGGCATGCATTGCGACGATCGGCCTCAGGCGACTCGCGCCACGATCGACGCCTGCGTGGCCCGCGCATGACTCTTGTTTCCCAAAAAGGAGAAAAACGATGTTCAAAAACAAATGGTTGGCCGGAACGGTGCTGGCCGGGTTGCTCGCGGTATCGGGCGCGGCGCAGGCCGCAGGCGTGTCTTTCGTGCAGCCGGCGGACGGCGCGACCGTCACCAATCCGGTGCACGTGGTGTTCGGTGTCGACGGCATGAAGATCGCGCCAGCCGGCACGATGACGGAAGGCACGGGCCATCATCATCTGCTGATCGACGGTAAGCCGCTTCCCAAGGGCGAAGTGATTCCCGCCACCGACAAATCGCTCCACTTCGGCAAAGGCCAGACCGAAACCGATCTGACGCTGCCGCCGGGCGACCATACGCTGGCGCTGCAATTCGGCGACGGCGCGCATCGTTCGTACGGGCCGGAGATGAGCAAAACCATCACGGTGCACGTGAAGTAACGTGACAGGTGAGGCGGTTGGACGAGCGCGAGCGCCGTCCGGCCGTATTTTTCTGTTTTATCTCCTGGCTTGCGCAGGGCTTGAACGCAGTCGGATCCGGTCTGCATAGGGCTTGCGTACGGTTCCTCCCCATTTTGCAAGCCGGTCATTCGGCCTATCTCTTCCGGCATACAGGCACCTGCCCGCGCGCCCGGTACAATGAGCAGTTCCGACTCATCGCTGTCTTCTCCAATTCTCCATGTCGCTTTACACCATTACCGGGGCCCAACTGGCGTTCGGTCACGTCGCGTTGCTCGATCACGCGGATTTCTCTCTCGAAGCGGGCGAGCGCGTTGGGCTGATCGGCCGTAACGGCGCGGGCAAGTCGTCGCTGCTGAAAATCGTCGCCGATCTGACCAAGCCGGACGACGGCCTCGTCACGCGCCAACAGGGCCTGACGTCGGTCTATGTGCCGCAAGAGCCGGAGTTCGATACGGATGACACAGTGTTCGAAGCGGTCGCTGCCGGTCTGACCCACGCCCGCGAGTTGCTGGATCAATACGACGCGGTCGCCAATCAGCTCGCAGACGAGCCGGAAGGCCCGGAGCACGACGCGCTGATGTCGCGCATGAACACGCTGCAGTCGGCGCTCGACCATTCGGACGCCTGGAACTGGAGCACGCGCGTGGCCACCACGCTGCAGCAGATCGGTCTGAATGGCGAGGCGCGAGTCGGTTCGCTGTCGGGCGGGATGCAAAAGCGCGTCGCGCTGGCGCGCGCGCTGGTTGTGCAGCCGGACGTGTTGCTGCTCGATGAGCCGACCAACCACCTCGACTTTGACGGCATCCGCTGGCTCGAGGAACTGCTGGTCTCGTTGCGCGCGGGCCTGCTCTTCATTACTCACGATCGCGCGTTTCTCGATCGTGTCGCCACGCGCATCGTCGAACTGGATCGCGGGCGTCTGCTGTCGTATCCGGGCAATTTCAGCGCCTATCAGACCAGGAAGGCGCAGCAGCTTGAAGTCGAGCAAGTGGAAGCGGCCAAGTTCGACAAGCTGCTTGCCCAGGAAGAAGTGTGGATTCGCAAGGGCGTGGAAGCGCGCCGTACGCGCAGCGTCGGCCGGATCGCGCGGCTTGTGCAGATGCGCAATGAACGCGCCGAGCGCCGCAACGTGCAGGGCAACGTCAAGCTCGACGTGGGCCAAGGTGAGAAGTCCGGCAAGATCGTTGCCGAACTGACCGACGTCACCAAACGCTACGGTTCGCGTACGGTGGTCGATACCTTCACGGCCACGGTCATGCGCGGCGACAAGATCGGCTTCGTCGGTCCGAACGGTGCGGGCAAGACCACGTTGCTGAAGATGATCCTCGGCGAGTTGCCGCCGGACGAAGGCACGGTGCGCATCGGCACCAATCTGCAGGTCGCGTACTTCGACCAGATGCGCGCGCAGCTCGATCTGGACAAGAGCCTGGCCGATACGATCAGCCCGGGTAGCGAGTGGGTCGAAGTCAACGGCCAGAAGAAGCACGTGATGAGCTATCTCGGTGACTTCCTGTTCGCGCCGGAACGCGCGCGTTCGCCGGTCAAGTCGCTGTCGGGCGGCGAGCGCAATCGCCTGCTGCTGGCGCGTCTGTTCGCGCGGCCGGCCAACGTGCTGGTGCTCGACGAACCGACCAACGACCTCGACATCCCGACGCTCGAACTGCTCGAAGAACTGCTGACCGAATACGACGGCACCGTGCTGCTGGTCAGCCACGATCGCGCGTTTCTGGATAACGTCGCGACTTCGGTGATCGCTTCGGAAGGCGCTGGCAAGTGGCGCGAGTACGTCGGCGGCTTTACCGACTGGCAGATTCAGCGCGACCGCTCGCAGCAGATGGCGCAGGAAGCGCAGAAAGAGGCAGCGAAGGAAGTGGCGTCGAAGGACGCTGGCGTGCCGGCTGGCCGTAATACGCAGCGCGCCGCGAAGATGTCGTTCAAGGAACAGCGCGAGCTTGAAGCGCTGCCGGCGCAGATCGCTGCGCTGGAAGCGGAGCAGAAAACCATCGGCGCCCAACTCGAAGACGGTTCGGTCTTCGCGAAAGACGCTCAGGAAGGCACGCGCCTGACCGAGCGCTACGCCGCGATCGACGAGGAACTGCTGATCGCACTGGAACGCTGGGACGAGCTGGAAAACAAGCGGAAGTGATGTGCGGGGACGGCGTGATCCGAGGTTGCGCCGAATTCATGCGGGGGGCGTGGCTGCGCAGCGGGCCCATCGTAATTTTCACGGTCCCGTAGTGGTCTCATCGCGGTCGCATAGTTGGCCGAAGCCGTGCGTCGCCCCTTATCCAAACGGCCAATCCAGCACCACGTGAATTGCCGCCCGTATCGAAATCAGTAAAATACCCCGCGAACAGGCTTCCCCCGGCGTTCGCACCGGCTGGCCGTTGCCGGGCTGTGGAGCCCGCATCGAGCCGCCGTCGAGCGCGCCCATGGGAAGCCAGGCGATAAAACACGTTGCCCGCACTGCGGGCACCCCACCTAACCCCGTTGTTTCGTTTCGCTTTTTTTGAAAACTCAACGCATTGTCCACGGACCTGTCCACAGGACCTGTGGACAACGATGAACCGACGCACCCGAGTCAACCATGTCTACGAAAAAGCCAAACGCCGCGTATAGCGAAGCGTCGATCAAGGTGTTGAAGGGCCTGGAGCCGGTCAAGCAACGGCCCGGGATGTACACCCGCACCGAAAATCCGCTGCACATTATTCAGGAAGTTATCGACAACGCGTCGGACGAGGCCCTTGGCGGCCACGGCCGGCAAATCACGGTCACGCTGCATACGGACCATTCGGTCTCGGTCGAAGACGACGGCCGTGGCATTCCGTTCGGCCTGCATCCGGAAGAAGGCGTGCCGGTCGTCGAAATCGTTTTCACGCGCCTGCACGCGGGCGGCAAGTTCGATAAAGCCGCCGGCGGCGCCTACACGTTCTCGGGCGGCCTGCACGGCGTCGGCGTGTCGGTCACCAACGCGCTGTCCACCCGCCTCGACGTCACCGTGTGGCGCGACGGCAAAATCGCCGAATTGGGCTTTGCCAATGGCGACGTTGCGAAGCAACTCGAAGTGCGACCTGCAACAAAGGCAGACAAGAAGTCCGGCACGCGCGTTACCGCATGGGCCAATCCGAAGTACTTCGATTCGCCGAACCTGCCGCTCGGCGAATTGCAGCGTCTACTGCGCTCGAAAGCGGTGCTGTTGCCGGGCGTCGAAGTTACGCTCATCAACGAGAAGACCGGCGAAACGCAAACCTGGAAATACGAAGACGGTCTGCGCGGCTATCTGCTCGAAGGCATGAACGGCAGCGATCTGCTGATCCCGCTGTTCGAAGGCGAGCGCTATGTCGAAAACTCGCGTGCGAGCGAAGAGACGTTTGCCGAAGGTGAGGGCGCGGCGTGGGTCGTCGCGTGGAGCGAAGAAGGCACGCTGATGCGCGAGTCGTACGTCAATCTGATTCCGACGCCTGCGGGCGGCACGCACGAATCCGGTTTGCGTGACGGTCTGTTCCAGGCGGTGAAGAGCTTTGTCGAGTTGCATAACCTGCAGCCGAAGGGCGTGAAGCTGCTGGCGGAAGACGTGTTTGCGCGCGTGTCGTTCGTGCTGTCGGCAAAGGTGCTCGATCCGCAATTCCAAGGGCAGATCAAGGAGCGCCTGAATAGCCGTGATGCGGTGAAGCTGGTGTCGTCGTTCTCGCGGCCGGCTTTGGAGCTGTGGCTGAACCAGCACGTCGAGCTCGGCAAGAAGCTCGCGGACCTCGTCATCAAACAGGCCCAGGCGCGTACGCGTGCCGGCCAGAAGGTCGAGAAACGCAAGAGCTCGGGCGTGGCAGTGCTGCCGGGCAAGCTGACCGATTGCGAATCGACGGAAATCGGCCGCAACGAACTGTTCCTCGTGGAGGGTGACTCGGCGGGTGGCTCGGCAAAGATGGGCCGCGACAAGGAATATCAGGCGATCCTGCCGCTGCGCGGCAAGGTGCTGAACACGTGGGAAACGGAGCGCGACCGCCTGTTCGCCAACAACGAAGTGCACGACATTTCGGTGGCGATCGGCGTCGATCCGCATAGCCCGGACGACAAGGTCGATCTGTCGAATCTGCGTTACGGCAAGATCTGCATCTTGTCGGACGCTGACGTTGACGGTTCGCACATCCAGGTGTTGCTGCTCACGCTGTTCTTCAAGCATTTCCCGCAACTGATCGAACGCGGGCATGTGTGCGTGGCGCGTCCGCCGCTGTTCCGGGTCGATGCCCCCGCGCGCGGCAAGAAGCCGGCGCAGAAGCTCTATGCACTCGACGAAGGCGAACTCGAAGCGATCCTCGACAAGCTGCGCAAAGACGGCGTACGCGACACGCAGTGGTCCATCAGCCGTTTCAAAGGCTTGGGCGAAATGAGCGCGGAGCAGTTGTGGGATACCACGATGAACCCCGACACGCGGCGCCTGACGCCGGTGGCACTCGGCGAACTCGACTATGACGCCACGGTCGCGCGTATGACGATGCTGATGGGCAAGGGCGAAGCGGCGTCGCGGCGCAGTTGGCTGGAAGAAAAGGGCAACGAAGTAGAAGCGGATATCTGAGCGAGCGTTCTTAACAACGCTCTGCCTTCGCACGAAACTTCACGCCAAACACGGATACGGAATCTAGATGGACGACGATAACACTCTCGACCTTTTCACCGAGCCGCCGCCCCCGGAAGGCGACTTCCTGACGCTCGGCAACTACGCGGAACGCCAGTACCTCGACTACGCGGTGAGCGTGGTCAAGGGGCGCGCGCTGCCTGACGTATGCGACGGCCAGAAACCGGTGCAGCGCCGCATCCTGTTCGCCATGAACGACATGGGCCTCGGCGACAACGCGAAGCCCGTCAAGTCGGCGCGCGTGGTCGGCGACGTGCTGGGTAAGTACCACCCGCACGGCGACCAGTCGGCGTACGACGCACTGGTGCGTCTCGCGCAAGACTTTTCGATGCGCTACCCGCTGATCGACGGCCAGGGCAACTTCGGTTCGCGCGACGGCGACGGCGCAGCGGCCATGCGCTACACCGAAGCGCGCCTGACGCCGATCGCGAAGCTGCTGCTCGACGAGATCGACCAGGGCACGGTCGACTTCATGAAGAACTACGACGGCGAATTCGAAGAGCCGAGGCTGTTGCCCGCGCGCTTGCCGTTCGTGTTGCTGAACGGCGCATCCGGCATTGCGGTGGGTCTCGCCACGGAAATCCCATCGCACAATCTGCGCGAAGTCGCAGCGGCGGCGGTGGCGATGATCCGTAATCCGAAGATCGAGCACGCCGAGTTGATGCAACACATCGCCGGGCCGGACTTCCCGGGCGGCGGCCAGATCATTTCGAGCGACGCCGAGATTTCCGCGGCCTACGAAAGTGGCCGCGGCAGCCTGAAGGTGCGCGCCCGCTGGAAGATCGAGGAGCTCGCGCGCGGCCAGTGGCAGCTCGTGATCACCGAATTGCCGCCGAACACGGCCGCGCAGAAGGTGCTCGAAGAAATCGAAGAGCAGACCAACCCGAAGATCAAGCTCGGCAAGAAGGCGCTCACGCCTGAACAGTTGCAAACCAAGCAGACCATGCTCGCGCTGCTCGACGCCGTGCGCGACGAGTCGGGCCGGGACTCGCCGGTGCGTCTCGTGTTCGAGCCGAAGTCGAGCCGCATTGATCAAACCGAGTTCGTCAATTCGCTGCTCGCGCATACGAGCCTCGAGTCGAACGCGTCGCTCAATATGGTGATGGTGGGTGGCGATGGCCGGCCGCGTCAGAAGGGCTTGAGCGAAATCATCCACGAGTGGATCGCGTTCCGCTTCGCGACGGTCACGCGCCGCACGCGTCATCGTTTGAGCAAGGTCGACGACCGGATTCATATTCTCGAAGGCCGGATGATCGTCTTTTTGAATATCGACGAAGTCATCCGCATCATCCGCGAATCGGATGAGCCGAAGGTCGCGTTGATGGCCGCATTCGGCTTGTCGGACCGGCAGACCGAAGATATTCTCGAAATCCGCTTGCGTCAGTTGGCACGGCTCGAGAAGATCAAGATCGAGAAGGAACTGTCCGAACTGCGCGACGAGAAGGCCAAGCTCGAAGAACTGCTCGGCAGCGAATCCGCGATGAAGCGTTTGCTCATCAAGGAAATCGAAGGCGACGCGAAGCAATACGGCGACGAGCGCCGCACGCTGATCCAGCAGGAAAAGCGCGCGACGTTCGAAGCGCGCGTGGTCGACGAGCCGGTGACCGTGGTGGTGTCGCAGAAGGGCTGGGTCCGCGCGCTGAAGGGCTACGGCCTGGATGTGGCCGGCTTTACGTTCAAGGCTGGCGACGGGCTCTACGCGGCGTTCCAGTGCCGCACGCCGGATACGCTGGTTGCGTGGGGCAGCAATGGCCGCGTCTATTCGGTGGCGGTTGCGATGCTGCCGGGCGGGCGGGGCGATGGCGTGCCGGTCACGTCGCTGATCGAACTCGAATCGGGCAGCCACCTGATGCATTACTACGCGGCGTCCGCGGATCAGGCATTGCTGCTTGCGTCGAGCAACGGCTTCGGCTTTGTCGCCAAGGTCGGCGATATGGTGAGCCGCGTGAAGGCGGGCAAGTCGTTCATGACGATCGACGCGGGTGCCGCGCCGCTCGCGCCGATGCCGATGTTGCCGGATGCGACGCACATCGCATGTCTGTCTTCGGGTGGACGCCTGCTGGTGTTCGGCCTCGACGAAATGAAGACACTCTCGGGTGGCGGACGCGGTGTTACGCTGATGGCGCTCGACGACAACGAAACGCTGGTGCAGGCGCTGTCCATCAACAAGGCGGGCGTGGTGTTGATCGGCACGCGTCGCGGTGGCCGTGTCGACGAAGAGAAGCTGAGCGGCGCCACGCTCACGCCGCATATCGGCAAGCGGGCGCGCAAGGGGCGCACGCCTGAGAGCAAGATGAAGCTCGACGGTATGCGTCCGGTACTCGCTGCGTAATCGTAGCTAGTAGTTGGCAGGTGGTAGATAGAAGTAGGTAGAGCAAGGCATGAACGAGGCGTGTGCTTTAAAGCGCAAACAGCAACAACGCGCACCTTGAAGCACACGCCGCGCGCAGCAAAAATCCGGGGTGCAGCGCCGTCGCGGTATCGGACGTGCTGCAATAACAACTACAAAGAATGTTAAGACGCTGCCAGTACATGGAACTGCACGCATAGCGCGCGGTCGAATGCGCTCAATAGCCGCTACCAATATCACTCGTCATAAGCGGTGTGGCGTCATCGGGAGAGGAAAACAAAATGAACAAGGCTGTCGAACTCGCACTCTTTTTGCATCTGCTCGCAGTCGCCGTGTGGGTGGGTGGGATGGTGTTCGCGCATTTCTGTCTGCGCCCGGCCATTGCCGATCTTTCGCCGCAACTGCGCTTGCCTTTGTGGGAATCGGTGTTCGGCCGCTTCTTCAACTGGGTCGCCGCAGCCGTGCTGGTGATTCTCCTCACTGGCGGCTTCCTGCTGATGCAATTCGGCGGTGGTCACGCCACGTGGCCGTTGCATGCCATGGCTGGCCTCGGCATCGTGATGATGCTGATCTTCGGGCACATTCGTTTTGCCGTGTTCCCGCGCATTCGCCGTGCGGTGCAGGCGCAGAAGTGGCCGGATGGCGCGCAGGCGGTCGGTACGATCCGGCGTCTCGTGCTGGTGAACATCGTGCTGGGTGTGGTGACGATCGGTGTGGCGGTGTTGTCGCGCGGGTTCTGACGCGCCCGCCTACTGCATGGCGCCGTAGGCAAGCCACAACCCAAACACGACCGCCACGGTCCCGTACACCACATACACCGGCACCTTGAGCTTTGCGAAGCACATGCCGGAGAACAGCGCCGTCACCAGATACACGGGTTGGAACGGCACATGCACTGCGATGCGCAGCACGGCCACCGCCAGAAACGCGGTGGTGACCGCGCGCAAGATCCGCATGCCGTGCTCGAAACGCGGATTGGCCTTCAACTGATGCAGATGCCGTTGCGCCAGCACGACGAGGCAGCCCGATGGCACAAAAAGCGCGAGCGTAGCAATCAGCGCGCCCACCCAGCCATCCACCAGATATCCGAAGAACGGCACCACATTCAACAGCGGTCCGGGCGACAACGGGGAGAGCGAAAACGCCAAGGTGAAGTCGTTATCCGACACGCCGATCGCCGGCGTGACGAACAATGTCTTAAGTACCGGCAACGCCGAGAAGCCGCCACCGAACAAGGTCATGCCCGCACCGGCCAGCCGCGGCCATAGCAGTGCCAGTTCATAGCGATGCGGCAACGGCAGGGCGAACAACACCAGCAACACGCTCAATGCGGCCAGCATGTGCCAGTCGCCTCGACCGATCGACACCACGATGCGAGAATTGCGAACCGGGCTGACCAGCCAACCGGTGCCGAAGGCTGCGCCGAGCATCACCACATAGGCCGCGGGACTGCGTGCATAGAAGAGCGCCACGCAACCGATCCCCGCCGCGATCCATTCGAGTTTGCCGCGCACCAGCGCGCGCGTCTGTTTGTACCAGGTGATCGCGATCAGCGTGGCCAGCACCACGCTGAAGTGATTGAGCAAGGTTTGGGAAGCGGCGGCGTGCACGAGCGGCGTGCGATAGAAGATCGCGAATAGCGTCATCAGCACGAAAAAGGGCAGCACGCTTGCAACGCCCGCCACCCAGGCGCCGGCGCGTCCCCGCAGCGCATGTCCCAGTTGCACGGCGACATTGCAGCCCACCGGCCCAGGCACCATCCAGGCGAGCGCGATCAGATCGGAAAACGCCACGCGCGAGAGCCGACCCTCGCGTTCCACGTAGTGGTTTTCGAGTTGCGCCATCAGCGCGAGACCGCCCCACGACAGCGCCGACAGGCCGAACACGACCCGGAACAGCGTCCATAGCGGTTCCCGTTTTCCTCGCCTGGCGGCATTCTGGCTCGTGATCGACTGCATGGCGACGCGGGCCCCCGCACGCGGGCGGCCCGCCCTCTGAGATCATCGTTTTGTGTGTATTGGCGCGGCCAGCAGACAGCATCGCGCTGTGACGCAGTACAGCGTGAATGTAGCCGGTTTTGCGATGCAGCGGTTGGATAAGCGCGGGAGGTGCCGCACCTACGCTTATAGGCTGCATACGGCGCGCTTGTGCGTGACACGCGCGCCACCGCCGGGCAGCATTCAGCTATTGGTGCTCGTGCTCGTGCTGGTGCTGGACACGCTGCGAGTGCTGTCGACATCATGCACAGCGCGGTGACCCTTCATGCCGCATACGCCGAAGCGTTCGAGCAGCGCCGGAATCGCTTCGACCGGCACCGGACGCGAGAACAGGAAACCCTGCGCCTCGATATGGCCGAGCGCGGCGAGCCACGCAATCTGCTCTTCGGTCTCAGTGCCTTCGACCACCACCGTGAGTCCGAGCGAACGCGCCAGATTGACGATCGCGGTGACCATCACGCAGACACTACGGTCACCGGGAATCGCCTGGACGAACGAACGGTCCACCTTCAGCGTGTCGACCGAGAAGCGGTTCAGGTAGGACAGCGACGAATAGCCTGTGCCGAAGTCGTCGAGCGCGATGCGCACGCCGAGGCGCTTCAACGCGAAGATTTTCTCCGACACGAGTTCGGGATATTCCATCATCGCCGTCTCGGTGATTTCGAGTTCGAGGCGGCGCGCGGAGATGCCGCTTTCCTCGATCGCGTGCGAGATGGTTTCGTACAGATCGCCGCGCCAGAACTGCACCGCGGAGATGTTCACCGCGAGCGAGAGCGTGTCGTAGCCCTGTTGCTGCCACAACGCCAGTTGACGGCACGCGGTCTCGATCACGAAGTCGCCGATGGGCACGATCAACCCGGTCGATTCGGCGACCGGAATGAATTCGTTGGCCGGAATCAAACCGTGTTGCGGATGGTTCCAGCGCACCAGTGCTTCGAAACCGGTGATACAGCGGCGCGTCAGATCGATCTTCGGCTGATAGGCGAGGAACAACTGGCCTTCGGTGAGCGCGACGCGCAACTGCTGTTCCCACTTCATCAAATGGTCCGCGCGATGCGACAACTGCGGCGAATAGAACTGATAGCAGTTCTTGCCCGCGTCCTTCGCGCTGTACATCGCGAGGTCGGCTTTTTTCAGAAGGTCGATCTCGCTCTCGTTGGCGACCGAGTAGAGCGCGATGCCGATGCTCGCGTGCAGCACGAACGAACTGCCGCGCACTTCGAAAGGTTTGGCGAACGCTTCGGCTGCCGCTTCGGCGAGTGTGACGGCGCGCTTCTCGACGTCGTCGCCCTTGATCACCACGACGAACTCGTCACCGCCGATGCGACTCAAGGCGCCGCCGTCGCCGACCGCGGTGGCGAGGCGCGAGGCCGTCATTTGCAGCACGATGTCGCCGGCGTTGTGGCCTAGCGTGTCGTTGACGGTCTTGAAGTTGTCCAGGTCGATGAAGAGAATCGCGAGGCGCCCGAGATTGGAATGCTGCGCCACGTCGTGCCGCAATGTTTGCAGCGTCGCATAGCGATTGCGCAAACCGGTCAGCAGATCGTACTCGACCAGATGCGTCATCTCGCGCTCGCGCCCGAGCAGCTTGCCGATCAAACCGGTGGCCACTGCGAAGAAGCTCAGCATCGCGAGCGAGATGAAGCCCGCCATCAGGAGGTAGACGTTGCGCGTGTGGTTGTAATCGGTGAATTCCTCGGCTTGCGACAGGCCCACCAGCACGCCGAGCGGATAGCCGTCGATATGCCGGTACGAGACGATACGCGTGATGTTGTCGATGGAATCGACGTAGGTGCCTGACACATGCTCCGAGGTCGGGTACGAGCCGCTCGCCGAGAATGAGCCGCTGGCGGTGTCGACGCTACCGGTGCGGCGCGCCAACACCGTGCCGTTGTCCGAGATCACCGCGATCACGCCTTCGCGGCCAATGGCCGCGTTGTTGTAGAAGTCGCTGGTGAAATAGCTCGGATCTTCGGAGACCACCACGACGCCCGCGAACGAGCCGTCGGGATGATTCAGACGCCGCGTCATCTGCAAGGTCCAGTGGCGGGATACGCGGCCGAGCACCGGCTTGCTGATATACAACTGGTCGTCGTTTTCGTGTTCGTGGACCTTGAAGTGTTCGCGGTCCGACAGATCGATGCGTTTGGGATTGGGTTCGGCCGTGTTGGCGATCAGCGTGCCGTGCTCGTCGATCAGCGACACCTGCACCAGCGTCTCGCTTTGCACCACGCCTTTTTCCACCGTGCTGGCGAGATCAAAATGATTCGGCGTTTTTTCGAACTCGTATTTGACGAAGCGGGTGATCTGGTCGACCTGGTGAATCGCCTTGACCGTGTGCTGCTCCAGCGCCGCGGAGAGAATCGCGGCAGAGGCCATCGCCTCGCGATTCGTGGCTTCTTTCTCAACCGACAGGCGCGCGAAGATCACGGCCCAAAGCAGGATCAGCACCAGCACGCCGAGCGCCGGAATGGCGAGCAAGGCACGGCGGCGCGACACAGCAGGGTCGCGGCGGGGTTTGGCTTCGCGCTGGTCGGAGAAGCGGAACTGGCTCATCGGGCGGCCCGTTCCCTGGTGCCGGCCGGTTGCAACTGCGCGAGCATTGACTGCGCTAATTTCATGGGTGGCTGCATGGTGACCAAGGTGCCGGGACTGCTGCGCAGGGGAAGGGAGCGTGGCGTCGTGCCTGACCATCCGCAGGTCATCGGGTACGTTTCGATATTACTTAATGCCACTGGATTAAGGAAGGGTCCGCGCATCGGGTATACGCGGGCGCAACAGGCCGTCTTGGCCGGCTGAATTCGCAGCCGGCGCAGCCAGCCTTGGGGCTGCGGCCTGGCACTTGTTTTCGAATATTTCATCGGGATATGGAATTCAGGTGTGCCAAGCCTCTCGTCATGCATGGCGCATTAATCGCGCAAACGGTGCGGCATTCTGTTGTTAAGCGTGGCCTGAAGCGGCGAAACACGGCCGGCGTTCAGCGGCAGGCCGGCGCGCGTCAACCTGCAATCGAGCGCTGCGCCGTTCATGGCAACCGGAACGTGCCGTCGACGATCGTCACCGACGGCCCACCGATCCACGTTTTACCGGCTGCATCGTCGTAGTGCACCGAAACGTTGCCGGCACGGCCCAGCACGGTGCCCTGGCGGGCCGTGTAGTGCGAGCCGGGCCGCAACTCTGCAAGCGGATTGCCTTTGAACGGCACCGACGTGAACACGTCGACTTGTTTGAAACGAACGGTGTGGGCGGTCATCGGGCGCAGTCCGGCGAATCCAGCAGATTGATGGGCTTCGCGGATTCTACCTGGTGGCAAAGGAACGATCTACCTCACCACAAATGCAAAACGCGCCGCAGGTGACAGACACCTCGCGACGCGTTCAGTACGCTTGGAACGACCGGCCGGGCGAACCGGCGGCCGAACCTGTTGGCGATTGTTATTCGACTTCGGCGATCATCTCGATCTCGACGCATGCGCCGAGCGGAATCTGCGCCACGCCGAACGCCGAACGCGCATGTTTACCGCGCTCGCCGAACACGTCCGCGATCAGTTCGGAGGCGCCGTTGGTCACCAGATGCTGCTCGGTAAACTCGAGCGTCGAGTTGACGAGGCTCATCAGCTTGACGATGCGCGTGACGCGGTTCAGGTCGCCCACATGCGTATGCAGCGTGGCGAGCAGGTCGATCGCGATGGACCGCGCGGCGGCCTTGCCTTCTTCGGTGGTGAGGGTGGCGCCGAGCTTGCCGGCCCACACCTTGCCGTCTTTCTTCGCGATGTGACCCGACAGGTACACCGTGTTGCCGCTTTGCGCGCTCATCACATAGGCGGCTGCCGGAGCGCCTGCGCTCGGCAGTTCGATGCCCAGTTCCTTAAGCTTGTCGTACACATTTGATTGAGCCATGGTGTGTCCTTAGTCAGTAGTTGAGTTCGGTGGCGCGGGTTGGTCGAGACGGCTTAGACCTTCGCGCGGATCAGCGCCGCGAGACGCGACACGCCTTCGTCGATCTTGGCCGGCGGCACCGTGACGAACGACAGGCGCAGCGTATTGTGCTGCGCTTCGCTCGCAAAGAACGGACCGCCCGGCACGAACGCGACATTCTGCGCGACGGCTTCTTCGAGCAGCTTCATGCTGTCGATCTGCGCGGGCAGATTCACCCACACGAACATGCCGCCTTCCGGACGGTTCCAGCTTACGCCTTCCGGCATGTAGCGTTCGAGCGAGGCGAGCATCGCCGCGCATTGATCGCGATACAGTTCGCGAATGGTCGGCACGTGCGTGTCGAGGAAGCCGTCCTTGATTACTTCGTACACGATGCGTTGCGTGAAGCTCGGCGTGTGCAGATCGGTGGCTTGCTTGGCCTGCACGAGCTTGAAGATCAACTCTTCGGGCGCAATGATGTAGCCGACCCGCAGGCCCGGCGCCAGCACTTTCGAGAACGAGCCGAGATGGACGATGTGATCCGGCGCCATCGACAGCATGGTGGGCAGCGGTTCACCCGCGTAGTCGAGCGCGCCGTAGGGATCGTCTTCGATTACCGGGAACGGTGCGGTCTTCGCGAACGCGGCCAATGCACGACGGCGTTCGACCGGCAGGCGGCGGCCCGTCGGATTCTGGAAGTTGGGTTGTGCGTACAGGAGGCGTGCGCCGGCCGTCAGCTCGGATGTGAGCGCTTCGGGAATCAGGCCTTGCTCGTCGGTCGGCACCTGCACGTAGCGCGGCTCGTACATCGAGAAGGATTGCAGCGCGCCGAGGTAAGTCGGCGTTTCGACCAGCACGGGGCTGTCCGGGCACACCAGCACTTTGCCGAGCAGGTCGAGCGCTTGCTGCGAGCCGGTCGTGATCAGTACCTGCGAAGGACGAATCTGCGCGCCGTTCACCGAATAGCGCTGCGCGATCCATTCACGCAGCGGCAGATAGCCTTCGGTCGCGCTGTACTGCAACGCCGCGGCGGGCGCGTCGCGCAGAATGCGGTCGGATGCTTCGCGCATGCGCTCGGCCGGGAAGGTCGCCGGCGAGGGCAGGCCGCCCGCGAACGAAATGACTTCGGGCCGTTCCGTGACCTTCAGGATCTCGCGGATCGCCGAGCTCGTGAGCTTGCGTGCGCGTTCGGACAGTTGCCACGTGGGGGCTTTCAAGTCGCTTTGGTCCATGGTCTCCTCTGCTGGTATCTCTGGAACCGGTCAAAACTTCGATTATCGCGCGAGTTGACGACCCGCGCGCGCTGCTTATTTAAGGGTCCGTAGACCCTCGGGTGTTTCAAACTCGGCGACAAGTGCCGGCGCGCCTTCCGTGGGCTCGAGTGCGATCAGGTGCGCCGCACCCAGCCAGTGCAATTGCGCAGCGATCGTGTCGGCCTGCGGATGGGCTGCTTTCAAAGCTTTCAGCGCGATGTCCGTTTCCGGCAGGACCGCCGACGGGTGCCGCGGCGTGTCCCACTGGATCAGCGACGGCAATACCCCGTCGCCGGCGCCTTGCCACGCGGGGAAGGCGCCATCGTCAGGCACCGACAGACCCCAGGTGAAATCGCCGCGCGTCATCGGTACGATCGGTGCAATGCGCTGGGGATACTGCGTTTGCCATGCCGCGAGTTGCTTTGGCCGGTCGACTCGGGCAACCCAGTGCGACAGGTACGGGCCCTTTTCGAGCCGCGCTTGCGTCGCCGGGTCGTCGAGGGCGAACAGGCGGGCACGAGGCGCGGCGCCATCCGCTGGTTCTGCCGCCTGCGGGTCGACCGCAATCACTTCCAGATACACGCCGCCCCACAGATTCAGCAGACGATTGTGCGTGCGCATCAGCGGATGCGCGCCACCGCCGGCCGGAGCGACGCCCAGCGTGTCGGCAACGTACTGCGTGCCCTCGTCGAGGGTACGGGCGGAAATCACGAGGTGATCGAGACGGAGCGAATGGGCAGTCATGGCGGATCAGGAAAACGGTTTCTGCGGTAAGCCGGAACGCGCGCCGGGTGCGGCAGCAGCGTTGCCGGGGTCGTAAGCATAACCGTTTGCCGGGGCGGCGGGCCAGGCGGATGGCGTTTGGGCGGGGTGCCCGAACTCGCTCGTGAGCGGCGGAATGCAACCCGGGCCGCCTCATCATCCGATGCTTATCTTAAATGTAGCCTTGAATGTAGCGGCGGCGACCGGCACAGTAACGGTACAATCGACTCGATACCGTTCGGTACAGTTGGAGCCCGTCATGTCCGTCCCGCTTACCCAGATTCCCACGCCTCACGATACGACGTCGCTGACGCTGGTCGAGCAACTCGTCCAGTGGGCGCGCCGCCGCATCGAGGAGCGCGTGTTTCGTCCCGGCATGCGCATGCCGTCGATCCGCAAGCTGGCGCTGGACAAGGGCGTATCGCGCTTCACCGTGGTCGAGGCGTATGAGCGGCTGGTGGCGCAGGGCTACCTGGAGTCGCGGCGCGGTTCTGGCTTCTTTGTGCGCGAACGATTGGGCGCTACGCCGACGGCCGAGATCCGCACGATCGCCGCAGCGGCGCCCGCGCCGGCCACGATCGATGTCGTCTGGCTGCTGCGCAACATGCTGCATACCGGCGCACGTCCCGAGCGCAGTCCAGGCCTCGGCTACTTGCCGGGCCGCTGGCTCGACGGCGATCTGATTACCAACGCGCTGCGCACGCTAGGCCGGCAAAGCGGCGCGCAGATGCTCGGCATCGGTACGCCACAGGGCTTTTTGCCGCTCCGCCAGCAGTTGCAGACGCGGCTGGAGGAGCTGGAAATCGGTGCTTCGCCGGATCAGATCGTGATGGTCTCCGGCATCACCCAGGCGATCGACCTGATTTCGCGGATTTACGTGAAGCCGGGCGATGCGGTGATCGTCGGCGATCCGGCCTGGTTTCAGATGTTCGGGCGCTTCGCGTCGCAGGGCGCGCGGCTGGTCGGCATGCCGTACACGCCCGATGGGCCGGACCTCGACGCGCTCGAGTCGCTGGTCGAGACCTGGCGGCCGAAAATGCTGGTGATCAATTCGGTGCTGCAGAACCCCACCGGCACCTCGCTCACGGCCGCGCAGGCATTCCGCATTCTGCGTCTGGCCGAAGCGTACGATTTCATCGTCGTCGAAGACGATATTTATGGTGATCTGTGCCCGCCGAGCTATCCTGGCACGCGTCTCGCCAGCCTCGACCAGTTGAAGCGCGTGATCTACCTGGGCAGCTTTTCGAAGACGCTCGCGCCCAATCTGCGCGTGGGTTTTATCGCCTGCGCGCCCGAAGTCGCCACGGCCGTCAGCGATCAGAAAATGCTGGTCGGCATGACGAGCCCCGAACTGAACGAGCGCGTGCTCTACAAGATTCTCACTGAGGGCCATTACCGCCGGCACGTCGAGCGGCTGCGCGCGCGGCTCGACGGCGTGCGCGAAAAATCCGTGCGGATGCTCGAGAAGACCGGTATGAAGCTGTTTCTGACGCCCGCGGCGGGCATGTTCCTGTGGGCCGACACGGGCGTCGATGCGAGCGCGCTCGCGGCCGCCGGCCACGAAGAAGGCTTTCTGCTGACGCCGGGTAGCCTGTTTTCTCCGCAGCAATCGCCCACCACGTGGATGCGCTTCAATATCGCCAACTGCGGCGATCCGGAGCTGTCGACGTTCCTGTGCCGCTATCTCGACAGCATCGCCCGGCGCGCCTCTTGAAACCGCGCCGGCTTGCCCCAACTTAGCGGCGACACGGCAATCCGGCCATCCGGCGGCACGGTCCCGGCGGCCAAAGAGAGGCCCAAGCGGGCCCCAAGCGGCTCGCGGCCGTGCGCCACGCCTGACTAGAACCCCATTCGTAACAGAGAGGAAGTCCGACCATGGCACAAGAAACCATGAGCTTTCAGGCAGAAGTTAAACAACTTCTGCACCTGATGATCCATTCGCTGTACAGCAACAAGGAAATCTTTCTGCGCGAGCTGATTTCGAACGCGTCCGACGCGGCCGACAAGCTGCGCTTTGAAGCGATCGAAAATAGCGGACTGTACGAAAACGATCCGAATCTGCGGATTCGCGTCTCGTACGACAAGACCGCACGCACCGTCACCATCGACGACAACGGCATCGGGATGAGCCGCGACGAGACGATCTCGCATCTCGGCACGATCGCGCGCTCGGGCACCAAGGAATTCTTCGGCAAGCTCTCCGGCGACCAGCAGAAAGATGCGGCGCTGATCGGCCAGTTTGGCGTGGGCTTTTACTCGGGCTTCATCGTCGCGGACAAGATCACGGTCGAAACGCGCCGTGCCGGTTTGCCGGCCTCGGAAGGCGTGCGCTGGGAAAGCGCAGGCGAGGGCGATTTCGCGGTCGAGCAGATCGAACACGCCGCGCGCGGCACGACCATCACGCTGCATCTGCGCGCCGATGAAGACGAGCTGCTGTCGTTGCATCGTCTGAAGTCGATCATCCAGAAGTACTCGGACCACGTCGCGCTGCCCATCGTGATGGCGAAGGAAGAGTGGGACGCTGAAAAGAGCGAGATGGTCACGAAGGACGAAGACGAGACCGTCAACCAGGCGAGCGCGCTGTGGACCCGTTCGAAGAACGACATCACGGAAGAACAGTACAAGCAGTTTTACCAGCATCTCTCGCACGATCATCAGGATCCGCTGACGTGGACGCATAATCGCGTTGAAGGCCGCAGCGAATACACGCAACTGCTGTACGTGCCGACGCATGCACCGTTCGACATGTTCAACCGTGATCATCGCGCCGGTCTGAAGCTGTACGTGAAACGTGTATTCATCATGGACGACGCAGAACAACTGCTGCCGGGCTATCTGCGTTTCGTGAAGGGCGTGGTCGATTCGGCTGATCTGCCGTTGAACGTGTCGCGCGAAATTCTGCAGGAAAGCCGCGACGTGAAGGCGATCCGCGAAGGCGTGACCAAGCGTTCGCTGTCGATGCTCGAAGAATTGGCGAACGCCGAAAACGACGCTGATAAGGAAAAGTACGCCGGCTTCTGGAAGGAATTCGGTCAGGTGCTGAAGGAAGGCATCGGCGAAGATTTCGCCAATCGCGAGCGTATTGCGAAGCTGGTGCGTTTCGCGTCGACGCATACGGAATCGCCGGAACAAAATGTCTCGCTCGCCGATTACGTCGCGCGGATGAAGCCCGAGCAAACGAAGATCTACTACGTGACCGCCGACACCTGGCAGGCCGCGACCCACAGCCCGCATCTCGAAGTGTTCCGCAAGAAGGGCGTGGAAGTGCTGCTGCTGACCGATCGCGTCGATGAATGGATGCTGTCGTTCCTGAATGAATTCGACGGCAAGCCGCTGCAAAGCGTCGCGCGCGGCGATCTCGATCTGGGCGCGCTGAATGACGAAGAAAAGCAGGCGCAGGAGAAGGTCGGCGAAGAGTTCAAGCCGCTCGTCGACAAGATGAAAGAAGCGTTGAAGGACAAGGCCAAGGACGTGCGTTTGACGTTCCGTCTGACCGATTCGCCGTCCTGCCTCGTGGCCGACGATGGCGAAATGAGCGGCTATCTGCAACGTATGCTGAAGGCGGCGGGTCAGGAAGCGCCGTCGTTCCACCCGATTCTCGAAGTGAATCCGGAGCATGCACTGGTGAAGGGCTTGCATGCGGACAGCGCGAATTTCGACGACTGGTGTCATCTGTTGTTCGATCAGGCGCTGCTTGCTGAAGGCGGTGCGCTGGAAGATCCTGCCAGCTTCGTGAAGCGTACCAACGCGTTGTTGCTGGCGCGTGCTGGTTGAGTTTTCGAGTTTGAATTGAGTCTGGACCGGCGTCGTTTTGACGCTTGTGATTGAAAAAATGCGCTGCCTTGGCAGCGCATTTTTTTTGCCCTCCTTTAACCAATCAAACCCATTCAACGCGCTAAATCGAGATTGATTTGTGAGATGTGAAAACGTGGTTCTGTCTTATGCTTGCGCGATCGAAATTTGGATGCTTAAGGGACTATTTGCAGTCTCCCGGCCGTTCACGCATCCGATCTCATTTCTGCAATTGCGCATTGACGCGCCGCGATAACTTTCTGTATTCCCATGTCCGATTCCGCACTACCAACCCCCGCCGATCCCGTGCATCTCCTGTGGTCGATCTTGCGCGAGCAAGGTTTCGACGCTGCTGAGCGACGGGCCCTCGAACTCATTGCAGAGGGTGTCACGCCGCAATTGCACGCGGACCTGTGCGCGAGCGCAGGGCGTTTTGAAGCGGCGTACCACAGTGCATCGCAACCGCAGATGCAGTCGGCAACGAACGGCGCGCGTTACGCCCGGTTAGCCCTGTTCGCCGACGCACTCGGCCGCGCTGACGCTGCGCAGCGCAACAGCGAGTTGGCGGTAAGCGCCCAGCCGTCGGCAGCGACGCTCGAATGGATCGTCTGGTTGATCGATCGCTGTGGCGCGCATTCGGCGGCGGCACACATGTTGCGCGCGTACGAGCAACACGAACCACAGGATGCCCGCGCCCCCTGGTGGTTGGCGATTGCGCTTGCGACGTCGCCGGATGCAAGCGCGCGAGCCGAGCGTCGCGCGGCGCTGTTGCGGGCCTATGTGCTCGATCCGGCGATCCACCCCGCGTTGCCGTTGCAGCTCGTGCTGGCTTTCCGCGAGATCCGCGATTGGCCCACGGTGGAACGCGTTTGTCGTGAGGTGCTGACACGCCATCCCGCCGATGCAGAAATCGCCTGGCAACTGAGCCATGCGCAATGGCAGTGCAACGACGCCGCCGCGGCCGAGGCAACCATGCGCGCTGTCGATGTCGCCGCGCCCGGCAATGCCCACGTACTGGGCGCGATCGGCATGTATCTGGCCGAACAGGCGCGTTTTGCAGAAAGCGAAGCGGCGCTGCATGCAGCGCTCACGCTCGACCCGTCGGCATCGCAAGCGGCCGTCGATCTTGCTGATCTGAAGTTGCGGCGAGGCGACTGGTCGAGCGCATGGCCACACTTCGCGGCGCGTCTGACGCGCGACGATCGAGAGTCGAACAACATCGTGACGGTGATGGAACGGCTGTGTCCGCGCTGGCAGGGTCAATCGCTGGGCGGCAAGACCTTGATCGTGCACAGCGAACAGGGCAACGGCGACGATATTCAGATGGTGCGCTTCGTGCACGAACTGGCAGCGCGCGTACGCGACGAGGGCGGTCGGCTGGTGCTCGCAGTGCGCCGGGCGTTACAGCCGCTGTTTGCGCGCTTTTACGTGGATTGCGTGTCCATCGAGGACGGACCGCTCGGCAAGCCTCACTTTGGGCTGCCGATCATGAGCGTGCCGTCGGTGCTTGGCTTGCAGCCTGACCAGGTGCGCGGCGGTGCCTATCTAACTGCCGATGCAAGTCGCGTGGCGGCATGGCGCGAGCGGATCTGCGCGTGGAGTGGGGAGGCGGCGCGATTGCATATCGGCCTCGTTTGGTCGGGCAGCCCGACGCATCGCCGCGACGCGAAGCGGTCGATTCCGCTTGCGACGCTGGCTCCCGTGCTCGCGCTACCCAATATCGTGTTCCATCCGCTGACGCCGGGCCGTGACGCCGATGTGGCGGCGCTGAGCGGAGAGGGGTATCGCGTGTGCGATCTGACTGCGCACTATCAGGCCGGTTTCGACGACGTGGCCGCGCACGTGAGCGCGCTCGATGCGGTGCTCACCATCGACAGTGCACCTTTGCATCTGGGCGGCGCGCTGGGGCGCCCGGTGCTGGCGATGCTCGATCACGTGTCGCACTGGACGTGGGGCAATGAGGAGACGCAACCGTGGTACGACTCGGTTGATCTGTTCCGGCAGCCGCGGCCGGGCGCGTGGGAGCCGGTGGTTGAGCGCGTGGCGGCTCGTCTGCAGGCGATGTAGAGCGCTCGATAGTTGCTCGCGAGAGTCGCGCTGAAACTGCAAAGTCGCATCTAAAAGACCGCAGACGTAAAGACGCCCGCATGACGCGGGCGTTTCTACGATCCTCACATCAGATGACGAACACCTACTTCTGCCCCATCAGCGTATCCATCGTTTCGCCGCGCACCACGATCTCGGTGCGCCGGTTCAGCGCGCGCCCTTCGGCTGTATCGTTGCTGGCGACGGGGTTGTTGTACGCGTAGCCCTTCGTCCTGATCCGGTCCAACGCCACGCCGCGCGCCACGAGCGCATAACCTACCGCCGTGGCGCGCGATTCGGAAAGCTGCTGGTTATAGTCGAGCGTGCCGACATTGTCGGTGTAACCTTCAACCAGCACCGGCTTCTTGCTGCGCTTGAGCAGAACGGCTGAACGATTGATGACGGCCGCTGCATCACCACGCACTTCGGATTTACCGAACTCGAACAGCGCGGCTTCGGGCAGCTTGACTGAGACACCATTGGCAACCGGCGTCACCTCGATGCCGACAGCCTTATTCAACGATGTTTCTTTGTCGCGGTTCAGCGGCGCCGCGCAACCCGCCATCAGCACGACAGACATTGCGCATGCAGAAGCGCCCAGGAACGTTTTCATGTTTTTTTTCTCCTTCAATATCCGATCACATGGCACGCCCTTCGATCGCGGGCGGACCGTCGACTTGTTAAAGCACGAAGGTTGTATCGCGCGTCGCTGGACCAGGAGAATCGGAACTGTCTGAAATCGATACACTGATTGAGGCGGTTCCGTCCGGCATGGAGATCGACTGACATTCCCGACGGGACGGCAGGTGAGGGACTCGCGATCCTCTGACAACTGCGCCGTTATAATCCGACACCATGCCTATCCGTTTCGATGCCGCCGACGCCCACTGGCGTGTCGCGCCCTTGCCCGGTTTTAGCGCCGCCCAGAAAGACTGGTTGACCCGCGGTGGATCGCTGACCGCGCATCTGCGCACGCTCGGCGCGGTTGCGGTGCGCGTGACGCGCGAAGCCGTCGCGCTACCGTGGGCCGACGAACACGCCGCGCTCGGCCTCGCGCCGCGTGCGCCGGTGTGGGTTCGGGAGGTGGTGTTGTCGGTCGACGGCGTGCCGTTTGTCGCGGCGCACAGCGTCGCGCCGCTGGCCGCGAGCGTCGGCGTATGGCAGGCCACGCGAAGGTTGCGTACGCGGCCGCTCGCCGAGTTGCTGTACAGCGACAGCAGTGTCGCGCGATCGTCGCTGGTGAGCCGCAGGCTGACGGCGCGTCATCCGTTGTACCGGTTGGCCGCGATTGAGATCGGTGGCGTGAGGCCGCATACGCTGGTTGCGCGTCGCTCGGTGTTCGAGCGCCACGGCGCGCCCTTGATGGTCACCGAGTGCATGTTGCCGGCGCTATGGGCGCGTCTGGCGTCTTCGGCCAGCACACCGTCTGCGTATTCAGCCTCCCCCCACGTTCACGCGCCGCAGCGTACTCATGTGCGTGAACATGGCCGGCCGCTCGAGCATACGGCGTCGCGCGCTCATGGTGCGCCGCGTGCGGAGCAAGAACACCTTTCCGAACGGGATGCAAATGAATCCGGGCACGCGCCGACATCGGACCGTAAGGAAAAGCGCTGATGCTGCGCGGCTTTCCTCCCGTCGTCGCGGCGGATACACACACGCTGATTCTCGGCAGCTTTCCTGGCGAAGCGTCGCTGGCCGCTACACAGTATTACGCGCATCCGCGCAACCAGTTCTGGCGTTTGCTCGGCACGGTGCTCGACGAACCGCTTCCCGAACTCGCCTATGAAGAACGGCTACCGCGTTTGCTATCGCACGGCATCGGCGTGTGGGACGTGCTCGCCGCCTGCGAGCGCGAAGGCAGTCTCGACGCCGCGATCCGCAATGCCAACCCCAACGATTTTGCAACGCTCCGCGCCCACGCGCCGCTGTTGAAGAAAGTCTGCTTCAACGGCAAGACGGCAGGCCGCTTTGCGCCGGTGATCGGCGAAGCGGGCTACGTCACCCTCGTATTGCCTTCGTCGAGTCCGGCGAATGCTATGCTCTCGTTCGACCAAAAATTGCGTCTCTGGCGCGACATCCTTACATGACGAAATTGATCAGGCGCGCCTCGGCTGAAGCCCGTGCTTTCCGCAACAAAGACGCTGACGCCGGCGACACCACGCTGAGCAAACAGAAAGCAGTGCGCAATAAAAAGCGCGTGCTGCACGACGACGATCTACACGACGCGCCGCAAATCGAAGCGCCGCGCAAGCCGCGTTTCGCACCGGTTACGTTCTCGGAAGAGGGTGGCGTGCGCTTCCTGCACTTCGGCACGGAATGGGTGCAAGGCGCAATGCGTCTGCGTAAGCCGGATCACATCGAACTCGAATACGCGCAGCAGATGATGGCCTGGTTGCTGTTCATCGAAACGCCCAAGCGGATCGTCCAGCTCGGTCTTGGTGCCGCCGCACTGACCAAGTTCGCACACCGCTTCCTGAAGCGCGCCAAAGTCGAAGCAGTCGAATTGAACCCGGCCGTGGTCGTGGCCGCGCGCACGATGTTCGAACTGCCGCACGACGACGTCCGTCTGACCGTGCACGAAATGGACGCGTGGGACTTCGTCAACGACCGCGCCAACCACGGCACGATCGGCGCGTTGCAGATCGACGTCTACGATGCCACCGCGCGTGGCCCGGTGCTCGACAGCGTCGGCTTCTACCGCGCGGTGCGCGCGTGCCTGACCGAGGCGGGCGTGGTGACGGTGAACCTGTTTGGGGACCATCCGAGCTTCGTGCGCAACATGAAGCGCCTGAACGAAGCTTTCGACGGCCGCGTGGTCGCGCTGCCGGAAGTGCATGACGGCAACCGCATCGCCATCGCGTTCTCGGGCCCGGCGCTCGACGTGCCGTTCACGACGCTGCAAGCGCGTGCGAAGCTGATCGAAGCGGAACTTGGCTTGCCGGCGCGCAAGTGGATCAAGGGTCTGCAGGAATCGACCGGACAGAATGGCAGTTCGTTCTCGATCTGATGTGAGAATGGGTCGGGCCGCTTGAGGCCGCTTGAGGCCGCTTGAGGCAGGTTCGACCCAGGCTTCCCGTTGCGCTGGTACGACGGTTTCCCAACCGCTTCTCCAGTACATTGCACGGCCGGTTCGATTCCGTGGATACCCAGCACGCATGTCGACGATCGGCGACCCAGCCCCCGCGTCCAGCCGCCTCGCGCCCAGCCCTCATCTCTGCTAAACCGCCGCCCGGCGCGTCCCAGCAGCACATTTGCGCCTCGGGTCGTCCCTGCTTGACCGGACGTTCTCGGCTCCTATACTCTTTCGAAGCTTTCGGGGTACCCGTGGCCTACCTGCGACGGGACATCCACCACCCGTCCACACACGGGCCAACATTTCAATAATAGGGAAGAGGAGACGTCATGGCTCACGACGCCGACGCGAACAAGGCCAGCAAGCACTGGCTCTGGTTGCTGCTGTTGCCCTGGATCGCAATGATCTGGGTGCCGTCATATAACAAGGTCGAACCGCAACTGTTCGATTTTCCGTTCTTCTACTGGTACCAACTGCTGTGGGTGTTGATCAGCGCGATCATCACGGCGCTCGTGTACTTCAAGACCAAGACCCGCTCGACGGGCAGCTCGCAAGGGGGCGCACAACAATGAACGCCACCGCAACTTTCGTCTTCGTCCTGTTTTTTATTGGCGTCACCATTCTCGGCTTTGTCGCGGCCCACTGGCGCAAGGGCGACCTGGCCCATCTGGAAGAGTGGGGCCTCGGCGGCCGGCGCTTCGGCACCATCGTCACGTGGTTCCTGCTGGGCGGCGACCTGTACACCGCTTACACCTTCATCGCCGTGCCGGCCCTGGTGTTCGGTGCGGGCGCAACGGGTTTCTTCGCGCTGCCGTACACGATCCTGATCTATCCGTTCGCGTTCGTCGTGTTCCCGAAACTGTGGAGCATCGCCAAACGTCAGGGTTATGTGACATCGGCCGACTTCGTCTCGGCTCGCTATGGCAGCCGCATGTTGGCACTGGCGATCGCCGTGACCGGCATTGTCGCGACGATGCCGTACATCGCGCTGCAACTGGTCGGTATCGAAGTGGTGATCGGCGCGCTGGGTTTCGACACCAAGGGCTTCGTCGGCGATCTGCCGCTGATCATCGCGTTCGCGATTCTGGCGGCTTACACGTACACGTCGGGCCTGCGCGCGCCGGCCATGATCGCGGTCGTCAAGGACGTGCTGATCTATGTCGTGATCTTTGCCGCGGTCATCGTGATTCCGCCGCAACTGGGCGGCTTCGGTCATATCTTCAGCGTGGTGCCGCCGGCCAAGCTGCTGCTGAAGGCACCGGACGTGTCGAGCCTGAACGGCTACAGCGCGTACGCGACGCTTGCGGTGGGCTCGGCGCTCGCGCTGTTCCTGTATCCGCACTCGATCACCGCGGTGCTGTCGTCGAAATCGGGTAACACGATCCGCCGCAACATGGCGATGCTGCCGGCCTACTCGCTGGTGCTCGGTCTGCTCGCGCTGCTGGGCTTCATGGCTCTGGCTTCGGGCGTGAAGGACATGCCGGAATTCGCGCCGTACTTCAAGGCGTTCGGCCCGAACTTCGCGGTGCCGGCGCTGTTCCTGCACTTCTTCCCGTCGTGGTTCGTCGGCGTGGCCTTCGCGGCGATCGGTATCGGCGCGCTGGTGCCGGCGGCAATCATGTCGATTGCGGCAGCGAACCTGTACACGCGCAACATCCACAAGGAGTTCGTGAACCGCAATATGTCGCATGAGCAGGAGACCAACGTCGCGAAGTTGGTGTCGCTGATCGTCAAGGTCGGCGCCGTCGCGTTCATTCTCGGTCTGCCGCTCACGTACGCGATTCAGCTGCAACTGCTGGGCGGCATCTGGATCATCCAGACACTGCCGGCGATCGTGCTGGGTCTCTACACGCGTGTGCTCGACTACCGCGGCCTCCTGATCGGCTGGGCGGTCGGCATCGCAACCGGCACGTGGATGGCGATTTCGCTGAAGCTGGCGAGTTCGATCTTCACGATTCACCTGTTCGGCATGGCGATTCCGGGCTACGCGGCGGTGTGGTCGCTGATCGTCAACCTGGTGGTGTCGGTCGTGGTGAGCCTGCTGGTGCGCATGTTCGGCATGCAGCGCGCCGAGGACCGTACCCGTCCCGAAGATTATCTGGACGTGGTCGAAGGCTAAGTCAGCCGTTCCAGTTCGCCGGAAAAGCAACGCCCGCAGACAAAAGTTTGCGGGCGTTTGTCTTTCCGGAGCACTCCAGGGCACGATAGCGGAACCGTCCTTCAAAGCGTCCTTCGCGCGAGCCATGGCTTCTGCCGATTCCCCCCGTGTAGTTGTCCGCCGCTCGGCCATTAGCCGCATGGTGCGCACGATCACGTCGCCGTACTACCGCTATCGCCACGCGAAGGTGCTGCATAGCCTGCGCGTCGGCGTCGCGATGCTGGTGTCGATTCTCGCGACCACCGGTATCAACATTCCTCACGGCATCTGGTCGTCGGTGACCCTGCTGGTGGTGATCGGCGGCTTGCAACATCACGGCAATATCCGCAAGAAGGCTGCCGACCGGGCGGCGGGAACGCTGCTCGGCGCGGTGATCGGGCTTCTGCTCATCCTGACGCAGAATCTGACCGGGTCGCTGCCGCTCACCTATGTGCTGATGTCGATCGTCGCGGGGATCTGCGCATGGTTCGCGATCGGTTCGTCGGGGTATATCGGTCTCTTGACGGCGATCACGATGTGCATCGTCGCGGGCCATGGCGACAATCTGATCGACGTCGGTCTATGGCGCACGCTGAACGTGCTGATCGGCATTGTAATCGCGCTGGCGTTTTCGTTCGTGTTGCCGCTGCACGCGACTTATTCGTGGCGTTACGGGATCGCCGACAATCTGCGGGCCTGCGCGCAGATTTACACCCGTCTGCTGGAAGGGGACACGATCAACGAGGACGAACAGGTCAAACGCTTCCTCGCGATCAACAAGCGGTTGGTTCAGCTGCGCTCGCTGATGCCTTCGGTGGCGAAGGAGATCGATGTGCCGCAGGCCCGGCTCGAGGAGATCCAGCGGCTGCACCGTTCGGTGCTCAGTTCGCTGGAATTGCTGGCGATCGGCCCGCTGATGCGCGCCGATGCCGCGGCGCGCGCTGCGTATGTGCGGGCGTGCGGCGTTGAGGTGCTTGCCGTGCGCGGCATTCTGCTGGCAATGGCGCGCGGCCTGCGCTTTGGCCGCGCGACGCACTTCGGCATTCCGGCCGCGTCGCCGCTTGCTCAGGCGCACGGCGACGCGGCGCTAGAATTGCCGCCCGACTTGCAGGGGCCGTATTGGCTCGGGCAGCGCTTAGCCGAACAGGTGGAGCGGTTGCGCGCCTTGTTGCTGGAGACTGAGCCGAACTGGGACATCGAGCGGCGTTCGCCCGTTTTGCAGAAGGCTTAGCTTTTCACGTTGTCCGGGTGAGCCGGTGTGGCGGCCTGACAGGCTGCGGCTACATACAGTACGGCGGCTGCATGGTTACGGCGATCGCGTCGGCACACCGCCTCAGCCGCAACCATGCAGCCTTGCATGACGCGCTCAGGCATCCGGCAGCGTCACCATCCACGCGAGACCGAAGCGGTCCACCACCATCCCGAAGCCCTTGCTCCAGAAGGTGGCTTGCCACGGCATCGTCACCGAACCGCCGTCGGCCAGCGCGTTGAAATATTTCTCGCCCGACTCGGCGTCGTCAGCCGTCAGCGAGAGGCTGAAGCCGCTGAACGTGGCCTGCGGGTCGCAGTGGCCGTCGGAGGCCATCCAGTTGGTCGAGCCGAGCTTGATCGTGGCGTGCATGATCTTTTCTTCCAGACCGGGGCGCGGCTGGTTCTCCGGGTCGGCGCTGGGCGGCGCGTCCTTGTAGCGCATCAGTAGCAATACCTCGGCGCCGAGCTTCTCTGTGTAGTACTTGAGCGCTTCTTCACAGCGTCCGTTGAAAAATACGTAAGGCTGAACGTACATGATCGTCTCCCGGGATATGGATCAGCGGCGCCGCGCTCCTTCGGCAAATGGTATCGAGGGGCGGGCGTGCAGACGATTGTAGTCGTCCGTTGGGGCAGCAATTGTGACTTTATTTCGTAAGAAGCAGTGGCGCGGACAGGTATCGGATGTGCGGTTGTAAACGGCACGCGGCCCTGAACCGGATGGCTCAGGGCCGCGTATTCAACCGGATGCGCAACCAGGCTCGCCAATAAGTGCGCGACCTCGTGTGCAGCCGCGTACTCAAGCGGCCAAGACTAAGCCGAAGCCTAACGCAGCGCTTCGATCATTTTTTCCAGCTTGACGGCGTCTGCCGCGAACGCGCGGATGCCTTCAGCGAGCTTTTCGGTCGCCATCGCTTCGTCGTTGACGAGGAAACGGAACGACGATTCGTCGACCGGCACGCGTTCGATGTCCACGCCTTTGCCCATTTCAGGCGACAGCTTGCGCTCGACCGGCTCGGTGCTCTCCTGCAGCTTTTGCAGCAGATCCGGGCTGATGGTCAGCAGATCGCAGCCGGCCAGTTCCAGAATCTGGCCCGGGGTGCGGAAGCTCGCGCCCATCACCTCGGTCTTGTAGCCGAACTTCTTGTAGTACGCGTAAATGCGGCGCACCGATTTGACGCCCGGATCGTTAGCACCGCCGTCTTTCGCTTCGTCCCACGCGCTGCCGGCGTTCTTCTTGTACCAGTCGTAGATGCGGCCGACGAATGGCGAAATCAGTTGCGCGCCTGCTTCTGCACAGGCAGCGGCCTGCGCGAGCGAGAACAACAGCGTCATGTTGCAGTGGATGCCTTCCTTTTGCAGCACTTCGGCGGCGCGAATGCCTTCCCACGTGGAGGCCAGCTTGATCAACACGCGCTCGCGGCCGATGCCGTGTTCTTTGTACAGGGCGATCAGCTCGCGGCCCTTGGCGATCGACGCTTCGGTGTCGAACGACAGGCGTGCATCCACTTCGGTCGACACACGACCCGGGATGATCTTGAGAATTTCGGTGCCGAATGCGATCAGCAACTGGTCGATGATTGCACCGACCGGCTTCGACGCATGCGCCTTCACGGTCTTTTCGAGCAGCGGCTTGTAGTCGTCTTTCTGGACGGCTTTCAGAATCAGCGACGGATTGGTGGTCGCGTCCTGCGGCTTGTACTGGGCAAGCTGCTGGAAGTCGCCGGTATCGGCCACGACGGTGGTGTATTGCTTGAGTTGGTCGAGTGCGGTTGTCATGTTCGAGCCTTCATGGCGCGCGTGCGCCGTGGTTCAGGAGAAATGAGATCGCCACCGGAGGGAAAAGACAAACCGTTCCGGCGGCCGCGGGTCACGCTGCAGCGTTTGCCCGTCATGTTGCCGGGGAATTTTGACGGAAAGCGCTGCCGGATGCTTCTATTCTATGGCGGATTCAGGCGCGCCGGGCGTTCAGCACCAGTTGCGTCAGTACGCCCGCCACCAGCCCCCAGAACGCCGAGCCGATCGACAGCAGGGTGAGGCCGGAAGCCGTCACCATGAACGTCACCAGCGCCGCTTCGCGCTGCTTCAGGTCCTGCATGGCGTTGGCGAGGCCGCTCATGATCGAGCCGAACAGCGCCAGCGCCGCAACGGAGACCACCAGCGCCTTCGGCAAGGCGGCGAACAGTGCGGCGATGGTCGCGCCGAAAATCCCGGCAATCAGATAGAAAATACCGCACCAGACTGCCGCGGTGTAACGCTTGTCGCGGTTTTCGTGCGCTTCGGGGCCGGTACAGATCGCCGCTGTGATCGCCGCAAGATTGATGCCGTGCGAGCCGAACGGCGCGAGCAGCAGCGAGGCGATGCCGGTCGTCGAAATCAGCGGCGCGGATGGCGTGGTGTAGCCGTCTGCGCGCAGCACGGCGATCCCCGGCACGTTTTGCGACGCCATCGCGACGACGAAAAGTGGAATGCCGATGCTGATGCTCGCCGCGACCGAAAACGCCGGCATCGTGAACACCGGGTGGGCGAGCGCGACGTGAAAGCGGCTGAAGTCGAGCAGCCCGAGCCCACCGGCGAGCGCCGTGCCGACGACCAGCGTCGTCACGATCGCATAGCGCGACGCGAGGCGTTTGACGATCAGATAGGTGAAGAACATCGCCAGCACGAGCGCGGTCTGAAACTGCGCCGCGCGGAAAATCTCGATGCCGATCTCGAACAGAATGCCCGCCAGCAAAGCCGAAGCGATGCCCGCCGGGATTTTCTTCATCAGCGTGTCGAACCAGCCGGTCAGGCCGACCAGGGTCAGCAACACCGCGCAGACGATGAACGCACCGATCGCCTCAGGGTAGGTCACATGCGGCAGCGACGACACCAGCAGCGCCGCGCCGGGCGTCGACCAGGCAATCACGATCGGTGCGCGAAAGCGCAGTGAAAGGCCGATCGTGCAGACGGCCATGCCGATCGACAATGCCCAGATCCACGACGAAATCTGCGCATCGGTGAGATGGGCGGCCTGGCCGGCCTGGAACATCAGCACGAGCGAACTGGTGTAGCCCGTCATCATCGCGACGAAGCCGGCGACGAGGGTGGACAAGGACGTATCGGCAAACGGTCTGAGCGGCCCGGGGTGTACGTCGGCAGGGGACAAAACGGGCGATGAAGACTGACTCATGCAGAAACTTTCTTATAGTTGGAGAAAAACGTGAACCGACCTGATTACTTGCTCAACATGCGCATCGCCGTTTCGAGTCCGGCGAGGGTGAGCGGATACATGCGATGACCGAGCACTTCCCGGATCGCGCTGACCGACTGCCGGTACGCCCACAAACCTTCCGGCTCCGGATTGAGCCACGCGTAATGCGGGAAATGATCGGCGAGGCGGCGCAGCCACACGGCGCCGGCTTCGGCGTTGTTGTATTCGACCGAGCCGCCCGGTTGCAGCACTTCATAGGGGCTCATGGTCGCGTCGCCGACGAAGATCAGCTTGTAGTCGGGCGTGAACTTGTGCAGCAGGTCCCACGTCGGCATGCGTTCGGCGTGACGGCGGCGATTGTTCTTCCACAGGAAGTCGTACACACAGTTGTGGAAGTAATAGAACTCGAGATGCTTGAATTCGGCCTTGGCGGCGGAAAAGAGTTCTTCGGTGCGCTTGATGTGATCGTCCATCGAGCCGCCCACGTCGAGCAGCATCAGCACTTTGACCTTGTTGTGCCGCTCCGGCACCATCTTCAGGTCGAGCCAGCCGGCGTTCGCCGCGGTGCTGCGGATCGTGTCGGGCAGATCGAGCTCTTCGGCCGCGCCTTCGCGAGCGAAACGGCGCAGGCGGCGCAGCGCGATCTTGATGTTGCGTGTGCCGATTTCGACCTGGTCGTCGTAGTCGCGATAGGCGCGCGCTTCCCACACCTTCACCGCCGTGCGGTTGCCCGCCGCGTCGCCGCCGATGCGCACGCCCTCAGGGTTGTAGCCACCGTTGCCGAACGGCGAAGTGCCGCCCGTGCCGATCCATTTGTTGCCGCCTTCGTGGCGCTCTTTCTGTTCGTCGAACAGCTCCTTCAGGCGCTCCATCAGCTTGTCGAGGCCGCCCATCGCTTCGATCTGCGCTTTTTCTTCGGGCGACAGATCGCGTTGCAGCTTCTTCTTGAGCCAGTCGAGCGGGACGTCGAAGGCGAGTTCCGAGGCTTGCGCGACGCCGTTGAAATACGCGCCGAACGCCTGGTCGAACTTGTCGAAATACTGCTCGTCCTTGACCAGCGTGATGCGTGCGAGATAGTAGAACTCGTCGAGCGACGGCGCGATCACATTGGCTTTGAGCGCTTCGAGCAGCGTCAGGTATTCCTTCACCGACACCGGCAGTTTGGCCGCGCGCAGCGAGTAGAAGAAGTCGATCAGCATGCTGTGTCCTCGGCGGCGGCGAGTGGGCGGTGCGCCGCGCTCATCAACGGGTATTCGCGATCAATCAACGGTTCATCAACGGTTGTTGCGGTTCATGAAGATCAGCCGCTCGAACAGGCTCACGTCCTGCTCGTTCTTCAGGAGCGCGCCGTGCAGCGGCGGGATGATCTGCTTCTGGTCGGACGAGCGCAGCGCTTCGGGCGGAATGTCCTCGGCGAGCAGCAGCTTCAGCCAGTCGAGCAGTTCCGACGTGGACGGTTTCTTCTTCAGACCGGCGACGTTGCGCAACTCGAAGAAGCTCTGCATCGCCGCGGCAAGCAGTTCCTTCTTGATGCCGGGGTAGTGCACCTCGACGATCTGCTGCATGGTCACCGGGTCGGGGAATTTGATGTAGTGGAAAAAGCAGCGGCGCAGAAACGCGTCCGGCAGTTCCTTCTCGTTGTTCGACGTGATGATCACGAGCGGGCGCTTTTTGGCGCGGATCAGCTCGTGGGTCTCGTACACGTAGAACTCCATGCGGTCGAGTTCGCGCAGCAGGTCGTTCGGGAATTCGATGTCGGCCTTGTCGATCTCGTCGATCAGGAGCACCGTCTGCTCCTCCGACTCGAACGCCTGCCACAACACACCCTTGACGATGTAGTTGCGGATGTCCTTGACACGCTCGTCGCCGAGCTGCGAATCGCGCAGGCGCGACACCGCGTCGTACTCGTACAGGCCTTGCTGGGCCTTGGTGGTGGACTTGATATGCCACTGCAATAGCGGCATGCCGAGCGCGGCGGCGACCTCTTCGGCGAGCATGGTTTTGCCGGTGCCGGGTTCGCCCTTGATCAGCAACGGGCGCTTCAGCGTCATCGCGGCGTTGACCGCGAGCTTGAGGTCGTCGGTGGCGACGTATTGCGATGAGCCTTCAAAACGCATGGCGAGATGCTCTTTTTTGGGAAAAAACCCAGTATAAGTCAGAAGGCCTGTTGGGCTGAATCAGCCTGGCGTAAGGTGTCACCCGCGGTGCTGGACGCCGGTTCACGTGCCTATGCGGCGTTCGCGAGCAGTCCGTTCGCCCTGCGTGCCCGGTGGGCGGGCGCGCAGGGCGTCGTGGGCCGGGCGGGCGGTGCGTAGCGGGCGGCACGAAGCCATGCGGAACCGGCGTGGCGGAGCAAAATGGCGCCAGCCGTGGTTTTGCGGCGGCCGGATACGCCTCTCGCCCCGCGCGGTGGACGTTCGGCGCGGCGTCGCGGTACAATTAGCCCGATTTTTTTGGCCTGCGTGGCTACCCTATAAGAATAACGGCGCGGGCCGTTGCCTTTTCGGGCGCCCGTTTCCCCTCAAGCCAGGTTACATGCTATGAATAAATTCGTCGGCAAACACGTCGTGATCGCAGCGCTGTCGGTGCTCGCGGGCTATGCGGCCAGTGCGCAGGCAGCGGATGTCGTCGGCAACGCGAAGGCGGGCCAAGGCAAGGTCGCGATGTGTATTGGCTGCCACGGCATCCCTGAATACCGCACGGCATACCCTGAGGTCTACCGCGTGCCCATGCTCGGCGGCCAGAATCAGGCATACCTCGAGAACGCCATGCACGGCTACAAGAAGGGCGACCGCCACTTCGAAACGATGCGCGCAATCACCGCGTCGCTGTCGGATCAGGACATCGCCGACATCGCTGCCTACTACGCAGCGCAAAATTCCTCTTCGAAGAGCAATCCCGACAAGTGATCGGCTGCGGTCATCCAACCGGTCACTCGGCTATTTATATTCGCGGGATAGGAGAATTCATGAATAAGCCCCAACAGGCACTCCACACGGTGTTCAAGGCTGCATGCGCGTCGGCGGCAGTCATCGGTCTGGTTGCAGCGAACGTCGCGCACGCCGCAGACGCCGGCAACGGCAAGGTGCTGGCAGACAGCCACAACTGCGCGGCTTGCCACGGCGTCAACCTGAACAAGCCGGTGAGCCCGGAATATCCGAAGCTCGCCGGTCAGCACTCAGACTATGTCTACTGGGCGCTGCGCCAGTATCAGATGGGCAACGGCAACCCGCACCTCGGTCGCAACAACGCGATCATGCAGGCGCAGGTACAAAGCCTGTCGCAAAGCGACATGAAAGACATCGCCGCCTACATCGAATCGCTGGACGGTGCGCTGGTGCAGAAGAAGTAATCGCACTGCGCTGTTTTCAGAATGAACGACACCCCGCTTCGGCGGGGTGTCGTGCTTTTGGGGCTGGGGTTTGGTGCCGGGCCAAGTTCCGCGGGCGTGCTGGCAACCGCTGGCCGCCATAGTCGACCGGATTGCCTCAGTCCCGCGTGGCGCGCCGCTCGATGCGCTGCAAATACGCGTCCGTGTCCGGCGGGGTGCCGGTGCGTTGCGCCTCCCAGATGGTTTCGCCGAGGCAATCCATGATCGCGTGCTGTGCCTCATGGGTCGAGCCGAGCCGGGCAGCAAGCCGCTCGTGCGCCGCGCGAATGCCCGGCGGCTGGTCGATCGACAACTGTTCGGTGATCGCCAGATGCATCGACAGATGCAGGAACGGGTTGGTCTGGCCGCGTTCGGGCGAGTAGTCCTGCGCCTGGGCGGTTTCCGTGCTGGTGAGATCGGCGTGATATTCCGGATGCTCGACGATCCAGTCGGCAGCGATCGCTTCGAGCGGTGTCAGAATCTCGCCTTGACGCTGCTTGCGCCAGGTGTCGGTGAAAAATTGGCGGACTTCGTCGCGGCTGGGATTGAACATCGTGGGAACGGTGCGTTGGGTGTGAGGCGGGTTGGAAGGGGGTGATTTTACGCCGACGCAGGGCGGCTTGCTGGCGGCGCGTCAACGGACCGAAGCGCGGCGGCGGCCGCGGACGCACTGAGTGCGTGCCGCGTACGCGCCGGACCAACGCGCCACGGCGATGCGGCGTCTGCTCGTGCGCTCGCCGAACGGTATCGCCCTCAAAGATCCGGCGGCGGCGTCTTGGGCCGGAATTCGCATAGCGGCTCGATCACGCAGTGCCAGCATTCCGGACGGCGCGCTTTGCATACATAGCGGCCATGCAGAATTAGCCAATGGTGGGCATCCTGCTTGAACTCGGTGGGCGTGAATTTCTCCAGCGCCGCTTCGACCGCGCGCACGTCTTTGCCAGGCGCGAGCCCGGTTCGATTCGCAACCCGAAAGATATGCGTATCGACAGCGATGGTCGGATGACCGAACGCCGTGTTCAGGATCACGTTCGCCGTTTTACGGCCGACCCCCGGCAAGCTTTCGAGCGCCTCACGATCCTCCGGTACTTCGCCGCCGTACTGGTCGAGCAGAATGCGGCAGGTTGCGATCACATTCTTCGCCTTGGTCCGATAGAGGCCAATTGTCTTGATGTAGCCGGCAACCCCTTCCTCGCCAAGGTCGAAGACCTTCTGCGGTGTGTTCGCGACCGGGAACATCTTGCGCATTGCCTTGTTCACCGACACGTCGGTGGCTTGCGCGGACAGCAGCACGGCAATCAGCAGTTCGAACGGTGTGGTGTACTCGAGCTCGGTCGTGGGATGCGGGTTGAGACTCTGAAGCGTCTCGTAGATGGCGCGGCGTTTGTTCGCGTTCATGCGCAGCGTAGAGTTAAGGGTTAGCGCTTCTTTGGCGGAGTGTCGGTGTTGTCCGCAGCGAGTCCGAGACGGCGGCGGCGTGCTTCGGCGGCATCGATCTGCGCCTGCACGTCGGCGCTGACGCGCTCGGTGTTCTGCGGACCTTGGCCCTTGGCGGCCAACTCTTCTTTCTTCTGGCGTGCACGCTCGAGCGCGGCCTGGATGATCGCGCGTTTCTTCGCTTCGGCGGAGTCCGCTGCAGGCGCGGCGGGTGCTGCTGCGGCACCGGTTTCCATCACCTGAGCGGGCGCGCTGCTGACCGCTCGCCGCGCTGCAGCACGCGCCTCCGCAGCTTCGCGTTCGCGTGCGAGACGGGCTTCACGCCGGTTGTGGCGCTCGCGCGCAGCGTCGGCCTGGCTCTGGCTCCATGCGTCCCAGCCCGTTGCTTCGCCCGTGACCGGCGGCATCGCAATGCAGTCGACCGGGCAGGGGGGCACGCACAGGTCACAACCGGTACAGAGCTCGGCGATCACCGTGTGCATCTGTTTCGGTGCACCAACTATTGCATCGACCGGACAGGCCTGCATGCACAGCGTGCAGCCGATGCAAACTTGTTCGTCGATAACCGCCAACGGGCGCGGCCGTTCGACGCCGTTGGCGGAATTGAGCGGGATCACCGGCTTGCCGAGCAGTGCGGCAAGGCGCGCGATGCCTTCGGCACCACCCGGCGGGCACTGGTTGTAGTTGGCTTCGCCATGGGCGACGGCTTCGGCATACGGGCGGCAGGCGGGATAGCCGCACTTCGTGCATTGCGTTTGGGGCAGCAGATCTTCGATGCGGTCTGCGAGTGTTCTGGAATCGGTCACGGTCACGACGTTGGGGCTTGCCTCGTGGCCGCACGGCGAGCCGTGCGCGGATTAGGGAAAACACGCGGCAGGCCGGGGCAACACAAAAGCGCTGCGAAAGCGCGCAAACACGCGCCAATATAGGCAAATACAGACACGAATAGAGGCGCGAATTTGTGCAACTGAGGCTGCAACTAAGCGCAAGCGCTGGGCTTGAACTAAATAGCACATTATCGCCGATTTCCCCAATTGCCATCCGCAATCCATGTGCCATAATCGAAGCGCTTTTTCGAAAGACCGCATAAGGGTGTTCCCCCAACCAGCCCGTTCAGTGCTGTCGGTGCAAGGCCCGAGGAGAGGCCGGCGGCGCGATCCGGATAACGCGGCTCACGAAGACGATGCCACCATGAATCAGCCGAAAATCAAAAGAGATCCTGAAGGCACGCGGCGCCGCATTCTGCTTGCGGCGGCCGAAGAGTTTGCAAATGGAGGGTTGTTCGGCGCACGCGTCGATCAGATTGCCCGCCGCGCGGAAACTAATGAACGCATGCTCTATTACTACTTCGGTAGCAAGGAGCAGCTTTTCACTGCTGTACTCGAGCACGCATTCAGCGCGCTCAATGAAGCGGAACGAACGCTCGAACTGAACGGTGTCGCACCGGTCGAGGCGGTGACACGTCTCGCGCATTTTGTTTGGGATTACTACCGCGATCATCCCGAGTTACTGCGTCTCGTCAATAACGAGAACCTGCATGAGGCACGCTACATGCAGAAGTCCACGCGCATCCGCGAAATGATTTCGCCGATTGTCGCCACGCTCGGCGGCATTCTTGAGCGGGGTCAACGCGCGGGGCTGTTTCGCACCAACGTCGATCCGCTGCGCTTTTACGTGACGCTGTCCGGCATGGGCTACTACATCGTGTCGAACCGCTTCACGCTCGAGGCGACACTCGGCCGCGATTTCAGCAGTGCGGGCGAACGCAGCGAACTCATTCAGATGAACACCGAGTTGCTGCTTGCGTATCTGTTGCGGAAGTAAGCTGCAGCGCGATCGCGCATCGACCGCATAAGAAGCGACGAAAAAGCGGCAAAACAGGCGTCAGAAACGACAACGGCCTCTGAAGAAGAGGCCGTTGTTTATCTCTGCGCGCGGGGTGCTCAGGCTTCGACTTTTTCCTTCGCTACCTTCGGCGCCTTGTTGTGCTCGAGGATGAAGTCGCGCAACTGCGGATAGATGATGGTGCGCCAGCGGCGGCCCGAGAAAATGCCGTAGTGGCCGCATTTTTCCGCGGTGAAGTGACGCTTGTTCTTCTCCGGAATGCCGCTGCACAACTCTTGCGCAGCGAACGTCTGACCGTCCCCGGAGATATCGTCCAGCTCGCCTTCGATCGTGAAGAGCGCGGTCTTCGTGATGTCCTGCGGGCGTACACGCTCGCCGGCGACGTCCCACGTGCCTTCGGCCAGGCTGAAGTCCTGGAACACCACGCGGATCGTGTCGAGGTAATAGTCCGCGTCCATGTCGAGTACGGCGTTGTACTCGTCGTAGAAGCGGCGATGCGCTTCCGCGTCGTCTTCGTCGCCGCGCAGCAGGCTCTGGTAGAAGTCCCAGTGCGAAGCTGCGTGGCGCTCAGGATTCATGGCCACGAAGCCGGTGTGCTGCAGGAAGCCCGGGTAAACCTTGCGACCCACGCCCGGGTAGCTCGGCGGCACCGTGAAGATCACGTTGTTTTCGAACCATTCGTACGAGTGCTGCGTGGCGAGCGAGTTGACCGAGGTCGGGCTCTTACGCGCGTCGATCGGGCCGCCCATCATGGTCATGGTGCGCGGCGTGTCTTCGCCGCGGCTCGCCATCAGCGAAATGGCGGCGAGCACCGGGACGGTGGGCTGGCATACCGAGATCACATGCAGATTCTTCGCGCCGATGTGGCGGATGAATTCCTGGATGTAAGCGATGTAATCGTCGAGGTGAAACTCGCCTTCTTCGAGCGGCACCATGCGTGCATCGATCCAGTCGGTCAGGTAGACCTTGTGGTCTTGCAGCAACGTGCGCACGGTATCGCGCAGGAGCGTGGCGTGGTGCCCTGACAACGGTGCGCACACCAGCACGACCGGCTCATCTTTCAATTGGGTAACAGCGTCACTGTCGTCCGCGAAACGCTTGAAGCGCATCAGGCGGCAAAACGGTTTTTCGATGATCGTTTGTTCGATGATCGGAATGTTGTGACCGTCTTTGACAATTTGATGAAGGTTGAACTCAGGCTTTTCGTAATCTTTGCCAAGCCGGTAGAGCAGTTCGTAACCGGCTGAGAGGCGTGTGGCACCGGGCACATAGGCTAACGGGCTGGCGGGATTCGCGAACGATTTCGACGCAGCCTGGGCCCAGGCGGTAAGGGGGCTCAACATCGCCCGTTGGAATTCGTGCAGTTGGTAGAGCATGGGTGCTCCGTTTAAGCGGTTCGCATGGGGCTTGGCAAACACGCGTGTGGCGTTGCGGCAGGCCGTATTGGTTGTAGGCACATTGATTTTCGGCCGACAGTCTGCTGGATCATACTGAACAAAGCGTACTTGTGCAATGCAGCAATTTACGCGCGGGCTGCGCGCAAACTGTCATTAAATCATGGTACTGACGATGCCGCCGCGCCGCTATCCGGGGTTGCCGCAGCCTCAAGTTCCTCTGTCATGGTGCCGTTATGCGGTGGCTGCCCGGTCGCCTGGGCCATCGCCTGTTCGTGCTTCATCAGGTTCAGGCCGGTGTGCACCAGCGCCACATGCGAAAACGCTTGCGGGAAATTACCGACCAGGCGTTTCGCGGTCGGATCGTACTCTTCCGCCAGCAGACCGACGTCGTTGCAGAGGCGGAGCAGCCGTTCGTACATCGCGACGGCTTCATCGATGCGGCCTTGCAGCGCCAGGTTGTCCACCATCCAGAACGAGCACGCGAGGAAGGTGCCTTCGCCAGGCGGCAGACCGTCGTCGTATTCAGTGGTGCGGTAGCGCATCACGAAGCCGTCGTGCATCAAGTCCTTTTCGATCGCCGCCACCGTGCCCTTGACGCGCGGATCCGTCGGCGGGAGGAAGCCGACCAACGGCATCAGCAGTACGCTCGCATCGAGCTGATCGCTGCCGTAGGACTGGGAGAACGCATTAAGCGCCGGATTCCACGCCTTCGCGCAGACTTCCGCGTGGATTGTCGCGCGGGTTGCGCGCCATTCATCGAGTGGGCCTTCCAGCTTGAACATTTCGGCGGACCGGATGGCGCGGTCGTAGGCGACCCACGCCATCACCTTGGAGAAGGTGAAGTGCTGGCGGCCGCCACGGGTTTCCCAGATGCCTTCGTCCGGCTCTTTCCAGATCGTGTCGAGATGGCTGAGCAACGCGCGCTGCACGTTCCATGCAGTGTCGTCCGCCTGCAGGCCGCCGACGCGCGCAAGATGCAGCGCGTTCATCACTTCGCCGTAGACGTCGAGCTGGCGCTGTCCGACCGCGTTGTTGCCGATCCGCACGGGTTTGGCACCCTGATAACCCGGCAGCCAGTCGATTTCGAATTCGGGCAGGCGCCGCTCGCCGGCGATCCCGTACATGATCTGCAATTGATCCGGCGCGCCGGCCATTACGCGGCCCAGCCAGCTGCGCCATGCGCGCGCTTCGTCGTAATAGCCGCCGCGCATCATCGCGAGCAGCGTGATGGTGGCGTCGCGCAGCCAGCAATAGCGGTAGTCCCAGTTGCGCGTGCCGCCCAACTGTTCCGGCAGCGACGTGGTGGGCGCGGCGACGATGCCGCCGGTCGGCTCGTACGCCAGCGCCTTCAGCGTAATCAGCGAGCGGCGGATCTGCGCGGCCCATTTGCCTTCGACCGTGCTGCGCGCCGACCATTCGAGCCAATGGTTCTCGGTGCGGGCAAGCGACGTGTGCGGATCGCGTCCTGGCGGAATGCGCAGATGCGAAGCCGCATAGGCCAGCGAAAACGGCACGCGCTCGCCTTCGCTCACCGTGAACGTCGCGATGGTTTTCATGTTTTCGCCGTGCAACTCGACCGGTGTGCGCAGCACGGCCGTGTCCGGGCCGACGATCGCCTTGATGCCGCTGTCGTGCTTCAGGCGATCCACCCACGGAATCGAAAAACCGTAGTCGAAGCGCAGCACCAGTTCCATCTGCATGCGCACCGTACCGCGTTTGCCGACCACGATCCGCACCATCTCCGACCAGCCGTTGCCCGGCGGCATGAAGTCGATCAGCGTGACTGCGCCTTCGGGCGTTTCGAAATCGGTTTCCAGAACCAGCGTCTCGCCGCGATAACGGCGCGTGATCGTGGGTGGCGTATCGGAGACTGGCGAAATCAGCCAGCGGCCGTTGTCGGGCGTGCCGAGCAGGGCGGCGAAGCACGCGCCGGAGTCGAAGCGCGGCCAGCAGAGCCAGTCGACCGAACCCTCGCGGGAGACGAGCGCGGCAGTGTGGCCGTCGCCGATGAGCGCATAGTCTTCGATGAGTGCGGGCATGGGGGAGCGTGTCTGTTTTAGGCGAGGCGAAGGCCGCCGCGCTGGGGGTCATTGTGTTACCGGACCCGCGCGATGCGTTTTGGTTCAGCGCGCAATGCGGCAAAACGCGGGTTGGTAATTGTCAAATCACTGCCTACAATCAATTTTCATGCCGATGCTCGGAGTTCGCCGGATCATGCGTCGGCCTTGCCCATGGCGCATGCAAAAGCCGTTTTCGAGGACCCAAGCAATGCTGAACCCGTCGAAATCCGATTGCATCACAATTCTCTCCGCCGCCAGCGAACTGGCTGACGATTCGATGTTGCCGCTCGAACATGGCCGGCTGGGCCTGAGCCGCAACGGAATGCTGGCTGCGGCGGCCTTTCTGATCGAACGGGCCTGCTTCCGCCGTCATCAGGAAGGTGACGGCCATTATGCCGTCGGCGGATTGTCGTTGCAGGGCCGTTTGCGGCTGGATCAGCTTTCGAACGGCTGACCGTTGCTCCGTTTCTGCCTTTCTCCATTGCGCGGGCTCGCGCAATGCGGCTGTCCGCAGTTGTCTCGCATCTGGCGCATTGCGTCCGATGCGAATCTGTCGCGCCCGTACCGCTTCGCTGTGCCACGTGTTGCATTGCCACAGCCGCTATCAGTACGCGCGCCATATCCCGCACCGGCCCCCCGTTCGTGCGAGACATTTCCGGGCCGGCACTGCGCCCGGTCGTGCGTCCCTTCTTGCAGCTTCCATGGCTGACTGCCGCCGCCTAGAAGTGCGACGACCCCATGCCGAAGATCCCAATGATGCCGATGATGATCAGATAGAGCGCGACGATGTAGTTCAACAGGCGCGGCATGACGAGAATCAGAATGCCGGCGATCAACGAAACCAGCGGGCCCAGGCTGAGTGTGACGTTCATGAAAACTCCGTAGTGTGAGATGGGTGAGACGCGGTTGAAAAAAACGCCCCGTCAGGCGGGACAATTGCTAAGCATGAACCGGCAGGCCGGCCAGCCGAACGCGGCCCGGCCTACGCGGCCCGCCGGATTCGCTGCATGATCCGACGCAACGCTTTTATACTTGCCTCGACAAAACAATTCGACCGATTGCGCGGCAGACCAGAGACACCATTACAACCGAATAACCGATGAAGAGGAGGTCATATGCTTCGTAGTCACCGTGCTGCAATGCGTGCTGTCTCAAGCTCTCCTTTGCCTTCTGCTGCTCAATCCACCTCATGGCGCGGCGGCCAGCCAGCTCCTCTGCGCTCCGCCCGCTCGATAATAAAAGGTTTCGTGCTCATGGTCTCGATTGTTGCTTCGCATGCGTTTGCGCAAGATTCCGGCCCGGCTCCCGCCGATGGCGTCTATGACATGCTGGTCGGCACTTACACGGCTGGCAAGAGCGAAGGGCTGTACGTCTATCGCTTCGACACGAAGACAGGCGAAGCGACCCGCGTGTCGGCCGCGCAGACGGTCAATCCGTCGTATCTGGTGGTGAGCCGTGACCGGCGCTTCGTCTATGCGGTCAACGAATTGCCCGGCGACAACGGCCCGGCCACGCAGCGCGGTGGCATCAGCGCGTTTCGCTTCGATGCCGCGAGCGGCCAACTGAGCTTTCTCAACAAGGTCTCGTCGGACGGCAATGACCCGTGCTATCTGAGCCTGTCGCCGGACGGCAAATATCTGCTGACCGCGAACTACTCGGTGGCGGCCGACCCGGGCGGCAGCTTCGCGGTGTTCCCATTGCAGGCGGACGGCCAGGTGGGCGCGTCGGTGCTCACGGTGCATCATGAAGGCGGCGGTCCTGTGAAGGGACGTCAAGACAACTCGCACGTTCACTCAACCGTGTTCTCGCCGGACGGTCACTACCTGTTCGCGCAGGACCTTGGCGCCGACAAGCTGTATTCGTACCGCTACACGCCGGACGGCAGCCGCGGCCTGCTCGGCCCGACCGATTGGCGCTACACCCAGGAAAAAGCAGGCACGGGCCCGCGTCACCTGGTGTTCGGCGCGGACGGCAAGCATGCCTATCTGACTAGCGAACTGGCTGCTACGGTCAGCACCTTCAATTACGCCGACGGCAAGCTCACGCAGGTGCAAACGAGTTCGCTGATCGAGCCCGGCTTCAAGGGCGCAGTAGGCGCCGCGGCCATTCATCTGTCGCCGGACGGACGCTTCCTTTACGCCACCAATCGCGGCGATGCGAACGAGATCGTGATCTTCTCGGTTGATCCGGCCAACGGCCATCTGAAGAAGATCGGGCACCAGTCGAGCCTCGGCAAGTCGCCGCGCGAATTCGCGATCGACCCGACCGGCAACTGGCTGATCGTCGGCAATCAGAACAGCGGCACCGTGTATGTGTTCAAGCGCGATCAACAGAGTGGGTTGCTCGAAGCGAATCCGAAACGTATCGAGATCGATTCGCCGGTGGACTTCAAGCTGGTGTCGCCGTCGTGAGGTGGGTTGCTGACGATCTGAATCCGCGCGTTGAATAAAAAACGGGTCGCTTCGAGCGACCCGTTTTTTTGTCTGGCTTTGGTTGGCGGCTACCGGCCCGTCCCGTTTATTCCGCCGGTCCCGGTGCAAGCACCTCACGGCTGCCGTTGATGCCCATCGCGGACACCAGGCCCGCCGTCTCCATCTGCTCGACGAGGCGCGCCGCGCGGTTATAGCCGATGCGCAATTGCCGCTGCACCGACGAGATCGACGCGCGCCGCGTGCGCACCACGAAGGCGACGGCTTCGTCGTAAAGCGGATCGGCTTCGGCATCCGGCGTGTCGCCGAACAGATCGGGCGACGCACCTTCACTGGCCGGGCCGTCGAGAATGCCTTCCTCGTATTGCGGTTCGCCGAACTGCTTCAGATACTCGACGATCCGGTGCACTTCCTCGTCGGCGACGAACGCGCCGTGCACGCGCTGCGGGTAGCCCGTGCCCGGCGGCAGGAACAGCATGTCGCCCTGGCCGAGCAGCGATTCGGCGCCCATCTGATCGAGAATCGTGCGCGAGTCGATCTTCGACGACACCTGGAACGCCACGCGCGTCGGAATGTTCGCCTTGATGAGGCCGGTGATCACGTCCACCGACGGACGCTGCGTCGCCAGAATCAGGTGAATGCCGGCGGCGCGCGCTTTCTGCGCGAGACGCGCGATCAGTTCTTCGATCTTCTTGCCGGCGACCATCATCAGGTCGGCCAACTCGTCGATCACCACCACAATCAGCGGCAGCGGCGCGAGCGGCTCGGGTGCGTCCGGGGTCAGCGAGAACGGGTTGCCGAGCTTCTTGCCCTTGGCTTCCGTATCGCGGATCTTCTGATTGAAGCCGGCCAGGTTGCGCACGCCGACCGCGGACATCAGACGGTAGCGCTTTTCCATTTCGCCGACACACCAGTTCAGCGCGTTGGCTGCCAGCTTCATGTCGGTGACGACCGGCGCGAGCAGATGCGGAATGCCTTCGTACACCGACAGTTCCAGCATCTTCGGATCGATCATGATGAGCCGCACTTCTTCGGGCGTCGCCTTGTAAAGCAGCGAGCAGATCATCGCGTTGATCGCCACCGATTTGCCCGAACCCGTTGTGCCCGCAACCAGCATGTGCGGCGCCTTCGCCAGATCGGCGACCACCGGATGGCCGGTGATGTCCTTACCCATCGCCAGCGTCAACTGCGAATGCGAGTTCTGGTAGACGCTGGCTTCGAGGATTTCGGACAGGCGAATCGTCTGCCGCTTGGCATTCGGCAACTCGAGGCCCATGCAGGTCTTGCCGGGAATCGTTTCGACCACGCGAATCGACGTGAGACCGAGGCCGCGCGACAAGTCCTTCATCAGGCCGACGATCTGACTGCCGCGCACGCCGAGCGCCGGCTCGACTTCGAAGCGCGTGATGACCGGGCCGGCCGAATGGCCGACCACGGTGACCGGCACCTTGAATTCCTGCAGACGCTGCTCGATCAGCAGGCCGGTTTCGATGAGCTTTTCTTCCGAAACGGGTTCGACGTCGGTGTCGGCGCGCGCGAGCAGATCAAGCGTCGGCAGCTCGACCATCGATGCCGCGGGCGCGCGGAATTCGAAGCCGTTGGCGGGGATGTGGCCGCGCAGCGGTGTGCGCTGGATTGCGGGTTCGGCGGGTTCAGCGGGGTCTGCAGGGTCGGTGCGCTCGGTCGAGGGTTCGTCGACGATGGTGGCCGAGGTCGCTGGTGCTGCCTGAACTGCGAAGCCAGGGAAACGAACCACGTTCGACGCGTGCGATACGGCGCTTTGCGGTTCTACTGCGGCAACGATGGCCGAAGCGTCCGAGGCGGCCGACGGGTTCAAATCGTCGGCTACGTCCACTGTTTCCAATGCGTCCGATACATCCGATAGGGCAGGGGCGTTCGTCATTGCCGCGTCGACTGGCGCGACAGCATCGATGCTGGTTTCCCAGGGCGCGAGCGGTTTTTCGATGACGACTTCGGCAACCGGCACGGACGTCGCGCTGTGCGCTTGCGTCGGTTCGTCTTCGACGAACGGCGGCACGTCCGTTTGCGCGTCACTGGCTTCCAGTTGGGCTGCGAAGATTTGAAATGGCGTTGGCGTTGGCACCGGCGCTGCATACTGCGTGGCTGGCGTGTGTGTCGCAACCAACGGCGCCTGGATAACCGGCGGTTCAATCGGCCATTGCACGACAGGCTCGGTATCGTCCTCGACCGGCGCTTCAGAGGCGCCTTCGATTCGCGGCGTTTCGACGGGCGATTGCGTCGCTGCATGGTGGTCCGGCGCAGCCTCGACTACGTCCTGCAAAGGCGCGCTTACATCCGGCACCGCGGCCATTTCGACTTCGTTCGCATGTGAAGACGAAGCTACGTCCGATTGCCCAGCCTCGACCGGTGGCTCGGTACCCGTCAGAGCGTCCAGAGTCGTCGTGACCATCGCGTTTTCCGCGCCGCTGCTGCGCGCGAGGCTGACGCCGGCGATGTCGGTCCAGCGCGCGGCGTTTTCGGCGATGCTGCGAAGCGTCTCCTGGACGCTGGCGGGCGGCGTGACCTTCTGCGCGGTGGCCATCGGCCGTGTATAGCTCGGTGCCGGTGCGCTGAACGAAGCCGGATGCCGCGTTGTCTGCGCTGGCGTGTTGTTGGGGTTCGCGCGCGGAGCGGGCGAGAACGGCTGCTGGGCAGCCGTCGAGCGACTTCCCGAAGATCCTGCACTGGCGGCTGAACCCGGCGCCGTCGACGGACGGCCTGCGTCAGCCGAGGCGTTCGCCGCCGAACCGGCTACCGAGCCTGACACCATCCGCGTTGCCGCGAAGGCGTGCGCCGCTTGCCCTGCAGCAGCCGGCGCAGCGGCTGCGCCCCCGAAACCCGCCACACCCGCCACGCCCC